>PBAI01000048.1 GCA_002715825.1 Roseibacillus sp. | reverse complement strand
GAAGGCCATCCTGATCAGAGTCTTCATCCTGGGGGTCTGTTCCAAGGTCCCTCTCTTCCGTGTTGCTCAAGCCATCTCCATCTGGATCGCCGAGTGCTCCGTTCGGACCATCCATGGCACCCGGAGAGGACTCCCCAACGGTGCCATCATCGTTTGCATCAAGTCCATTGGCATTTTCATAGTCATCAGACAGGCCATCCCCGTCGAAGTCACCCAGAAGCCCTACTGATCCATCGAGCTGGATCTCAGCGATCTGCATACTGTTTGCGCTTCCACCATTCTTCACTGTGGGAAAAATGATCATGTAGGACGTGTAGGCCGTCACGTTTCCGTTAAATTCGACGGTCTGCAGATTGACATCGTTGAGGGTGGCGCCGCCGCCGGGATTTCGACTGCCTGGAAGATCGAGATCACCCGAAGTGATCAGGACAAAACTTGAGACCGGAAAGGGGCCCTGATCAAGGACGGCATTCGTCCCATAAATCTCGTAGCTGGCAGGATCACGTTCCGGGGCATCATTAGCCGCCCAGAGCTTTAAGGAGGTCGCAACCGAGGGTCCAATACCCGGAGTAACGACGATTCCAGTATTGAGCCTCGCGAAGTTGAGATATTTCTGACCGACTCCGTCCAGCGCGTTCACCGGCGCCTCACCACCGGGCCAGTTATTGGCACCAGCCGCAAAACCGCTCATTCCCACCTGAAAGTTATCCCCGGTGAGCTGGCCTCCATAAACGGTGTCGGATGGGCTGAGAAGGTCTTCGGCCTTGGCGGCGCCGTTCGCAATGAGAACAAGAAGCGCCAACTTGGACATTAGAAGTATTTTGGAGAACATATTCGTGAAAAGAAGAGAAGTATGGAACAGGAGAATGTTCGAAAAATGAGGCCTTACGCGCAAGAAGAAAGCTCGGAGAGGGACCTTCTCCGAACTGAAATTGACCCCCCTCTTCTTTGAGATCACCCCTCAACCTCCGACCGCTTCTTTAGTGCGGCCGCACGGCCCGTCGCAGGATCCCCGTTAACCAACACAAGGAATGTGTCTGTTACGGCCATCATTGAAATCAACAGCTACGGACGAATCGGCCTGATTGTGGTGAGCACTTGTCCGACCAAGTCGACTTTAAGATTGTCACTCGGAGGGAGCTCAATCCTTGATTCCAATCTCCGGCGCTGGAGCTATTTCAACGATCTACACTCTAAAAAGACAGATCCGGCATCTCCAATCTGTCAGCTCTCATTTGACGATACGCCTCTTTGCAACGACGTCATTTAACTACTGCGCCTGAGCCCTCGATTGCGGTAAGCCGCTCGTCTCACTAGTCAACGTTTGGCACCAAGCCCTCGCCTATTCCCCACAGGGCCGACGGGTCCCCGTTTGAAGATAAAGGAGTGCCTTTTGATAACTGGCTCCGGTGAGAAAGTGGTCTAAGTTCGCATCAATCTCGCTTCGATGTGTTTCGTGCCAGGAGCCGATTTCTCCACTCACTTTCTTGAGGGCTTCAAGATGAGCCTCGGGATCCCGATCCCGGAATCCGTGATCCGCAATCACCGCAATACGCGCTTCAAGAAGTTTGGCCAAATCAGGGAAGATCATAAGAACGATCGAGCCTCCCGATAAAAGGAGCCGTCGACAACTGAATTCCAAAATACCTTTGCACACGGAGATTCTCCAGTCCTGCCTGTTTCACTAAGACTCCCTTTCTTTGGAACACGAACTTGACAACTTAAGTGCTGGTGGAAGGGGTAAGAAATATCACTCCAAAACCTATGAAAATCATCTCGCTCGTCGTCTGTGGCCTAATGTTGTCCCTTCTGCCCGTCTTTGCCGGTCCAGTGAATAAAATCTGCCCGGTAAAAGGAAAAACCGCCAATGGCAGCACTGCCGTCGAGATCAAGGTAGGTTTCTGCTGCAGTCGATGCCTGGCTAAGTTTGAAAAAGACCCGGTCGCTCTTCTTGGCAAAGTCGCCGAGGCCGCCGACGGAAAGTGCCCGATCAGTGGCCGCGACAACGATCCAGATGCAACTGCAACAATTTCCGTAGCCGTGTGCTGTGGAGGCTGTAAGAGCAAGGTAGCCAAAGCCCCAAAGAAGTTTCTCGCCAAGATCGCTGGCAGAAAGAAAGGTTCCTGATCTTCCCTCGAATAATTTTTCAACTCCTCGACTGTAACGGTCGAGGAGTTTTTTGTGGAGGGTCGGAACGACTATGCCGGTCAAAAGCACGAGGACCCCTCAATGAATCAAAGCGTTCCTCTTGCGCGACCTGAGGACCATCAAGACCGGAAATGCTACAAGAACGGCTAATGCGATCGCCGGCCCGTTCGTAGCGATTCTGCCTGACGCCGCGCCGTTCTCTTTTCCATGCATCTCTCCACCAGTTTCGGGACCAGGCGAAATCGGCACCTCCTCTCCGAGTAACTCTCCCTCCTTCCATGGCTCAACCACAAGCACCCCTCGTATTTCTGCCGTATCAATCGGCATACGACCATCGAGAATGGCATGAAACACCTCTAAGCCAGTGACCCATTGCTTCGCGGGACGAATTTTACTGTTCTTTGACACAGCTTCAAAGCCGCTCTCCGGGGTGCGCGGATCAAAGCGAAACCGGGCGCCGCTATCGATCAGCACAAGCTCGAGGCTCTCATTCCGCGCCGAATAGCCCTGCAGCAATCCCGCCATCCGGTAACCAAGCACTCGCCCACCTGTTGGAAGCGGAGCAGCGGGATTCGGCTCAAGCCCTCCCGAATCCAACTCGTGCCGAATGGCCGAGGCAATTTCAAGCAATCGGGGGCTCAGGATTCCGGAGGCTCCCGGGAAATCCGTGCACAACGAGCAACCGGTAATCGGTTGCCAGAAGACAGCGAGCAACGCCAGCGCTCCGAGGATCGCCTTCATTCTATCTACTTTTTCGCCTCTTCAATCAACTCGATCACACGCTCGGGCTTCATCTTCTTGGTAGGAAGCGGAAAACCCAGTGTATCACCATTGGGTATGAACCCATTACCATCAACGTCGACAAAGATCGGATTGTGATACGCACAGGGCTGCATGAGCGCCTGATCGCTTGTCCCGTATCCGGTTTTCAAATCGAAATTCTCTCCCATCGCGACGACGATTAAGTGACTATCTTTCTCGAGTTTCACTTTCAGTGACTGATTAAACTTCATCACCCCGTCCCTGAACATCTCCGGGTGGGACTTTCGAGTGAAATTCAAATCGGGACGCTGTCGCCCGTTGACTAGGACTTGGACTCGGTCAATGTCGATCCAGTCCGTACACTGCACTGTGACATCGAGAGAGACCTCTCTGCCCTCTATATCCGCACCCGGCAAAGCGCCATTGGCGGTTACATTGAGAAACGGACCGGTTGTCAGCACCATCTGACCCTCCTTCGATTTCCGGGAGAGCTCACGCCAGTCAACCTTAGACGGATTGTCGGTCGAACTAGGGACATACGTACGCCATCCTCCTACGCCGTTGCCCCACACCGAATGTGCATCGGCAACTGCAATCGCCCAGACGCGTGTTCCCTGATTCAGTAGCTGCAGCCAGATCACCTCACGCACCATGGCGATGCTTCCGGCACTTCGCTCACCCTGTTTGCGTACCCGATAAGGCACTCCCGCGAGAATACCGTCCCCATCCCGGAACTGTGTAACAAAATTCTCCGTCTCAAGCCCATCCAGCATCTCTCCCAGAAGAACGTAGCCTCCATCAAGAGTTCCATCCCCATTCCTGTCAAAAAACTCAATCTCCATTCGGGGGTGATTCAGATGCACCCACCGGTCGGGCTCCAACCCCTGAAAATCGCGTAAATGCAACGCGTTAATTCGCGCGTCATTTTCCCAAACTGGCGCTCCTCCGTCCTGAGTCCGCGGTATCGGCTTTAAGGGGAACATGTTGAGGTGTCCTCCCGGACCAGTCAGTTCCATTCCGGGAACAGTAGCCAGTTCGTCACTCAAACCCAGTTCTGCAATGTGTGGCGTCCAGTCGTAGAGTCGATTGTGTTCCGTCGTCGGAGCAAACTCGATGTGTTCAGCGGCCAGATTGATTAACCGGTCCTTCGTACCGCACGTGTTGTCTCCGCTCGGGGTAGAGTGATTATGATAATCCGTGCTTACCCAGCCCTTCGTATCAACGAGTCTCCTTAATGTGCCTTTCACCGCTACCTTTTCCCCTTGCGCAAGATCTATCTCCTTCACGTAATGCGAATACTCGATACCCCTGGTAACCGTAACACGATACTTTCCGGCAGCCAGAGGCACCCGAAAGTCACCCCTCTCCGAGTGCCATTGATCACGGCACCCGTGCGCCCGGTTCTGTGGCCCAAGATTCGGATTCTTTGTCCCTTCCCTTCCAGAGAACTGCACTTTGCAGGGTAGCAGCTTCCCCTTGTCGTCCTTGATGGAGAATATCACCACTGATTGGGGACCCATCTTGACCTCCTGCCTCACCGGTTCCACCCCTTCTTCAAGTTTGATCGTCCCCGTGATCGTTTCCCGCCCCTGGTCCTCAGCGCTCCACGAATAAGTTCCGGCCGGGAGCGCCAACGCTACTGCACCCGAGTCATCTGGATAGCCCACGAGCGTCTTCCCCGGTTCCACTTCCACCAACAGGGCAGCAGTAGTAGCAGGATTGCCCTTGTCATCATGCAGGAAAACTCCGGCTGTTATCACGCCGCCACGTCGTAATCCGGCAATACCCACCGCATCGAGAGGTGAGGCCCCCACTGCCAGGAAGCGCGAAACGGTCAACTCTTCGCCAGGCTTGAGGACCTCTGTTCCCTTTGGCGTACGATCGACTCCATGGGACATGACCCACGATAAGGCGTAACCGGCCTTGTCAGCAGGATCCACGGCATCCCCCCACAAAAATCCCTTTGCGTAATTCGCCCGTCCGAGACCAGTCCACTTATCCTGCATCTTGAATGAAACCGGTGCCTTTCCTTCATTTCGTAGGGTGGTGAGAACGGTTACGCCCTGCACTCCATCAGTCACGATATAGCGATAACGCTTGAAGACCCCCTTGCCTAATGCCGCCGTGACCACCGTTTCCACAGCCGCCTCATTGGCAGCAACCTCGCGCTCGGGGACAATCCGCACGTAAGACACCTCCCCCCGTTGTTCAAGCGGAGCTAGAATCGTGATCTGATCGTTATCTTTGCCACGCAGCGTCAGATCATAAAGGCATCCGGGGGTGACTCCGCCGTCCCCGTAGAACGTGCTCATGTTCGCTCGACGCAACGGAGCATTGTGGGATATCACTGCTTCAACCTTGTCACTCCGCAACACAAAGTCCCCAATGATTCCGTCCGCCTCCTTTCCGCCCGGGAGCTCTCCGACACGCTCCTTGGTCACCTCTATCGCTTCTGCTGCAAAAACATCTCCAAAACACAAACCCAACACGGATAGCACAATTAAGGCGCTGGAAACGGATACCTTCATCTCTCCTTTTTTCATCTTTTGAACGGAATACTACACTGGAGGAGTAAACAAACCGGCAACCGGAGGAAAGGCGCAATCTCACTCAATGCAAGAGTCGCACGGAATACATCACGCCACCGGAAGACCCATCCTCTGACCTTGCCGATCCACCAAAGCAAAACGTTTTGGCACTTCTCGACAGCCCTTGGGTTCGAAACATCACTACCCGGAGCCACTTAATTGACACCACGGCCATAAGGCACAGAATTTCATCGATGAAAATTTCAATCCTTACCATCTTCGGAGGGTGCACCCTGCTGCTGTCCCTCCCCACACTCGCACAGTCACAACAGGAGATGAACAGTCAGGCCCGCGAAAGCTTCAAGAGGGCCGATGCTGAGCTGAATGCAGTCTACAAAAAGGTAATCGCACTGTTACCGGACGAAAAAGCCATCACATTGCTCCGAAAGGCTCAACGCGCGTGGGTCATTTTTCGCGACGCTGACGCAGCCTCTCATGCCGACGCAATGCGGGACGGATCTGCAGCCCCACTTTTGTTCTACGGGCAGCAAACCCAACTCACAAGATCGCGCATCAAGAACCTCCAGCGTTATCTCAAGGATTTCGGAGGGCGCTAAGATTCTCTTCGGCTTACCTCACGGCGGACCGACTCTGGGGGGATACTCTCCTACCATCCGCAAAACCGGACTCCCAGGACCTATCTCTCATACGAGCTTTTGCGACGACCCGGCTCACCGGAGATCACACATTGAGAACGTAAAGGAGCTGCGCCGGGCTGACGAGAGCTCATCGCTTGGTCTTTGTATGGCGAGGCTTTCTCGCAAACTCGTTCACAGTCACCTTATCAGGATCTTCCACTCTGGACAGGGTCTGACTCATCTTGTCAAGAGCCTCTGTCTTCCAGGTAACCAGCACCTCGTAGGTTTTCCCGGATATAGTTTCCGTGTATCTCCAACGGGCCTCAGTTTCATTGATCCCAACGAGCTCTGAGAGTCCAGCATACAACTTTCCGCCATCAAATCCGGAAGAGCTCGCAAGGATCTTATTCTTCTTGGGGTCCCAGGTCTCCATCCCCGAACCAGTGCTAAGCACGGTGCCATCCGTAGCCTGCATGATGTGAGAAGTCAGAATCTTGGTCCCATCCGCACTAAGCTGACTGGTAAAAGTGCTCACGTAGTCCAGCCCTGCAGGGATCCCCTCCCAGACATCGGTTGTTTTCCCCTCGTGTGCCCAGACCCCGAACGATTTCTGCTTTCTTTTGAATGAGAGATATTCCTTCCAGCTCTTCACCAGCGATAACTGACCTTTCTCTTCACCATGGTGGTCGGCCAGCGCAAGGGGCATCGATAAGGCAAATACAACGCCGATGAAGAAAGGGAGTAACCTCATTCAGAATCACTGACACATCCTT
Organism: Roseibacillus sp.; assembly: GCA_002715825.1. Taxonomy (GTDB): domain Bacteria; phylum Verrucomicrobiota; class Verrucomicrobiia; order Verrucomicrobiales; family Akkermansiaceae; genus Roseibacillus_B. The sequence goes on along the minus strand of PBAI01000048.1, from coordinate 16,467 downwards.
AACCTCGTTACAAGTATCTCCTGCTGAAACGAAGTTCTTCTCAAGAATCTCAAAGCCCACCCTGCGGATCTTCTCGCTCCCTAGCCGAGTGCCGGGTCCTCATCAATTCCCATTGCCGGCCAACCCTTTGCCGTAGTAGGGGAATGGAACATGAATACATCCGACAAACTACTTGAGACAGCCAGCCGGATCCTCGCTCGGTGCAGTATAATGGGATTTATCCTGCTCCTCTGGTGGTGGGTTTGCCTCGAAGTCGCAAGCGACTTCATTTATGCGGTCCACTCAAGGATTGCTCCCTCCATGTCCGAATTACAGTTTCAACTCATCAATTATATCGGGATGATTTCCACAAAGCTGGTGATCATGATCTTGTTTCTTCTTCCTTGGATTGCAATCAAGCTCATATCCAGAACACACAGGAGTCAGTCAGGGACGGTTACTACAGCAACCGGATCATGAGTTGTGGCATCCTCCTCGCGTCTATTTTCCTCTCCAACTGAAACGCGCCGCCCAGATCCGGATTACCTTAGTTTATCTACCCTGTCGGTTTGGAGAGACTACCGTTAGCCCTCACAAAAGCCACGCGTGACCTCTTCAGGCGCGGGGCATGAACGGCACTACCCCTTCTTCTTTCCTGACCCCGGCAAAAAATATCATTCTTTACCGTCGCCCGGATTCTCAAACCAGATCACGTTCTCGCTCTGCTGCCCGGCCACGAGGATATCCATATCCCCATCACCGTTGAGATCCGTGATCATCGTGTCGTAGGCCATCTGGTTACGACTGAGGACATGTCGGGTAAATTTGCCCCGTCCGTCATTTTCATACCAAGCGGCGAGCTTCGAGCCAAAACCAACGCTGGACAGGTCGATATCTCCATCTCCGTCAATATCCCCGAAATCCGTGGAATGAGGAAAGAGGATGTCCTCGTCGATCACATGCTCCTTCCAGCCCGGTCCTTCGAACCACACCACCCCGTTACCATGTCCCCGGCTCGCCAGAATGTCGGGCTCTCCATCACCATTGACATCAGCCGGAGCGGCATGTGTGGCTCCGGTCTGGCCTCCGGGATCAGGAAGGAACTCCCTGCGCCATGGCAGGGCAGGATCTTCTGGGGCGTAAAACACGGCAAAATAGTTCCCGTCAGCAAAGGGCTTTCCTTTTGCACCTAGGGTGAAGTCTGGTCGACCGTCACCGTTGACATCACCAAAATCAAAATAATGGCTTCCTCCAGGTGCACTACCGCGGGCGATTGGTATGATCGACCATCTCATCTCATTGGGCTCGGACGGAATTACTGGCTTGAGCCAGCAAATTGATCCTGAATACGGACCCTTCCCTTCCGTAAAGTCGTTGGCGATCAGGTCCGGGACACCATCCCGGTCAATATCGAAAGACCTGATGCAGTGAACACCATGAATTTGGTCGGTGATCTGGTGTGTCTTCCATCTCGTGGTGGTGGCCTTGTCCCCTGGGCACTCAAGCCAGAAGAGTCCACGGGCATGGGATCCCACGAAATCCAGATCGCCATCGTGATCCACGTCGTGCAGGACACAGTGAATACACTGGGCTTTTGACTTCGGGCGTTTCGAATCAAGCAAGGCGAGGACCTGCTTGGTCCTGTAATCAGGACCAAGAAACATGAACACCTTACCAGCGGCCGAAAAGATGATCTCCTGAGAACCATCACCGTCGTAGTCAGCAGCTGTGGCAGAATTTACTCGTGCACCTGAATACACCTCATGACCGACCCAGGAAGCATCTCTTTCAGCATCAACCGTCAAAATCCGTGCCAGCGTCAATGTCACAACAAGAAGGCTGACCGCCAGGACTGCCGGCCACACCCGGGAGGGAATTGTATTCATAGCTATTCTTCGTGCCATCAGTTCTCTTCCCTTCCTCAGAGCTTCAAGCGAAGGAGGAATAGCACTTTGTTATTCATTCATGCCGGAACCCTTTGATCCTACGGAAGAGTTCCCGTTCCGCCCATGCAAAAAGATTCTATCCATAAGCAGGTCGCATTTATACCCTTTTTCGCTTTCTTCCGGCTCACTGTCCCATCAGAGCGCTGGGGAAACTCTAACCCTCGAAGCCCTTGCGGCGAACTTGCTGCGGGTCGGACGAGGGCAGAACCAAGGTTGCTGCCGAGATGGATAAATCCGCGAGAATCAATGGGCGCAGCCGGGCCCTCCCGAGAGCTGAAGTGTCCAACGGACTCGCCACACCGATTCTCCTACAAAGGAATGATTCATTAACCTCTTTCACTCGCGCTGCGACCGGGTTCTAGGCGTCGGCTTCGGCCCGACTGACTCAGGGTGCATGATCACCCCGGTCAACCACGCAAGGCCGTCAAGGTTATCACTGAGAACCTCCTTCGAATCCAAGTGAGCCTGATGATCGAGAATCCCTACCGCACCCGTGTATCCACTCTCTATCAGCGTGCGCAGCATGGAGAGCTCATGCTCTCCCTGCCCGATTGTAAGGATCTTCGGTTTCGCGCCGGTGTTCATTCCGTTGAGGTTAACACAATGTAGAAAAGTAAGCATGTTCTTCAGGTCTGCCGCCCAATTCCCGATTCGATCGTGCCCATGGTGCCAGTTATAAACGATCCCGACATGCCGGTGGCCTCCTCGATGAAGAGTCCGACACACTGCAACCAGATTGGCGGGATCTCCACCCCAGCCTCCATGATTATACAGCCCCAGCTTACAACCCATTTCAGACGTCCGCCTCGCAAGAGGAACGAGCGCTCCAGCGGCCTCAGAGACATTAGCCTCCTGGGTCTCCCTGCCCGGATTGAGAAGGGTCTTCCAGATTTGCGGTTGGATACTGTGCTCTCTGAACAAGCTAAAGGCGCGTTCATGCTGACCCCAGAACGCAAAGTAGTGAATTCCATGTTTACGATACTGCAGGATTTCTTCCTCAAACTCAGTTACATGCCTTATCCGCCAGTCGTAGGCACATCTACGAAGACCAAGCTCGGAAAGCATTATTGAGCGCTCGGACGGACCTCGCTCAGCTGCGTCAAAGGGGACGATGCACCAGGCTACAAGGTTCTCCCTCCTGAGATTTGCGGGAACTTCCGCAGCAAAAGTTGAGACAACCAACAGGATTCCCAAAAACGAACCAAGAGCAGGACCTTGAAACATCCATGCAAAGTGAAATCCTATCACCGGATTGTCGAGACAAGGGAAAACGACTGGGATTCCCAGACACCTTCACCTCTGCTTTCCCCGGACATCCAACCCCCATTTGGCAAGAATCCTCCTGACACGTGATCTGGCAATTGGAGTGCCACGCTTCGCGAGGTGAAAAGACACTTCCCTCGCAGACCTTTCGGGATAAAACGGCTCTTCCAGTCGTGGGCAAAGCTCAAACAGCACGTCCCATACTTTTTTCTCTTCCGCCGTAAATCCCCTTCTCACGCGAAGATTCTTTAGAACGTTCTCCAGCTCCCCGACGGTAGCCTCCTCCCGAAGATCCCTTGCTAGCTCAAGAGCATCACACACCCGCGCCATTAACTGGAGGGAATCGTTCAGGATACCCGCATCTTTACTCTCCGAAGGAAGGGTCATTGGCGAACTCCCCAACCACTCATTCCTGCTTCTGGACGATAATCCGGGTATCCGGAGTATTCCTCGCGTAAGCAAAAGCCCACCCCAGCAAAACGCTCAACTTGTTCCGAAATCCAACGAGAAAGAGAATGTGGATGAAAAGCCACGCAAGCCATGCTGGAAATCCTGTGAGTTTCAGCGCTCCAGAGCTCACTACGGCAGCATTTTTACCAATAATTGCCATAATCCCTTTGTCGAAGTATCGAAAACTGGGGCGCAACTCCAGTTTCTGATCTCTGAATCTTGTCCGCTCCAGCCTTAGCTCCTCTTTCAAGACTTTCGCGACGTGCCGCCCCATCTGAACAGCAGCTGGAGCTACACCTGGGATTAATGCTCCTTTGGAGTCTGCCAGAGAAACCAAGTCACCTCCAATAAACACCTCGGGGAAGCCCGGAAGAGAAAGATCTGCCTCAGGAGTGATTCGCCCCGCACGATCGGCGAGAGGGACACCCAACTGTTTTGTCAGGGGGTTGGCCTCCGTCCCCGCGGCCCAGATAATTGCCGCAGCCTCAAGGGTGGAACCATCAGCAAAATGAACACACTGCTCGGTCACGTCGGCAACCAGCGTGTCGGTTCGAATTTCAACGCCGAGCGCTTCCAAACGCCGTAGGGCATACGCACTCTGTTTTTCGCTGTAAGCCCCCAACAATCTGTTACTCCCCTCCACGAGAACGACCCTCAGGTCGGAGGTATCGATGCGGCGAAAATCATCGCGAAGCGAGCGGTGCACGAGATCAGTGAAAGCGCCTGAAAGTTCTACTCCTGTCGGCCCCCCTCCAGCGATCACAACCGTCATCAGACGACGACGCTCGTCCTCGCAGTCTGTAAGCTCTGCCTTTTCCAGATTGCTCAATACGCACCGACGAATTCCCTGCGCCTCTGTAAGCGATTTAAGACCGAGGGTGTGGGCCTCCCATTCGGGCCGCCCAAAGAAGGAGGTTTGCACCCCCGCGGCAAGAAACAGATAATCATAGTCGTAAATTTGGCCAGACTTCCCCTTCACTCGCTGAATCTCAGGAGACAGATCTGTCACCTCGTCCATGAGGACCGTGACGTTTGACGCTTTCATCAAAATCTGCCGAAGAGAGCGAGCGATGTCTGGAGCCGCCAGAGATGCGGTCGCTACCTGGTAAAGCAGCGGCTGGAAGAGATGATGGTTCGTCCTGTCGATTACCGTTACCTCGAAGCGCCGATCATTCGACAACCTTCGAGCACATTCCAAGCCCGCGAAACCACCTCCGATGATGAGAACCTTTCGAGGCCGACGTTTGGGAGATACCGGGCCAGTCCTCGCTTGCGGAGAGATTGGCGATGCCCCCGAGTCGGCATCTTTACCATCAAGCACTCCCTGCATCATTTTATTAGTGAATGGTCTCTCTGAGAACTGCAGGCAAACTTATCGACTAACGGCTCTCAGGAAGCCACCCTTAAATCACGATTCAAGGGGCCACCGACAGGATCGGGCATTGGTTTTTCAATCCGGTGAAGCGCACGCCTCATTTTTGTGAGCGCCTTGGCCTGCAACTGACGAATTCGTTCCCGGGTAACACCAAACTCACCGCCAACCTCCTCAAGCTTGAGAGGTTTGTTTCCATCGAGGCCGTATCGAGCGTCGATGATCCGGTATTCTCTTTCGTCGAGCACTTCGAGAAGATCAGCGAGCTGGCCTCTCAAGGTCTTCTCTTCAAGAGCTTCCAATGGATGAACTGCCTTGTCGTCTCCGATGATTTCGCCAAAGTTAATTCCTTCCCCGTCATTCACGGGAGCGTCGAGCGAAGTTGGTCGCTGCGAAGCCCGCTTCAGGCGTGAGATCTTCTGGGTAGGGATGCCCAACTCCTCTGAAAGCTCCTCATCGGTAGGAACCCTTCCGAGTTCTTCAGTGAGGATTGCAGAGATGCGCCTGAGCCGGGCAATCTTGTCGACCATGTGGGCGGGAAGCCGGATCGTCTTGCTTTGGTTCGACAGAGCGCGCTTTATGGACTGATTGATCCACCAGGCGCTGTAAGTGCTGAACTTTGCGCCTCGATCCGGATCGAACCGATCCACTGCGGTCATGAGCCCGATGTTTCCCTCCGCGATCAGATCTACGAGTGGAAGTCCGTTGTTGGCGTAATCCTGCGCGATTTTGACCACGAGCCTGAGATTCGCTCTGATCATGTGCTCGCGAGCCTCGGTGTCTCCGCGACCCACGCGCTCTGCAAGTTCCGCCTCTTCCTCCGGGTCGAGTAATTCTGTCGTAGAAATATCCCTGAGGTATACCCGAAGACTGCTGTCTGAAGTTAGCTGTGCCATTGGACCTGTTCCTTTCTGTGGTTGTTGTGGAGGATCTCCTTGCACAATTTACTGCTTGAAGAGCTCCTGATTCCCTTTTGTTCACTACAAAAGACCAACAAGCAAGGAAACCATCGGCATAAAACTCATCTGTTCATGTTTTGTTTGCTTTAGGTTGAGGATTTCAAGAGATAAGGCCCCTCACCTTTCAGACAGCGCCCGCCGTGGACCTCGCACCCCATACCTCCTTGCTAGCGGCTGCGCCTCCGCGCTCGCCGGCGACTCCCATGCCGCTCTTGGACCTTGAAGGATTCAGCCCTGACCTCTGGACGTTTCCGGATTTCCCCCATTCGCTGCCTCGCCAACGCATACGCCTCGCGATGCATGACGATCGGACGGGGGTAGTCTTTACCGATTTGACAACCTACTTTGTGCTGAAGAACGCCCGGCATCCGGTGAGGCTCGGCAAGATAGACCTTGGGCACCCCTTCAAGCTCGGGACAGAATCGCCGTAGGAACACGCCATCAGGATCCTGATCCGCTACTTGCTTGGCAGGAGAGTAAATTCGGAGCGTATTAATTCCGGTGACCCCCGATTGCATCTGGAACTGGCTGAAGTGGATCCCAGGCTCGTAATCGAGAAAATGACGGGCAAGAAACACCGCAGTCTGCCGCCAATGAAGCCACAAGTGATAAGAAGCGAATGACACAAGCATGGCTCGCATCCTGAAATTGATCCAACCAGTCTGATGAAGCGCACGCATACATGCGTCCACCATCGGATATCCTGTTTCGCCCCGACACCATGCTTCGAATCGATCCGTGCGAAATTCATTTTCACGAAGGCCGTCGTAAGCTCGGTTCATGTTCTCAAATTCAATCTCCGGCTCGTCCTCGAATTTTTGCATGAAGTGGCAGTGCCACCGCAACCGTCCCTCAAAGGAACTGAGAGATTGCGCCCAGCGTTTGTCCAGAGGCCTCCCCTCTTCCTTGGCGCAACGCACATCCATCACGCGATCTCGCGTGCTCTGAAACACCTCCCGAACAGATATATTTCCCCACGCGAGATACGGACTTAATCTGCTACAGCTCGTCTCTCCCGTGAGCGGGCTCGACATCTCCTTCCTGTATCCCACGCCTCGCTCCAGCAGAAAGGACTGCATGGTTTCCCACGCCAGTTTCGTTCCGCCTTTTTGGGCGTTCACCTTGGTCGTTTCTTCCAACCCGACTTCCCGGGGTTCAGGTAGGTGCCCCGAGTCCACCCCGCTGGCAGGCTTTATCCTTTCCGGAGTTCCCGTCAATGGCTGAGCCATTCTCCGCTTCCACAACGAGGACCACCCATCCCGTGATTTTAACCCTCTTACGACACCCGTCTGGGGGATTTCCTGCCACTCAACACCCCGCCCTTCGCTCCAGCTCTTGACCTCCTTGTCCCTCCTGAAAGTCCGGAAATTACCCGTTTCCTCGTGGCTCCAGAGATTTTTAAAACCCGTGCCTTTCCACAATTCTTCAAGCACGTCCGGAACTTCCCCGACCCGGACGACGAGTTCCCCACCCCGGGCTCTCAGTTCTTCTCTCAACTCCATGAGCGACTCGGTCACGAACCGGAAGTGGCTGGCATCCGTATCCTCAGCCTGCCAGTAGGAAGGCTCGAAGCAATAGAGGCACAAGACCTTTCCTCGCTGGCAGGCTTCGTGGAGTGGTCGGTGGTCGCTTAAGCGGAGGTCCCGCTTAAACCAGACTACGCTGACCCGGTGCTTTTTTGAATCGGACAAAGGGTGAAGGAGTTTACTTCAGACCAGAGCACAGGTTTCTCGAGCACGCCAATCGTTTCCACTCTCCGGTCCTCACTCGAACCACATACCGATTAGTGAGAAGACCCCAAATCGTCAGTGCTAATGTCGACTGGAAGACAGTTCTCCTTGCTTTCCCCTTGTCCCGGCAAACCGTCTCACCATACCAGCCATTTTATCCACGCTTCACCTGACTTAACCCTGCCGGAACCATTGGAAATCGCGCTTCTCCATACTCTTGCGACAATTTACATGACCGGGTTGATCTGGTTTGTCCAAGTCGTCCACTATCCGCTGAAGGCATTCGTCGGATCCCCTCATTTCTCTGCCTACCACGAGGCCCATAAGAATCGTACTGCATGGGTGGTCGGACCCCCAATGCTCATCGAGGCAGGTTCGGCTCTCTGGCTGACAATCGACCCACCCGGTGGCGCCGGCCGATTCTACCCGATCGTCGGACTCACGTTGCTTGCCTTAATCTGGATTTCCACGGCGCGCTTCTCCATCCGGTATCACAACATTCTGAGCCACGGTTTCGATGCCTCCTCGCACCAACTGCTGGTTCGAACGAACTGGATCAGGACCATCCTCTGGACGATCCGGTCGTTCCTCGCTCTCTTCCTTCTTCATTCTGCTCACGGATCCTAAAACACCAGCGTCGCATGTCCTCTCTCCCCCGCCGTAGCACCCTCCTTGTGTTTCCTCATCAACTCTTCGAGGAGCACCCCGGAATCACAGCAGACCCGACTGACATTTACCTGATCGAAGATAGTCTTTTCTTCGGCGACGCCAATCACCCAGCCCGCTTCCACAAGCAAAAACTATGGCTGCATCGGGCGTCCATGAAGCGGTACGAAGACCGACTCAGGACATCTGGATACAAGGTGACCTATCTTGAGCATCGACCTGGGGAATCTGCTTTGCAGCAGTTGTTTGAGGCCACCCTTCAGCACACCGATGGGGATCTCCTCGTAGCCGAGGTCCACGACTTTCTTCTGCAAAAGAGATTGGAGCGCCTGTGCTCGCTCTACTCCAAGGAAATTAAATCACTGAGAACGCCCATGTTTCTCAACGACTCGGTCACCAACCAGAAATTCAGAGAGGGAAAAAAACGCTGGTTCATGGCTGACTTTTACAAGTTTCAGAGGCGCAGACTCGATGTCTTGATGGACGGGGAGGATCCCGTCGGTGGCGAATGGAGCTACGACGATCAAAATAGAAAAAAAGTCCCTAAGCGTATGCTGGGTGAAATCCCCGAGATACCGTTTCCGGAGAGGGACGCTGTGGACCTTGAGGCCCGCGACCACATTCTCGCAACCTATCCAGATAACCCCGGGAGCCTCGACTCTCTCTATTACCCAACCTGCCACCTGGGCAGTGAAGAATGGTTACAGCAATTCCTTGCTGCCCGTTTTTCTCTTTTTGGGGATTACGAGGACGCCATGGTGGAGGGAAAAAACTGGCTTTGGCACAGCGTCTTGACCCCGATGTTGAATATCGGGCTCCTGACCCCTGAACAGATTCTTAACCGCGCCATATCCCATGCGGATAAACAGGAAATACCACTCAATTCCATGGAAGGTTTCATCCGGCAGATTATTGGCTGGAGAGAATTCATGAGAGCCACCTATGTCGACCTCGGCGTGACCATGCGCACCTCCAATCATTGGAACCATTCCCGAAAAATTCCGGACTCGTTCTACGAGGGGACTACAGGCATTTTGCCTATCGATGATGTCATTGGCCGGATCAGGGAAACCGGATACTGCCACCACATTGAGCGGCTCATGACTCTGGGGGGATTCATGTTCCTCTGCGAATTTGACCCGGACGAAATCTACAAGTGGTTCATGGAGATGTTTGTGGACAGCTACGATTGGGTCATGGTGCCGAATGTCTATGGCATGAGCCAGCACGCCGACGGCGGTGGAGTTGCGACCAAACCTTACTTTTCAGGTTCAGCCTACATCCGCAAGATGAGCAACTACCCAACCGGGGACTGGACTTCGGTATGGGACGGACTTTACTGGCGTTGGATTCTTAACCACGTGGACTCTCTCGCCAAAAACCCCCGCTGGGCAATGATGTGCGCCACCGCAAGGCGCATGGCCCCAGAGAAAAAGGCCGCTCATCTCGAAGCGGCCGACGCGTTTCTGGCAAAGCTGTGAAAAGTTTCTTGGGAACCTAGCGCGGCTGGGCGCTCCGAAAGGCCTCAATCTTTGCCGCCACCCGCCGGGCAGCATCGAGACCCGAACTCATTGCAAGGGGCACACGGCCACGACCACACAGCCCGTCCCCGGCAAAAAAGAGATTCTCTTGCTCCCCGGTCCTGAGAGCCTCCAGATTTACCGCACTACTGGGGCTTGCCAGCATCCAGCGTTGGCTATCCCACCAATCCGGTGTCTGCGCTACCTCAGGTAGCAAGACGCTGACGTTCTCAAGGACCTCGGGAAGAATGTCCTCCGGGGGACGTTCCAACCTCCGGCTGGACCAAGCTGGAGACATCTGAACTACCAGCACGCTGTTGTCTTCTGGAATATGACCCGGCTTGTCTTCCTCGAAGCTCATCCATGACACGGCATGAGCTCCGTCGGAATTGACCAGTGCGTGAAAACCTCTTGATGGGCTTTGGGACTCATCATACCCCAGGAGGAACGAAAACTGAGCGTGATACAAGGAAGCTCTGAGTGCCTCGATGAGAGTCGTTTGGAGAGCTTCCGGCAGCGTGCTGGCGCGAAGGAGCTGGGCAGCTTGGGGCGCAGGTGCGGTGGTGATAACCGCGTCAAAATGGCCATGGCTGGCTCCCCCGGAATCCCTGAGCAACCATCGCCCCTCCTCCTTCTCAATTCTTGCCACCCGGACCTCCCGGCGCACTTCAACCCCCGACACCTTCTGCAGGAGCTTTCCCAGAGTATTGATACCGCGGCGATATGAATACTTTGGTTCCCCATTCTGAACCGGGTCTCCCGGAACAATTGTTCCGCTTCGATCAAAGGTCCATACCTCTCCCACCACCTCCACGAGCTCGTCCGTCGGAAGAATTTCGTGGACCAGATGCGCTATTTCCGGATCCGTGGTTCGAAAAAAATTGGCGCCGTGGTCAACACACGCAGCTCCGCGGCGACGAGTCCCAGCCCTGCCGGAAAACCCCCTGCTTTTTTCGAGCACCACAACTTGGTGCCCGAGGCGGGTAAGCTCATAGGCAGCCGTGAGTCCCGAGACCCCTGCGCCGATCACCGCAATAATGCTCACGACGCTACAGTTCCCCAGCCCATTCATTCTGCAATCAGATTTCCATCTCCCTGAGACGAAAGCTCGGTCTGGTATCCCAAGATCACTTGGATCAAATGGAATCCGTTCTAAGGTGCCATTATCGTCCCGAACGCGAAAAAACATGATCCACATCACCCCCTTTCTAGGCTCCTTGGTTGCCGACGCTCTTGCTCTCCCGGGGCATTGGTATTACGACCGGGCTGCTCTGGCGCGAGACTACGGGAGCCTCGATTCCTATCAGCACCCTCGTAATCCTCACCCTGACAGCATCTTCTGGCGATCAAGCTACGAGGCCCTGAACGAAAAGGGCGACATCCTTCACGATCAAGCCCCCTTCTGGGGAGTGAAGGGCATTCATTACCACCAGAATCTCAAGGCTGGGGACAACACCGTAAATTTCCAGCTCGCGCAGGAGCTCTTCGCCCTGATCAGAAAGCAGGGAGCCTACGATCAGGACGCGTGGCTCGAAACCTACATCTCCTGCATGCTGACCCCGGGTTGGCATCAAGATACTTACCTCGAGGAATACCACCGTGGATTTTTCACCCGCTACTCTCAGGGTAAAGAACCCCGTAAATGTGGAATCAGGGATGAACATATTGGGGGGCTCGCTCAAGTCCCCGCTCTCCTTGCAGCCCTGCCTGACCATCCCGATCCAAAATCCCTCGTGAAACAGCACGTGGCTCTCACCCATCGCCACTCCAACGTCCTACGAGCCGCGGACTGTCTTACGCGGCTCCATCTGCGTCTCCGGGAGGGTGTCACTATTCGTGACGCCATCATGACGGAGGCCGGGGACTGGTTCTCCTCCCGAAAGGCTGCCAAACGGGAACATCGCCCCGACCTTGAAATCATCGGATCGGTCTTCAGCCCTGCCTGCTACATCGACCAGGCTTTCCCGGCTGCCCTCTACCTCACCTGGAAATACCACGATGACTTCTCCGCGGGCATCATCGCCAACGCCATGGTCGGGGGAGACAGCTGTCACCGTGGCGCGGTCGTCGGCTCTCTCCTCGGAGCAGCTAACTCCATCGAGGACCATTGGATCAACGACCTCAACTACACGCTGGTCCCGGAGGAGACAGTAGCTTGAGGAGCAGCACTCTCCTCAGGTTCCCTTTGTATCCCCGTAAAGGTCGATGTGCAGCCGCGGGCAGAACCGGTATCCAGTTTCCTTGCAGAGCTCTGCCACCATCTGACTTCTCTCCTGCAGGACCCCGGAGTCTGTTCCCTCCGGCATTAACAGAACCTGCCCGGGCTCCGGGCGCGGCCTGATCCTCTGGAGGATCTCCTCGATCTCCCCCATCTCGCCAGATTCGCTCACCACGAACTTGAACTGACAGGAATAGGCCGCGGCCCACGCGTCCAGCACTTCGGGCTGAATGCGGCATTCTTCATGGCGCTTCGACCAACCTTCTCCAAACTGCTCCGCATCCGGAGTTGAATCAGCCAATTTGGGACTGAGCGAGGCAAGATCACAAGCGACTCCATCCGGCTCGATCGTGCCCGCTGTCTCAATGGTAATGTGGTAGCGCGCTTCCTGGAGAGCCGCCGCCAGCTCCCTGATCCCTTTTGCCAGCATGGGTTCACCTCCAGTGAGGACTACGTGGCGCGCGGGATACTCCCGCACTCTCTCCACGATCTCCTCCACCGTCTGCTGCTCCCCCTCGGGCTCCGAGGAGGCATAAGGAGTGTCGCACCACCGGCACCGGAGATTGCACCCCGAGGTTCGAATGAAGACTGAGGGCACTCCTGCCAGCAGGCCCTCCCCCTGCACCGAATAGAAGAACTCTGAAATCAGCATGACGTTTCCCCTTCTTCCTTCACCTGCAGTAGTCCCGTCCCATGATACTCGGTGACATCACTCAGACCCGCAATTTCAAAGGCCTCCCGCCGTTCCACGCAGGTCCCACATTTGCCGCAATGAATCTCTCCTCCCTTGTAACACGACCAGGTCCGCGAAAAGTCCACTCCAAGCTCCGCCCCCCGGGCGGCAATATCCTCTTTCCTCAACGCGATAAACGGGCGTAGCAGGTTCACGGTCTCGTAGGTTCCCTGCTGGATGGCCTCCCCCATCGCTTCCATGAACTCCCCTCGACAGTCCGGATAAATCGCGTGATCCCCAGAATGCGCCGCTATGACGAGGCCCTCGGCTCCCCTGCTCTCTGCCAGCCCAGCGGCAATCGCCAGCATGATCCCGTTTCGGAAAGGCACCACCGTAGCCTTCATGGTTTCCTCCTCATAATGGCCTTCGGGGATCTCGCCCCCTGACTGGAGGAGGTCCGAGCGGAAATGTTCATTCATGAACCCGAGGTCAATAACCTCATGGGGCACCCCGAGACTCTCCGCATGCTCCCGCGCGAAGGGAATCTCCCGGTGGTTGTGCTTGGAGCCGTAATCGAAGCTCAGGGCCACCACCACCTCATGCTCACGATGCGCCTCATACAAGGCCACCACCGAGTCCATGCCGCCGCTTACCAGCACTGCTACCTTCTGCCCGCTCTTCATCACTCGTTTGCTGGAAAACGGGCCCTCTCGACCCGGCACCGCGTCCTACCACTCGTCCGGGTAGCTTGCCGAAGCCGTCAGGCTGATTCCCCCGCGAGGCGAAAATTCACCCACTACGTCCATCCTCTGTGGCTTGGTAGCCGCTACCAGATCATCGAGAATCCGATTGACGATTTCCTCATTGAAACACGGCAAATTACGATAAGAGGCGAGATAATACTTCAAAGACTTGGTCTCCACGCACAACTCGTCAGGCACATAGCTGATCTGCAGGTGGGCGGTGTCCGGCTGTCCGGTCACCGGGCACAGCGAGCTGAACTCCGGACAATCGAGGGTGATGGTGTAGCCTCGCCCGGGGGACTTGTTGGCAAAGGTGTCCAGCTTGGCCTCGTCGGGCGAGGCGGGCAAGCTGCTCTCGTGCCCAAGGAAGCTGAAATCGTCTGCCGTGCCGCTGCTCATGTTGACGACAGGGTAGAGCAATGCCCTACCCCGTCCAATCTCGAAACACGCGGCAATTGAAATTCTATCTTCCAAAGCTGGAAGCCTCATCGTCGCTCAGCTGCAACAAATCCTCGACCCCATCCTCTTGGACTTCCAGTTCGCGAAGAGCCGTTCGGAACGCATTCCGGGAATTCCAGGCGTTATCCGCAAACTCGACCACTGGATCTACCGACAAGGCGACGACGGCTCGTAGCCTTCCAGAGCCGTTGTTAGCAAGAAATCTCCCGTATTTGTCTACGAATTCATACCCGCGCCGGGCGTAAAGCCGGAACGAGGCCTCATATTGACCAGCGTCGTAGAGCTTAGACCCGTCTCGAAGCGTCGCCTGCGCGAACTTGATTCCATCGAGCTTGGTCAGGTCGTTTTCAGGAAGCTCCATGGGATCCCCGATCACCTTCCCGATCACATTGACCAATCCATTGAACGCCTCGTTGTCAGCCTCCAGAATCTCGATTCCCTGAATCCTCGTCCGACCGTCATCAACCGTGAGGTAAATCGGAGCACCATGGATCGTCCGCAACTTCTCATAGGGAACCGGATTTTCGCTCACATGCTTTCCGGTGATCACATGGCGCGCAAGAATTGCGAAAATACGCTCCCTGTTCGCACCGGTGGGATCAGCAACAAGGCTCTTCACTTCCTTGGCGTCCCAGGCCTCATCGAGAGGGGCAAAGATGGTATACTTTACCGAATCCGCCAGCGCGAGGTCGAGTCCACAAGCCTCAAGAAGCGTCACGAGCTTCTGCATACGGGGATCTTCCTTGAGAATCTCAAGGGTGCTCTTCTGCGCCGGAAGAATCACAGAATCGACAACGTGAAGAAGCCCGTTCGCGGTTGGAAGGTCTGTCTCAATGATTCCTACTCCATCTATGGTGGGCTTACCCCCCTTCGCGGCGAAGTTCAGCTGCTGCCCGAAGGCACTGACAGGGGTAACGTCGGCCACTCCCAGACGAGTGGCTCCAAAAGAGGGGCCCGCACTGAAAACCGCATCCGCGATGTGGTGCTTGATAATATCTTCCAGACGCTCGTCATTTTCTGGAAGAAAAAGGGAATCCACCACCTCCTTGGGCAACTTCGCAAAGGCGGCATCGGTCGGCGCGAAGACCGTGTAATTGGCGTGAACATTCTGGTAGAGCTTTCCCTGCCGGCTTGCCGTAATCGCTTTGGTAAACAGGCTGAAGCGTCCATCCTTTTGAAGCGCCTGAAAGAGATCGTCCGTGGTCGGACTCAGCACCTGGTCGATGATATAGACCACCCCGTTGGAGCAGGGAATGACTTCTCCCACAAAGGATGCCTTCCCGATTTTCCCCTTCCCGTAATCAATCGCCAGCCACTGCCCACTGACCATTTTTAGAGTGGTGTATTTCTCCAATTCAAAGGGAGGCTCCGCCCGTCCCAGAACGTGGTAATTGAACACCTCCTCCAGCCGGTCGTCATTCCTCGGGGACAGTAACGTCGCCACGGCCCCCTCTGGAAGCGCTTCGAACGCCTTATTACTCGGAGCGAACACCGTATAGGATAAATTCGTTTTCTCCGCCAGAGACGAACCAAGCTCGGCCTTCTCGAGAACTCTCAAAAACGAGGAGAGATCTTCTCTCTGACTGATGATGCGACCTACGGTTTTGGCCTCTGCGGGATCCGCGGCCTGAAGAGAATGAGGAACGACAAGCGTGAGAGTCAAAATACAAACAAATAGGGTCAGTGTTGTTTTCATAGTTTTTGGAGAGTCATGATCCCGCTTCCAGACTTCAAAAGATCCGTTGCTGGGGAACCCCACCGCAGGCTCAAAACCCGCAAAACCCTTTGTTTTGTGGGATCTTGATCACTTCGATGAGGCGCACAGGACCTCTACGATCAATCTACAAAAACTCCACATATTATTTTCAACCACCTGACGCTTCTTAAATCCAACTTAGCGATTTCTGGAGTCGAATCCCCCCCGAATCACAAGGCGAAACATCAACCTTTCGCGCTTGAGTTCATAAAACCGTTCGCGATTAGCAGACTCTCGGCTACCTTTCTCATCAGCCCATGGACCAGTCGGATGCTCACTGCCCCTCTTGTGGAATCCCCATCGAGCAGGGCGCCTACGACTACTGCCCTAAATGCGACTTTTCACTGCGCGGCCTACGCCTCAAGGGCCTACTGGAAGTGGATGTCGTCCACTCTGGGGAAGACTGGGACCGGGCCCGGAGAAAAATCGAGCAAGCAGTTGATGACGCGATTTACGAGGGACACTCCGGCGTCAAAATCATCCACGGCTACGGCTCCACCAGCGGGCGTTCCGTCATTGGCCCAAGAACCGTCTCCCTCATGCGGTCCCTTGCCGAGCGCACCGACGGGCGATTCGCTACCGACCGGAACAACCCAGGCGCCCACCTGATCTGGTATAACCGGTGAGCATGACGGAGGAAGAACTCACCCTCACCGCTTCCGCGTTAGCATGATCTCGTTGCCCTCAGTATCCACGCTCATCGCAAGGTGCGGTGGCTCCCCGTTCTCCTCCT
>PBAI01000047.1 GCA_002715825.1 Roseibacillus sp. | reverse complement strand
GACCGCTTGATGACGCGACGCATTCGAGAGGAACCCACCGCCGCCACGAGGAACGCCGCCACGAGGAACGCCGCCACGAGGAACGCCGCCACGAGCAGGAGCGCCACCACGAGCAGGAGCGTCACCACAACGAAGGGGAGCGCCACCACGACCGGGGGCATCGGCAGGAAGATGACAGAGTGTCAGAATTACATCATTCTCTGAGGGAGCTTGAGGATCGCCTATCGCGACTTGAACACCGGCTGAGACGTCTCGAGGCCGAGAGACGAACACAGGGTGAGTCAAGAAAACCTCAGTCGGGACCACGCCGTCCATCTCGGCCTCGTGGACGGGGCAGGTAGTCTTGGGAGTTCCCTCGAAATATCGTCAAACTTGCTCCCTTTGGATTTCAGATTCCAGAGGCGAGTTGTGGACACAAAAAAGGGAGAGCAAATTTGCTCTCCCTTGGGTGACGAATACCGCGCTCTTCTACACCATAATCTCATGGATGGGCTTGGCGCCCTCCACTCCGACCAGCTTCTCGTCGAGCCCGCCGTGGAAATAGCTGAGGTTGTTTGGATCAAGGCCCATCCGGTCAAGCACGGTAGCATGCATGTTTCGCACGTGCAGAGAATCCCCCACTGCCGCAGCCCCCAGCTCATCCGTTTCACCATGAGAAACACCTCCTTTGATACCACCTCCTGCCATCCACATCGTGAAACCGAAGGAGTTGTGATCCCTGCCAGTTCCCTTGGCGTATTCCGCCGTCGGCTGGCGTCCAAATTCTCCGCCCCAGACGATCAGAGTTTCATCCAGCATACCTCGCTGCTTTAAGTCAGCTATAAGCCCGGCAATTGGCTTATCGGTATTCCCTGCATGCTTGTTATGATTTGCTTCCAAGTTTCCGTGGGCATCCCAGTTCGCATCATTGTGTGCACCTCCAGAGTAAATCTGAATGAAGCGAACTCCTCGTTCCACGAGTCTCCGCGCCAGCATGCATTTTCTGCCGAAGTCATCGGTCCGCCCTTCGCCTACTCCGTAGAGCTTCTTCACGTGATCCGGTTCACCATCCAAGTCAATCGCTTCTGGCGCCGTCGTCTGCATCCGGTAAGCCAATTCATAACTGGAAACTCTGGATGACAAGTCCGACTGATCTCCCCGCAACCCAAGGTGCTCCTGATTCATGGTGCTGAGATAATCGAGAAGAGTCCGCTGCTGCTCCCGTGGCATATTATGGGCATTCTTCAGGTTCAGGATTGGGTCCCCCTGCGATCGGAAGACCGTTCCAGCATAGCTCGCAGGCATGTACCCGGACGTCCAGTTCTTTGCTCCGCTGATAGGTCCTCCACTGTTTTCAAGCATGACCACGTAGCCCGGAAGGTTCTCGTTCACACTCCCCAGTCCATAGTTCACCCAAGATCCAAGCGAGGGCTTTCCACTCACCACAGAACCACAGTTCATGTTCAGCATCGCTGATCCATGAATTGGCGACTCCGCAGACATCGAATGAATAAACGCGATGTCGTCAGCTCTCTTGGCAAGATGAGGAAACAGGGTGGAAATGTGTTTTCCAGACTGGCCGTGTTGGGAAAAATCCCACTTGGGCCCGACGACCCGCCCCTTATTTTTCTTACCACCACGTCCAAATGTCTTTACGTCGATGGTCTTTCCATCAAGGGGGTAAAGCTTCGGCTTGTAATCGAAGGTATCCATGTGACTTGGACCTCCATACATGAAGAGGAAGATCACTGACTTGGCTCGCTGAGGGAGCATGGAGTCCTTCGGGGCCAGAGGGTTACTCTGGAGACTTGCCGCATTTGCCTTATTGAAGAATCCATCCTGAGCCAACATTCCAGTCAGAGCCAACGAGGTAAACCCGCCACCAAGATGGCGAATCGCCTCGCGCCGGTTGATCTGACCGCAAAAACTGTTCACTGGTTGTTTCATAATATTCGGGAAAAATTGTATTGGAAAAGAACTTCTCGATCAGTCGACGAAGAAAAATTCGTTAAGGTTCAGGACCAGGAGAGCGAATCGATTGAAAGCGTCTTCAGAGGATAGCTTATGTTCACGCATCATAACCTCTACAAATTCCATGCCGTAGTCCAGCTCTCTCACTGTGGCCGACCTGGCGAGAGCGATTTCAAGAGCAAGACCTACCTGCCGGCGAGGATCATCAGGGGCTTCAGATCGAAGTCGTTCAGCGAAACTTACGGCCTCTTCGTTTACAAAGGCGCTGTTCATCATGGCCAGGGCCTGAGTGGGCAGGATACTCCGGAAGCGAACCGGGCAGGTGCCATCGGTGTCCGCCAAGTCAAAATCCTGTAGAATCGGCGGAACGATCGACCGCTTCACCTTGATATATACACTCCTTCGAGTCTGCTCTTCCGGAGGAGAATTGCCCCATTTTCCGCCCTTCGTCGAAGACGTCGCCAATACCTCCGGCGCGAGCTTGATGAAGATACTCGGGCCTCCCATCTTCCGGTTCAGACGCCCTGTCGTGGCAAGTACTGAATCCCGCAGCTCTTCAGCAGTCAAACGACGCATGTTGAAACGCCAGAATAATTTGTTATCCGGGTCTTTCTCCAAACTTGCAGCCTGCCCTTTTGAGGACATCTGATAGGCCTGAGAAAGCATGATCACCTTGTGCATCTGCTTGAGGCTCCACTTTTTACTCACCAATTCCGTCGCCAGCCAGTCCAGGAGTTCCGGATGAGTTGGACGCTCTCCGAGATAGCCAAAGTCGTTAGGTGTGGCACAGATTCCCCGCCCAAAATGGTGTTGCCAGAGGCGATTCATTATAACCCGCGAGGTGCGGGGGTTGTCGGGCTTGATTATCCACTTCGCAAGCGCAAGTCGACGACCGCTGGTATTTCTCCCGTGGGCTGGGGAAGCGTGCTCCAGCTCGTCTCCTCCGAAGATCGTCGGGATCCTCGTGGTCATGGCCTTATCTCCCTTGACGTGAGGATTCCCACGATAGTGCACATAAAGTGGAGGGGGGGTCTTGCTGTGCTCCTGCACGACCTGAGCACTGACGCTTGTCGGCTTGGGACGGTTCTGGACATGCTGCTCTATCCGCTTTTTAAGATCCTTCCGCTTGGAGAGGAGGCCCGCGTCAACCCCTTTTGCTTTCGCCATGGCGAGGGCCACATCGATCGTGAATTTTTCCCCCTGATAAGACTTAACCCCAAAATCAAATGACTGGCCACCCTTCGTCTGCCGCACTGCGGCCGTGACCACATTTCGTCCGGTCTGCAGAGCAGAGAGAAACTTCTTATCCGCATCGAACTCCTTGTAATTTCCAAGAACCCCATTTTCCCTGAGAACTAGTTGGCCGTTCAGAAAAATCTCGGTGTCCTCGTCATGAATCAGTGAAAGCCTCAATTTGTCGGGAATACTTTCCAGGAGGAAGGTAGCTTGGGCCCAAAGCTCCTTGGAGTTCCATTCTGTGTTGATCTTGATTCCAGGAGTCCCGGCCTTGCCAAAGCCCGCCAGCCCGCTTTTCCACTTCTCGTTCTCGGCTCGAAAATTAACCGCCGACCAGTTCGCCGAAGGTTTGCGAGTGGTGTAAAACCACTTTCCAGGTTTCGCCTCTCGACCATCTCCCAGCAGGATCTGAAATTCATCTCCAGAGCTGCTAAGTCTTCCTTTGAGGCTGGGAAACGCCTTAATCAGCTGCTGCCCGATCTTTTTTTCGGCGCTTTTCAGCTCGGCTTTGACCCTTTCTCCTTCAGCGTCGTGCTTTTCAAGAGCAGCCTGATATCCCGCATCCTCTTCCCCGCCACCAACATTTTCGATGTTCGCTCCACCCTTTCCCGGCTGCTTTACACCGCGGAAGAAAGCCATGAAGCTATAGTAATCCTCCTGAGAAATGGGATCTCCCTTGTGGTCATGACATCGCGCACACCCCACTGTCATCCCCAGCATGCCCTCGGTGGTAATCCGCAGGTCATCGTCCAGATTATCAAATAAGTGCAGGAGTCGATCCGCGGGCTCATCATCCCACTGCATGAGGCGATGATATCCTGTCGCGATCATGGACTGAGACGTAGGCTTTTCCAGCTCGTCTCCTGCAAGCTGTTGCAGAAGAAACTGATCATAGGGGAGATCCGCGTTAAGCGCATCGATCACATAATCACGGTAACGCCAGATATGTGGTTTGTCGGAGTCCCGCTCAAAACCGTTTGACTCAGCATAACGAACGATATCAAGCCAGTGCCGAGCCCACTTTTCTCCATAGTGCGGCGAAGCCAGAAGCCGGTCGATGACCTTTTCCCAGGCTTCTGGAGAGGAATCATTCTGGAAGGCCTCCACCTCTTCCAGAGTCGGAGGCAATCCCGTAATGTCGAAACTTGCCCGCCTGATCAGCTCTCGTTTCGAGGCCGGCCCATTCGGCTTGAGTCCGTTGGACTCCAGACGATCCAGGAGGAACGCGTCAATCGGGCTGTGGCTCCATACCGGATCCTTGACCTCCGGCACGCTTGGACGACGAAGTGGCTTGTAAGACCAGAATGCCTTGGTGGTGGCATTCACCTTTGTGATATCATCCTCGGCGGTCAAAAAGGTTGGGAAAAGGGCAAGTCCCAACAGGATTGGCAGAGCGTTCTTCATGCAGTGATCAAGCAATATCAGCGTAAGCTGGTTGTTTTTTGGCCGCGGGTCCAGAAAACAAGGAAGGATATCTAAGGATACCCTCGCCCATTATCTGACTCACACCACCCAAATTAGGCCAAAATTCAGCCTCCACATACAGAAAAAACGTGCCACGACGGTGTGACTAGGCGTGAGGGTTCTCGGTGCATCCCCACAGGTTAACAGGTATTCAACTGAGGACCGTAAAACCCTGTAAAAATCACCTGAAATCTGCTTCCTGCAAACATCTGTCTCCATTTCAGGTATCGAAATCACCGTTCGTTCAAAGTCAATTCACTCCTGACCCCGCTGGTTGACCACTACGGACAGGCGATTTCAATTTTCCAACGGTTAAAAGCCCTTGAACTGGCGCCAGACGCTCGATCGCTCGCGGTCCCCACCGAGCACACATCCCCGTGGTAGAAAGGCGACACGCTCATTCCCCGCATTATCACACGGTAATGCGTTTACCCACTTACCNGCTTACCGCGCCCTCCGACAGATGAGTGCTTCTCACAGTCCCAACCACACTCGCCCGAATGCTANTGTCACCGGAATAGTGACGATCGCGACAATCGAGGTGGTAATCACGACGTGCATTGCAGCANCTGCATTCGCGCCATAATGCCGCGCGTAAACGATCGGAGCTACCGCACTGGGCATGGCAGCCTGCACGAGGAGCACTTGCTTAAACTCGACAACGACGGGCAGAAATTTCGCGATCGATAGAATNACCATCGGCATCACGATCATTCGTACNAGGATGCTCCCGACTCCGATCCGCAGCGAATACCGCTCTTTGCCAAGGACGTCGGATATTACCGTACCGATTAGCAATAACCCAACAGGGAACGCCGCGAGTCCCAGCCAGTGAAGGAGATTGAGAAAGATCTCGAACGCAAATTGGGTCACCTTGCTGTATGCAACCAGGGTATCAACCCGGGCAAGGACCATGAGCAACCCGACGACGACTGCCACCATGGGACCGGAGATGAACTCACGGGGCGACTTCATGGGCTTCCCTCGCANAATGAACATTCCCAGCGTCCAGATTCCCAGTTCCACGCCCAGACTATGAGTGAAAAGAACGCCCAGAACGGCGGCTTCATTTTCTGGNAAAAAAACCATGAGCAGGGGGATTGCAACGTAGCCGTAATTCTGGACGCCCGCGGTAAGAGTAAAGCTACGCCATCCCGTCCCCTTTCTGAGACCAATGGCGCGCCCTATCAGAAGAGCCACCATTAAACCGATTACGATCACCGCGAATCCCACGCTGATCGCCCAAGCGACTACCGAAAAATCGCGCAGCAACTCTGCGTGGAGAACCTTATCAAGAATCAATGCCGGATAGAGCACATGAATCACGAGCTTNGTGAGTCCATCATCCATCTGTGGGCCCAGCACCTGCGCACGCCGCAATNCTCCGCCAACCGCCATGAGGCAATAGATGGGCACGACNGCGACAAGGATCTGAGGAATTCCTTCCACGGCGGGAGGGTAGCCTTTCGGGCCCAAACTCAAAGCCCTTAGCGCGAATCTCTCAAGATTCCTACTTCCGGATCCTCATTGCATCTTCTTTCAACAAAATCTTCGAACNTCTTNCGGAGTGGCCCTGAAGTTCTGTCGTGGAGAATCGGGTACTCAGGATAAATGGGGACTCGCCCTTTATCCAATGACCATAAGTCGTCACGACGATGGATTCACTATCATCCGGAAGGATTTCTACACCGGGGTATGTGGTGTCATGTCCTACCTTGTTATCAAGAAGTCGCAGGAGATACTGTCCCGGGGTGCCTTTTACAAGATCGTCGTAGTGACCAACCCATGCCACGCAATCCCCATCAACGGGCGAAATAACGTTTCCCGCAGCATAACGCCCTCTGAACACTATGATCAAGCGCCCATCGGCCGCGTAACGGCAAGTATGGCGATCCCCAGTAAGAGTAATGGGGAGCTCTCTGGGCCTGCTCCAAGTGGCACCCTCATCATCTGAAAACATAATATGCGAATTCTTTCTTCGCGCGTTCTCTCTCAANAGCATCGCAATTTGACTACCGTCNGGAGATCGTACGAGACCAGGCTCGCAAAGATGGACAGAGCTGTCCTTCTGCAGAANCTCAGGGGAAGACCANCTCAACCCTCCGTCCTTGGTCAGCGTCCTGTAGAGNGAGAACTCTACCGGTTTGGACAGGTTTCCCNGTTCAGAAAAAAAACGCCCATCATCGTGAAAAACACACATGTAGTGGCCCTTTCCGGTTCTCATTTCAAGATGACTTCCCATCACTACGATCCCTCCCCAGTTCCCAACTTTTTTCAATTCGCTCCAGCTCTCCCCTTCATCCTCGCTGATCGCATTGCGAGCGGGATACAAGCCCGACCAGAGGATAATGCGCTTCTTCCCATCCGGGCCGCTCATGCGATGCAAGGTTGGCACCTCCNGAGACGTNGCCCACGACGCTGGTGTCGGCATCCGCTCTCCCCACGTTCGCCCGCCATCCGNACTTTTCTTATAAACGATAGCCCCCCGCCCATGCCCTTTGGGGTAGACCGCAAGGATGGTTTTTCCGTCATCCAGCAGACAAGTAGAAACGTGTCCCAGATACTGATCCTTTTCCCGGTCCACCACGGTTATCCGCTTCTGGTCAGCACTGAAGTCAATGAAGGTAACCTCCTGGGCTGCACATGTTGATCCCCATAAAGCTACGACCAGGAAAAACACTCTGAACATACTCGAAGATGCCTCTGCTAAAAGGCATCGCAATCATATTCGACATGCTCACCGCCCCGCGCTAGCTAGAGGCATGCCGGAAGAAAAACGTTGCTGCACCCCTTCAAGGAATGAGAGCAATTCGGCGCACAGAACAACATGCCTCGTCCGGTCAGCCGAGAGTGGTTCAAATCATGGCATGACCATGGTAGGAGGAGGAGTGTTCTCCATGGGCTCCGAAGGATCNGAATGTTGGAGCGGAGACGGGGAGGGNCCGGTCCACCAAGTTAGTCTCGCGGATTATTTCATTGATCAAACCGCAGTCACCAATGAGTCATTCTCTGCTTTTGTGGATGCGACCGGATACAAGTCTGAGGCGGAGCACTTCGGATGGTCTTTTGTGTTTCATACCCAGATTCCAAAGTCACACCTCAAACGCCTGAGCTTTGACCGGGCCTTTGGCGTCGAATGGTGGGCAAAGGTAGGGGGTGCCAGCTGGAAAAAACCTGGTGGACCCGGCACCAATATTCGCAAGTCCATGAACCATCCGGTTGTCCATATATCATGGCATGACGCTATGGCCTTTTGCCAATGGGCGGGGAAGCGCCTTCCTACCGAAGCGGAGTGGGAATGCGCAGCACGCGGCGGGAGGGAGGGTTCGACTTATCCGTGGGGCNATGAACTTAACCCCGGGGGCAAACATCGCTGCAACATATGGCAGGGAAAATTTCCGGAAAACGATANTGGCGCTGACGGCTACTGCGGCACGGCTCCGGCACGCTCATTTCAAGCCAATGACTTTGGACTCTACAACATGGTGGGCAATACCTGGGATTGGGTTGCTGATTGGTTTGACCCGCGCTANTACGACCGGTCNCCGTCCAGAGATCCCCGGGGACCCGGGAGCGGCACTGAAAAGATTATCCGGGGAGGATCCTTCCTCTGCCACGAATCCTACTGTAATCGCTATCGTAACTCTGCCCGAAGCAAGGTCAGCCCTGACTCAACAACCTGCCATCTCGGATTCAGATGTGCCCTCAGCCCAACAGAGTAGAAAGCTGAGAAAGCTGAGAAAGCTACGACTCTGGCACNTCCATCCATCGACCTTCCCTGCTCGATTGCAGGCTTAGCTCAGCAAGCTGAACCCCTTTCGCCCCTTCCCGCAGAGTCCAGGGAAAAGGCTCTTCTGCAACAACATGCTTGAGGAACAATTCCCACTGGCTCTTGAAGGCATTCTCAAATTCGTCCTCAGGTCGCGCTTCCTTCCAGTCCTCGAAGAAGTCAATCGGACTCTCCACATCAGGATTCCAAACTGGTGTAGGAGTATCCTCCCGGGATTGAACTATACACTTCCGGAGNCCTACCGTCGCACTACCTTCAGTGCCGTCAACCTGCATGGTGAANAGTTCATCACGCCGCACCCGGACACACCACGANGAGTTGAACTGACAAACCACTCCAGAGTCTGTCTGAAGGATCGCATAGGCGGAATCATCAGCAGTGCACTGGTAAACCTCTCCCTTTTCGTCGACCCTCTCTGGAATATGCGTAGCCGCATGGCTGAAAATACGGGTTACTTTTCCAAACAAGTTGTCGATTACATAACGCCAGTGACAGTGCATATCGATTATGATCCCCCCCCCGTCTTCCTTTCGGTAATTCCAACTTGGTCGCTGCGCAGGACGTTCTGGATCGTGACCCGGATATACCCAATATCCAAATTCTCCACGGACTGAGAGAATCTTTCCAAAAAATCCCTGATCTCGCAGAGATCGGAATTTCTGAATACCCGGAAGCCAGAGCTTATCCTGAACGCTTCCATTCTTCACCCCCGCCTTCTCTGCCTTCTCGGCAATAGCGAGTGCTTCCCCATAAGCATTTGCAGTGGGCTTTTCGCAGTAGATGTGTTTTCCCGCCTCAATCGCCCGCTCAAGGAAGCCGACCCTGAAAGGGGTTCCTGACGCATCAAAAAAGAGAGGATACGCCTCGTCGACAAGGACCGCATCCAGGTCAGTCGTGTAGTTTTCCACACCATGACGCTCTGCCAAATTCTGTAATTTGGTTTTGTTGCGCCCGGTCAACACCACGTCCGGAATGATTCTCTTGTTCCCGCATACGACTCCTCCCTGCTCCCTGATCGCCAGAATGGATCGCACGAGATGTTGATTAGTACCCATGCGCCCGGTGACGCCATTCATGATAATCCCGATTCGATGCTCGTTCATGGTGTTTATATTTCGGACAGAAGCGTGCAAGGGGGCTCGCCCGGTTGATGAAAAGGTGGGCCGGGTTGACTCCAAGTCAAACCCTCGCCTTTCATTATTCCATTATTCGCCACGATATACCTTTTCGTAGGACTCCAGGATACGATCCAGGAACTTATCCTGGTCCTCGTCCCACCATCTACGCGAAAATATCTCGACTTCGCGGCGGCCACCAAACCCCGCCTCTGTCACCCACCTGTCGATTTCCCCAAGGGCGATACAACCTTCTCCCATAATACCTCGATCGAGAAGAACATCCTCCTGATCAGGCTTGAAATCACAAATGTGGTAGGCGTCCAGCCAGCCATTGTCTGCACAGCGCTGCAACTGCTCACGAAGATCCACCTCCCAGAAAACATGATAGACATCGACCGCCACCCCGACATTGGACAGCGATAACTCTTCGGCAAGGTCATTCGCGTCACGCAAGGAACATATGCCGGAACGATCGCCGGCGTAAATGGGGTGCAAAGGCTCGATCGCAAGACGTATTCCCATTCGCTCCGCCTCTCCCGCAATTGCCCCGATTCCATCGCGGATCTGCTCGTAATTCTGTCTGGCGGTCTGGCCCGGAGTTGCGCCGCATACGAGCACGACCTGAGGAAGACCGAGAGCTTCCGCCTCCTTCAGGCATTCACGGTTTTTTTCAATCGCTGCACGCCTTTCCCCCGCTGAAGAACCCGTGAAAAAACCTCCACGCACCAAAGCGAGCCCCTCCAGACCTGCATCGCGAATATGCTTCCTGACCGAGCAAAGGTCTTCTCCTTCCAAGGTCTCTCTCCAAACCGAAATACCACCAATCCCACGCCGGGCGTAACCCTCGATACACTCGGACATTGACCACGGACGGGTCGTAAACGTGTGGACAGCTAGTTCGGGATAGGACATGGGATGAGAATTAAACTGACAAGACGTGGAGCGTCACAAAAAACCTCACTTTCCCAATCCGGGATTCTTCAATCTTCAAGTTTGTAGCCGAGACGCAAGGCACAGTCCTGCATGATCTCGCTTTCCCAATCGGGTCGCCGCGGACAACTGGGATGAGGCTCACTACTGGGAATTCGGCCGAGAAGATGCTGAAAGACCGCGCAACTGTGCTTGTAGGCAGGAACCGGTGCACGAAACCCGACATTCCCAAGATATTGGAGAGCGTCTGCCAACTCACAATAGTCGGAGTTCTCTTCCTCCCAGAGCCGGTCCCGCTCCGCAAACTTCTCAGGACAGAAAGCCGCCAACCCGAGCAGGTAGTCGGATCCATACTCAATCATGTCGATCCCCAAATCGTTTCCGGTATAAATCCGGAATTCTGGTCTTAACTCGTCTCGTAGAGCCAGTCGTTTCATTTCCTCCACCCGGCTCAGTGAACTATGCTTGATTCCGCTGAGGCTGGGAATCCCCATGAGCCCCCTGATCGTCTCCTCCCCGTAAATCATTCCAAAGGGGGCGAAGACCTGTCCAAGTTCGAACCCAATCACATTGGGATAGGGCTCACAGATGGAAGCGTAGAGATCGATAATCCGCTGCGGCTCCCAGTCATGGAAGCGGGTGGTCTGGAAAATCACAGGCGTCCCTCCGTAGGAAACGATTTCATCCATTTCTCTTCGATAAAGATCCTCCAAGTCACCTTCTCTGCCCTCCACAAAAGCACCTGCCGCAAAATCTTGTCCCCGTCCAAGAGTATCAACGGTCCATTGCAAAACCTCTGTCTTTTCGCTGGGCGCAATGTAATTCGCATAACCTGTGTCCATGTTCACCGCACAACCGAGGCCAGCTTCAGCAGTCCGCGCTACGGCTTCCCGAAAGGCCTGCCCTGCGATTGCGCCATTATCATCAAATGGTAGCAGGCAGGCCGCTAATCCCTGCACGCGGCGCCCAGGCCGCTTCTTCTTCAGGCAATCCGAAACCTTCATGAAGGTTTGATGATTCCCGGTATCATAATCCGCAACACCAAAAACCGCGGCCCGAAATTTACTGGCAGTCTATTGGTCTCTTGGCTATGCCGCGCTACCCTCGGATGTATTGAAGTTATCCACAATTTATAGCAACGCAACGGATTGAATTTCATCCCAACGGATCGCCCTGTCACCCTAAATTAGAACTGTTTCTCAACCAAATCATGATGCGTCCTTTAGCTCTTATTAGACTGATCGCTGTCGCCCTGCTGGGCCCGGTTGCCGTCGCCCAGCAGCTTCGCCAACCACCCGCTCGTCCGAATATTCTGTGGCTCGTCGCAGATGACATGAACTGGGATTCTCCAGGTTGCTTTGGAGGCGTAGCAAAGGGGGTCACNCCCAATATAGACCGACTGGCTGAGGAAGGTATCCAGTTCTGGCANGGTTACGCCAACATTGCCATCTGTACCCCCTCCCGTAGCGTGATGCTGACCGGTCTCTATCCTCAAAACAATGGCGCAGAGGGGTTTCAGCGCATCCGTCCGGGAACTCCCAACCTTCCTTCCCTCCTGAATGCAGCTGGCTTTCTCTGTGGAACTATCGGAAAGCCCCTTAGCCAACAGGAGCTTTTCAGGTGGTCGGTCACATACACATGGCAAGGTAAGGGCGACGAGAACCTCTGGGGGCGAGACCCCGCGATCTATCGCCGTTTCGCACGGGACTTTTTCGCAAGNGCAAAGTCAGCGCGCCAACCCTTCTTCCTGATGGCAAATACCCATGACCCTCACGANCCGTTCGCCACCCCCGGACCGAANGGCCGTCACCCGGGCAATCCTCATTACGAGCGGGCGGAATCATCNCAAAGCTACGACCCATCCGAAGTTAGGATCAGCGCTGGACTTCCCGACGCACCAGAGATCCGCAAACATCTCGCTCGCTATGCGGGATCCGTGCGCCGGACAGACGACATGGTAGGCGCCGTACTGCAGGAGCTGGATCAGGCCGGACTCGCAGATAATACGATCGTAATGTTCCTGTCCGACCACGGGATGGCGTTCCCGGGGGTAAAGGCGAATTGCTATCCCGACAGCACCCGCTCTCCCTGGATTATACGATGGCCCNGGGTAGTTTCCGGCGGTCAGGACGACAGGAAGCACATGCTTTCCTGCGTAGACCTTCAGCCAACCTTTCTTGAGGCCGCAAAATTACCCCCTGCTCCCCAAGCTGACGGGCGCTCCTTTCTCTCGATCCTCCATGGGAACCAACAAGAAGACCGGGATTACGTCCTCACACAGTTCTTCCATATTCACGGCAGGGACGCGTTCCCAATGAGAGGAATTCTGTCNCGCGAATGGGCGTATGTCTTCAATCCGTGGGCTGACGGCACACGGAATTTCCCCAGGCAGTGGAACGGATTTGATGTGTTGCGCGAGTTGGCGAGAGACCACCCGCTCATGGAACGTCGCGTCCGTCACCTCTCCTTCCGGTCAGTCGAGGAGTTCTATGATCTTCGTANAGATCCCCACTGTCTATCCAACCTGCTGGCGGCAGAGTCTTCNCTCCCACNGAACCAAATNCCGGTCGGCANGTTCCGAGAGCATCTCAGGGAATTTATGCTTCATACCNCGGATCCCGCACTACCTGCCTTCGATGACCGCCATGATCCTGAAGCCCTTCAACTCTTCATGAGAAACTATACGAAACGTTCGATCCGAGAAATTGAGGAACTCAGATCCTACGAGGCGGCCAAAGGATACCGATTCTAGCGGGGTTCAGTCTCGCACTCCGAAACCCTCGCGGCGCCGCCTGGCTTCCTCCGCTCTCTTGCGCTCTCGTTCGGCAGCCTGTTCGGCCTTTCGCTCCTCCAATTCCCGGGCTGCCCGTTGAAAAGGCGATTCCCCCGGTCTTGCAGCTGGCGCTACCCTTCTTCCACCATTTCCAGCAATCGGCGGTCCTGCCGCGGGCCGGTTCTCCCCTTTCGTCAAGAATTCACTGGGCCTTAGCGAGCCAGTTGTGAAGCGCAATTCATCGACGACCACTGCCGAGCCCCCGACTGCTATCCGGAAGTGCTGACCGGTCGCCGGCTCCAAGTCTTCGAGGGCCAGCTGCTCGGATGCAACAAGCTTGTTATCCAGGAAAATTCTCATACTCCCGTGGGTTTCCGAGGATCGGGGATTCCAGACCGCAGCAAGGTGGTGTGGAAGTCCATCATATATGGACACGTCCTCGGCAATTGCCTGCGTTTTTTCTGATCCGGTATCATAGATAAAGGCCAGAAAACCTTTTCCACTCTTCCCCGGACTGAGGGCAAGCCGCCAGCCAGCCTCCCCTTTGTCATTCTTAGAGGGCACTGTCCCTCCCAGAGTGCCAGCCGTCAGCCGTCCGGGCTTGAACCAGCCCTCGTAGGTAAAAGGGGTATCCCCTTTCATTTCAAAGCTGCCTGCCCCTTCCTTGGTCTCAGCAACGTGGGATACCTGTGCCCCGACCAAGTTTCTCTTTCTCGTCATCGGAACCGGATCAGGAGCAAGGGGCTTGGCCGGCTTCCACCGGGCATACGATCCTAGCGGCCGGGTTCCGATGTAGTCTCCAAAGACTCCTTTTCCCAGCTTGCTCTTATCGAAACCCCAGTAGGCTATCGACCTTGGAGGCGCCATGATGGGAGTGTCAAATCGCCCGAGACGATACAGCACACAACGCTCATCGGCGGTAAACCCGCGCGCCCATATGGCAGCTTCATCGATACAAAAATCAGCATTTTTACTGCCCACCTGAACCGCTGCCCCCTCGGCTGCAGAAGGTCCAGCAACTCCTGAGACAATCTTGGATTGCACCCTGTGATCCAGCCAAATTGATGTTTCCCCATTCACTTGCTCGACGAGGATATGATGCCAGAGCAAATCCTGAGGAAATCCAATAGTGGCCGGCGCGCCCTCTCCAACCTTTGCCTCGATCCGGTCATCGACTACCCGCACTACTCCAACACTACCGAGGGAGAGAAGTGTTGCATCAGTCAGCTTCTTGATGCCAGTCGGTCCGTCCGGCTCGGAAGGAGTCTGCCGGGCGGTATCGGGCCGCTTCAGCCAGAAGGCCATTGTGACGTCCTTCAGCTCGGAAAGAGGCCTCACCGGTGAGCGCATGGCTTCACTGCCGTTTTCCTCCACGAGCCGACAGGCCATACCGATCCGACCAAGGATTCCAGGACTCCCACTGGTGGCGTCCAAGTCGCGCTCTCCGCCAGACAGATCACGTATCCGGAACTCCGTCGAATCCTCATCAAATGGCGCATAGTAAATGAGACCCCGAGTAGGAGGCCGGAGTGATGCCGCATCGGCGGGCTCCGGGGGTATGGGTGCCTTTCCCTCAGGCAGAACCGTCTCCGCCACTTCTTGCTCAAGAGTATCGGCTGATTCGGGCTCATCGACAGGCTCAGGCGAATCGGTTGGCTCTGGTTGATCAGTGAGCTCCGATGCTGGTGGGTCTGAAGCCTCGGAGGGATCATTCTCTGCAATGACGTCCGAAGAATGGTCTGAATCACGATTTACCGGCTCTGCGTTGAGTTCTGGGATATCGACCAATGCAGCTGGCTGCTCTGCCGGCTCAATGCCATTTGGCGGAAGGGACAGCGGCTGAAGAACCGGTTCGGGATCCGCTTGTACCAACGCCACCCCGGCAGATGTCGCTTCCCTGCCTCCCCGAGGGGGCCCTCCTTCCTGTCGTTTTCTGATTTCCTGATAGGCAAAAATTCCTACCCCTGCCGCCAATGCCACAACAGAGACCAACGCCATCCATGCCAGCACGCCCCGGCTACGGCGAACCGGATAGTGCGTCGACAACTGGGCCGCAGGCTCCACGACCGTTCCTATCGACGCCAGCTCTACAACCGCCTCTTCTTCCCGATGTTCGAAACCCAGAGCCCCGGTCAATGACGTCGCAGGAGTATTTATCTGCTCGCCATCGGTGCACCATGGACGAAGAAAAAGGCCAGCATCGAGTATGTCCGCCTGATAGGCGGCAACATCAAATGCTACGCGCCTGAAAATGAGCTCCTGCGTCTCGTTATCATAGATGACATAGGCAGCTGTCGGATCACCCGTTGAGTCAGGCTCTCCCACCGATCCTACATTCACGAGATATCGACAATCACTGGATAGCTCCCGGTTTTCTGCTGCGAGCCTGTCGATTACCCCATTCGCCTGCTGCCGGAAGACACCTGCCTGCTGCGCATGCCCGAGGAATGTGATCTTGTGCGTGGTTGCTTCCAGATTTTCACGCGCCACTGATTCACTGCTAATGCCCCGATAGCGTCCGGGTTGTAAGCACTCTCCGTGCACAAAAAGGATTCCCCCGGTCTCCAGAGCGAGTGGGCGCTCCGCAAGATAAGACAAAGCATCTTGATGAAGATGCTCACGGGTCCACCTGATACAGTAGTTTGTTTCCTCGTCCGGGTGAGCTTCTCCCAGTAAGCCCACAAGTGCCGCATCGCAGTCCCCCAGAACAATATTTCCGGTACGAGCTCTTAAATCTTCCAGAATTTCCGCTGTTCCTGCACCGTGCCCAGACACGTCGCCAAGACAGATTGGCATGTCCACCCCGAGGCTCGTGAAATCGTCTACGATAGCGTTCCACGCCTGAAGATTACCGTATATCTCTGAAAAGATTGCGTATCGCATCAGATCCGAAGGACACCAGTTTACAAAAATCCAAGACAGGGGACCATTCCGCAATTTCCGAATACCATCATTCCATGAAGCAACTAGATAACAGCAGGACAGTGGTTCACGCCCCAGCCCGGCCAAGGTTTGCTCACCGATAAAAATCCACCCAGGATAACTCTATTGTCCGGGCCTCTGGCTTCAGAAGCGCTCGAGGCAACTCTATTTCATAATACCCCTCCCGGCGGGTCATATCCCCGCCTTTGTCTGACTCAACCAGATACCGCCCACCGAGTGGACTTCCCTTCGCATCAAGCATCCTGACGGGCAGGCAGTTGTCTGACTGCGGACTACTCTCTCCACGATAGGCGCCCGAGTAAATCTCGCCCCCCACCCTGACCTCAAGACCTTCAAGCCCGGAAAGAAGAAGACGTAAAAACACTTTCTCAGGCCACTCTCCGTTGAGCAGGTGAATCGAACCACCCCCAATACCTGATTCATCGCTAACCTCAAATATCACCCCCGTTTGCCCCACATTGACATCGATACTGGCACCTGCCGGGTGGAGGCCTCTGTCCTTGAGACGTATTTCGAACTGATCCAGCTTATCCACCTTGACCTTCTTGGATTCCAGCTCGTTCATGAGCTTCTTTAGCTCTGATACAATATCCGGGTGCTTTGCAGCGAGGTTGTGCCGCTCACCGAGGTCCACCTCAAGATCATAGAGCTCATCTGTTTTCTTCCGTCCATCCTCGACGGCGTACCCATGAAAATGAGCATCAGGCCGAAGATACTTCCACTTACCCTTCCGAACCCCAGCGCGGTTGAAGTAAAAGTAATCACGGCCCTTCTCGGTCTTACCGAGAAGCAACTGGGTCTGATCAATGCCATCAATTCGACGGTCGTCCGGGACCTCAAAGCCACAAAGTTCAGCAAAGGTAGGAAGAAAATCTATGCTGGCAAAAATGGCGTTGCTGATGCGATTAGATGGCACGTTCCCTGGCCATCGCACGATACATGGGAGACGGTAACCCGCCTCGTAGGGGGACCCCTTTCCATTCCGAAGTGGGCCAGCTTCTCCCCAGAAAATCGAGCCCTCCGGATGCCCTCTCTTGCGCTTGGTATATTTGTCCTGATTCCAAGGTCCGTTATCGCTGGTGTAAATCACGAGCGTATTCTCAGCAAGATTCAGTTCATCCAAAACATCGAGTAGCCTTCCTGTTTCATGATCAAATTCCTCCACCACGTCGCCATAAAGTCCTCCCTCCGACTTTCCTTTGAAGGAGGGTGACGCATCAATGATTGTGTGCATCATGGTATGCGCTAAATAGAGCATGAATGGTTTTTGAGAATCCCGCTTGTGCTTGAGGAACTCGATAGACTTCTCCGTGTAAAGGCGCACCAACCCTCCCATGTCCCGGCTGCTACCCGCAGCCTTGTTGTTCTCGTGGAACTGAACTGATCCATTATCGTTAGCCCCGAGAGCGCCAAAGTAATAATCAAACCCTTGAGCGTTGGGCATCCGATCTATAATTGGCTTTCGGTTGGAAACATCCCATTTTCCGATACAGGCCGTCTGATATCCCGCCTTACGGGCTAACTCTGCCCAAGTGACCTCTGACGCAGGCATTCCCCAGCCACCACTTCTTAGCGGCTGGCGTCCGGTAAGCAGCGCGGATCGGGAGGGGCCACAGACCGTTTGAGAGTAAAACGAAGTGAACCGCGTTCCTTGCCTCGCCAGTTGATCAAGACGCGGGGTCTTATTTTTCGTGTTACCGTAACACGCGAGATCTGCGTAACCCTGATCGTCGGTGAAGATAATCAGGATATTGGGGCGCAGTGGCGTCTCCCCCAGTGCGTGAATAGCGAAAAGGATTAGGGCGTAGAGAGATATGACGGCTTTCATATGAAGAGAGAAGCTGTATTTCAGGTAATCAGAGACCCTTCTAATTCGAAAACGTGGACAATAAGGCTTTTCGAGCGCGAATGGTATGAAACCATATCCCCCATGAAACTTTCGAGAAGGAAATTTCTACGAACTCAAGGTGCACTTCTGACCTTGCCATTCATGCCTTCACTGGCCTCCGCCAAGTCCCTCAAGGAGCGGAAAAAGCCGGATAAGAAGATGGTCATGTTCTACATCCCCAACGGCATCAACAGGCGCGGCTTTTTTCCTGGTGAAGAGCAGGCCCAGCTTCCCGGATTCGTTGGAGGTTTCAACGCAGACAAGACCAAGCAACAGAAGCGCGTTGAAAACAAAGCTGGGGTCTACCCTCTGGAGTTCAGCTCTTCAATGCAACCCCTGCGTGAGCATGCGGACGATATCACTCTCGTCACCGGCATGGAACGTACTTTCAAGAACGGACAGGATGTTCACGCTCAGGGGGCCTCCTGCTATCTCACCAGTGTCTCTCCTGAGCAGGCCGCTGAAAAAGGATGGCGTTATCCCAACGGTCGCAGCCTCGACCAGGTCATCGGTGATCAGGTCGGAAATTCCACCGTATTCAAAACCCTCGAGATTAGCTGCAATGGCTTCCGGGCCCCCAAGGAACCCATCTACTTCGATAATATCTCATGGTATGGTCCGGACAAGATCGCTCCTTCCATCAAGGATCCCCAGAAACTTTACGAGCGCCTCTTCAAGGCCGATAATTTTCAGTCTCACCTCAGTGATGTCTCTTCCCTGATGCTCGCCGACGCCAAAAGTCTTTCGAAGAAACTTGGCACAGATGATCGAGAGACCTTGGGCGAGTTCATGGAGATGATTCGCAATGTCGAAATTCGAATCGCTAAACAGAAGGAGCGAATCGCAAAGGCGGACATCCGAATCCCAAAGGACGAAATTCTCCCACGCGGCGAATACATCCGCCTGCAGACCGATCTGATGCTCCTTGCCTTCCAGATGGGCATGACAAACATCAGCACTTTCATGATCGGGCCAGAGCGCTGGGATGCAACCCTCATGTATGAGGGCGTGTTTGATAAGCCGGTTCAACACCACAACATGACCCATAACCAGAAGGGGGAAGGATGGAAGGAAGTTCAGAAGATCGATATTTTCCACCTTGAGCAATACGCCTACATGTTGAGGAGGATGAAGGAGATCCGCGAGGCGGACGGAAGCACCATGCTCGACAACTCGCTTGTATCTTATGGGGCCGCGCTAGGTGATGGCGCAACTCACCAGTTCTATGATCTTCCTTTCATTCTCGCCGGGGGTGCGCAGGGACAGATCAAGCAAGGCAGGTTCATCAAATGCAAGAGTGGGACTCTTAACTCCAACATGTGGCTCACCATGGCGAAATTGATGGGAGCAGAAATCAATTCCTTTGCAGACAGCTCCGGGGTGATCTCCGATCTGTGGACCTGAAGGAAGCAACCAAGACCACTCTGCATCATGGCGACACCATGCGCATATATGCCTGTGAGGGCTTCTGCCCTGATGTTGCTGGCCACGACGCTTCTATTGAGCCCGGCCAGTGGCGCCAACGCTCCAAATTCAGACAGCAGAGCCCAGTTTGATGCCTTGCTCAAACCTCTCTTCGCACAGCACTGTATCAAGTGCCATGGAGGCGAAAAGACCAAGGGAAAGGTCAATCTCAGGGAAATCACCACCTTCAATCACCTCCGTGCCAATCCAAAACTGCTGAAGGAACTGATCGAGGCTGTCGATTCCTACGATATGCCCCCCGAAGATGAGCCTGAGATCCCGGAAGCCAAACGAGAGGAACTTGTGGCCAGCCTAAAAGCAACGCTGCGCGAGGCCACTGCGGAAAACCCTGAAGACCGCCACGTTCAGATCAGGAGACTCAACAGGTTCCAGTATAATAACGCTGTTCGTGACCTTTTCGGGCTCAACCGGGATCTTTTCGCCCTTCCGGAAAAGCTCATGACCCGGCATAGCGACTACCTCGCACCGGACACCAGAAAGATGCCCGACGAGGTCGAAGTTGCCTGTCACTCACTCTCTCCGGCCGCAGGAATGCGCGAGGTCAAATCCTTCCCTAAAGACCTTCGAGCTGCTCACGGATACGATAATCAGGCAAATCAGCTTTCCTTGTCGCCCCTCCTTCTCGACTCCTTCCTGCGGCTCAGCGTCTCAATTATTGAAAGCCCGGACTTCAACGAGCAAACGGTGGGCATATGGAACGATTTTTTCCGGGCCCCCAAGAAGGGAGACATGCGGGAAGAGGTCCAAAAGCGGCTCGAGGGCTTCCTGCTCCTCGCTTTCCGAAGCTCTATCGAGGTCGACACCCTTGAGCGCTACACCAACTATACCGTGGGAAAGATCGAGCAGGGACTATCCTTCACCGACGCGATGAAACGGGCAGCCTCCGCCGTCCTCTCGTCTCCACGATTTCTTCTCCGATATGGATCAACCAGTGAAGGGAAGGACCTGTTTGTTGTCGCAAGCAACCTTTCCTTCTTTCTCTGGAACAGTGGCCCGGATCTTGAGCTTCTTCGATTGGCGGAGAGCGGGGAACTCGCCAATCCTCGCGTGTTCAAGAAAGCCTGTGACCGCATGATGTCTGATTCCCGGATCGAGCGCTTTCTGGACGCTTTCCCCTCACAATGGATGCAACTTGAAAACCTTCTTGGTGCCACTCCAGATCCAAAACTAGCAGGGCTTTTCAACGTCGATAAATCCAGCCCGGCCAGCGTTCAGATGATTCTCGAACCGCTTCTTCTTTTCGACGCCATGTTCCTTGAGGACCGCCCCGTCATTGAGCTCATTGCTCCCCGGTTTTCCTATCAGAGTGAATTCCTCCAGACGTGGTATAACTCCGATCTGAAACCACCGCGCTTTGACACGGAGGCCATTGTAACCCGCAACAAATCCAACGACGAGAAGCGTTCCGCGTTCAGGGCTAGAATTCAATCGAAGGAAGCGGAACTCAAGGCGCTGTTGGACCCTGTCAAAACCCGTCTCCTGAAGGCTCGCCGCAAGGGAGGAAAGCCAGTCAACCTTGACCCTATCGCAGCATGGGAATTCAACAATGACCTTCGGGATTCAGTGGGATCGCTGCATCTGAAAAGCCACGGCAAAATCAGCTTCAACGAAGGCATGGTGGTCTTGAAAAACTCTTACCTGCAAAGCCCCCCGCTCTCACTTGACCTGAAAGAGAAAACTCTCGAAGTCTGGGGTATGGTGCACAATATTGATCAGGACGGAGGGGGATTCATGGGCGTCCAGGGGCCTGGCGACTTTTTCGACACGATTGTACTCGGGGAGCGGAAAAAACGCCATTGGATCTCGGGCAGCAACCGCTTCGCCCGCACAAAGGACTTTCCTGAATCCATCCCCGAGATGAAGCCCAACCAGAAGATTCACCTTGCTATGGTCTATGGCTCCGATGGCTCGGTGACCTTGTATAGAAACGGCATGCCCTACGGCAAGCCCTTCCGAACCAGCCTCGCTACCTTTCCGAAGGATAAGAGCTCCATCATTTTTGGAGTGCGCCACCTTCCTGCTGGAGGCGGGCGATACCTTGATGTCAATCTGGCTCGAGCGAGACTGTACAACCGCGCTCTCAATGCAGAGGAGATTGCCGGTTCCGCCGGCGGGCTTTATGTCACGGAGTCGGAACTCGCAAAGGCCCTTACCCAAGTCCAGAAGGACAGGCGCAGTAGCCTCGTTAAGGAACTTCAAAAGGCTCAGAGCTCATTCGATAATGTTCCTCCCAATACTGACCCGGGACGGGCGCGGCAGGATGCGAGAAAGATATTTGAAGACGATATTCGTAGCAAACTGCGCTCAAGATCTTTCTCTCGCCGGGCGGCTGACGATCCCCGCTATGGAGGGGTTATTACCAATGCAGCGATGCTGAGCATGACCTCGGGCCCCAAGCGTACTCATCCAATCGCACGGGGTGCATGGGTTATCGAGGTAATTTTCAACGATCCTCCCCCGCCCCCGCCCAACAACGTCCCCCCCCTGAACGAGGATGCTGCTGACAAGAATCTCACGATCCGCGAGAAGTTCGCCAAGCATCGTGAGAATCCGGATTGCGCGGGCTGTCACTCCCGCCTTGATCCCCTCGGGTTTGCTCTTGAGAACTATGACATCATTGGCAGGTGGAGAGACAAGTATCCAAACGGTCGGGAGGTTGACGCGAGTGGCACCTTGATGAAAAAGTATCCTTTTGACGGGGCGATTCGCTTCAAGGAATCACTGGCAAAAGAGGACCGTCGTTTCGCTCGAGCGTTCACGGCGCATCTCATGCGATATGCTACTTCACGGGAGCTGAATCCGGCGGACTTCCTCGTCGTTGAAGAGATTGTGGAGAAGACAGCTGACGAGAACCATCGTTTGAGATCTCTCATCCGCGCAGTACTTCTCAGTGAGAGTTTTCTGCAGATAAACTGAGACTTCCATCAGGATCTGCCACTGACACGCTGGGTGTGATTCCAGCTTTATTCCTGCAGACTATCATCCAATACCAGAGATCTATTCGCCTCGCCATGATCCGGACATCATGGTATCGACCTCAGCAAGGTGAGTGACCGCCACGACTGCTTCCGGAAAAGTGAAAATGAGCATGGAGAGAATGCTACCTACTCTCGCTTCGCCTTTTCACAAGGGGAGCTCGTCTACGTCGTCCGCGGCGAACCTTCTGCAACGCGGACCCGGGAAAGCATCGAAATTGCACCAGAACAGCATGTAGTAGATAACTATGCGGTCTGCCTCAATCACTCTTTCAATCCAAATCTCCGCCTTGAGGGCCGCCAGTTTTTTGCCCTTCGTGAAATCGAAGAAGGGGAGGAGCTTACCTTCAATTACCTCGCTACCGAGACCGAAATCGCATCCCCTTTCACGTGCTACGCCACAGGCAGAAGCGTTAGTTCGCAAGATCGCGAGATCCCGCCGGAAACACCCTCCAAGACTTAGGGAACCAGAGAAAGAGAGCTTATCCCCTTCTTCAGCGTTCCTCCACTCAGGATGCGGGCGCGGAGTCCTCCCTGACCTTTGAGGAATTCATGCACTCCGTCCGCTGCGGCCTCGTTCATCCAGTAACAGGGGGCCGCTTCCTCGGTTCCCTCGAACTCGAGGCCCCCGATCGTGAAACGCTTTCCGATGAGCTCCGAAAGAGGCACTCCCCTCAGCACCACATTCCTGCGAAAGACCGAGGCAGCGAGGTCTGGCAGTCCAAACGCCTTTTTCACATCGTTGTAGACCTCATGATCGAAAAACGTGATCTGGCCCTTGAAGTTCTCCTGATGGTCAAAAAACCGGTCTCCTCGGATCCCCCTTTCCGCCACACATTCAATGAGATCAGGATCCTCTATTTGATGATCGAGGGAGCCTTTGCCATGCCGCCCCCGATAGTTGTGTCCACCTGAAACAAATAAATGAATGATATTAATTTCCCAATCCATAACTCCTATCCTCCTATATAGCTCATTTCTACCTTCTGGTTTTTTCCTGCCCCCCGCCGCTCCGAGTAACGATCACTGCGATCAGCCCATACGCCACGAATCGCAAGGCCCAGAGTTTCCTCTTTGCCCGCCCTCAGCAGTTCCCGGACATCAAATCCGCTCTCGGCAAAGAGGCAGGTATACAGTTTGCCCTCAGCAGAAAGACGGAGACGATTGCAATCACCGCAGAATGGTTCAGTCACCGACGAAATAAACCCAACTTCTGCCTTCCCCCTCCCGATCTGGTAACGCCGCGCAACCTCGCCTCGGTGAGCAGGCTCAAGTTTGTTCAGGGGAAACTCTGCCGCAATCATCTCGAAAACCTCTGCGCTGGGAACGACATGCTCCATCCGCCACCCGTTAGTCTCACCGACATCCATGTATTCAATGAACCTCACTGGTATATCTCGCTCGCTGCCCCAGCGGACAAGCGGCAAGATCTCACTCTCATTGATTCCTTGTTGCACGACCGTATTGATTTTGACGCCCAACCCTTCAGAGAGCGCTTGCTCGATTCCATCCAGCACTCTTTCCACCCTTGCTCCCACCCCATTCATCTGTCCGAAAACCTTTCTATCCAGAGCATCCAGACTAACCGTCACCCGGTGCAAGCCAGCTCGCCGCAATTTCGCCGCGTAGGCTGCGAGGAGCACTCCGTTGGTCGTCATTGCGAGGTCGTCGACGCCTTCAATTTTCGACAACATCATGACCAACTCTTCCAGCCCCTGCCGCAGGAGAGGCTCTCCTCCCGTCAAACGGAATTTGCGAACCCCAATGCCGGCAACCAGCGCTGCCAGATGCTCAATCTCCTCATAAGTGAGAAGATCTTTCCGCTGCAGGAAGCGGTAACCGGGACCAAACACCTCTGCCGGCATGCAGTAGCGGCAGCGAAAATTACACCGGTCGGTGACGGAGATGCGGAGGTCCCGAAGCGGTCGATCATACTCATCCAGCAGCATCGACCCAAGCCAAGCGTAGCAACGCCATCTCGCAACTAAATACTTGGGTATTCATCCATTCACTGTGAAATGGTGACGTTCATGAATTCTCTCATCACTCCCCAGGCTGCAGAAGAAATCACGCTGTCCGCTATCCCGGATCTCGGGGAGGAAGACGTGCCTCTGGAAAATGCTGGAGGAAGAGTCCTCGCACGCCCCCTTGTAGCTGACAGACCTCTTCCTCCCTATGACCGGGTCATGATGGATGGCATATGCTGTAAAGAACGCGATCTTGAGGAACACCCGACTCTCGCAATTGTGGGCGAGCATCCAGCTGGAGCTCCGGCACCGCAGGCAACTCCACCAGGACACTGCTGGGAAGTAATGACTGGAGCCTGCCTCCCACCCGACTGCGATACCGTCATACCCTACGAGCAGGTCACACGGCAGGATCATCACTTCGCGATTGAAGCCGGTTCAGCCATCCGGGGACGCTTCATTCACCGACGGGCCAGTGACTACGAAGCCGGTGCCATTCTGGTTCCATCAGACACCGTCATTGATTCTCGCGTAGCTGCTGTCGCTGCCACCGTAGGCGCTACCAGACTGCAAGTTGTGAAACGACCCCGTGTCTCTCTTTTCACTACCGGCGACGAGGTGGTCGACCCCAAGTCCACTCCGGCAGATCACGAAATCCGTCAATCCAATGCTGCAGCCCTCCACGCTGCCCTTTTCGAGGCCGGTGCCGAATTAGTTCATTATCAGCACCTGCCGGACGATCCCTTGGCCACCTTCACTGCGGTGGAAAGACAACGACATTGTGATCTCCTTATCCTCTGCGGTGGAATCTCGAAGGGTAAATACGACTTCGTCCGACCAGCCATGGAGAAAATGTTTGGACCTCCATCCTTCCACGGAGTTGCTCAGCGCCCCGGCAAGCCCCTGGCTTTCTGGGAAGGAATTCCCTCCGTCTTTGCTCTCCCGGGTAATCCAATGTCGGTTCAAATTACCTTCCATCGCTACGTCCTGCCCTTTCTCAAAGCTGCTCTCAGACAAAGCCACTCATCGCAGATAGTGTCACTCTCTTCCAAGTTCACCTTCGATTCATCCTTTTCCTACAGCCTCCCGGTCAAAACAAGGCAGGAAGATGCATGCATTGTCGCCGAACCTATCCCCCCCGCAAATTCCGGGGACTTTGCTTCTGCCATTGAATCTGATGGATTTATCGAGCTCCCCGCTGGACGAGGTTCCTTTCCCAAAGGTGCCCTAACCCGGTATTGGTCGTGGCTCTGACTTGAAGTAAATCCTCTCGTTTTTTTTCACCATTGTCCTAGCCTAATACCGTGAGCGAACACTCTCATCTGGATGAAGCAGGCCATCCTAGGATGGTTGATGTTGGCGCAAAGGCTGTTACCAGCCGGTATGCGCGAGCTGGCTGCAGTATCGTTCTCGGATCTGAACTCCTGTGCCAGCTCAAGGAAGAGGGTTTCCAGAACAAAAAGGGCTCCATCCTTAATACTGCAATTCTGGCAGGCATCATGGCCGCCAAGCAAACCTCGTCCCTTATTCCCCTCTGTCATCCTCTCCCCCTGGACAAGTGTAATGTGAAGATTGATCCCCACGACGATCACTCGCTCAAAGTAGAGTGTGAATGCTCAACCAGCAGCCGGACAGGAGTCGAGATGGAAGCCCTTACCGGCGCCTCCGTTGCCGCGCTGACTGTCTACGACATGTGCAAGGGACTTAACCCGGCGATCGAAATCACCAGCCTTCAGCTTGAGGAAAAGCGAGGAGGTAAAAGCGATTTTTCCCCCGCTCAGACTTCGTGAGGACCCCCACCTACGGTCTCCTCCTTGCAGGAGGGAAAAGCTCCCGGATGGGCCGTGACAAGGCTGACCTGAAGATTGTTGATGGGCTCTCCATGCGCGACAGTGGAATGGAACTTCTTGGAGCAGTTACCGCACAGTCTTATCTGGCCATCGCAGGAGATGACACCCGGAATTATAACCATCCGACCATTCAGGACCTGCGAGATAATGCCGGTCCGTTGGCTGGACTGGAAGCCGCTTTCCGCCATTCGCCTGAGGCTGCGTGGCTCGTCACTGCCTGTGACCTGCCCTTTCTTACCTCATCCACCCTGAAATATCTGGTGGAATCCAGAGCCCCCTCCAGCGATGCGACCTGCTTCACCAGCCGCTTCGACGGAAAACCCGAACCTCTGTGCACGATTTACGAGCCCTCCGCCCATCCCTCTCTGAAAAAGGCGCTCTCCGAGGGCATCCGTTGTGCACGTCGATTCCTCTCCACTTTGAACCGCAAGGAAATTGAACTACCCGAACTATCGGCTCTGGATAACTGCAACCGCCCCGAAGACCTTGAGGAAGCGCGCCTGAGCCTCAATCACGGACGAACTCTTAAAAAAGTCTTCGTCGAATACTGCGGAGTCCTGAGGGAAGACGCAGGCTGTCATTCCGAAGAGTTCCAGACACGGTCAGTCACAGCTGCGGGTCTCTGGGAAGAACTGCGTCTATCCCGTGGGCTTTCCCTCGAGATCGATTCGGTGAAAGTCGCTATCAATGATGAATTCAAATCTTGGAATCAGCCTCTCACTGAAGAGGATAAAGTAACCCTTTTCCCTCCCTTTGCAGGAGGCTAGATCCATGTTCTGCCTTACTTCAGAACCGATAGACCGAGGCACTCTGCGGGATGAGGCAAATAATCCTCATGCCGGTGCGGTATCGATCTTCGAAGGTCTGGTCCGGAATCATCACCACGGGCGAAAAGTGCTACGACTGGAGTATGAAGCCCATCGCCCGGTCGCAGAGAAAGAGGGTCGGCTTATCCTGCAGGAAGCCATCGAGAAATTCGATCTAGACTACGCTGGAGCTACCCATCGCACGGGCCCTCTCGAAATTGGTGAATGTGCTGTCATTGTAGTAGTTTCCGCCCCACATCGCAGCGAAACATTTGATGCCTGTCGCTATGTTATCGATGAAGTCAAACGGCGCCTTCCTATCTGGAAAAAGGAGTTCTACTCCGATGGATCAAGTGCGTGGGTGGGATGTGAAGGCTGCAGCGGGGAGCACCAGCACTGACCTTGCAGTATGACCAAGATCAACTAAGGTTTCTGTGTGCATCGTCTCTGCTTTTTCCTCGTGTTCTGCCTCTCCGTGCAGGGCTCAGCCCGCTCCGCGCCAGTTCCGGATCTTGAGATTCTCTTTCTCGACGCTGCGATGTGGGAGAAGCCGGTCGGGGAAGTCCTCCGTGACCGGAAGCCTCTGGGGTTTCACTGGCTTTCTAAAGAGCGCAACGACGCGCGCAGCACCCAGCGGGGCCTGAAACTCTGGAATCTCCCGGTCGGCGAAACGATTTTGCGAAGCCGGGACGACAAGCTGCACTCTTTTGACATCTCGATCTATAATCGGGGAGATAACGGGGAAATGGAGCAGGAGCGCTTCAAGGACCTGACCGAAAAATGGCATGGGCTTCTCATGGAGAAAACCAGTCTCGAGGGAGAAAAAATGAACCGGTCTCAGAAAGGGAGTGTCGTCTCGGCTGATCGCTGGGTGTGGAAGTGTCCGGGGGCTTTCCTCGTTCTCACCTCCAGTAAATCCAGAGCATCCCGAGGCTATACGCCCGAATTTCTGAAGCTCAGCCTGGTGTCCGTAAAATACGGTAAAGAAATCTACGAGCAGAGATCTGGCCTGACAAAAAGCATGGCAAGGCGCAGGGACCTTGTTGCCAACCGCGTAACCACAGCCAACGGGGATGTTTTTGTGCGGGGTGTTCCCATGGTAGATCAGGGCCGCAAGGGATATTGCGCGGTGGCCAGTGCAGAGCGCGTCTTCCGGTATTACGGCCTGCCCGTAGATCAGCACGCGATGGCTCAAATTGCCGAAAGCAGT
Organism: Roseibacillus sp.; assembly: GCA_002715825.1. GTDB lineage: Bacteria > Verrucomicrobiota > Verrucomicrobiia > Verrucomicrobiales > Akkermansiaceae > Roseibacillus_B. The sequence goes on along the minus strand of PBAI01000047.1, from coordinate 36,746 downwards.
GCCCAGGGGGGAACGAATCCGGCAAACATGATTGCGGCACTTAAAAAAGTGGCAGGGCGCACAAAGACCCGACTTCTTGTTCATTATGAACTCGAAGGGCGTAAAATCAGATCCGAGATGAAGGCCTACAACCGGTTGGTCAGGAAAAACAAGGAGGGGAAGGAATTTCGCGAAGATGCTGGAATCCCTTACCAGTATTTCCTTTCAAACTGCCACGGACCAACTTTACGCGAGGTCCGTGCCAAAGGCACTGCCTTCGATCGTTTTAAAAATCAGATCAGGGACAATATCGATACCGGAACACCTTTGCTTTGGGCCTTACAGGTTGGCGTGTTCCCCGAGCGGGGCATTCCCCAGCAGGGTGGAGGACATATGAGGTTGGTTATTGGGTATAATCCGAAAACTGATGAGATCATTTATACCGACTCCTGGGGGTCGGGACACGAGTTCAAGCGTATGAGTGCGGCTAACGCTTACACGGCCACAATGCACCTCATCACCCTCAAACCCTCTCAGTAGAGGTGGATAAAAAGCATCCGGATTCGGAGACAAGTGCACTTGGTTGTGCCTTCTCCGGAGGCTGGACGTTGCTATCTCTTCCGCTTTGGATTGCTGCCTTTGCACTTCTCGCGGTGTCCACGATGTGGCCCTCCAGACTTTTCGCCATTGCGCTCCTCTGCCTTCTTCCCATACCCCTGAATCTCCTCCACTGGCACAGAACCAGCCGGAAAATTGTTGCCGGCCTTCTGCTTGTGGCTGGTTTATCAACTCTCCTCGTCTGCATTAAGCAGACACAAAAAGCGCCCGGGGCGGAAGGTGATTCTGCCCGCCTTGTCTCCTATGGGGATGCTTCCCGCGTATTTGGCGTATCGAACCTTGTTGCAGAGGTTGATCAGTTTGCCCTGCGCTCCTACTTGATGGCTGTAATTAATCCCGATGTGAGCTGGCAGCAGGCATCTGAACTTCGCAGCGTCATGAAAGACGTTTACCGTGATCTTTCACGCGATCCGCATCTTTCTTCTCTCCCGTCCCTGCTCGGATCTACTTACCGTGAAATACTTGGACTGAAATCCACTTCTGGATCTCTGTTTACTTATATTCCCAGCATCTCCAGTTCGGGCGAACCGGGAAAGAAGATCGCGATCGTGATCCTCCACGGCGGTCTCGGAAACTTTCAGGGTTCATGGTTGCTCTGGAAGGAACTCGCAGACTCCACCGGCGCGGCGATCGTCGCCCCAACCTTTGCTACGGGAAAGTGGAGCCAGAAAGGGGGACAGGCAGCCATAGCCCAAGCACGGAATTTTTGTATTCAACACCCGGATATTGATGAGAGCAGACTCATTCTTGCTGGTATGTCCGAGGCTGGAGTCGGGCTCCTGCGTGAAGCCGCAGTAGCACCAAGCGAGTGGCATAGACTTCTGCTGATCTCTCCGTTCATCGAGCAAGAGACTATTGACTCCAAACCATTCATTGATGGTTGGCATGATCGACAGGCCCTGATCATTGCAGGTGATCAGACCACTTCAGCTTCCGGGAAACCGGTCCGAACTGCACAGGCAAGCATGGAATCCTTCGGAATGCGCCTTACGACTCATTACCTTTCATCCGGTGACCCTTTTCTGTTTCTTTCAGAGTGGGCCTCTGTAAAGAAGCTGATTGAGGATTGGCTGGTAAATCCGTAACTGATGCAAGACCGCCTCTTTTCTTTTCCGATTTGGTAAGCCTGTGGGGCCATGGTTCGCAGCCAAATTCTGCCACGATGACCTTACGCACCGATCCTGTCACTTGGTCATTACCAAAGATTACCTAGGCCAGAATCTCCTTGATCACATGCCCATGGACGTCTGTCAGTCTGCGATCAATACTGTTATGCCGAACGCTGAGACTCTCGTGATTGATCCCAAGCTGATGAAGCATCGTTGCATAGACATCGTAGACCTGCGTGGGGTTGTTCCGGTCCAGCGGTTTGTAGCCCCATTGGTCGCTCTCGCCGTGGGTTACTCCGCCCTTGATCCCTCCCCCGGCAAACCAGTTGGTAAACACAAACGGATTGTGATCACGACCTTTCTGGCCCTGAGTGCTTGGCATGCGTCCAAACTCTGTCGTCCAGTGGATGATCGTATCCTCAAGCAGGCCACGCTGCTTTAGATCCTGAATAAGGCCTGCTGCTCCACGGGCCATTCCAAGGGCCAGCGAAGGGTGATCGCGGGTCATATCCTCATGGCTATCCCAGTTTCGGCGCGGAAAGCTGTTGTCATTACCACTCCAGATCTGGACATACCTTACTCCTCTTTCAATAAGTCTGCGCGCAATTAGACACTTACGCCCGAAATACTCCGTCTCTTCCGCAGGATTGATCTCCTTAGGATATTTCGTCTTCGGGCTATCAAGTCCATACATCTTCAGGATGTGGTGAGGTTCCTTGGAAATATCCAAGGCCCTTGTTGCTGAAAGTTGCAGACGAGCGGCCAATTCGTAGCTTCTAATTCGCGCATCAAGCCGTGGATCTCCGGGGCGACTATCACTATGGCGCCTGTTCAACTCGTTGATGAGGTCAATCCCCTCCCGGTGACTGGCCTTGGAAACGTAGTCTGCTTGCGGGTGAAGATCCTCGATCGGATTCTCGCGTTGAGGAAAGATCGTCGTTCCTTGAGTATGGGTAGGCAGGAAGGCAGAACCCCAGTTCTTTGGCCCATTGGAAGCATAGCCTCGATGGTCGGGAAGCACTACGAAGGTCGGAAGGTTGTCATTTTCAGAACCCAGCCCATAACTCACCCACGAGCCAGCTCCGGGGAAGCCTGGCAATTGAAATCCAGTAGCCTGCAGATAGGTCGCCTGACTGTGAACTCCGGTCTTGCCCACCAGATTATGAACAAATGCGATATCATCGGCAACTTCACCGAGCGGAGCTACGATGTCACTCATCAGCTTCCCACACGTTCCATAGGACTGGAACTCAAACGGTGACTTCATCCATGGACCAAGCCCGTTTTGAAACGCTTCCACATGCTCGCCAAAATCCGACTTCTCCCCATGCCTTTTTACCAACTCGGGCTTGAAATCAAACATGTCGAGATGGCTTGCAGCCCCAGCCATGAACAACTGAATAACCCGTTTTGCTCGAGGGGGGTGATCCAGCGCTGGAGTAGGCGCAGCAGAGAGAGGATCTCTCGCCAGCATGGAGGCAAGAGCCAAACCACCAAAGCTGGACTGCTTGAGAAAATCTCTTCGGCAACCCTTGTGAGTCATGTCAGTCAACATAGGTAAACTCAGAAAGGTTAAACAGTGCACGGCAGAGGTTTTGCAGGCCGTGTTTGCGGGCATATCCCAGCAATAGCTCGCTTTCTTCTTCTGACGGCATTCTCCCTGTGACCAGAAAATGCCCCCGTCCGACCTGCCCGGCAATATCCGACTCCTCCTTTTCGAGCCGAGTGGCAAAATGGCGTGCCATAGCCACACTGAATTTGTTGTTCAATAGACTGAGAGCCTGCAAAGCGGTGAGAGTTTCATTCCGTTTCGGCGTACTCTGGGAGGAGTCAGCACAATCCAAAGTCGTCATGAAGGGATTAGGTTGGGAGCGAACAATAAATCGATAGATCGAGCGGCGGTGGCTTCTGGAATCCTCTGGATTGAACTTATGGTATTCGTAATGAGGAGAGTGGGCGGTTTTTTCGAGGGCGAAGAGGTAATAGCCCGGACCCCCCATCTCAAAATTCAGCTTTCCACTGACAGAGAGAACCGCATCCCGAATTTCCTCCGCCGAGAGCTTTCTGCGATTCATTCGCCAAAGCAACCGGTTACCTGAATCTGACCGCGCAAACTCTTCGTTCCCGTCAGAGGACTGCTGGTAGGCAGAGCTCATCACCAAGAGTTTATTCAGCTTCTTAAATGACCCGCCCTGATCTCTGAAATATAACCCCAACCAGTCGAGTAACTTGGGATGACTGGGTAACTGGCCAAGCGCACCGAAATCATTGGGAGAGGCAACCAGTCCCTCGCCGAAATGCCATTGCCAGACTCGGTTGACAATAACCCGCCAAGTTAACGGGTGATCCTTGCGAACCAGCCACTTCGCGAGCGCTGCTCGGCGATCAGATTCACCGTGATCCAGAGGGAGATCAAATCGCCACGGCTCTCCATTGAAAATGGGAAGGGTGCCAGGACTGACAACTTCCCGGGGTTGGGTCACCTCACCACGATGGAGAAAACGGATCATACGCGGCTTCCCGTTCGTTGGCTTGAACTGCCCCTGTTCCTTGAAATGAGTAGAAGCTGCATAAACCATATTGCCTCTGGGCAGCTTTTTGATGATCTCATTCTTCTTCCGGATCTCAACCTCGAGCTCCCCCAGACGCTTCTTTCGTTCCACCGTGTGGAGTCTGGCCAACAGACCTTGTTTCTTTTTCTCGAGCTCGAGGAGGCTGGCCACGGACTCTCTATCCTCTCCCCTCGGCCAGATGCCATCGGTCAGATTGGATTTCCGCCAACGAATTGGTGCCTCGACGGAGTCCAGGGAGGACACCTTTCCGTTGAGAGCACGATTACTACCCGAACCATCCATGACCTCAACCTCTGCCAGAGCGAAATTATAGTCATTGGCAGCCCGTCGCGCCAGCTTTGTGGCACGGATACGCACGAATCGCGCTAGAGAGTTCGTTTGATAGCCGAGAGGCATGAGTCCAGGATTGGGAAAGTCGCTGCCAGACTGGTCCACTAGCACCTGCGAGCGAGAGAAGTCCTCACGGTTTGATGCAATGATCTGAAACCGAACGGGAAAGCCAAAACCCGCACCAATATTGTTGAAACTGTCATGGCAGGCATGGAGCACGATTCTGTTGATATTTACTCGTTCACCAAGGTCGATCTGCACCCACTTCGCGAGGTCCGGAGATCCCTCTACCTTGCTATGATAACCAAACTCAGCCCGTTTACTGCTCGGGTTCGATTTCTTTTTCAATTCCTCAATGGTGGATTCAAGTCTGCTCAACTCCTCTCCACCCTCTTTCTTAATTGCTCCCTCAATGCCACTTTTTTCAGCACGCAGGGCAACAAGCTCACGTGACAACTGAGATCGTCGTTTTTCTGTTTGAGGATCAGTGCCATAATTACGCTCAGCTTTATCTACCGCTGCAAATACCGCTTGCAGGCTGTAATAGTGTTCCTGTGTGTAAGGGTCTCCCTTGTGAGCGTGACAGCGGGCACACTGGATAGTCACGGCACAGAAGGTATTGAAAACGTTGGTAACCATGTCATCACGGTCCAGGTTACGGGCTACTTTCCCGTCTATCTTAGATTCAGGGACCTCCGCGTGCCCAATGAAGTCCCATGGCCCGGCCGCCAGAAAACCAAGGCCGAGGATCCCGTCCGGTGTATCTGGGTAAAGGCTGTCTCCAGCAACCTGCTCCTGTATAAATCGGGCATATGGCTTGTCCTCATTAAAAGAGCGGATGACGTAGTCTCGATATGGCCACGCGTTTGGCCGCAACTTGTCTTTATCGTAACCACAGGTATCTGCATACTTCGCCACGTCCAGCCAGTGCCGGGCGAAGCGCTCTCCATAGCGAGGTGAAGCCAGAAGCCGGTCGACGAGGGCCTCATAGCTTTTGTCGGGATCTTTCTCGTAGGCTTCCAGAAACTCTTCTGTTTCCCGTGGCGTGGGTGGAAGTCCCGTCAAGTCGTGGGTCAACCTACGAATAAGGACAAGTGGTGTGGCTTTTGGCGAGGGGCTTAGATCATTAGCTCGTAGTCCGGCCAGAATAAAGCGGTCGACTTCATTACGAACCCAACCCCCGGATTCGGGGACCTCTGGTTTAAGCAGCGGCTTTCTTGACCACCATTCCTTGCCCACCGGACTACCGGAACTCACCAGCCCAAGCAGGACCCAGATTGGCAATAGGGAAAGTGTTCGCAAGCGAATCATCAGCAGACCTACAAGTACCATAAATCGGGGCACTCGCCAGCACTCACTTTATCGCTCTTACGAATGAATCCCAATCTCCGGGATAGTCTGTTGAGGTCACGCCCCAATGGCAAAAGACTACAACGCTATAGACTGGATGCTCTAACCGACTACTCGGGAATGGCCATTCTGACATTATCGATGGAAAGTCCACTGAACGCATCCGGACTGCTGTCGCTCACGAAATTAAACTCAATGACCACGCTCTCTCCGATCGCCTCTGGCTCCACTGGGATTGTTTGAGCAACCCAGTCAGAGTCAAAAAGTGTCATATCAATGGATAACTCCGCCCCGAGCTGTGCCTGGTCCGAAGCACGCAGGAAACGTATGGATGCGAATTCACCAAATCCATCACCATCACGATAGGCATCGAAGCTCAATTCCGCCGCAGCCACACCTGTCAGGTCAATGGCAGGCGACCTCAGAGAAATATCGGAATCTGTCCCAAAATCTCCAAGGTTCGTAGACCAGGCGTTGATTGAGTCATCTGCACCACTCAAGGGTCCCGTACTGCCATTGGGCGTCCCCCGCTCCCAGTTGGTGTTTCCATTGGCATCATTCACAATTGCCACCCACCCCGTATCGGTCTCAAAATCATCTTCAAAAAGAGGCGGCGCAGGAATCTGGAAAACCTTGTAGAAGGCTTCGGCTTCTGCAGCCGCGGCGTCTACCACCAAGGAAGTAGTCTCACCTGCCCCAGCCTGAATACCCGTGAGTATGCGGGGCCATGTCGCCGGGTCCCCCCTGAGATCAAGACTCTTGGCAATCTCAAAAACCTGACCCGGGACAGACTCCCAAGTCAGTTCCGTGGTATCTGCGACTGCGTCATGGGATACATCAATGAGTTTCACCTCAGGAATAACAGTCCCTACAATCTGGATAGCGTGAATTCCCGAATTACCCGAACCACGGTTCACCTGAACTGAAAAATCAGATTCAGACTGGTTCCGGAAGACACAGTAGTTAGCATTCGGGTTGCCCATCCCTTCATCCTCGGTCAGAAGGTAGTCTGATGGGGAAAAGCCAGCGCCTCCTGGAGCGTTGGAAAATGTGGTGAAAGAGAATGTCTGCCCCGCTGTAGTGCTTTCAATTGCTCCAGTCCGACCATTCCCATCACTTCCGAAGTAGACGTAAACGTCATAGGCCGCATAGGGAATTCCAGACAGGTCGATAGTGCAGAAGCCATCGGCGTTGATATTATCAATGTAGCCATTCATCAACTTGGCATCTGGATCTGTAGTGCCGTTGGTTGTATTCCACGTTCCGTTCGAGGCCCAGCTCACCGTAACACCGCTTGGGGTTCCATCACTGTCCGCCAGACTACCAGAAATCGGGCTGATAAGGTCCGTTTCGGTTCCACTGGCACCAGCTACTGCATCAACACCTCCGGCAGTGTTATTCCAATTGACCTGCGCGACATCTGGATGGCCCGCAACTTCATCAGCTGCCAGCTCGGCGTTCAGATCACGGTTGCTGATGAAATTGATGCCTATGCTATTGCCAGTACCCCTTGGCCGGCTATCCGCACTGGTGGGATCTGTTCCTAGCTCAATTTCAAGGGAGTCACTTACGCCATCCCCGTCACTGTCGCTGCTATTCGGGTCTGTGATGAAAGGATCGGCAGCAGCTTCACCCCCATCGGTGAGTCCATCGTCATCGCTATCGTCATCAAGAGGATCAGTTCCGGTATCTGTAGCGCTGGCGAAGATCCCGGTCGCCGTTTCCACTCCATCAACGAGGCCGTCTCCATCACTGTCATCTACCTGCGGATCCGTTCCACGCACCAACTCCTCGCCATTGTCTGAGCCATCATTATCCGGATCTCCATCCGGCCCATTGTTGACATCAATGGATCCATCATCAGCGCTGCTCAGGCCATTGGCATCCTCCCACGCATCGGGCAGGCCATCCTCATCGGCGTCTACAGGTGGAGCCGTTCCCACGATCTGGATACCATGAATTCCAGAGTTCGCTGAACCCCGATTAATCTGAACCGAAAAAGACGAGGAATTCTGTCCCCTAAAGACACAATAATTTGCAGACGGGTTTCCGTTGGCGTCATCCTCGGTCAAAAGGTAACTGTCCGGAAAGAGTCCTCCCTGCTGAGAATTAGTACTGAAAGAGAAGATCTCTCCAGCAGTCGTGCTCTCAACCGAGCCAGTACGTCCATTCCCATCACTACCAAAATACACATACACGTCATAGTTGGGATACGTGATGTTCTCGAAATCAACCTGGCAGAACCCCCCCGCATTGATATTGTCGATATAGCCGTTCATCATCTTGTTGTCCCCCGAGCTTCCTCCGTTGTTGGTGTTCCAGGTTCCGTTGGAACTCCATGTCACCGTTACCCCGGTAGGAATGCCTTCATTGTCGACCAGGCTACCCGGAGCAGGGCCCAGGAGCGCAGTTTGATCTCCATTGGCTCCCCCTAACGCATCAATACCTCCATTGGTATTATTCCAGTTACTCTGCGCCACATCAGGGTGGCCTGCCACATCCTCGGGAGCCATCTGGGCGATGGCCAGGTCCCGGTGACTGTTGAAATTGATCCCAATGCTGCTCCCTGTTCCCTGAGGGCGGCTGTTCAAGTCAGTAGGGTCTGTTCCAAGCTCCAGCTCCAGCGCATCCCCTACCCCATCTCCATCAGTGTCACTGAGGTTGGGATCGGTTATAAAAGGATCCGCGGCAACTTCCGCTCCGTCGAGGAGACCATCATCATCACTATCATCATCCAGAGGATCAGACCCGGTATCCGTCGCGCCGACAAACGCACCTCCTCCAGTTTCAACACCGTCGGATAAGCCATCCGCATCACTATCGTCATTCTGTGGATCGGTTCCTCGCGTCAGTTCTGCAAGATTATCGGAACCATCGGCATCAGGATCCCCCGCAGGACCGTTGCTCGCATCAACCGATCCATCATCGGTGGGAGAAAGCCCGTTCGCCGTCTCCCAGCCATCGGGTAATCCATCATTATCTCCATCCTCGGCGGGAGCTTTGGAAACAATCTGAATTCCATGAAACCCCGAGTTACTAGAGCCCCGGTTGACCTGTGCAAAGAAGGTGGAAGAGCTCTGATCTCGAAAGACACAGTAATTGGCAGGAGGATTACCACCAACTTCATCCTCGGTAAGGAGATAGATTTCAGGGAATCCCCCGGTCTGCTGGGAATTTGTACTATAAGAAAATGTCTGCCCGGCAGTAGTACTTTCAATAGCACCGGTTCGACCATTGCCGTCACTGCCGAAATAGACATAAACGTCATAGCTGGCATATGTGATATTGGTCACCTCCACGGTGGATCCCCCCCCGGTGTGATCAATATAGCCATTCATCAACTTGTTATCCCCGGAAGCAATTCCGTTGTTGGTGTTCCATGTTCCGTCGGACGTCCACGCAACCTGTGTACCGGTGGGAGTCCCATCACTGTCCACCAGGGTTCCCGGGGTCAGTCCAAGAAGATTGGTTTCGTTACCGTTGGGTCCGCCGTTTGTGCTATTCCAATTAGCTTGGGCTACATCAGGGTGACCCGCCACCTCATCGGGTGCCAGTTCGGCTGCAAGATCACGGTCACTTGTGAAATTGATCCCAATTGACTGTGCGTGAACGCAAACTGGGAGAGCGAGGGCGACGATTGCCCAGTGCAAGCATTGGATATTCATGGGATAATGGATTCCTTGCAGTGTGACGGTTACGTCAATCACGACAAGACGTTATGAAGAAAATTTGAAGCTCCTCGCTCGATCCGGATGACCCGTCTATCGAGATTCCTCCATTGGAGATAGGAACAATCCGCACCGCAACGCTCTCTAGACAAAGAAGCCCATGACGCCACCGGGCATCATGGGCTTCTGAATAGAAAAGTAACCCTACTTGCGCCGACGGCGCATCATGAGCAACCCTCCCACTCCGATGAGGAGACAGGAAGAAGGCTCAGGAATGAGGTCGCCGACGATCTGGACTCCGTGGAAGCCAGAGTTTGAGCTTCCGCGGATCAGATCGAAAGTCTGCGAATCTCCAGTCAGGCCGGAGAACAAAGCATAGTTGGCATCGGGATTACTCCCATCCGTGCTAGTAGTCTGCACAAACGGGAAAGGAGAGGCCCCTGCCTGAGCGGAAAAGGTCGAAAAGTCGAAGGTCGCTCCAGGACCTGCTACCGCACCAGTTCGCCCATTCCCATCGCTGCCGAAGTAAACGTAAACGTCATATCCATCGGCAAACANTGCACTCAGTCCGGTNAGATTAATCTGGGCGGCACCCCCTGCGTTAATCGCGTCGACGTAGCCGTTCATGAGGATATTGTCACCATTTGAGCTACCGTTGTTGGTGTTCCAAGTTCCGTTGGAAGACCAGTCCACCGTTACNCCGTTATTNNCGAANGTCCCCGTTGCTCCAGCGNCGGCATCACCTCCTCCGTCGGTGTTGACCCATCCAGTTGAGGGNACGACTCCGGCGACNGTGGTTGATGTCATTACCGCACTGGCGTTGTCNCGATTGCTGTTGAAGCTGAAGCCAATTGATGCGGCGGAAAGAGAGGCCGCTGCACCCAAAAGTAAANATAGCGTGATTAGGGTTTGTGGANCTTTCATGCTGATAGGTTTNTNACTTAACGAATTACACACGCATAGGNCCTGAAGTGAAAGATTTTTCGTCTNNGGGTATCCGATTGTGAATAAGTCCCTATTTCCCATGTTNGGGAGTCGTTTANGGACACGAATCTNGGGAAAANNCACNAATTNTTCGGTTGAGGGTCTTGATACCTTAGAAAGGCTAAAAACTCTCNTAGCCCCNTACTCNGGCTCTGTGACCACTGTTTCCTTGCTCCCTTTTTGAAGATCAAGCNCTGAGGACTTCTTTCCGGGGCCNGGCCACATTACCTCCACACGNGTCACATCGGGACCCAGAAATATCGTNGGTGTAGAATGGGAAAGATATCCATTCCCNTGATAAACTTCCGTTACCCGTTGACCAGTCTCAGTGAACAGGATGATCCGGGCCCCAGCAGCATGGGAATTTCCTCCCCTGCCCTCCAGTCGCAAAGACCGCCCAGCGGGTCCGGGACGATTCGCAAAGGCCCTCAACTCACCATCATTAATGCCGATCAGGAAATCCGGCCGCCCATCCCCGTTGAAATCCGTGCAAGCCAGTCCTCGTCCGTCACCGGGCACCACCAATCCACTTTCAGAAGGCGGAACCNCGTCGAACCCTCCCTCTCCATCCCCNAGCAAAAGCACGCTCAGNCCGCCTCGGTANGGAGGGGTCTCAAACTGAGGATTGGAGAAATTCTGGACTGCGTAGAGATCCAACCTTCCATCAGAGTTCACGTCGACCAGAGATAGTCCAAAGATCGTAGAGGACTGGGCAATGTTAGGTAAGGGTCGGAACAAGAATTTTCCCTTTCCGTCATTAATGAACACTCCCGATTCCAGAGTAGTCGCTTCAAGCTTGAGGGATTCAGTAAGACACTTCTGGGTATATATCTGGGGAAGGGTTGCACTGGCAAACTGGTGAAAGGTCCCAAACTTCTTGCCAAGGTGAGGCATGGCCTTGGTCGAGCAACTCTTCCCACGAGCCGGCACGATGACATCATTCTCAAACTTTGCCTCTACGAGACGTTTTTTCCCCTCATCCCCATATTCTCCGTAATACAGCATTACTGGGTGCCCGGGATCCGCATGATACTTTGTATTGAGGCCTNCGTTACCAACCGCATAGTCGATGTCTCCGTCATGGTCGATATCTCCACCAGTTATACTGTTCCACCATCCCGTATACTTTTGCAGACCGGTCAGGCTGGTTACGTCGACCAGCTTGCCGCTCTCATTCCGAAAGAGCTTCACTGGACCCCACTCCTGCGAAACAAGAAGGTCAACCCATCCATCTCCATCAGCGTCAGACCACAGGGCCCCNGTCACCATTCCTGTCTGCTCCAACCCCGGAGCGACCGCGGCAGGNGCCTTCACGAACCGGACCTCTCCGTCTCTGGATTCNTTCAAAAGCAGGTGACTCGTTGCGGAAACGGGGTAATCGCCGGAAATAACTCTTCCTCCGATAAATAGATCGAGATCTCCATCGCGATCAAAATCAGCGCCAACCACACAACTGCTGTTATCCCGCGATTCCGGAAGGCTACCTGGAGGCGCCTTCATGAAATTCCCCGANCCGTCGTTGAGGTAAAGCCGGTCCCGGGTAAGAAGGCTCCCAGGATCATATTCATAGCTGCCACTTGCGACATAAAGATCCTGATCCCCATCAGAGTCCGCATCGAAGAACAGAACTCCCATTCCCTCCGTATCCTCATCGATATCGAAGGGAGAGGTAGCCCCCAGACGAAAATTACCTTTCCCGTCATTCAGGAAGATCGCACCCGACTGGCCACGCGCGGTAGCAATGTAAAAATCTTCACTGCCATCACCATTGACATCNGCCACGGCTACCCCGGGACCGAGCTGCGACAGCTTGTTTGGAAGAAGCGGTTGCCGCGAGAAGTCCTCAAAGACCCGCTCTTTATGTACTATTCCCCTGAGTCTCTCTTCAGGGAGGAAGAGCGGTTCTACCTGGCGGCGCTTGTAGACAGGCAGCTTCTCGCCCGCTTCCGTAATCTCGTGGTGATGATTGACCTTGAGNCCGCGGTATTCCTGCTCCCCNCCGNCCGGCCAGCGCACCCTGATCCAATCCACACGTTCTGCTTCGCCGAGACCGAAATGAATAATCGGTTCGTTGCTTGAGAGATAACCGCTCACGGGAACGAGCTGGCGGACGTGCTTAACACCTCCCGCTTCGACTGTCACCAGTGCTCCAAACCCGCTNCTGTTGGAGCGTCCCCCCTTCAGAGATACGGTGATACAATTTCCGTTCTGAGAACCGTTGCGATAAATACTTACCGGCTCCTCCAGATTAACCGTCACCAGATCAAGGTCCCCATCTCCATCAAGATCTCCGTAGGCACTGCCATAGCTCATGCCTACGTGNTCCAAACCCCACACCTTGCTTGTATCCTCAAATTCATAATCACCCTTGTTCCTGAAGGAAAGATTCTGCTCCGGCTTCGTAGGCGTATTTTCATAGTGATCCCATTCACTTTTTCCGATCTGATCCGCTGGGGTAAANGTGATATCGGAATTGTTGAAATCCCGCGCCATTCCATTCGAGATGAAAAGGTCCACTTTTCCATCGTTGTCAAAATCAGCTAACTTGGCCGCCCATGACCAGTCCGAGCTCGATATTCCCGACAGACTCGCACACTCGATATANCGCCCCAATCCAACACTCACGTAGAGGCAATTTCTCATGACCTGCCGGGGCATGGCCTTCTCAATCACATACCTCATCGCTCCCATCTCACCCATGGCCATCTTGGATTTATAATGCGTGGTTGCAGCCATATCGAGNGCCACGAAATCAAGCTGGCCNTCGTTGTTAATATCCCCCGCATCGGCTCCCATGGAAAACCAAGGNGTGTAATTCACAACCGANGTAATCGTATCTGTAAAAGTTCCGTCGCCATTATTTCGAAACAAATTGTCAGGGTCCGCAAAATCGTTGCACACGTATAAGTCCATCAGGCCGTCGTGGTCGTAATCCCACCACGTTGCCGACAATCCATGGCCATTCACCGTGATGCCTGATTCGTCACTGACATCCGTGAATTTTCCACCGTCATTTCGCAGGAGAAGATCTGGTCTTCCTACCTCATCCATGCCGTATGAACCCGGACCCTTTTCCTGTAACCCATAATATTTTCTGAACTCTGGTTTAACCCTCGGCTTNTCACCGGCAACCTCTTCGAAAGGCGGTTCAACGGGACGTCCGCCCTTCCGGTAATAGCGGTTGGTTAGAAGAAAGACATCCAGATCCCCATCGCGATCATAGTCACAAAAGCTCGGAACGAGGCATGCGTCCACGTAAGCGAGACCAAANTCTGCAGCCGCTTCCCTGAATTTTCCTNATCCATCGTTGAGGTAAAGAGCATTTGGTGAATCGTAATTACAGACGTAGAGATCGAGGTCGCCATCATTGTCGACATCAGCAAGAGCCGCCCCTGTGGCCCAGGCATCTCCCCCGTCGACTCCGGAGTNCTGCGTAATATCCTGAAATTTAAAGGAACCTTCGTTTTGCCGATACANCCTGTTTTTTCCGGGTCCACTCGCAAAGAAAAGATCTGGCAACCCATCCCCAGTCAGATCTCCAATTGCCACCCCACCACACACGAACCCAGAATGGTAAAGGCGCTTAAGTGGATGTGAGATATCAATTCTATTCTGGAANGTGACGCCTGTCTCGTCCGGNCTAAGTCTCTGGAAAAGACTCGCCCCTTTCCGCTCTGAGCGAGCGCCGAGCGGCCTGCTGCTGACTATTCCCTCCGGCTTGAAAGAAATTGGCGCGCTTTGGGATTGTCCCGTCTGCCCCTTCAGCTGAATTTCATCTCCGCTTCTCTCTTTTTTATCACAGGAAACAGACACGATCACNCTCAGGACGAGCGCNGGGATTGNAAGGCAGCGGTTCATGGCTGGGTTTCGCTAAGCCTGACAGTATGAAAAAAATTTGCAACCCGCTCCTGCCCGGGCAGGTTTTTCATTCACTGTACCTCAACCCTGAGACGAAGAAAAAACCGCTCAAGGGCTTGTGTCGAGGAGTCAACCCTTACCGTGTCTGTCACAGAACCATCGTCATTTGTACTCGAATCGACCAGCACTGTGTTCTCTTGCGGGACCCAGTTGATCAAATCCCGTGAAGACTCGATAGTATATGCGAGGTCACCGCTCCCCGGACGACGCCGGTAGCGGAGTGCAGGATGTAGCACGGAACCATCCGGCACCATGATGAGATCGGGAAGATTCCCAGGATCGGGAGCCCTTGGGTCAGAGACNAGGGCATATTCCAGCAGGTTACTCATTCCATCAGAGTCNAGGTCCACGGAATCTCCAGAGATATCAGGATCATTCAGTTCCCCNGTTGTGAAAATATCATTCTTCCACCCGGCGAAAGTTGCAACCGGCTCAGCTGCCCCGGGACTTCCTCCCACATTCACACTGGTGGTCCAGCTAGCAGGATCGGCNTGGTCAGGNNAACTGTCTGGAGTCACAAGGACGAGTGAAAATCCACTCCCATCCGCACCGGAAGGCCAGGGATCCTCATCCGAATACTGGAACTCCCTGATAGCGGAACCAGCCCCGAAGGAAAGTTTCACNTTCTCACCCCCATTTGAGAGATTGTCCGGGCCATAACTACCCGCCACAGGCAGACCTTCCCCGTAGCGCGATGTGAAGGCTTCTGTGTTTCGAACCACGAGCGCGAATTCGNGAGGACCCAGACTGGTGACGCTGCTATCCCGGAAGTCAAAATCAATTCCCTTTGTGAATCGAATGTCCCTGAGGTNCAGAGTCTCTGAAGNGTCTCGATTGTATATCTCGATGAATTCAAAATCAGANGTAACGAAACCAGCTGCAATTTCAGATGCACTGGCCCGGAGAGGGTTGTAGTGTATTTCNGTTANCATCAGNTTTTCGGTCCACGGCGACAGGAGCGGAGTCGCNGCCGTGAATTCAACCGGGTCCGACCAGTTGCTGGCGCGTCCCGAGCTGTCAAGATGNCGAACACGGGCGCGGTAGGTCCGGCCNGGCCTTGCAGTCGTAGCCGGGAAGGTAAAATCCCGCTCGAAGGTTACAAGCCGCGGGCTTTGATAAAAGGTCTCGATTTCATAAACGTAGCGATCTCCCTCGACGTAATTGGGAGAATCGGGGTTGAGAACCTCCCCAAGCCGCCACTCCATTGATCCGAAAGTCCCACGGCCCTGCGGGTCGTTGAAGGAAGACGAGCGGAACACGAGTTCGTCAGAACGAAATCCGGATGGACCCACATAGGTAATAACCGGCTTGTTCGGAATCGCGCTGTCGGCAGACTTGGCAGCAAGGTTACTCCTTCCGTAGCCTCCCAATGTTAAGAAATCTCTCGTATATTCAGTCAAACCCGCAAAGGTCCGGCTGGTGAGCAGAGAGGAGTTGAAGTTTGCATACCAAATTCCCTTCTTGCTCTTCCGGGGATGGTAATCCCAGACCGCCTGTCCAGCCTCCACGATGTTATTCCGTCCACCGCGGGTCAGGAATCCTGCGAACTCATCTACGGCGTGACTCGATTGGTCGTTGTCGAGAAGAAGGTCAAGAATTTCACGCACGCGATTCTGATAGGCCTGATTGATATCGGGATATTGCAGACAATGGTAAATCCTCTCCCAGTCCGAAGTATCCCCACGTCCGAGGTGAGGAGCGTCCTCAAAGGTCAGATCGAGGTCCCACGGGAGGATATGCCATTTCCCGGTTTCTGAATTGTGATAGTAGTTAATATTCTCCTGAGGGCGCATGTCGGAGTTATTTATCGCAAGGTTGATTGCGTTGAACGCGAAGTAATCATCAAATTCCAGCGTGTCCTCCCACCGCGCCCGGGAGGTCCCACTGCTGTGCAAACTCTGGAAGGCGAAGAGGTCGGACTTATCAGCCGGCAGGGTGGAAGCCTGTGCTCTCTTTGTTGACCCGGATCCACCATGGGCGTTATAGAGATTCCCCTCGGGCATGTTTCGGGCCTCGAGAAACTTCATGTCCGGCTGCTCGATTGCCGTATAGAGGCCCCAGAAATCTCCCTCATACTGATCAGAAGGAGCCTCCTCTTCATCGTCGATGATTCGAAAGTGGTAGAAGTGGGTGTTACTGGCAAGGCCTCCTGCCAGTTGATACAATCGAAATCCGAGGGATTCACAGAAAAGCGTGCCATCGGTGGAAGCATTGTTTCTCCACCAGGGGTTGGTTGCAGGCAGTCCATTGATTTTATCCCAGCTGACATCGTATTTACGTCCATAGTTATCCCTCGCCTCAAAGGGGCGGGCCCGGTTGAAATTGAACTTCCACTTGTTCTTTCCCACCTGCCGGGTGGAGGCACGACCCCTGATCCGATAACGCATGTGGTCGTAGACCTTTCCTTCATATACCCACGTTCCAAGATAGCGATACTGCCCGTCCGTCGGACCGGTCCACTGGCACCGGATCACATCAGATTCCTTTGTAATCAGATGATACACCGCAATACTTTCCAGCGCTTCTGAAGGGTAATTCTCATTGCGGAGAACTCCCGGCCTCTTGGATCCTGACCAGTCAGGGACTCCATCGTAACAGAAATAGGCAAAATTCGGCGATTCATCGTCCTCGAAAGGAGTACGCTGGGAAGTTCCTAGTTCATCCTCAACCGTGATCCGGTAGCGGACAAGACGGCGATGAACCTGCACGGTCGAGGGAATGGCAACCGAGAAGATGGAATCGCCGGCGGCAACGTCCCCGCCAGTTCCGTCATCCACCATCTCGAGGGGAATCCACCCATCTTCGTATGCCGAATCTTCCTTGTGCACATATGCCCCCGGTTCAACCAGCTGGTAGGTCAAGGTGACGCTTCGCACACCATCCGGATCAGAAACCTTTGCAGTGACCAGCACTTCCTCTGCGGTTGCAGGCTGTGACGGCGAGTGCTCAACCTGCCGAATATTCGGCGGAGCGTTGGAAGCATAGACCGTGTTGGCCCCTCCGGGGGTTGGAACCCCCACAGCCGGGTTCCCCGGCGGAGGAGTTCTCAGCTCGCAATCAATTGAGAAGTCGCTACTGGAAAGGGTCCCGTTGAAGCCTTGGACCGTGACCGTATTCGTCCCCGTCCTCAGGGTATTCCGCGCTCCAGAATAAAGGACCTCGGTCCATTCTGCCTCATGGTTGTTTACCGCGCTTCCATCGGATCCTCCCTGAGGATCTGAAGACCGGATCCCGCGGTGGGTCAAGTCTCCCTGGTCCACGCTCACTCTGGCCACCTCGTCACCATTAATCCAGACGATCGCCCCGTCATCATGGTAGATCCGTATGGAGAGTTGCGTTGGAATCTCTCCCGTGACGTTGAAATCCTTCCGCAGGAAGACACTGGAGTAGCTGCCTCGCATATCGTTCAGAACAGTGGCGTCGTCGCCATCCCCGTAACCGAATCCCGCCTGTCCAGTTGCCCAGGTCTCGTCCTCGAAAAAATCCTGCATCCGCCATGCCTCCGGGGGGTCGGAGGCCTCGCTGGTTCCTCGGCGATAACGCCATGAATCTCCTGCGGGAACGTAGGTGACCTGAGGTCCTCCGGATATCACGCTTCCCGAGGAACGCCACGAGCTTCCGAGCTGATTATCGAGATCCTCATTGATCAGTTCCATCGAGGAACCTCCCCCCCGGGAAGCCGTTGGCCAGGGAAAGCCGATTCCGTAGGACACCTCATCAATCAGTGACCCATTCTCATCCTCAAGCTCGATGCGTTCTCCATCGTTACTCAGCCGTCCCGAATACGGACCCAGAGCGCTATCGAGTCCAAAAATCGCTCGCATTGCCCCCGGGTCCTCGGCGACGACGAGAAAGCCATTAGCCTCGATCGACGTCCCTTCAGGAAAATCAAAATCGATAGCTCCGTTCAGCTGCCACCCTGTGAGAAGCACCGGCGAGTCCCCGGGGTTAAAAATCTCAAGGAATTCTCCCCGCTCGGTTTTGGGCTCGTGGTCATAATGAATTTCATTGATCACCAGAGAGCTGCTGAGCAGGTCCGTCGTCGTGAAGGATTCACTGGATGGGGCCCACGCCGAACCAGCCACGTTGCTTGCGCGACTCCGGAAATAATAGGTGGTGAACGGATCGAGATCCGAGACGAATAGGGAAAATCGCCCTGTCCTCTCCCCGATGCTCACAGACTGCTCCCAGCTTTCAGGATCGGATCCACCATCGCTTCTACCATAATAAAAGGTAATTGAGGGGGCATCGAATCCAGTATCTGTCACCTCGCCCCGCAAATTTGCTGAAGCACCACGGACACTGTCTGCATTACGATTGACGACAACCGGGAAAGCGGGCCTCTCGGTAATTAGGCTCTCGCTGACAGGCGCCCAGCTGATTCCACCCTCATTCGTAGCCCTCGCCCTGTAGAAGTAGGTCACTCCAGCCTGTAATCCAGTTAACACTGTTTGAGCTGATTCCTCCTGGGCTCCCAGTTGGACAGAGTTGCCCCAGTTTGCCTCGGAGCTACCCCCGTCGTTCCTCCCGTAAAAAATGGTCACGAGAGGTATTCCGCCACCGGTGGCAGTCACCTCGGCACCTACTCGGGCGCTCCCTGTCATGATTTCACTGGGAGGCAGATTCACAACGGCAGGCGGACTCACTTCTGTCTGGAAGCTCTCGCTGACGGCCGACCACCCGGACCCGGATGCATTCGACGCATAAGACCTGAAATAATAGGTTTGCCCGGGAAGCAGATCGGCGACATCGGCAAAAAAAGCACCTGCCTGTTCGCCCTGCAGACTCACCGCGGAGTCCCAGCTTTCAACGTTAGTCAGGCCGTCGTTATCTCCATAATACATCGTCACCGCCGGCGCTCCTGAACCCACGTCCGTGACCATGCCATTCAGCCGGGCTGAGTCAGAGGAGACCAGAGTAGCCGGGTTGGTTACTACCGCTGGTGCACCTGCCACAGCGGTTCCCACAATTTGAATTCCATGAAATCCTGAGTTGCTTGAACCGCGATTCAGCTGCACCGAGAAAGTTCCTGAAGTCTGATCTCGAAACACACAGTAATTCGCTTCCGGATTTCCGGCATTAGCCTCAGTGAGCACGTAATTACCCACATCGAAACCTCCCCGATTTGAAAACGTCGTGAAGAAAAACTCCTGCCCGGCAGTTGGACTGAAAACGGATCCTGTTCTGCCATTACCATCGCTCCCGAAATACACGTAGACATCATATTGAGCGTAGGGAATACCCGCCAAGTCAACGCGCGCAAGGCCTCCAGCATTGATCGCATCGATATACCCGTTCATCAACTTGGCGTTCCCATTGGAACCCCCGTTATTGGTATTCCACGTTCCGTTAGATGACCAACTCACGGTGACTGCTACTGGACTACCGCTGTCGTCAACCAGCACTCCAGCAGAGGGACTCAAAATATCCCCTGTGCTACCGCTGGCTCCGTCCGTAGCTGACGATCCTCCATTAGTATTGTTCCAGTTTACCTGAGCGACCGCAGGAACACCCGCGGACTCGGATGGCCCAATCTCTGCAACGGCAGCGTCACGGTTACTGTTAAAATTGATCCCAATGCTGTCAGCTGCCGCTTCACCAACAAGCAGGACGCCAGCCGCAAGTAGGCAACGAAAAACCGGGGTAAGGGTTCGTCTCATGAAAAAATGGGAAAATTATGCATCTGGGTTTCGGGTCTCATCCTTCTGCGGCGCAGCTGGAGATATTCACGTGTCTCTGGATAGTAGCAAACCAACTGCAGTCCATCCAACTCTCTCTCTGGTCCACGGACAAAATATACCCTTTTCGAGTTGCTTCTCGCCAAAATAGCAAACGTTCCTTTTCAGATCAGGTGCGCCGGCCCATTGATAGCTGTCATCACCGTGAATATCCTTTTATCAGCTGCTGCCAGAGGGGCTATCGGCCTGCTCATACTGTTTTCGGGTTGTGCGGATAAGCCACACTCCTCGCACCGGATCACCAGAGAGTCGGGATTTGCGCTTTTGGTCATGCCGTCGGAGGAACCATTCACCGGACGCCGGCTAATCGGTCCCGAAGAGAATAACCACAACGGATGGATCCTGCGCTTCGAAACTCCTTACGAGATCGTCGCCCCACGGAGGTATCGCGTTCCCGCGGGAACTGTCATTTTTACTCTCAAGCGAGGAAGACGCACAATCCGTGGCGCGGCCCCGTTTGGATTCGATTCCAAGGCTAATGAGATCTACGAACTTCGTCTTGAAGAAACAGGAGCTCCCGTGCAGGTGACAATTGTAGAGCTGAGCAGCGGACGAATCGCAAGCCCTGCATCAACCCCCATAAGACACCTCAAGCGCCGTAATTAACGAGAAAGAAGTTTCCGGTCTTGTTTCCTGATACAATAGATTCGAGCGGCGGTTCTGATGAGAAGCCGATCTCCGGCTATTGCCGGGCTGGCCATCGCCATATCGTCCTCTGCGAGCTTGTTTGTATGCAGATACTTAAATTCCTTTCCCGCGTCTACGACCCGAGTCTCACCGTCCTCATTCAGACAGAAAATCGTGCCGTTGTAAGCCCACGGCGAAACTGTGTAGCCGGCACCGGGAGGAAGACGTTTACGCTCATAGATAAAATCACCGCTGGTTGGGTCCAGAGCCCGTAACCATCCCCGGTCGAGAAGCGAATAGAGCTGGCCGTCATAGAGCAGGGTCGACGGATTGTAAGGAGCCGCTTCCCAGTTACACCACGCGACATACTCATTATCACTCTTCTTGAAAGGCGTGATTGAAATGTCACCCTCCGCCCCGGGCCTGATGGCGTAGATCGGCTTTTTCTTGTCCCCCACATATCCCGAACTGATATACAGAAATTCTTCAGATGAATAGGGTGTGGCTATCGTGATGCTCGACATCCCTCGGCGCCACCACCAGAGCTCCCTGCCCTTGAGGTCGTAGGAGACCGTGCGGCCACTTCCTGCGACAACGATTTCAGTGCGTTTGCTGTTCTCCCAGACATGCGGGGCAGACCAATTGCTCTTTTCATCCCGGGTCACTTTCCACGCCTCCTTACCGGTCTCGGAATCCAGCGCCAGCAGCCATGAATCCACTTCATTGTCGTTCACGATATAAAGCCGTCCGCCATGAAGCACCGGAGAAGCAGCCGTTCCCCAGCTGTAGCGTGTCTTTCGGGGAGTAAATCTTTTTGACCATTGGGGGTTACCACGCATGTCGAAAACAAAGACTCCGAGGTTCCCGAAGTAACAATAAACCCTCTTCCCGTCCGTCACCGGTGTCTCAGAAGCATAACTGTTCTTTACGTGGATGGCGGACTGCGGCTTACCCTGATGCACTTCCCTCTCCCACAGTATGGCCCCACTATGCAGATCAAGACAATAGACCTTCCAACGATGAACTGTCTCCGGAAATTTGGGCCGCTCTCCTCCAAAATAAAGTCCCTTCTTTGGTTTTTCTGAAACGCCCTCGTTTATTACCGTGGTGAGGAAAATCCGTTTGCCCCAGACCACAGGGCACGACCAACCCCGCCCGGGCAGGTCACGCTTCCATTCTACATTCTCAGTCGCAGACCACTTTTTCGGGAGGTTTGGATTGCTGGCAACACCCCTCGCCCCGGGACCACGAAACTGAGACCAGTTTGCAGGCTCTTCCGGAAAAGCCAATCCGCATGAAAGCAAGAGAGACGCCACAAGGACGGCCCGTGGGGAACACTGGCAAAGACGAATCATGCGGCTATTCCTGCTGGCGTATCAACCTGCAGTCAATCCAGAACCTTACAGCGGCGATTGGCGTTGACTCCTCACGCCTGATAGCAGCACATCTCCGAGTCCGCACCCTTGCGGATCTGATATAATCACCACCTTGAAGAATGAAAAAAAATAACAGACTAGTGACTGCAACAACGTCCCGGATCGCATTGACCACCTCCGCTTTGCTGGCAGTTGCAATGACCGCAGTGGCGGATATCGCCGTGAAAAACGGCGAGAAAATCGCCTTCCTCGGCGACTCAATTACACAGGCAGGCGCTCGCCCTAACGGCTACGTCCGACTCACTATCAGGGGGCTCGAATCAGCAGGGGTGAAGGCATCGGCCATCCCGGCTGGAATCAGCGGCCATAAGTCCAATCAGATGCTTGCGAGGCTGGAGCGTGACGTTCTGAGTAAAAGCCCCAACTGGATGACTCTCAGCTGTGGCGTTAATGACGTCTGGCACGGTAAACGCGGCGTCAATCTCGCCGACTACAAGGTCAATATCACGAAGATCGTTGATCGATGTCAGGATGCTGGAATTAAAGTGGTTCTCCTGACCTCCACCATGATCGGAGAAGACAAGGATAACGCAAACAACAAGAAGCTTTCCACCTACAACGATTTTCTCAAGGAGCTCGCGACTGAGAAAAAATGTCTGCTTGCTGACTTGAATGCCGGGATGCAGTCCATCATCGAGGCAAGTAATGACAAGAAAAACGGGAAACTTCTCACCTCTGATGGCGTTCACATGAATGCCGATGGCAACAAGATGATGGCAACGGGTGTTCTGGAAGCATTGGGGTTAAACCCAGAGCAGATCAAGGCTGCTCAAGCAGCTTGGTAGGTCGCAGACGCGTGGAGAAGGCAGCAAGCCAACCTGCTGTCCTGCTCTCGCCGCTTCTGACATGGTGAACGTCCAGGCGAAGCGCTCTTCGGTGACCACATGAGATGAGGTCTCAATAACAATAAGCGAAGTAGGGAATTATCCCTTGGACTTGGCCAAGGACTACCTATCGTTTGATTGAACCCATCAGATACATGCAAGGAGACCAAGACGTAATCGACTCGCTTAACGCGGGACTCACAATTGAACTGACAGCCATCAATCTCTACTTCATCAGCTCGAAAATGTGCAAGGACTGGGGACTGGATGCTCTGGCTAAGCACTTCTACGCAGAGTCGATCGAAGAGATGAAGCACGCTGAGGAAGTGATCGACCGGATACTCTATCTTGGCGGGGCCCCTGCGATCTCTCGCTACAATGAGATCAAGGTTGGAACCACTCCTCGCGAGCACATCGAGAATAGCTACGCGCTCGAGAAGCAGGGAGTGGCGACCTACAACGAAGCAGTATCTCTGGCCATCGAGAAGAAAGATGCAGGCAGCCGCGACCTCATGGAGAGAATGGTGGTGGAGTCCGAAGAAAGTATCGACTGGGCCGAATCACAATTTGATCTTATCGGGCTGATTGGTCTGGAGCAGTATCTCGCCCAGAAAATGAGTGCGGCCTAGAGGGCCGTCACATTTATCGAGCTCCTGCCGACCTCGCAGGTATCAGACGCCAGTTTTGAAAAGATAGTTGGAATACCCTCGATGTGGGGAAGATCAGGGGCCATCGCAACAGCTGTAGGCCAGGATACCCTGCCTGCGCCTCTCTTCAGGACCTGTTCCCGATCAGGACATCAAGGAATGAACTGGACCGTGTTGCCGCAGGCCCTCGCGCTCCAATTCGAAATCTGGATCTCCAAAATGAGCGATGGGGTCCCCGTAGGCGTTGAGAATTGAAGTGTATAGATTGCCAATCGTTCGATGACCTGCCTGCCCGTATTCTGGCATCCTGATGTAGTGACCGGGAATCGACAGGCGCCCACCGCACCCCCCGACTACCAGAAACGGCCACTCGTGCAGCACTCCATGATGAGCTTCTCCGGAATCGCTCATATAGACAATCATCGTGTTATCGAGCATGGTTCCGTCCCCTTCTGGAACACTTCGTAACTTCCCTGCAAGCCCAGCCAGCAGTTTGATATGATAAGAGCGGATCGTATCGCGGCATTCCTCGGAGCTCTTACCATTCGAGCCACTGCCATGACCAATGGCGTGCACGTTTTGTTCGGTCAAACCCAGACCGGCGTAAACGTGCTCAAGATTGTCCATCCGGATCGTAATTCCGTGACTCAGCCCGGCAATCAGACACGAGGCTGCCAGTGTGAAATGAGACTTGAGGCGATCAATACCAAGATCTGATTCGTATGTCTCGGTTAACTCTGGTGCAGACCGCCTGATCGTATCTCTCATTGATGCGAGTTTGGTCCTCCTTTCCTGTAACTCCTCGAATCCGGTAAGATAATGATTGAGTTTATCCTGCTCTGCAGCTGGAACCTCTTTTCGCAGGCGCCTGATATCGTCAGAAAGGAAATCAAGCATACCTGATTCCATCGCATAGCGCTTCCGCCCATTTGCTGAGCCAGTTGCGGAACCAAATAATTGATCGTAGGCTTGAACTGGGCTCGCTTGAAACGGGAGTTCTCTTCCTGCAGCCAATGCTGAGATCCCCGGGTAAATCGTTCCCTCCGGAATCGGATCTCCGGCACCACCAACCGCGCGACCTCGTAAAGCCAGTCCGATATGCCCAAAGGGACTCGGGTATCGTGACGAGAGGCGGGTATCGATCGTCGCCCTTAATGGATTTCCACTCGAGGTCTCACTCGGAGAGGAGTGGACTCCCATTGCTCCAAAATAGGAAGTATGCCCGGCGAGACACATCTTGCCGGAGAATCCCTGTACTATTCCAACCTGATCCTTAAATGGTTCAAGTGCTCGAAGAGATTTTGGTAGCGCGTGGTCCCTCAATACGGTCCGAAAGTAGGAATCTGAGCCCACGCGCTTATTGAGCAACGAACTCGGTGTAATCGCGGCAGGCGTCAGCCCACTCGATTTTACAAGGAACACAAACCGTTGTGGAAACATCGCCTGTGCGCCGGCTGCCTCTGCTGAAAGTTGGCGTAAAAGTGGAGCCAGCAATACCCCTCCACTACCAAGGGAGATTCCCTTGATGAAACTGCGCCTCGATGAGTCTTGCGATTTCATTTTTCAACCTCTTTCCTGAAAACAAAG
Source organism: Roseibacillus sp. (assembly GCA_002715825.1). Taxonomy (GTDB): domain Bacteria; phylum Verrucomicrobiota; class Verrucomicrobiia; order Verrucomicrobiales; family Akkermansiaceae; genus Roseibacillus_B. Next base: position 11,358 of record PBAI01000047.1, on the reverse strand, counting down.
GAATCAGAGCTCAACAGCGAGATCAGGAGGGCATTGAAACTCCCTCCGCTCTCAACATAGGACTTATCCGCCGCCCTCAAGGTTGGCGCATCAGTGAGCGTCTCGTTACGACCCATCCAATATCGGAACGCATGCCGCACAAAGGACTGACGGACCCGCCGGGACTTACCCAGACGCTCCACCAGATCGATTGCATTCCGAACCTCCCCATCCAGCTGCGCGTCGCCGGACGAATCGAGTCGGCCGCTTGCGTCGATCCGCTTTCCGCTGGCTTCATCCGTAGTCCGAAACCGTCCAAAGTCATCATAAGACTCGAACGTCATCCCGAGTGGATTCATTTTTTTATGGCAACGCCAGCACTCGGCCTGTCTCGTCGCCTCGAAACGCTCCCGCAGGGTCTTGTGTGGATCTTCAGGCACAACAGCATTTACTGTAATTGGAACGTCAGGGACATGGCCCGCGAGAAGTCGCTCGCGAATCCATTTTCCACGGGTAATTGGGTTGGTCTCGGTGTTCTTTGAGTGTGCAATTAGCCACGCGGGATGCGTAAGGAGACCAGCTCTTTCTCTGGCATTAACTTCGAATGGCTGCTCGGTCGGACAGTCGAACTGATCAATTTTCAAGTTATACGCCCCAAGGAAGAACCGCTGATCATGGGCAGATGTCAGGTTACGTTCCCGCTCACCTTCCATGAGCGTGAATTGTGCTAGCATCGGGCGGATACCGCTTCTGTAACACAACGGCAGGTATTCCATGTAATCTTTGATCAAGCCGCCACTCATCCGGTGTTTCGCTGGCTGAGTCCGGAAATAAGGATGCAACCCCTCCATGTCGGCGCGCACCTCGGGGGCGAGTTCATATTCCAGCTCCTTCCAGGGTTTGTCCCTCCAGTAATCGTGAAGCAGACGCAATGCGGCAAGTCGTTCCTCCAATTCCTCTGGTTTGGCCTCGGACCCGAGGTGTCCAACGAAGAATTTTCTCGTGGTCAGTAACTCGTGCAACACGTCCCTGTCTCGACTAACAATGTGCAGCACGAGAAGGTCAGCCTCATGAACCAGCTGATAGGGAACCTTCCCCCAGTCGTAATTGTGGAAGCGTTTGGCGTCCTTGAAAATATCTGGGGCACGATGATAACCGAAGAACTCACGGAAAAATCTCAGGATCTTCGGCTTTGCGATTGCTCCATCCTCAAGGATTCGCTTGAGCTCGGACTGGATACCTTCTCTGGACTGGAGCCTGCCCTCGCGACTTGCAGACCAGATCTCCGCACTCGGCGGGTCATCAGTGAGTGCAAAACTGATCGCGAATGCCAGCTCAGTGGCCGAAAGCCGATGCCGCCCGTGCTCATCCTTGTCGCCGAGACCTAATTCCATCCGATAGACCGCCTCTGGCATCAGCGTGATTGCTTTCAGGCAGACTGCCATTCCTTCTCTGGTATCGCCCGCCTCCTTAATGGACCGCAGCATATACTCTCGGTAACGTTCCAACTCATCCTGCTCAGGCTGACGGTAGACCAGAGACTCAAACTGATGCCTTACCGCCGCATCAACCTGATCTCTATTCGGACTATCGGCCTCGAGGACCATGCGGAAGGCCTCAGGGACGTCCCGGCTCAACTGGTGATCGACAATCGTCCGCGCATTCCTCAAGAGAGTTTCGAGCGTCGCAGAATCTGCATGGAGATTGACCGCGTAATCATTGAATCCAGGTCGAGCATCCATGCCGAAGGGCTGGCGCACCCGCCCGATTGGCTCCCAATGGTGCGTAAGAATACGATGCTTCGTCCGATCGTAGATATTGGGATTCATTCGCCACAACCGAGGCGGAGAAAATGACTTTTCTCCTGCCACTCCCTCGAAAAGTTTCTCATGGCTGACCTGATTGCCAAAGGCGAACTGCGCCGACAAGTATCGCACACGATCAGACTCCTTGGCTTTCTCGAGCCCTCCGCTGATCAAAGCCAAGACTTCTACTCTGGCCTGGTTGCCAGGTTGAGCTTCATCCTCTGGCGGCATCTCACCTGTGCGTATTTGCTCGTGGACGGAGGTCCATGTTTCAAAATCAAATCCAAGAGAGACTCGCTGGTCGAGTTGATCCAGACGGACTCCCCCTTTTGCGTTCCTGGCCCCATGACACTTCACACAATGACTCTTGAAAAAATGCTGCGTGATCAACGTCTCGTCATCTTTCGGGAGTGAAGCCTTATCATCCGCCCAAGCTTCAGCCCACAGAGTCACTGATACAACCAGTGGGCCGACCCAGTGCATCCAACGAGAATAAGCAGGAGAAGAGATGAGCCAGCATAGTCCCGAAGGTGGCTACGAGGCAAGCTGGCGCTCCCTTACTCTTCAGGAGAAGCAGCTAGCCTGCCAGTTTTCGGTCCAGAGAGCGAAATTGAATGGCTTCCAGAAGATGCTCGGGAAGTAGTTGCTGGGATGCCTCCAGGTCAGCCACGGTCCGGGCTACCTTCAGAATCCTGTCGTAGCCACGGGCTGACAGACCAAGTCGACTCATTGCCTGCTCCATCAGATCGGCAGAATTCGAGTCCATCTCACAGAATCGTCTCACTTCCTCTGGGGCCATCTCTGAATTAACGCGTGTTGCCGAGTCATTAAACCGGAGTCGCTGACGCTTTCTGCATTCAACGACCCGTTTGCGAATGCTGGAAGAGGGCTCCGCCGGAACCCTTGATGAGAGGTCCTTGAATTCAACAAGGGGAACTTCGACGTGAAGATCCATTCGGTCGAGCAAGGGCCCGGAAATCTTGCGCCGATACCTCTCGACCTGCCGAAGCGAGCAGGAGCAGCTGCGCGAAAGGTCACCGAAATATCCGCACGGACACGGGTTCAAGGAGCCAATCAGTAGTACTTTGCTCGGAAAAGCCAAAGTACCGGCCACCCTTGAGATTGTCACTAGTCCATCCTCAAGAGGCTGACGCAGAACTTCCAGAGTCTGACGACGAAACTCAGGTAGTTCATCCAGAAAAAGAACACCGTTATGAGCTAGGGAGATTTCTCCTGGTCCCGGATTACTCCCTCCTCCTAGCAAGCCCGCATTGGAGATCGTGTGATGTGGACTCCGAAAAGGACGGCTTATGAGCAGACCTGAGCCTGCTGCCAGTTGACCTGCAATGGAATGTATGCGGGTTGTCTCCATTGCTTCTCTCTCTGTCATCTCGGGTAGGATCGTGGGCATGCGCTTTGCCAACATAGATTTTCCTGTTCCCGGCGGACCTACCATCAGGAGATTGTGTGATCCAGCAGCCGCAATTTCCAGAGCCCGCTTGACGTGCTTCTGGCCTTGCACCTCCCCGAGATCCACCGAATAGGAATCTGCCGTGTAGAGCGCGGAGACTCTCCCTACCGTCGGTTCCAATTTCTTCTCTCCGCTGAGAAAATCCCAGGCTTGCCGTAACCCACTCACGCCGAAAACCTCAATCCCAGTTACCACTGCCGCTTCGCTTGCATTTTCCAAGGGCACCAGAAGTCTCTTCCTCCCTCTCATCTTAGCTTCTATCGCGGCCGCGAGAATTCCCTTCACTGGGCGAACCGAGCCATCGAGAGCAAGCTCTCCGATGATCTGACAGTCTCCAGCTCCCTTCAGGTCCACCCCCTCCGCACAGGCAACGACTGCCAGAGCTATTGGCAAATCAAATGAGGGTCCTTCTTTCTTCAGGTCGGCGGGGGCGAGATTTACAGTGATGGTGCCGTCATCCTTTGGAAGCGCAGAGGCGGAAACCGCGGAGCTCACTCTTTCCGCAGATTCCCTTACCGCCGCGTCAGGTAGCCCCACAATGGTCATCCGGGGCACCCCGCGGCCCGGCGAATTTACTTCCACCTCTACTTCTACAGCTTCCACACCTCGGAGGCCCGCACTATGCAGCTTCGTAATCATATTCACGTGTATACTGTTCAAATAAACAGTTGTCACGGGTTTAGAGCCACAGAGAGCTCCCGATACGAAAATCAAGATTCGGAGCGAAAAAGCCGCTCAAGCTAGTTTTGCATTAGAGAATAAATCGATTATATCAAGGGATGAGGCTTCTCCTCCTAGTCCTTTTCGGTTAGTTTTTCATCTGAAATATCGAACAGCGCAACTCCGTTTAGTCTACACGGTTTCATTCTCAGTTGAATCCGATCCCGCAGCCTATCTAATCCCAGTTTCACCTAATGCTTTCCCAACCCCTGAAGCAGGTTACATGCGCCGTTCTCATACTGGTTGCTACCAATCTGCTGGCGGATGCTGCCCCGTCGAAGCCTCTCAAGCTCGATGAGATCCTTCAAGCGGCAGCAAAGATCGATCAGCTCCTCGAAGCGGACCTCAAGGCCAAGAAATTGCAGCCACTTCCCATTGTCGCAGAGGAAACCTTCGTCCGCCGGACGTACTTGAACATAGTTGGTCGCATCCCAACCGCAATGGAAGCGTCCCGATTTCTGGATGACCAGACGCCGGACAAGCGGGCGCGTTTAATCGAGAAACTAGTCGCCTCTCCAGGCTACGACAGTTCGGCCTTCAATTATTTTGCCGACCTGCTCCGCCTGCAGACAAATGAAGGGCAATACGGTCTGGGTTGGCACGTGTGGCTGCGAAACTCCCTCGCCTCTGACAAGCCGTGGAGCAAAATCGTTCACGAAATGCTCTCGGCGGAGGGTCATACCTCGAAGAATCCTGCCGTAGGATATTATCTCCGCGACCGTGGCATGCTTCTCGATAACGTCAGTAATACCGTTCAAGTTTTCCTTGGACATCAAATCGGCTGTGCCCAGTGCCATGATCATCCGTTCGACTCGTGGACCCAGATGGAATATTACGAAATGGCAGCCTTCAGTGGCGGCATTGCTTATCGGAGCGATGAAGCGCGCCAGCTGGTGAACAAGGTCGCCGACCACTCACGGAAGAGTCACCCCGGAATGAACCGGGCGTTCAAATCCAAGAACAAATCTACGAGGGCCAAGGCCCGGGGCAATCTCCTGAAACGAATCAGCGGCGAAATGCGTTATCTTCTCCGCTATTTTAATCAGAACGAAATCGTGGAGTCGCAGAGTCAACAACTCAAGCTGCCGGACGACTATCAATATAAGGACGGCAAGCCTGGAGAGGTTATTCAACCTGCAACTCTTTTCGGCCTTCAGGCTTCGGAGGTGAATCCAGAAGAGCGGAGGGAAGTTTTCGCAGACTGGGTAACCAGTGACGAAAATCCCTACTTTGCAAAGGTCATTGCCAACCGACTCTGGCGCCGGACCTTCGGGCACGGACTGGTCGACCCGGTGGACGACTGGAGCGAAAAGACGAAAGGTTCCCATCCCGAGGTTCTCAAATATATCGAAAGGGTCATGAAGGGCGTGGGCTATCGGACTCGGGATTTCGAGAGAATCCTTTACCACACCAGACTCTTCCAGCGTCAGGTATCGCCGGTGGAGGCAACCCCGGGAATGGACTATGACTTCGTCGGCCCCCAGCTTCGACGCATGTCCGCCGAAGAACTCTACGATTCCTTTACGGTCCTCGCCTTTGGGAACACTGACGACAAGGTTAATACGAACCTCGAATACAAATGGAAGAACTACCAGAGTGAGGTTGATGCCCTTCTGAACCTTTCTGCCAGCAAGCTCATTGAGTCCGGCCAAGACGCCCAGGAAATGGAAGACCAACGGCGGATCTACCAGAGAAGAAACCGCGAGATTCAGATAGCTATCACCAAGGCCAAGGCAGCTGGACGGATACAGGAAGAGCGGCGCCTCAAACGCCAGCAGACACAGCTCCGGGCCGAAGGGAGAAAAAGCCAGGAGACGATGTCTGGTATGAGTGCAGTGACAAATCGAAATTCAAGGGCTGGTCGTGCTGAGCTCAACATGAGAGCTTCGGAACACCCCAGTCCATTCCGTGCCGGCACCATGATTCGTCAATTTGGTGGCTCTGACCGGAACAGCCCGGAGGCAGCGCACACTGATGCAACGATCCCTCAAGCGCTGACCTTGCTGAACGGACAGGTTGCGGCTGATACTGAGAATCGACGCTCGAAAGTTTTCGAGGCTCTGGCTGAGATCACCAATCCTGAACAGAGGCTGGAATATCTCTTTCTGGCCTTCTACTCGAGCCGACCTTCCGCAGCGGAGAAAAAGGATCTCCTTCCGCTCGCAAAGGACCGGGATGATATTTTCACTCTCGCTCGGGCGATGTTAACTTCGAAGAGATATCTCTTCGTGCAGTAAGTCGTCATTCGGTAATTTGACAGTCTTCAATACCCATCATGTCTGATTTCAACAAACTCGACGAAGTGACTCGTAGGTCCTTCATGGCGACTGCCGCTCGGAGCTGCCTTGGAGTCACCATTGCGGGAAGCGCAGCAGAGCTGTTTTCTCCCGCGGCCTTTGCCGCAGATCCCGCCACAATCGCAGGCGGCGGCGGTAAGGCGAAGAGTGTCATTTACCTCTTCATGTCAGGCGGCATGACACACCTCGACACGTTCGACCCAAAGCCTGATGCCCCGGACGATTTTCGGGGGCCGACCGAAACAATTAAAACCAAGGCTGATGGAATCAGACTTGGGCATTACATGTCGAAACTTGCGAGTCAGGCGGACAAGATCGCACTGGTAAATTCCATGACTTCTACACAGGGGGCACATGGTCCGGGAAGATACTTCATGCGGACGAGCTACACTCAGCGAGCTTCCCTTGTTCACCCCTCCAATGGAGCATGGATCACCAGACTGAAGGCACGAGCCAATGAAAGTCTGCCCTCCTTTGTCACCATCGGATCCGGCAACGGCCATCCGGCAGCTGGTTTTTTCGAACCCCAGTATGCTCCACTACCTGTCGGAGACGCTAACTCCGGTCTGCAGAACGTTCGCCGCCTGCGGCAGGTAAGCGAAGATCAGTTCAATAAGCAGCTGGCACTCCGACAGCTCCTGGACAAGCAATTCGACGCTCAATTTCACAAGGGCCAGAAAGATGTCCGAGCCTATAATCAGGTTTTCGAAGAAGCCGTCAAACTGATGGAGAGTAAGGATCTCGAGGCCTTCGACCTAAAGAAGGAAACCTCCAAGGTGCACTCTGCATATGGTGATCATAATTTTGCCAAGGGTGTGCTTCTTGCGCGGCGACTCGTCGAAAGGGGAGTTCGCTTCGTTGATGTCGAATTCGGCGGATTCGACTGGCATAACGACAATTTCGATCAGTGTGAACAGAAGCTCCCTGTCCTCGATCAGGCCCTAGCAGCTCTCCTCAAGGACCTCGAAGGAAAGGGGCTGCTGGAGAGCACGCTTGTGGTTGTAGCTACCGAATTCGGACGAACCCCAAAGATTGTGCAAGCTCGATCCGGACGGAATCACTTCCCCAAGGCCTTTTCGTATCTTCTTGCAGGAGGAGGTATCAAGGGCGGTCAGGTCTATGGAAAAACCGATGAGACAGGATCAAATGTCATAGAAAACCCTGTCGGTGGACCAGACTTTAATGCTACCATTGGTTTTGCGATGGGCGTCCCTCACGACCTCACCCTTATGTCGCCCAGCCGCCGCCCCTTCCAGCTTGGAGCACGGGACGGCGCCCCTCTCACCGGACTTTTCGGATAGCGAGAAGAAGGAAGTTCGTTCTTACACGAACATCCACAGCAGGGATGCAATGCCCAGTCCAACCAGAGAAATCACCGTCAGCAAGGTGGTCCAGGTCAGCAGGGTTTCACGTTCCGTCATGTGGAAGTAGCGATTAACGATCCAGAACCCACTATCGTTGACGTGCCCGAATCCGGTCGCTCCGGCAGCAATGGCAATCGTTACCAGCGCGAGCTGAGATATCGAATAGTCCCCCGCCACCAGAAAAGGACTGATCAATGCAGCACCAGTTACCATTGCTACGGTAGCGGAACCCTGCGCGATCCGAATGATGGTGGTAAGAACCCACGCAAGAATAAGGGGTCCAAACCCTGATCTCTGAAGAATATCGGCTAGAGCGTCGCCTACCTTGGTAGTGATCAGCATCTGCTTGTAGACCCCTCCCGCACCCGTGACGAGGATGATGATGCCGGCAGGCCCCAAGGCTTTGGTTGCTACTTCCATGAGAGCGTTCCCCCGCACACCACGACGCATGGCCAAGACATAGATCGCGACACAGGTTCCGATCAGAAGAGCGATTATCGGATGGCCAAGAAAAAGAACTATCTGGGAGGGAACTGCTGACTGTCTCTTCAACTCGTTGAGGGCGCTGTCGAAGGATCTCTTCTTTTCCATTCCTTCGGTTAGGCTTTTTCCCTCATCTGTTGCCAGAAACTCAGGAACCCGGGCCGCAATGGAGCCCTCGACAAATGAGGCAATGACAATAATAAGTACTGGCCCACCGAGAACTGCAAGGATCGTAAGCACCGAGGGAAGTCCTATAGCCTTAACCGGTTCTTCCTCCGCATCCTCAGCCGCAGATGGTGGCTTAATATGGAACTTCTCCCCAAGACGCCGACACAGGGGAATAGTGATCAAAGCGGTAGGAAGTCCCACTACAACACCCCACAGGATCGCATAGCCAAGGGGAACATTAAGCGCAAACGCCACGAAAGTAGGCCCGGGGGTCGGAGGAACGAAGGCGTGAGTCACCGCCATTCCCGCCAATAAGGGCAGGGCGAAAACAAGGACGGACTTTCCGCTCCTACGAGCCAGCGCATAGATGATGGGGGCGAGGATCACCACCCCTACATCGAGAAATACCGGAATAGAAATAAGGAATCCTGTAAGTAGCATCGCCCAGTTGGCCCGGCGCTCACCGAAGGTTTTCAACATTCCATTGGCAAGGCTCTGAGCACCACCCGAGTGCTCGATCATCTGTCCAAAGATCGCTCCCAGTCCAATAATCGTGGCAATAAATCCCAAGGCTCCACCCATTCCGTCCTTAATGGTATCCCCGACCTCAATAAGCTCCATCGTGCCGGAGGCGATTCCCACAAAGATCGCGGCCAGTAGCAGGCTCACAAATGCCTGAATCCTGAATGCTAGAATAAGGACAAGGATAAGAACGATCGAAAGAACCAGAACCGACACGAGACGAAAGGTGTCGTGCGATGCTTCTCCACTGGCTTGAGCAAGAAAATTAAGAGCGTTGAATCCCATATCGGTCAGCAGGGTGCGAGCAAATGTGGGCCAACCTCAAGAGGGAAAGTGACCCACTCTGCACGTTTTACAAAGACCTATGGGTCACATCCTGCCACCAATGTTTACATCCAGACCCTGCAGGGCCTGATAAAAGGGACCTTGATCTCTCTCGACCTATGGCTGCGGCAGCAGAATCGTCTTGGAATACTGGAAGGAGTTCTTGGAAAGAAACTTTTCGAGAGCTGTCCCCGTAAAATTTCCCCCCCTCCTCAACTGAGCAATACCCCCATCGGTGAGGACCGTAATACTAAGATCCACTGACGAGATTCGTCCCCTGCCGAACTCCACACTATCATCGTCATCAACTTTGATACCATTCCCGGTAAAACTGAACGTCTCTGCAGCCTCTTCGCCACCCGTCCGGATGATGGGAATCCGCTCGATCTTGGTCACCAGTCTGCCACCCACCAGTTCGGTATACTCAACCGTGAAAACCACACTTACTTCAAAAATGTTTTCGCAGACGAAGTTATCTGAGTCCCCAAGCTCGGCGTCGTATCGCCTGAACTTCGTATCGAGATCCTTTGGGTCAACCGGGTCATGCTCCAGAAGAAACTCAAAGGTCTCATCAGGATTCACAAGTTTCCGATAAAGGGCGAAAACACTGAACCGATCATCATACGCATCAGTGATCGGATCCTTGTATAGAAGCTTGTAACTTAGACCGGTCACATCACCCCCCTTATCGTTCCTTCCCTCAACATCTCCGTCGTAGCGGTCGGTAGCTGCGGAAAACATCAGGATCCTCGCCGCGTTCGGGCTTTCGTTGTCATTCGGCCCTGGGTCATCCGGATCGGTTTCGGTGTAAAGCCACTCGAAATTTGTTCCCGTCCGCACAACCATGGCTTCAAAATCACGGCTCATCTGCTCAAGGGTGGCTTTGGCCTGCCGTGACGCTCTGACCTTGTTCCTGCTGACTCTCCATCCATCCAAGGCAACCGCAGTCACGGATACAAGCAGGGTCATGAGAATCACGGTAATCGCCATGGCCACCATCAGCTCTGCAAGAGTGAAGCCTCGCGCGCGACGTATCTGAGGAAGGAGGGTGGTCATTACAATAAAGGAAAGGGTTAGAGTTACCGCCTTACTCCGAGGTTACGTGAGAACAGGGGCTTTCCCAGAAGGTCCGGATCACCGTCTCCATTTTCGTCGATCAGGTCGAGGCGCTCTATGTAATCGAACTTGTTACTCTTCAGCGCGTAGAAATCGGCTGTGTAAGCAATAACGGCTCCCGGATAATCTACCACGTTATCAATCGGATCGTGGCTGTGCATGTTTTTGATCTGGCCGTGGGTTCCGGGGATGAGCACGGGATCTTGTGCATCGTCGTAAATCATCTGAGTCATCTTCACGAGGTAGATTCGGCCTTCGATTCTTTCGAGGTCCTCCTGAAAATCCTGATCCGCATCCCCGACCCGGCGTACGGCTGGTTGGAGAATAAAGTCTCGCCCCGACTGGCCAGTGGCTAGAGCAAAGGGTTCCAGCGACGCATCCTCCCTGATCTGGTTGGGGTCCCCACGATAGTTATACAAAAAAACTGCATTATCCTCCTTGCCTGAATCCCGAATCCATTCGAAGGCCTTGTGGAAGGCATTATCGTAGGAGCCATCTGGACCCTCTCTCAAGGTGCTCAGTTCTCTCTCAAGAGAATTCGTAAGGCGGCCTGCTTCCTGAGCACTTAATGCCTTCCGAATACCAGCTGAAGCAGGACCAAAGACCGCAAGAAACGTCGTAAGCAGAACGGCAACGACTCCGATCGCAATCACGGTCTCCATGAGCGTGAACCCATGGCGCTTTTTAGGAATAGGCTGGGACAAAACCATGTTCATCGAGCAAGATCAATCTGTTCAGGGCTTCGGAAAATGGAAGTTCGGCCGTTGCGCCACACCACAAAGCCGACCTTGTTATTCTTCATCAGCTTTGGCTCCTCCACATCTCGAGGTCGCGTTCCGCTGATTAGGATAACCGCGGCACCCGGATCCAAACCTGCATTCTCACCATCAATGCATACCCCCTCCGGGTTGAACTCAAAGTAGTAGCACTCCTTGAAAGAGTCAGCGCCGCTGGAGTCTTTCCCGGGGAGGTCAATCCTCATTGTGCCAGGTTTGCCGACGCCTATAGATTCAGCCGCTCTCTCACTTTCCTCGGGACTGAAATACACCCCCGAAGGAAGCTTCGTTCCCCGGGTGATCACTTCCCATCCGGCTCCTTCCACGTCCCCT
>PBAI01000046.1 GCA_002715825.1 Roseibacillus sp. | reverse complement strand
CCTGCTCGTGGCGGCGTTCCTCGTGGCGGCGTTCCTCGTGGCGGCGTTCCTCGTGGTGGCGTTCGTCGTGGCGGCGTTCCTCGTGGCGGCGTTCGTCGTGGCGGCGTTCCTCGTGGTGGCGTTCCTCGTGGTGGCGTTCGTCGTGGCGACGTTCCTCGTGGTGGCGCTCGTCGTGGTGGCGTTCCTCGTGGTGGCGTTCGTCGTGGGGGCGTTCGTCGTGGTGCCGTTCCTCGTGGTGGCGTTCCTCCTGATGACGATGACGGTCCCGGTCGTGGTGCCGTTGCCCTTGATCCTGATGTTTGCGATTTTCGGAACGACGGCCTCGGGGGGGGGCTGTTTCTTTTCCGGGGCGGGGGGAATTTTCTGCGGTCGGCCTGCGTTTCTGGGCATTGTCTCTGTCCTGCCCGAGGGAAGGGAAAGAGAGTAGGCTGACTAGGGTAAGAATGAAAAATAGGTTTCTCATCGCGAAGTAGTTCATGGGTGAAGGACCAAGAGGCAATTAACTTCTCATTGGTGGGCGGAGAGGTTGCTCCTTTTCTCAAGCGAGGTCCAGAATTGATGCTTAAATACTCTTTGTCAGTGCCTCTCGGGCACCAAAAACGGGGTCGGCCCTGAGAAATGGCCTATCAATGCCGGGATTTGGACGAATTCGCTTCTGGCAGAGCTGGTCGATGGCAGATACTTCCACGACTCCATAGCCTTGACCCTGAATTCATGAAAGTCCTGATCGCCTTCATCTCTCTTTGCTTCACGTCTCTCTTAGCGACCGCATCGAAACCAAACATACTTTTCATATTTGCGGATGACATGACCTACGATGCTATTGCCGCCCTTGGCAATGAAGAGATCGAGACTCCCAACCTTGACCGGTTAGTGAGGAGAGGAACGACTTTCACTCACGCTTATAACTCGGGGTCGTGGAGTGGAGCAGTTTGTGTCGCGAGTCGGCATATGCTGATGACGGGGCGTCAGCTTTGGAATGCTCAGAAAGTTGCCAACCGAAAAGGAATGAGTGCATTTCAAGAGCAGGGAAAGTGCTGGCCCCAGTTGCTCGAGCGCGCGGGGTATCGAACATATATGTCGGGTAAGTGGCATGTTCAGGTTGATGCGGGTAAACTCTTCAATGTGGCCAAGCATGTCAGGCCGGGGATGCCACGGTCGGTGAAAAAGGCATACAATCGTCCACTTGAAGGAAAGCCGGACCCGTGGGATCCCGCCGACAAGTCAATCGGGGGATTCTGGGAAGGTGGTAAACACTGGAGCGAGGTCCAGGCAGATGATGCGGTGGGCTTTCTTCAGGATGCGGACAAGTCAGAGCGGCCTTTCTTTATTTATCTGGCTTTCAATGCTCCTCATGACCCTCGCCAAGCTCCGCAGGAGTATCTCGATAAGTATCCGGCTAGTGAGATTATCGTGCCCCGGAACTTTCTGCCCCGGTATCCCTACTGTGATGAAATCGCAAATCCTCATCGGCTCCGGGATGAGAACCTTGCCCCCATGCCGAGGACCCGGCATTCCGTGCAGGTTCACCGGCGCGAGTATTATGCCATCATCACACACATGGATACGCAAATTGGACGTGTTCTCGATCAGTTAAAAAGCAGCGGGAAGGAGAAGGAGACCTATGTGGTCTTTACCGCTGACCACGGCTTGGCGGTGGGGCAGCACGGTCTCTTCGGCAAGCAGAACATGTATGACCACAGTGTTCGGGTTCCGTTCATGGTGACCGGGCCTGGGGTAGCGGCTGGTGAGACCAATGACGCTCCAATCTATCTGCAGGATATTATTCCAACGTCTCTGGATTGGGCGGGTGCAGATACCCCGGACTATGTTCAGTTTAAGAGTATTCAGCCTCATTTAGAGGGGAACGGTAAAAAGAGGGAATATGTATATGGCGCGTATCTGGGAGTACAGAGATCGATCACAGCTGATGGATACAAGTTGATGTATTATCCCAAGGCCAACAACATGCTGCGTCTTTACAAAGTTTCTGAGGACCCTCACGAAACTAACGATCTGATGAAAAGCAACGATCCATCGCTAAAGGGCGTGGTGGCCAGACTATGGAATCGCCTTATTGCGGCTCAGGCAGATTTCGGAGATAGTCTGAAGTTGGAGAAACCTGAGTAAGGCTTTTCGGATTCGAAAAGATCAGGCTCTTCTTCGGGTCCATGACTGAACAGGATACGTGGATATGCAAGATGCCGAGGGAGTAGTCCCAAAGCTTCAAGTGGATGACTTCGAGCAAGCGTGCCCTAAATACAAAATGGGCATGAGAGACTGTTTACCTCCTGGTCCACAGTTTAGAACCCCTGAAATTCTGCCGGGGAGAAACCCTGCCGACTTCCAGATGCGGAGGACGCGTCCCGCTCGCCCAGATTTTTTTCTGAGAACGAATTACCGATAGAGTGTTGCAGACCAGGGAGAGGTGCCCAGCCCGGGATCATCGTGAGACCCGCCATGGCTTACCCGGTCATGAGCTGCTCTTTGATTACCTCCCTCGCCGCGAGTAGCAGGAGACGACGATCGGGTAAATACAGCACTTGAGGGCGGCGCCGGATGGGGGTGGACATGTCAAGAACGAGACATAGAGTCCTCTCATGCCTATCAATGTAGAATTACTTTCGCGCATCTGTAAGGAGCCGGGAGCGCCCGGTTTTGAGACACGAATCCGCAACGTAGTGCTGGAAGAGCTGGAGGGTCTGGCGGATGACGTAAGAGTCGATGCGATAGGTAACGTGATAGCTCTGAAACGCGGAAAATCCTCAAAGATGAAGTCCATGGCGGCGGCTCACATGGACGAAATTGGGTTTATCGTTACTCATATCGATCCCGATGGATTTCTACGCTTTCATCCCCTCGGAGGATTTGATCCCAAAACTCTGACGTCGCAGCGCGTTATAGTGCACGGTCGCAGGGACCTCATTGGCGTAATGGGATCGAAGCCCGTTCATATCATGAGTCCGGAGGAGCGAAACAAGCCTCCGAAACTTGATGACTACTTTATTGACCTCGGGCTGAAGCGCAGCGAAGTGGAGAAGCTGGTATCAGTGGGGGATTCGATCACGAGGGAGCGGGCACTGGTGGAGATGGGAGATTGCGTTAACGTGAAGTCTCTCGACAACCGGGCTTCGGTTTTTCTCCTGATTGAGACACTGCGAGCTCTCAAGAAGAGCCGGCGAAAACCTGCCTACGATTTTTATGGAGTGTTTACAGTGCAGGAAGAGGTTGGACTGCGTGGAGCCCAAGCTTCAGCTCTGGAGATTCAACCTGATTTTAGTTTTGGGTTAGATACGACGATAGCGTTTGATACTCCTGGGGCGAAACCACAGGAGCAATGCACCAGACTTGGAGAGGGAGTAGCCATCAAAATCATGGACTCGTCCGTGATCTGTGATCAACGGATGGTGGAGTTCATGAAAACTGTCGCAGATGAAAAGAAAATCGAATGGCAACCTGAGATCCTCAGGGCAGGCGGAACGGATACTGCCTCTCTGCAAAGAATGACCCCGGGCGGTTCGATCGCCGGGGCCGTTTCGTTACCCACTCGTCACATCCACCAGGTCATAGAGATGTGCAACAAGCACGACATCGCGGAAGCAATCAAGCTCCTCGCGGCGTGCCTTTGTGGGCTAGACCAATGTGACTGGAAGCTTTGAACGCTCCATATTCCAATATTCC
Organism: Roseibacillus sp.; assembly: GCA_002715825.1. Classification (GTDB taxonomy): domain Bacteria; phylum Verrucomicrobiota; class Verrucomicrobiia; order Verrucomicrobiales; family Akkermansiaceae; genus Roseibacillus_B. Next base: position 34,446 of record PBAI01000046.1, on the reverse strand, counting down.
GGGTTTCTCGCGCTCCGCTCGTGAGTCCTAGCTGGTTCGCTAAGGGCTGTAATGGCACGGTTCTGATGTAATGAAACGCAACGGGGTGGCACTGCGGACGGCACAAACCGATTACCTCAATTGCGTTAAAATTAGCCAGATTTGCCGGTTTTGTTAGAAATTCAATTTTTTGAATAAATGAAACGCAACATTTCAGGGGCCGAAACCGCGCAACACCCGAAATCGGAGGTCTGTAAGAGACGTCTTTTTGTAAAATGTGAGTGACCGGCTCCAAGTCGGGACTTCTTTCATTTTTTTATACCGGATTTCCCGCACGAGCGACTTGTTAGAAAGTGATCTCTGAGGCCTGATTTGCTCGGTCGAGAGAACCCGCAAGCAAAATCTCGACCTGCTGCAGAATCCGCAAAACCACAACATGTTGTATTGTTAATAATTTGAGCATACAATATGGACAAGATTCCGTTGACGGAATTAAAGAAAAGGCCTTACTCTCCCAACCGCTGCGCCAAGCAGCATATTTATTACGGAAGCTTTAACTAGCTGCAGAAAAACCGGGAAAACCGCCTAATTTAAGATGTCAGAAACCACCACAGTCCAGATCGGGGATCGATCCTTTGTTTTAGATCAAGATAAGGCGCAAGAGGCGTTTGCCGCCAAAAGCGTGATCAACGGGAAGGATACCATGTTTTTCAACATTCTTCCCCTGAAATATCAGTGGGCGTATGAGCTCTACAAGACCATGAAAAACAACCATTGGGAGCCCGAGGATATCCCAATGCAGAGAGACGTGGAGCAGTGGAGGGGGACCGACGAAATTTCTGACGTGGAGCGTTGGATCATCAAAATGGGCATTGGCTATTTCTCGGCGGCCGAGGGCATCGTCGGGGACAATATAATGCACGTGATTCGGGAGCTAGTTACTGCTCCCGAACTCAAAATGGTTCTGGGTCGTCACGCCCATGAGGAAAACATTCACGCGGATTCACTCGTCTATATGATCTCCTCTCTGGGGCTCAATCCGCATGAGTGCGAAGCCATGTTCGAAGACATCCCTACGATTACAGCGAAAAACAATTTCCTGGTGACCAACAGTCGAGCCATGCGTCGGGATGTCGATCTGACCTCGACCGAAAACAAGCAGGCCCTTGCAAAGAACATGTTCATGTTCGGGCAGGTCATGGAAGGAACCCAGTTCTACGGTCTCTTCGGGATGATTCTGAGCCTCTACCGGCAGAATAAGTTTCCCGGCATCGGACAGATGTTCCGCTATACCCTCCGGGATGAGTCAAATCATATCGAGCTTCTGCGGCAGCTTCTCAATGAGCTGGTCGTGGAAAATCCAGACATCTGGACCGAGGAATTCCGAAACGATCTCCGCGAAACAATGCGGCAGGGCGTTGCTTTGGAGAAGCAGTTTATCCGAGATTGCCTGCCGGTGGATGCGGTAGGTCTAAACGCGTCCGATTTTGAGCAGTATATCGACTACATAGGTGACCGGAGGCTTGTGAACTGCCGCCTGGATCCTCTTCACGAGAACGCTTCCAACCCATTCCCTTGGCTTGCTGAGATGATGGACATCAAGAAGGAGCAGAACTTCTTTGAGGGCCGTGTGACGGAGTATCAGAAATCTTCAGCCCTGGAGCATGCAGGGTATAGTGACGACGACCTGTAGGACGAATTGAAAGCGAGGGGTGGGTCCTGATGAGGAGAAAGGCAGGCGACCTCTTGCGCCACCGAGTCACTCATGCTTCCGATCCCAGATTGGCTCTCGTTACCGTTCCTCCCCAAGCAAACCACCTAACCTTCCCCACCCTTCTACGTGAGCCCTTACACCCCAAAAACCTTCTATGTATAGATCCATAACCCTCGAGGAAGACATCGCCCTGAAGCAAGTCATAGCGAATCGGCATGGCGAAGAGGCGAGCTGTCAACGCTACAACTGGCGTGAGTCTCTCGCCAGTGAGCACCGTGCACCAATACCTGAGATCATTGTAACCCGGGGCGCTGGAGAGGTTCAGTTTTCACTGGCGGATGTGACGGACACCATCGGGGAGGCGCTCACCGATCTTCTTCTTTCGCGGCAGGAACAGGAGGAAAGGATCTTTAACGATGAAAACCGCAATTTTGTCACGGCAGTAGCCTTCAGTGTAGCGAAGAGCCTAATGCAGCAGGTGCAAAGAGGGGGGACGATAAAACTGAGCCAGAACGATCTCAATCTCCTCATCGAGAAGGCCTTGATTGAAAACGATGCGCACGACGTCGCTAAATCGCTTCTGTTTGCGAGAAGCTACGAAAAGAACGGAGAAATTTTGGTCAGTGAAGATCCGCACCTCATGCCTGTGCGGCTCATTCGCCGAAACGGAAATGTCGTGCCTTGGAGTGAAACCAAGATCGAGACTGCAGTCCGCAAAGCCTTCCTCGATCTCAGGAAGGACCCTGAACCTGCATCAAGGATTGCTCATGGAGTAACCAACAGAGTGCGGGGAGGAGATTCTGCCTTCGTGCACATCGAGGACGTGCAAGATCTCGTTGAGGAAGAACTGGGACGGCAGGGTCAGTATGAGGTCATGAGGGCCTACATGTCCTACCGGATCCAGCGCGCAGAAGTGCGTAAAATCCATCAGGCTGAAGCGATCGAAGATCCCAACCAGGACTCCATGGTGGTGGTCACACGGGAGGACGGGCAGAGTGATTTCTGGGACGGAACGGAACTTAAGAAGCGCATTCAATTCGGAATGATCGGATTGAATCTCTGTCTCAGCGAGGAAGAGATCGAATTTGAACTCCGAAGGTCGATCGGGGCAGAAATTGCTGAAAGCGAATTACAGAGAACCATTGTCCTCAACGCCAAGTCACTGATTGAGAAAGACGCTGATTTTGCGAAATTCGCCGCAAGGATCCTTCTCAGCTATATTTACGAAGAAGTTCTCGACTGGTCTATCCAGAGGGATGGAATCGCCTCCCTGAAGGCTGCGCATCAGGAACAGTTTCGCCGTTACCTGAAGCATGGAGTCGCGATTAAGAGAATCAGTCCTGAACTTGTTGAACGGTATGATCTCGAGCGGCTCTCAGAGGCGTTCGATCCCTCCGCAGACCTCGATTTTGATTATCTAGGAATCCAGACCCTGTACGATCGTTATCTCGTAGTCGATAAGACGTCCGCCAAGCCACGAAGAATCGAAACCCCTCAGTTTTTCTGGATGCGTGTGTCCATGGGGCTTTTCAAGGCCGAGGAACAAGACCGGGAGGATTGGGTGATTCGACTCTACCAGCTCTACAAGGGGCGACGGTTCTGCTCTTCCACTCCAACACTCTTTAATTCCGGGACGCTCCATTCTCAGCTGTCTTCCTGTTATCTTTACAAGGTCGATGATTCCATTGAGTCGATCATGATAAGAGGTATTTCGGAGAATGCCTTTCTCTCAAAGTGGGCTGGAGGCCTGGGTGGGTCATGGACAAGCGTTCGCGGGACTGGTGCCTATATTCAAGGCACGAACGGGGAGAGCCAGGGAGTGATACCCTTCCTCAAGTTACACAACGACCAGCTGGTGGCCGTTAATCAGGGCGGCAAGCGCCGAGGATCGGGGTGCGCTTACCTCGAGAGCTGGCACAATGACATTGAGGATTTTCTTGAGCTACGGGTGAACACCGGGGATGAGCGCCGCCGGACGCATGACATGAACACTGCGAATTGGATTCCCGATCTCTTCATGAAGCGGTTGGAGGCAAGGGAGGAGTGGACCCTTCTCAGGGCGAACGAGTGTCCNGATCTTCATGATCTCTACNGCAAGGCCTTTGAACAACGTTACNTGGAGTATGAGGAAAAGGCCGCGGAGGGAAAAATCTGGAGCCGGAAAGTGAAGGCTATCGATCTCTGGAAAAAAATGCTCAAGATGCTCTTTGAGACAGGACATCCATGGATCACGTTCAAGGACCCCTGCAATGTGCGGAGTCCTCAGGACCATGTGGGCGTGATTCACTCTTCGAACCTTTGCACGGAAATTACGCTCAACACCAGTGATGACGAGACCGCGGTCTGTAACCTCGGCTCCGTGGTATTGGACACCCATGTGACCAAAGATGGCATGCTCGACCACGAAATGCTTAGTGAAACCATCACTGTTGCGATTCGGGCTCTGGACAACGTGATCGACATTAATTTCTATCCGACCGACGCAGCAAAGACAGCAAACAGCCGTCACCGCCCGATAGGTCTGGGAGTCATGGGTCTGCAGAATGCGCTGTTCAAGAAGGATCTCTCTTTTGCCAGCGACGACGCGGTAGCCTTCAACGATGAGTTCATGGAGGCGATAGCCTATTATGCTTACGGTGCGTCAAGTGATCTGGCGGCTGAGCGTGGAAGCTATTCCAGCTACAAGGGGTCCAAATGGGACCGGGGAATCCTTCCTCAGGACACTCTTGATCTACTCGAAGACGAGCGAGGTGATGCTGTGACCGTTCCGCGGGGAGGTAAAATGGACTGGAAACCTGTTCGAGAGAAAATCATGAAGCATGGAATTCGAAATTCCAATGTTCTTGCCATTGCGCCTACCGCTACCATCTCGAATATCATGGGAACCACCCCGTGTATCGAGCCGAACTACAAGAACCTCTTTGTGAAGAGTAACCTCAGTGGGGATTTCACCGTGCTCAACAGGCAACTCGTTCAGGACTTGAAGAAAGAAGGTCTCTGGACTCCCGACATGCTGGACCAACTCAAGTATTTCGATGGGGAGTTGAGCGATATTGATGAGATACCTGAGAGTCTGAAGCAGAAGCATCTCACAGTGTTTGGAGTGGATTACAATTTCATCATCGATGCCGCATCTCGCCGACAGAAGTGGATTGATCAAAGCCAAAGTGTGAATCTGTTTTTGCCATCACCGGACATGAAAGCTTTGAGCCACATGTATCGTCACGCTTGGCGGACCGGGCTGAAGACCACGTATTACCTACGCACTCTCCAGGCCAGCAACATCGAGAAGGCAACCGTTCAGATGAAAAAAGACAGCAGCCCTCAGGGTGAGAAGCCCGGGGGCAAGACCTACACCCCTGAAGAGCAGAATGCCTGCTCCATCGAAGCCATGATGAATGGCGGTGAGTGTGAGGCCTGTCAGTAGCAGAAACCGGGATCCTAAGGTCTCTTCGCGACTTCGGCTGCCCAAGCCGTCCTGAGTATTGCAGGACAGGTTCTNGCAGCTCGGGAGGGAAGTTCTNNNANAGGCCGANGGTTATTCGTTCCGTCATTTCAGGATTNGGTCTGAAGAGAACGCTCTCTTNNGNGCGCTACTGCCTGAGACTTACATGGAAGTGGGTTTGTCTTGTCATNGCCCTGAACCATGGGATTTGCTTTACCGGTAATCATGAAAAAGCCAAAGCCAGTTCTCTCTTTCCTTCTCTGCGCCAATCTCCTGCTTTCGGCCCTGCCCGGGTTTGCGGAAGATTTCCATGCAACCCTGACAGACACTTCTACCAATACCTGGGTAGAGGACTTCTCGGTTGACGGNGGATCAGGCAAAGAGGGCGATCTNGCGTGGTCAGTGAGGAAATACACCCTCCGGGGAGGGAAGCAGGCTGGAGTGGATGTAGTAGAGNTCAACAACGGCAGGTTGCGATTNACGGTGGTTCCAACCCGCGGGATGAATGTGCATGAGCTGCATTGCGATGACATCCGTCTTGGCTGGGACTCTCCGGTGACGGAGCTGGTGAACCCTCTTTTCATTAACCCGGCAGACCGAAGTGGTCTTGGGTGGCTTGACGGGTTCAATGAGTGGATGACNCGATGCGGGTATGAGTTTGCGGGCCACCCNGGTGAGGATGACGGAAAAATGCTCAGCCTCCACGGNAAGGCTTCAAACTTGCCGGCATCCAAGGTGGAGGTTTTCCTCAAGGACAACCGGATTCACGTCAGGGGCCGGGTTGAAGAGAAGATGTTCAAGTTTGTGAATCTTGAAATGGTCACGGACATCTCGACGGAAATAGGGAGCAGTTCAGTTCGCTTTGACGATACTCTTACGAACAAGGGGTCCAGTCCTCAGGAGTTTGAGATCATCTACCACGCCAATTATGGCNAACCTCTTTTGGAAAAGGGCTCTCGTTTTATTGCTCCCATCAAAAGTGTGACGCCCTTCGACGAGCGTGCGGTGGAAGAACTAGGAGACTATCAGGNCTACTATGGTCCGACTCAGGGCTACGGAGAAACTGTCTATTGCATGGAGTTGAATTCAGGGAAAAAGGGGCGAACAACCGTGATGCTTCACAATGCGACTGCCTCTCGGGGCGTGGCGATGTCTTATAACGTGGACAGTCTGCCTTTCTTCACGCTCTGGAAAAATACAGATGTGGGTGAGAAGGGTTACGTGACTGGTTTGGAACCGGGTTCGGGCTTCCCGTATAATCGTTCGGTGGAAAGAGAGCGTGGCCGTGTGAAAACGATTGCTCCCGGAAAGGCNAAGCATTTTCACGTAGAAGTCGAGGTTCTTCCCGACGGAGAGGCAGTCAGCAAAGTCGCAGCGGTGATCTCTGCTATCCAGGCAGGGAAAAAGACCGTTGTGAACGACCAACCAGAGCAATAGGTCAGCCCACTACGGGCTTAGCGGGAGCCTTCACCCAGAGCGGTGACCCAGTCGGGTGGGGAGACCCGTTCGCGCGGCANNGGGAGCGCCAAACATGGNGCCACCGGAAGTGATTCGACAAGGGAATTGAGATAAAANTACTAAAAAAATAGGNCTTTCAGGGATCTCNGGGTCTGGGAAGCCCGTGCGAAATCNAACACTTGGTGAATACAGANNTTTTTCTGGCGNCGGGGGGNNCTGTCGTATGTATAATGCGAATACNCTGNNTCTGACGGANCNNTTANCATGCATGCCGCTATGANAACTACNAAGGANAGAGGGAGAAAGGGCTTCTCGCTTGTCACCACTGTCACGATTNTGGTGCTCCTCTCTCTTATCGCAATCGGGCTTCTCTCGCTGTCCGCAGTGACGCTGCGTAGCAGCACCTCTGAACTGGCCCAGCTGGAGGCGCAATCCAACGCCCGGCTNGCCCTCATGGTGGCGATNGGAGAATTACAGGCACACCTTGGTCCCGATCAGCGGGTCTCAGCCGAGGCTGGAGTTCTCGACAAGGAGCCCGATCCTTATAACGCGGAAGGAATTCAGGGGATCAAGCATCCTCACTGGGTCGGAGTCTGGAGCACTGAGTGGGTCCCTCCGGGTAGCGATGGCGTCAACAAGTCTCCTTGGGTCCGTGATGATGATGAAGGGGGCTTGAGTGATCAGCGATTCACGGGTGCAGCAGGCAGGNCCTTTGATAGAGAGAGGGATATTCTCAGCTATCTCGTCAGTGGTAATGAAGGGGGCCGGGCTGAGTTGGGAATCGACCTNAATGAAGCCGAGGCCTGGGAAGGAGAACAAATTGAGCTTGTTGGTGATGGAACCGTTTCAACCACGGAGGAATATGTTGTAGCCCCGCGGGTATCCACCCGCAACGACCAGAACCGGGTGACCGGTGGGTATGCCTATTGGATTGGGGACCTCGGTGTCCGGGCCAATGTGGCCATGGTTGATGCCTACAATCTCGATGCTCCAGCGCGGGGGCCTAATCCTGATGGGATGGAGCGCATTCTCAATCCGCAGGATACTGCAGCGAAGCAGCTTGAGGGTATCAACAACGATCTTACCGACGAGGAGGTTCGGAAGCTTTTCAGCCGGAAAACCGTTGAGCTGACTGACGGAGTGCCCAGCCGGGAAAATGCTCTTCGGAAGAAGAGGGCGTTCCACCATCTCACCACTCAGTCCAAGTCTGTGCTGTGTAACGTGCGGCAGGGAGGCCTTCTCAGGGACTTGACCGCCTACATTCATGATCGCCGGGGCTCGATCAGGGACCTCCGGGCGGATGGCCGGATAGTTTCTCAGGGTATCGATGATCTGGACAACATGATTGGGCCGGCGAATGCCAATGTGGCGCGGGAGCAGGGGACTACGTGGGGCCGGACAAAATATCGGGACATCGCCCCGACCTTTGCTCTGGTTCGCAACTGGGCTCTCGCAGGTCGCGCTCTGCAATATGCGGAAGAAGATACCGCAATGATTGACCCGGCACCACCGACCGCGGAAGACATCGCCAATGGAACCCTGCGGGGCATGAATGACGGCGTGAATGTCTATGATGGTGGCAATTTGCGGCCAGCGTCGTTTCTGCCTTTCGTTGAACCCAACCTCTTCCCTGTGATGACTGAAGCTTCGGTTTATTACAATCTGGCGACCTATCCACAGTCTGAAAACAACCCGTCTTCTGGGAACGTGCTTCGAGTCTGTGTTTACCCGAGAGTGGCGCTTTGGAATCCCTATAACGTGGCCCTCAATCTGCATAACATGTGCGCCACCATGTTTGTTAACGGAAACAAGGATGTGCGTATAACCTACTCTGACCGCACGACCCGGACTAACGTGCCGATTCCGTTTGGTCGAGGATCGACGAAAGTCGGTGCACGGGCGAGTGGTTCCGATCCGAGCCCGGGGCACTATGTCGGGTGGATGCTGATGAAGTTACAGCCCACGACCATTCAACCGGGTGAGACTCTCGTCTTCAGCCCGATGAGGACTGCAGAATATCAGACCTTTCAAGTGGACCGCAACGTTCTCTCGTCCTCGGTGGCCCCGGATCCGAGCATCTACTTCTATCAGGACATGCAGGCGACCCATACCAAGCAGCCTACAAGCTTCGTCGAGTTCCCGGGTCCAGGCAACCAGTCGGGTGGGGATAACTACATGATGTCGCTGAAGAGCGCGGGAAGGCAACGAACTTTCAATGACTCCTCCTTCAACTCGATGCAGTCCATCGTTTACGCTAACACCTCCCTTCAGGCAGGGGGTAGCGACGAGCTGCCCGTGCAGTGGGCCTCTGGGCGTGGACGACAGCCGGAGCCCCGAGTTCACCGGCTCGCTAACAGCCGGGACCGGCTTCCCGGGACTGCAATTCCTGACACCCGGACGAGAGATGGATTTCGCATCCGTTGGTGGGATGAGCACCGCTCCAATATTCTCGGTTCCGGGCAGTTGCGCGGGCAACCGCAGCACCTCAAGAGTTCCGTGATTGGAACGTGGAATCCCCGTGCCGCCTATTTCTGCCGGAACCCCTGGGATAACATCACCGACCTCCCTCCCCATTTCTACGGGATGTATACCCGCGACCTGTTCGATCAGAGAGTCAGCTGGCAGAATATGATGCCGCGCTCGGTAGATGGGAAAAATGTGAGCTGGCCCTTCGGGGAGCCTCTGGAAGCACCGGATGATGGGGTGGTTCTTTTTGACGTGCCCCGCGAGGAAATTGGTATTCCCTCCCTCGGATTTCTGCGTCATCTCAAACTTTCGGAATTTGGATGGCACCCGAGCTATGCAGTAGGGAACTCCCTTGTCGATCCCCGGGTTGGCCGTCTTCACACCAGTCCGGTTCTGCGAACTTCGCAGGAGAAGCGGAATAACGGGTGGAACCAATATCTCTTTGGACACCAGGGAGGCAGGACCTCCGGAAGAGGTGCGGACTACTGGGCCATGCTGACGAGGCAGATCCTGTTCAACCGCCCCGATGATCACTTCGTGGTTTACGATTTGAGCTACGAGACCAACTTCAATCTTTGGGACAATTTCTTTGTGTCGACCGGTAATCCCTCCCGGAAGCAGGCTTTTGTGAGAAACCCCGAGGAGAATCCCCTGCCGAATGGGCGGTTCCAATTGATCGGAACCGGAACTGAGGTAGATCGGGACATAGTCGACTTCCATCGATCCGCCAGCCAACTTTGGCTCAATGGTGGATTCAATGTGAACTCGGTCAGTGTGGATGCCTGGAAAGCTGTATTGGCCTCTGCCATGAACGCCGGCGACTATGCCAGTGAAGATGCAGTTCCCTTCCCACGGGTGATTAATCCGCCCAACGGAGAGTATCTTGGGGGTAACTGGGATGACGAGGAGGCGACCTCCGGATTCCTCAGTATTGACGGCAGTGATGCTACAGACAGTGAGCTTGAGCGCCTCGCGCAGGAAATCGTGCGAGAAGTGAAGGAGAGGGCTCCCTTCTTTGGTCTGTCTGACTTCATCAACCGGCGGCTGGTAGCGAGTGAGCATGGCGATGCCGGGCCGATTGAGGCCGCGATTCAGCGGTCTGGGATTAACGCGGAGTTCGATGAGAATGAGCTTCTTCGGATCCCCAACACCGAGGATGATCGTCTTCGGAATGTGAGCTTTGATAATATGCGTGACGCAACCCGCCTCGAACAGACCCAGAAGCCCGACTCCGTGGCATGGGGGCTGCCGGGATACCTGACTCAGGGGGACGTTGTGCAAGCGATTGGCTCGGCTCTGCGACCGCGATCCGACTCCTTTATTGTCCGTGCTTATGGTGAATCCGTAGACGCACAAGGCGAAGTGAAAGCCAGAGCATGGTGTGAGGCGGTCGTGCAGCGTAGTCCGGAGCCCATCAATCCAGATTCCAGTGGGTTGAATCCTGTGGCCAAGCGTAATCCCGATGATCTTGAGTTTGGTCGTCGCTTCAAATTGGTGAGCTTCCGCTGGCTGAACGCTGAGGAAGTCTAGGAGCGCAGCTCGGAACAATTATCTTTCAGAGCCCGTGGATCGTTTTGATCCACGGGCTTTTTGGTGGTTTTAAGGTTTCGGGATTACTGGTGGCGTAGGATGTGGACAAGTAGTTGAGCTAAGGCTCTTTCCTGAATCCGCCAGTTGAGGAATAGGATCAAGAATCGGTTTGACGGTCCTCCGAGANATGAGAGAAGATGCATNGATGTTCTTCGCGCGCCTTTCAATCCGGTTTCTGCTTCTGCAAGTGCTCGCATGCGCGGTCCTGTCTGCCTTTGCCGAACGTGAGCCGGAGGGAGAGAAACCCCGGATATGGACCAGTGCCGATGGTAAAAAACTCACGGGAACCCTTGAGGAAAAGGGAGAGGACTGGGTGAAGCTTAAGATTAAGGGCAAGGTCTACACTCTGAAGTTGGAGAAGCTTAGTAAGGAGGATCAGGATTACCTGGAAACACACAAGATCCGGAAACCTCTCGAGATCAGGACGGAGCTCAAGTCCTACAAGGACAATGATCTTGAGCAGACCGTTATGACGTTGGACGTGGAATTTGCCAACATGGAGGAGAATTCCGAGCTCTACCTTCTTTTGGTATGGATCTCCAAGAAGAAGTCCGATCTGACCGGCGGTTCTGTCAGCATCAAGGAGAAGCTGGAGTGCTTCTACGACCGGGACGGGGTTTACTCCCACGAGGCAAGCTTTTACGACAACAANAACGGCGACGATTTCCGTGGATGGGCCATCCGGGTGATGGACATGAAGGGAAAGATCATTGCTGAGCGGGCCAGCGCCTCCAGCTACCTGCGTTATCTCAAGACAGTGGTCACCCGCCGGGCGCCAGTGCCCCCCGCGAAAGAAAAGTGACTGGAAGAATCGAACCGGCTTCAAGCCCTTCGCTCAATGATTCAAGCGACGAGGCGGTGTGGGGCCACGAGGCCCTGTTCGATACCGCCGGTAGACCTTTTAATCGGCTGGAGGGAGGAACTATCGACCGCCCTTACGATTTTGATGCGGCCTCACCTGGGCGCCTGCAGATTCCGACGAACAAGATCTAAATGATGGAGGGCATTCGCTCTTTGTCGAGGTCCCCAACAAGGGGCAGGAGGAATCACTCAAACTCCGCCTGACTATCCTCGCTGGTAGCCGAATTTCTGATGAACTTGTTAAGAGAGGAGTTGAGGGGTCGCTTTCTTCTGACATTCTTCTCTCCCGTGCGTGTTTGCCTTCTTACCACTCAGGACCTTGATGCGGATCCTTTTCCGTCAGACGACTGGCCATGCGATCCGCGACCATTTCTTCCAGAGGCAGAATGGCATGTGGAAACTCTGGTAAAGAAAAGCTCAGTGGAAGTGGTATCACGACTGATAGAAAAGGGGTGCTACGACCTGTTCTTTAACCTCTGTGATGGCGCGGCAGATCAGGATCTTCCGGGTATCGAGGTGGTAGAAACGCTGGAAAGGCTGGGAGTTGCGTTTACAGGGGCAACCTCNAATTATTANGAGCCAACCCGTGAGGAGATGAAGGAGGCCTGCCGGATGGAGGGNATTGCCACTCCGGCTGCGGTGCTGGCCCGGAATGAGGCCGACGTGGAGCGGGCTGCGGAAACCCTGCGTTTCCCTCTCTTCGTGAAACATCACAATAGTTATGCGAGTGTCGACTTGAGCCGGAATTCGCGGGTCCATTCGCGAGCAGGACTGCAGCAGCAGGCGCAGAAAATCATGTCACGCTATGGAGCCGCCCTGATTGAGGAATACATCGAGGGAATCGAGTGTACGGTNCTGGTGGCGGANAACCCGGAGGATCCCGGGTGCCCGGTGAGCTATCTTCCAATGCAGTATCGCTTCCCCGAGGGAGAGGAGTTCAAGCACGAGGACCTCAAGTGGGTGGATTACGATGCGCTCTCGAGTTTCCCGGTTGAAGATCCACTTCTTGCCGATCGCCTGCGGGACGAGGCCGGTCGGTTCTTCGTGGCACTGGGGGGAGCGAGTTTCGGGCGCTGCGATGTCAGAGTGGATGCCGAGGGAACCCCCTACTTTCTGGAGATCAATCCGAATTGCGGGGTGTATTATCCACCCTCCGACCCGGGTAGTGCGGATCTCTGTCTGATGCAGGACCCAGCCGGACATGAGGGCTTCACCAGGCAACTAGTGAGAGCTGCGTTTGCGCGTCAAGGGCGGCACCGGCCTGAATGAGAGAGCGGGTCAGCTCTCCTTGGAGTTGAAGTAGACTTTCAGAAACCCCATGGCGCGAGCCTCATCGAATCCACGCTCGATGTTACCTTCCTTGAAGTCAGGTAGGAGGCGGACTTCCACCCCGGTATCAAACTTCATGACCCCACCGACCTTCTTGTGGATCTTGGTCAGTTCGCCGGAGTTGATCCCGAAGTCGTCGGAGAGAGGCTGGTTGTTCTCCTGTTCGAATTTGGCTTTATATTCCTTGAACTGGCTGACCATCTCAGGGTCCTTGCGCAGGACCTCTTCCTCGAATTCCTGCATGCTGAAGTGGTCCCGGTTCTCAAAGAATTCAATGGCCCGATTCGCTGCCACGGTTTTTTCTGCAACCCCGCCATTTTCGCCAGTTACTGGACTCTTGCTACCTTGCAGGAAGGAGACAGCAAGGTCAGCGACTTGATTGGTGAGGACGGACTCATCGGTGAAGAGGCGAACCCCAAGAAACTCCTGAAGCCAGAACTTGGACTGGGCTCCAGCCCGGTCGAAAGTCAGGACATGGTAGCCATTGGCTTCATCCACGTTCAGGATGAGGCAGCCCTTGTCAATCTTGTCAGGGTTGATGCCGTGTTCGGTGGTGATGCGGAGGTCTCCATGGTCCGACGAGATACTGAGAAATGGTTCTACCGTTTCAGACTTCAGGATGCAGAGGGCTTTGACAGACTGTTTGCTGACTATGGCGTTACTGATCCGTGCAATACAGAGGTCTCCTGACTTGATGTTCGGATGATCGGTCTTGGCGTAGAGACGTCGGGCAAGATCACACCCTTTTTCGAGGAAGGGACTCTTCTCCGCAAAGATATCCCGGACACAGGAAAAGGTTTCATTCTTTTCGAGGGAGGCGTGGTGGTCAAAGCGATACCGCGCGTGGCTCTTGAAAGGCTTGAGGATCAATTGAGAAAACAGCTCCCGGTCCTCCTCCCGGATCTCGCAGATTTCCCGTGAAGTCTCGAGAGGTTCGTCGTTTACCCGGTTGCCAACCCGCGCGAGAACAACTTGCCCNACGGTAGCTTTCTTGAAGCCGATATCCAGAATCACAGTGAGAAAGTAGAAAACATGCCGCCTGCCAACACGGGAAAAGGAGGAAAGCCATTCCCAAGGTGCTCACATCTTTTCCACAGAACGCCGACTGCGGTGCGCGGAGCTCGTCCTTTATCTGCTGCCAGGCTGCTTATTGGCATTGACCCCGATGGGGGCCTGTGGCCAAGGGGTCTCTCCGGGAGCCCACTTGGTAGGCTGTTTGGCCCGCACAGCGTCCACGTGTCTGACCAGCCATTTCGGAGGCTTAGTGTTCTCTTTCTGACCGTAGATGTAGGGGAGTGGAGGATCCATCAGGAGCGGTTTGTTGCCGAGAGGGGGGCGCTCACTGTCCACCTGTGCGAGCCGGGCTGCGAGACGCTTGACGATCCCGGGATGGTCGCCCGCAACGTCGTTTTTTTCGTAGGGATCCTTTGCAATATTGAAGAGCATCTCACCCATGAGTTTCCATTCGCCACTGCGGATGGTGGGAACCCGCACGCTGCCGGTGACCTCGAAGACGATTTCCTTGCGTGGGCTGGCAGCTCCCTCAAAGAGCATGGCGGTCATGTCGATCCCATCAACCTTGGTATCCTGAAGTGCGTTTGCCCCCGCAAGTTGGATAAAGGTTGAATAGAAGTCNGCGATGAACATCATTCCATCATGAGAGCTACGAGGCGTGGTATGGCCGGGCCAGCGTAGAAGACAGGGAACGCGGACCCCTCCCTCGAAGGTGGTGTTTTTTGTGCCTCGCCACGGTTTACTCATGGACTCAAGGACTGGGCCGTTGTCATTGGTAAAGATGAAGAGGGTGTTGTCGCGAAAGCCGTGTTTGTCGATGGCTCCTGCGATTTTTCCCACCGCAGTATCAAGTGATCGCAGCATGCTGTCGCGAATTGCAAGGGGATCCTTTTCTTCAACGGAAAAATCTGCGGGGGGATTGAGAGGTCCATGAACGGCATTGAAGGGAACGTAGAGAAAGAACGGTCGCTTGCGGTCCCGTGCCCGGGCCTCGATGACTCTCTCGGCCTCTGCCGCGAATAGGTCGGTCGCATAGCCTTCTTCCNGGAGGGGCTTCTGGTTACGATGCCAGTCGTAGACTGCAAAACGTGCGGGCGCATTGTGAACGATGGTCTTGGTGTAGTAGTCAATACCCCAGGCATAATGTCCGTACTGGTGCATAAAGCCCTGGCCCATTGGGAGGTGTTCTTCGAGCCATTCACCACAATGCCATTTGCCCACCAGAGCGGTAAAATAACCGGCTTCGCGCAGAGCCTCCGCTATCGTTCTTTCCTCAGTATCAAGCGCATGAATCCTCCTCGTGGGTTCTCCCCGTTCATTGTGTGCGAGGGTCAGGCCAAGGGCTTTCAGGTAACTGGGCTTGCCGAAATCCTCGGAGCGCCAATCCATCCAGTTGCGAAACGCATAGCGGCCGGTAAGAAAGGCGCCGCGAGTTGGTGCGCAGACAGAGTGGGTGTAGAACTGAGTGAGGCTCAGGCTCTCTCCAGCGAGTTTATCGAGGTTGGGGGTAAGTCCCTTGGTGCTCCCGTTAAAGCCTGGTTGATTCCATCCCATGTCGTCCGACATGATGAAGACAATGTTGGGCCGACTTCCGGCCTCATCGGCAGCCAACCCGGGTATGGGCGCAAGGAAAAGGGGGAAGAGCCCGGTCAGGATGATNTTCTTCATACTGCGCATCAAAGAGGAGCGAGCAGTAGATTCAAGATTTCAGTTGCCTCCTTGTCGCAAAAGAAAGGCCCGCTTTCCTTTTTGGAGAAAAACGGACCTGTTATGCTTACTGGATGGAAGCCTGAGGGCCGGTAATCCGGGGGCTCAGGCCTTGAGGTCGTAGCCCTCACGTGGGTCGATGGTAACCCACTTGTTGGCCTCGTCGTGGTTGGTAAATTTTCCACTCTGATCGTCCCATTTGAGCTCTTGGCCCGGGAAACGCAGCGCCACAGCTCCAAGAGCAAGGGCGGCCGACATGGGTGCAGCATACATGAAGTTGCTCCCCGGGGCGTTGATATCGCCCTTCTTGGCCGCTTCCACCCACTCGCGGTGGTGATCTGTTCCCTGCAACTTGCGATGCTCGGCCTGCCAGCGTGCGGATTCCCTCGCGATAGCATCCTTGTTGAATGTGGATCCCACCGCAACTGGTCGTGGGGTTCCGGCGTGAGATCCTCCCATGGCGGACATCTTGCTGCCCACGATGAGACATCCATTCCCACCCATGTTGAGGCGAGGATCAGCTCCGGCGGGGGGCTTGGGCCGCTTTCCGCCGTCATGCCACGTCATCTTGATTCCCTTGGGGCAGACCTTGGTAGCCGGAAAATGGAAATGGATGATTGACCACTTGGGGTAGGCAACTCCGGCCGGAGCAGAGGCCTCCGCGGTGATAGAGGTAGGCAATGTCAGGCCGCAGGTCCAGAATGCCGGGTCCATGTTGTGACAAGCCATGTCACCCATGGCGCCCGCGCCAAAGTCCCACCAGCCTCGCCACGAGAAGGGGAGGAAGCCTTTTCCAAAGGGGCGTTTCTCCATGGGCCCAACCCACGAGTCCCAGTCGAGTCCCTTGGGAACCGGTGTCTCCGAGGGATACTTGGTCATGCCCTGGGGCCAGATCGGCCGATTGGACCAAGAGTGCAACTCAAGGATTTCACCGAAGGCTTCGTCATCCATCATCTTTTTCCAGAGCTTNAGCCCCGAGCCTGCGTGACCTTGGTTTCCCATCTGAGTGACAACCTTGTATTTCTTGGTTGCTTCGAGAAGAGCCATGCATTCGCCGTATGTACGAGCGAGTGGTTTCTGGACGTAGACGTGTTTGCCAAGTTTCATGGCGGCGAGGGCTGCGACCGCATGGACATGGTCAGGAGTAGATACCACAACGGCATCGATCTCGTCCTTATGCTTGTTCAGCATTTCCCGGTAATCCGTGTAACGCGGAATCTTGCTGTACTTATTGAAATGACCCTTTGCGCGACCTGCATCGACATCACACATGGCAATCAAGGTTCCACCGCTGGAAACCGTGTTGTCGAGGTCACTACTTCCCTTGCCGCCACAGCCGATTTGGGCAAAGCGAAGAGGTTTTCCCTTGTGGTGGTCTCCATAGACGAGTTCGGCGGATCCAAGCGTGGCCGCAGCGGCAGCGGAGGTCCCTAGAAAGCTACGGCGATCGGATCGAGCCGTTTCTGATGATTTGGACATGGTGGAACTACAGCGGGTTGAGGATGGGTTTTCAAGAGTAAGAGTTCAGGTTCCGGGTAATGAGACTAGTCCCTTTGTGATGTTGCCGCAGAATCATGAGCGCTCTGTAAGTGGAGAACCGGTTTTTATTGACTGGATCTGCGGAGTTACCAGCCTGTTCTGATATGGTAAGAACCAGCATCCTCGGAAGTGTCGTCTCGCTCGTTTTAGCCGCTGCAGTCAGTGCGGATTGGTTCCAGTTCCGGGGGCCGGATGGTCAGGGAGTNTCTGCCGCGAAAAACATCCCNTTGAAGTGGGGTCTCAAGAAGGGCGTCGCATGGAAAAAGAAAATCCCCGGGAAGGGTTGGTCCTCTCCGGTGATCGGTCAGGGAAAGGTCGTCATGACGGTGGCCCGGCAGGAGGGAGAAGAAGTGAGTCTTGGTGCAGTCGCGATTGACGTGCAGAGCGGTGAGTTTGTCTGGAACCGGGATCTGTTCACTCCGGGGGCGGCAGAGGTAAGGAAACGTCACTCAAAGAATGGCCTGGCCAGCGCAACACCTTATCTGGATGGTGGTGTTGCTTATGTTCATTTCGGGCACATGGGCACTGCGGCGATCCGTCTCAGTGATGGGGAGGTGATCTGGAAGCGGGTATTCAAGTATCCACCTGTGCATGGGACCGGCAGCTCACCCGTGGTGGTGGGTGGAAAAATGATTTTCAATGCAGATGGTGCATCCGACCCAATGATCGTGGCCCTTGATCAGAAGAAGGGCGAGGTGGTCTGGAAGACTCCCCGTGAGCAGAAAGTTAAGAAGACCTTCTCCTTTGGAACACCTCTTGTCATCGAGGTCGGAGGCCGCACGCAGGTGATCAGCCAGGCGAGCGGGAAAGTGGCAGCCTATGATCCGGCAGACGGTAAGGAGATCTGGAAAGTTCTCTACGGCGAGGGCTATTCGGTTGTGCCCCGGCCAGTCTTCGCTAACGAAATGCTCTATGTGGCAACAGGATTTGATCGGTCTTCGCTTCTTGCCATTCGCCCCGAGGGGGCAGCAGGCGATGTTACTAAAAGTCATGTGGTTTTCAGGGAGGACCGCTATATTCCTAAGACGCCCAGCTTTGTTGAAAAAGAGGGATACCTGTATCTTGTGGATGATACTGGATCGCTTACCTGCAGGGACGGTAAGAGTGGGGAGATGAAGTGGAGAGAGAAGATACCAGGAAACTTCTCCTCCTCCCCGGTTCTTATTGGCGATAAGCTTTATCTGGCTACCGAGGATGGTGTCGCTTACATCGCCCGCGTTACTCACGAGGGTTGCGAGATCATCTTCGAGTTGGAGATGGAAGAGCGCATTCTCGCCTCGCCAGCTCTCATTGATGGAGCATTGTTCCTTCGGTCCGAAGAGCACTTGTGGAAGATCGGGGGCTGAGTGAGAGAAGCCGGTCCCGCCTCAAGCAGGAGCAGTGTTCTGGTTGCCTTGAAAACGTTACGGTTTCGNATTGGNTCCCTGATCAAGTGCTGGGTGTGAGGCTTGCCGGGGAGAAGGAATCAGNGGAGAAGGTCCCTGGAGCCGTATTCCAATTACCTCAAGCTGAACTTCACGCGCTTTTTTTGTGCCATCGCGAAGGACGATTTGCCACAGGCGGGTTCGACCGGTTGGAACGGAGTGGATGAGCAGTAGGCTGAGCACTCCGGCGTGGGTGATATCGCTCTTGCTGGGGGAGGCATCACTGGAAGGATGGGAGTGAAAAGACCCAATGATCTTGGAGTNGCNGCTATTGGCGGCTTTCCGAACACGTTGGACGCTGCGAGGAGACAGCTCATAGGAATGAGAATGATTACTTGCGTTTTCAACGAAGAACAGTTCAAGCGTTCTGCTGTTGTCGGCCTGCTGGAGGATGGCTCCACACACCTCACGGTTTCCCGCGGCAGTTGCAGCACGGGCTGCACGTTTGAGTCGAAGATTATCTATGAGCGGGAGTTGGTAGGAGGATTCCATCCATTGAGGCTCAAGGTGGGGTCGATCCTCATAGGGCGGTAGATTCTGGCATGCCGAAACCACGAAGGAGAAAGCCAGAGCGAGCCCGGAAGCACTGAATCGCAGACGATGCGGATGGCTAATTGTATTCAACGAATCCCCCGNTCAAACCGTTTTCCCTGTTATGAGCCCGGGAAATCTTCCGCGTGCCTTCGATCCATAGTCCGAAAATGGATCGCGTCCCATTGACGGTCGTGTAAAGCGGATCGCCGCCCGATTTTTCCGGAGAAGAATTCGCAAAGGAGCTTTGGCGGTATCCGGAGATGAGGAACAGGACTTGAATGGTGTCCAAGGCTCGAAAGAAATGAGAGGAACTTTCCTGACGGTAAATTTCACAATCTGAGCCGGGTCAGGATCAATTCACGGTTTCAGAACGGGTTGCTGGGGGCAGGAGGTCATTATCAGGGAGCACCTTGTCGAGGAGTCGCTGGAATCCCTCCTCCGCCATTTCACTGCCCGGATAGATCTTCAGTGCCTTGAGATACCAGGCTATTGCGGAGCCGGTCTGGTCGCGCCTCGAATCCTCCAGAGTTTTGGCCCGTTGCAGGGCATCCACAAAGGGAGAAACCTTTGGGATAATAGTTTCAATTTCTTCCCCGAGCTTTGGATCCTTGGAGTATTCCTGCTGGGAACGAAGATCCGCAAGAGCCTCATAGGCAGCATAGCTGTTCCCCCGCGTTGCGGCTTGACGGGCTACCGAGATCGCAGTGTCAATTTTGAGAATATTGGTCACTACGGTGCGAAGAGCATCTTCATTGGTCGGGTTTCCCTTAACTGCGGGAGCGAATTCATATTGACGTTTGAAAATCTCCCGGAAGTTCTGTTCACGAAGGAGGCGGTCAAAGTCGTTTCTGGCAACCATGATCCCACCACTCTTTTCGACAAGATCGCTGAATTCAATGAGTTTGGGNTTCGTTGGCCAGATCTCAGCTGCAGTCTGAATTTCTTCCTTGGCCTTGTCTTTATCTCCTTCCAGAAGTGCAGCCTTGGCTCCCTGAATAGCCATGTTACTGGCAAAGGTATACCCTGTGATCGCACTTTCGGCTTTGGCCGAGGGGAAATCCTTAGCGNTCTCCTTGAGGGATACAACGAGATCTTTGGCCTGCGTGTAATTTTTGGCCTGCATCGCGTCATACAGTTCAAAAAGTCCTCTTACGTAGAGCTGGATACGGCGTTTTTTCTCAAGTTCGAGAGTAGCGACCGGCGCGAGATACTCCCCGATGAAGAAGGCTTCAAGAAGACGCTTTTGAGCGGTGTGAAGTTCGTCGCGCTCCAGAAGAAAATTGACGGCCTCGATGGCCTTGTTGACTTCCTGAATAGCTTCATTGGCGATGGAGTCGAGGGTAGAGACCGTTGGATTCACCCCGAGGCTTTCACTGAACATCTTGGAGACATCGGAATTCTTATCAATATGAAGAGCGGAGTCCCCATCCTTCCAGATCTGGTTGTAGAAGCGGGAGGCCATCAGGACATGCTGATACCGGCGCTGCATGGTCCAGAGCGCCATATTGGCCTGATACTGAATCTTGGAACGAAGTTCCTGAACCTCTGACTGAGCGAGNTTCTTCTTCTTCATGGCCTCGACTTCNCCAATCCGGCGGAGAATCTCGGCGTATTCAAGAGANTGCGCGCCCCGGCCCGTGCTGGTGGCTTCGGTGGTCTGTTTGCCCTTTTTTTTGCCGCCCCCGTCGTTCGTGGATTTGATCTCTCCAGTTTTCTGGTCACGATCGTGGCGGGTTTTCCAATCCCCATCGCGGATTCGCTTCTGCTTTTCTTCCTCGAGAGCCATGTTCAGCTTCTGAAGGTTGCGATTATCTCGCTTCGCCAGCATGGCGACATAAACGGCCTCGGCGAGAGTCATGCAGATCCGTGCATCTGCGGGGAAGGCGGAAGCCGCGGGTAGAGTCTGATACGCCGTCTTTATATCTGGCCCTCCTTCGCGATAGGGAGAAAGGTCGCCCAGGATGCGGTCGATGTTGCCCCGGTAGGTTTGTGCGTCCTCGGAATTTTCCTCCGGCTGGCTCAGATACTTTTCGAAACGTGACCGCATGATACGATTGTCCCCCAGAGGAATCGTGATTCCTGCAACCGTGATGGTCTCGTCTCCGGGATTAAGGAGAGGAATTTCTTCACCGAAAGGAGACTGGGTGTCTGGTTGTTGTCGGTTGACCGTGGTTGCGGTGTCGGTTGGTGTGCGGTTCGGATTAGTTTCCGGAGCAGGCGGAGTATAAACTTGGCCCTGAGTGACTCCACCGAGGGCGAGGAGGAGAGCGATGCGAATCAGTTGGTTCTTCATGCCGGGTTGCTTGGCTAAAATCTTACTTATTTGGTTAGGGCTTCTTGACCGCGGTTGCAACGTTTACGCCCCCTTCTCCCACGCGAATTTTAAAGGCGTATGTCACATCCCGGTCCAGATTGATGGTGGCAACCTCCTCGGGAACCTTGATGAAAACAGCTTCTTCTTCCCCCTCTTTACTTCCTACCATGAGGCAAACGCCGACTCCGGAATCCCGGCTTTCGATCCGAAAGATCTTGCCCTCGACCGTGTATTCGTTGCGCCGCATAGCGGTGGCGTTATTGAAGGTTTCTTCCACAGGGAGCGGTTGGCCGGTAAAGCCTTCGNTCTTTCCCTTTTTGAGAAGCAGAGTCCCGNCCNCGATNAGNACNGGTAGNACCACNAGAAGCGCTGCAACGTNNACGNTGANGNNGNTCTTGAAGATCNTGATCGAAGGANCGGANCTTGCNCGGCGACCCATATGCTTGATTGTAGAANTTGAAGGCTGGAATCAGGGAGAGTTTACGGGGGAATCGGAGATTGCTAAACTCAGGAATTTGAGATTTTCGACCCTGCGATACCTCAAGAAAGGAGCGGGGACAGGGCTGATCCACCCGTTCGGGTGACCTGAAAGCTATTTTTTATGGGGTCATCCATGTTGCAGAGGCCTAATTGTCCCACTGGTGCCTTACTATTCCCATCCAGGCGATAATGATCCCGACAAAGGTCTGGGCGCAAAGCGCGAAGAAGCAGACATTGCCGGGTGAGAGCTCTGTTTCGGTGATTACGTCGACGGCGGTATGAATATTGCCACCCAGAGCCTCAATACTGCCGGACCATGCCCAGTAGGCCGAAACAAAGGGTTGAGTGACGGTTTCGAAGAACTCGGGAAGCGCGAGAACGGCCCCACTGAGGGGAAGCTGGAAGCCGACCAGATANATGGAAAGCAGGGACGATTGCTCCGGGGTCTTCATAACCGAAGAGATAGCCAGACAGATTGCAGTTATGGAGGCGTTGACCAAGATCAGGAAGGCGACATGACTGGCGAAGGAGCCACTGAATTGCCAGAAGAACTCCACGAACATGGCCATCCATAATGACTGCGCGAGAATGAGACAGCTGAGGAAGGCCAGTTTACTGAGGAGGTAGGATATCGGCCGGACGCCGCCGAACTTCTCTTTCTCCATAATTTTTCGTTCACCGGCTACTTCCCGGGCCGCATTGTTGGAGCCCATGAGAGCGAGGAGAATGACCTCGAACATGATCATGCCCGAAACCGCGGAGCCTACCCGGATCTGGTCTTCCCGAACTTCGACTCGAGATTGCAGTTCGAGGACAATATTCTCCTCTGGAATGTCAGAGAGGCGCTTGATTGGTTCTTTTCCCCGTTCGGCGAAAAAAGTGACAAGGATGGGGAAGCAAAGCAGAATGGCAACNTGGAGGAGAACCTGAGTGCGATCACGGAAGAAAATTTTCCAGCGCCGGGCAAGCAAGGTTCCGAACTGGCTCAATGTGCTCGGCAGGCGAGGAGGTGTAGATTTGGTTTTTTTCTTTGCTGGTTCATCGGGGTCTTCGGCAGCGGATTCTTCAGTGTCCGGCAGTTTGATTACGCCGGCCTCGATGTGGAGTTCGCGCGTGCGAGCGAGCTTCTGGTAGTAGGCTTGGCGGTGCTTGGCCCATGATTCCTGCCACTCGATGCCACTTTGTTTGGCGAGGGTGGGGTAGACTTCCTCAGAGTCGTCGACCGAGAAGTAGTGGGTGAGTTGGCTGGGAGGTCCGTGAAACGCAACGCTACCTTCATGATTTACAAGGATCGAGTCGTAGAGTTCGAGGTGAGCGAGGGAATGGGTGACCAGAATGACAGTGCGGCCGTCGTTGCGGGAAAGGTCGTGGAGCAGGTGAACAATTTCGCGTTCAGAGCGAGGATCAAGACCGCTGGTCACCTCGTCACAGAGGAGCAGTTTAGGATCAGAGACGAGCTCCATGGCGAGTCCGAGTCTTCGCTTCTGTCCTCCCGAGAGGACCCTGATGTGACGGTCTGCAATAGGAGCGAGACCGGTCTCCTCGAGGACGCGGTCGATACGCTGGTCGAGCTCATCTGTGTTGCGACACTTGACGCGGAGGCGAGTGGCAGTCTCGACTGCTTCATCGACGGTGAGCTCGTCGTAGGCAATGGAGAACTGAGGAACGTAGCCTATCTCCCAGGGTTCCAAGTCGCCGTCCTCAGAGAGATTGCGCCCGTCCCACCAGAGAGACCCGGCGGACTCGGGATTCAGGCCGGCAATCGTTTTTAACAGGGTGGTTTTTCCGCAACCAGAGGGACCGACGATGGCCATGAAGTGACCCCGGGGCACGTCAAAACTGGCTTGGTTCACCAGATTGACTGGATCGCCGTCTTTCTGAATAGTGAAACAGACCTCCTTAAGCTCGAGCACGACTGATGGGAATCGGGGTGACAGTGGGTTCGGACAGGGTCCAGAAAGCGATGCGAGCAGGATTCAATCCGGTTCTACGCGGAGTTGGAAGCACAAACGTGATTCCGGGTAATCGGCGGTGCTTCGTTACCGGATGGGTAAGAGGATTCTTGAGCGAGTTTGCTGGGGTGTTACTCTGTGCCTAGAAATGGCCTCCCGAAGAGCACGTAGACGAGCTGGTTCCCCCCGGGGCAGCAGTACCGGGGTATGGCTTGGGCGCCTTGTTATCGGGCTGTTCGTGTTGGGTATCCTGCTGGTGCCAGGGGGTTACATCTGGCTGAAGACCTATCTTCGTAGCGAGGGCTTCCGGGTCATGGTGAACGAGAAGGTGAGTGGGGTTCTGGAGGCAGAGGCTGCTTTCGATAAGTTCAAATGGGATGGGATGGAGGTGACAGCACCAGCGTTCATCGCGGAGGGTCCGGACCTGATTCGCAGGATTGAAGCTGATGAGTTGAAGGCAGAGGTTCGCTTCAGGCCTCTTCTGGGCAAACGGGTTGAGACCGATAGCGTGGAGCTCGGCAGGTTACATGTCGAAATCGATACGACCAGAGACGGGCCGCAGTTTGAGGAAAAACGCCAGCAGGCGGTGAAGTTTGAGAACGCCCGTATTGATGAACTGAGTGGCGTGGTAAATCTGGGAGAGGCAGCTCTGCGCTGGTCCGGCATAAGAGGCCTCGTGAGTCCGGGGCAGGGCAGGGGCTCCTATGAGGGGCGTCTTACTCGTGGGCAGTTATTCACTCCACTTACGCTTTTCCCGACACTGGATCTCGAGCAGGCGGATCTGCGTTATACGAACTACGGAGAGCTTATCCTCAAGAGCGGATCATGGAAGGTTTTCTCCTCGGGACAACTGGAGACCGGAGGGTCCATTGATTTCAGGGTTGGTGACTTTGACTTTGAGGGTGAACTCAGGAACGTCCAGTGTGATGAGGTAGTGCCTGAAGACTGGGCCAAGCGCATCACCGGTGAGCTGACGTCCGACTTTACGGTTTCAGGAAAAATGGGAGAGGTTCCGCTCATCACGGGAGATCTCCAGTTGAGTAATGGTCATCTNACGGCCCTCCCGGTTCTTGATAGAATTGCNTCTTATACGTCGACCGAGCGATTCCGTCGCCTCGCCCTGCGTGATGCTAACCTGAATTTCATGCATCAGGGAGATCGACTGGAGCTTACAAATATCGATATCGTCAGTGAGGGCCTGCTCAGGATCGAGGGTTCTCTTACCATCGATAGCGGGCGGTTGGATGGCGATCTCAGGTTGGGCCTGACGCCTTCGACATTAAGTCGAATTCCCGGAGCAGCGCACCGGGTTTTTGAGCCGGGAACAGATGGTCTTCATTGGACCCCTGTGAAAATATCCGGAACGACGGATTCACCGCAGGAAGACCTGAGCGACCGACTGATAGCGGCCGGGTTCGAGTGGATGTATGAAATGGTCAATGGAGAGCTTGTTCTAAAGTCCGGAGGAAAGGTGGCGGGAGACCTCGGAAGGGCGTTGTGGAATACAGGAGGAACCGCTGTTGATATCGGTACTGATATTCTTGAGCGCGGTAGCGATATCCTCAGTGGCGTGGGAAATGAGGTGAAGCCGCTGGGCGACGGAGTGAACAGTATTCTCGAGGGAATCCTCGGTCTGCCCCTCGTCCCGAAAAAGGACAAGGGGTCGGATTTGCCCGAGCTCCCCGGAGACGGCAAGACGCCGGACGACGACCCCTTCAGCAGCACACCCGAAGAGAAGAAAAAAAAGGGAACGGGCCTTCCGCTGCTCCGGGACCTCGGGACGATTCCCGGACGGGCTCTTGACCTTCTCGACCGGGGGCTGGGCAGCGACCCACCCGCGAAAAGAAAAGAGGAAGAGCCTGAGGAGGCCGAAGAAGAGCAGTCCGAAAAAAGTCGAAAGACTGCCGACCGGAAGGAGAAGGAGCTCTCCGAACCGCCCGGGAAGAAGTAGGGTTTGTTTCTGGAAAAAAGGAGCCTGTTTGGCCAGGTATCTGCACCTCCGGATGCGAGTTTTGACAAAGGGTTACTCGTTGACGACAAACTTGCGGCCTTTTCCGCTGATCCATGCTCCTTTGGCACTTCCCAGCAGGGCGTCGAGAGTGCCGAGATCCTTAACGCGGAATTCGATAGTCTTGGCGTGGGTGGTAGTGGGATATTGTTTTTGAACCATGTTGGCGATGTCGGCTCCGGTTCTCTGGCCTGCACGGTCGAGGAGGTCCTTACCTCGCTCTACGATCTTCCTGCCAGTCGAGAGAGTGCCATACTGGGCTGCAGGAGTGAGCTGATAAACACGAAGAGTGGTTGATCCGATGGTGTCGATGGTGACCTCGGTGACAATCAGATTCCCGTCGAGAAGGTATTCATGCTTGCTGATCGATGTAATCCGGCTCAGCGCTACCGCGTAGCTGCCACCAGGCAAGGATCCCTGCCAGAACCCTTTTTCTCCGGAAGAGTCCCTGAAGGGCTTGTCATCCTGTCCAGTCGACGTGGAGTTTGGATTGGTGGTGTCTTGAGCCAGAGTGATCATGGGCATAAGAAGAGAGAGAAGCAGCAGTGTTTTCATGATTTTCCGTCGGTTCCACGGTCAGTATTAGGGCTGGCCCTTGATGCGTCAAAGGATCGTTTGGGTGATCTACCCGCTTAGTTCACGGTTGAAGGGTCCATCAGGATCCGCTTTGCTGCGGTGTGGCCAGCTATCGCCCCAACGTAGCGCTCCTGCTTCTGGACGAGCAGGAGCGACTCCTTATCTGCGAGCGATTGAAGGTCGGGGGGGCTTGGCAGTTTCCTCAGGGCGGAATAGATGAGGGAGAGTCTGCTCAGGAAGCGCTATTTCGCGAGGTCGAGGAAGAAATCGGTCTCCCGCCGCTGAGTTATGAAGTGATCGATTCCCGGGATGGATACCGTTATGTTTTTCCTCCTGAGATCCAGAGTAAAAANGGAAAGAGAGCTCGTTTTATCGGACAGGAGCAGACTTATTTTCTGTGCCGGCTGAGGGAGGGTGCTCCCCCAGTCGATGTGAACCAGAATCCTCAGGAATTTCGTAGCCACAGATGGATTGAGCCGTCTCGATTCGATCTAAATTGGCTTCCAGCCTTCAAGAGGCCCGTCTATCAGGATGTCCTCCGCGACTTTTTTGGAGTGGTGTTGGAGTCCCGTCNCTAGCCCCGGGATACGAGTCATCGCCCGGATCTGAGTTCTGCTTCGTCTGCGAGCTCTGTGACCTCTGGGTCAAGGTAGGTTTCGTCGATGAGGTTCTGGGCCCATGAGTTGGTGGTCGCCAGATGTCTCAAAATACGGAGGGCCATGATCTGAACGGCGGGAATATCCGACCAGATGATCTCCTTAAGGTGGTGCCACTCAGCGGCAACAAGGTTACGAGGGTCCTCCAGTTGCCCGAGGGCCTGCTCGCTGACAAGAAGACAACGATCAAAATCAGGCTCCTTCGGAACTGGAGGGATTTCATATGTCGCGAGGGGAACTCCGCTAGCCCGAGTCAGCTCACATCTCGACTTAGCCCTCCGGGCGAGGTCCTTGCCAAGGAGCGAGAGGGAATGTTTGCGTTCGCGGTCTGAATCATATCCCCTGGCCATGACTGGTGCTAGCTCTCCGACTGGCATCGGGCAAGGCACGGTTCCGTTAAAATCAAGGATACAAAATATTTCACATCCATTGGCAGGGGAGNCCTTCTGTGGTAGNTTCTCNCCNGTGAGGNTCGGTTCTTCTCTGGCTGCAGTGTGTTGTATCGTGGTGGTTGCNTGGACTGCAGGAGCATGCAGCTCGGTTTATGTTGAGTCTCCCCAAGCGGGCTCCCTTCGTCAGACCTTGGCGCATTCGCTCCTGAGGAATCCGCGTGTCGGTCTTGCAAACTTTCATGTAAGCGGTCGCCGGGATAAGGCCACCGCTTTCGACAACATGCAGCAGGCAGAGCGTGGAGCTCGGTCCTTACGAAGTTCTTACCAGAGAGCGCCGGGAGGGGCAGTCTATCTTGATACGAAGATGCTTTGGGGAATGCATTACCTTACCAAGGCGGGATGGTCTTACCGGGTTACGGAATTGGCAGGAGGTTCTCATAGNGAGAAGTCGAGTCATTACCGTGGAGTAGCTTTTGACGTGGATTACATCAATGGGGTGAAAGTGCGGCGGGGAAATCCCCACTTGAGGGGCTTCATGTGGAAGTGTCGGCAACTAGGGGCGCGTGAGGTGAAGGGGCCGGGAACACCGGGGCATAGCAGCCATGTGCATGTCGAGTGGTAGAGNTTGCAAGGCTCTAGATACNCCCATCAGTGCTTCTTTTCCACCCAGAGCGCGCTGTAACAAAGGGCACCTGTGTGGAAGGCCAGAATCATCGATGGAATTGCACAGAAGAGTAAAGGGCGGCGAACGCCAATTTTCAGAGAGGATCCTAACAATCGGGGCCGCATGAGAGCTCGGAGAGTATTCCGCGCTATGAGACTCCACGTCGGTGCTACTTGGGCAGTGAGATCGCGTGACTCCATGAAGGAAAGCTCAGCTTTATGTGCAAAGGTGCGGTAGTCGCGAATCGATCCGAGAGATGGAAGAGCTCCGCTCAAACAGAGTATACGGAGGAGTATTCGTTCTGGGATAGATGCCCCTGGATTGATCGTCCAGCAGGCNATGGCGGCGCGTCCCCCCGGCACTAGGACACGGTGCAGTTCTGAAAAAAATTTCTTTTTGTCCTGAATGTGGGAAAGCGATTCCAGAGCAATCGCGCAGTCGAAATTCTCTGCCGGATAAGTGTTCTGTAGCCAATCGCCATGCTCGATAGACACNTTACCCTTACCAGGGAGAGGCATCTTACGAGCTTTTGTGGCCTGCGCACGTGAAATGGTGATNCCTGATACTGAGGCGCCCGTGAGTTCGGCNATGTGATGCGCATCTGTNCCGTATCCACAACCTATGTCAACGAGGCGCGCGCCCGGGTTGATTGAAAGGGAAAGCAGAAGCAGGTTGAGGAGCCGCTTAGTAGCCAGCTCTACGGAAGAGGATTCTTCAGGATACCACAGCCCGTGATGAAGGGTTGTTCCCCAGATCGNACGGTAGAGTTCGTCCAGTTGATCGTAGTGGTCTCCCACCCCTTCAGGGGTTACCTCGACTGGTGAACACAGCATTCGAGAACGACAGCAACCCGGATTTCTCTTGAGGGGGGAGGGTTACTTTTTCTTGTCTTTGGAGAGGAGAGGAGCCATCCGCTTTTTCATGCCGGTAGTGGCAGCTTCGGCGATCACTTCCTCGTCCTTNGTGAGGGTGATGATGTATCCAGCGTAGCGAGTCCCACTATCAGGTTCGACGTCAAACTGTGGTCTGTCGGGGCGAAAGCGATTTTCCCTGATCTCCCGGACTTCTCCTTCTTTTTTTGAAAAAGAATAGGGAGAGGAAGTGACTTCGATCTCTTCGTCAGCGGGGATGTCGATCTGCTTGGATCCCCGGCTNGCTATCGATAGCTTCCTGTTACGGATNTCGCGGGCGATCACCACCCATTCCAAGGTCACACCCTCGTAGTCCTCACGGTCACGGTTATCTATTTCTATTGCCAGTTGGCGCTGACTTTTGCGGGTGTCACCCTTGCGCTCTGAACCAAGGGTGGAGTTCTTGACCTTAAGTCTGATATCGGCTGCGTCGACGGTTACAGGCAGGAGCATAAACGCTACCAAGAGGATGAAAATGANCCGATTCATTGGCCGAGCATATGGTCTTTTAAATGATCTGCAACGATGGATGAGGTTTTCGTTCCCTGTTTGGGGTCTTTGGTGAGGCATTTTGACAGGCGAGACTTGTTCTGAGGACGCGAGGGCGGTTANCTCGCTGGCATGAAGATAGTTGGAAGACTTTCTGTGACCCTCGTCCTGCTGGCAGGCTGCTGTCATGCCCTGGCGGAGGATTATGAAATGCGCCTGAGGAGAGCGATAGAGGAGACTCCCGGCAAGTTCCGGATAGTGGAATCGAAGGAGAGATGGAATCCCCGGGAGACGGCTGTGATCGTTTGTGACATGTGGGACCTTCACCACTGTAAGAATGCGGTGGTCCGGGCTAATGAGCTGGCGCCGAGAATGAACGCACTCTTGAAAGCAGCAAGGGACAGAGGCTCACTTATTATTCATGCCCCCTCCTCCTGTATGCCGTTTTATAAGGATCATCCTGCTCGAAAGCGCGCACAGTCAGCGCCAGAATCAGGCAATATACCAGAGGGAATTGAGCAGTGGCTGACTTGGATTGATAAGCAAGAGGAACAGGCGGGCTATCCTATCGATCATTCCGATGGAGGTGAAGATGACGATCCCAAGGAGCACGCCGAGTGGGCAGAGAAACTNAGGAAGATGGGGCTTAATCCACGAGCGCCGTGGACACGTCAAATGGATCTGCTTGAGATTGATGGGGGCAAGGATGCAATCACTGACTCCGGGAGGGAAAACTGGAATCTTCTTGAGCAGCGTGGCATCAGGAATGTGATCCTCGTTGGAGTTCACACCAACATGTGTGTTCTTGGGCGGCCCTTTGGCCTCCGCCAAATGGCAAGGAACGGGAAGAATGTGGTCCTCGTGCGGGATCTCACCGACGCGATGTATAATCCGGCGATGCCGCCGCGGGTCAGTCATTTTGAGGGAACCGATCTCATTGTGAACCACGTCGAGAAATACGTCTGCCCCACAGTCACCAGTGACCAGATTCTGGGAGGGGCTCCCCATCGCTTTTCAGGAGACCTCCGTAAGCATATTGTCTTCCTNATCGGGGAGCGTGAATATGGGACGGAAAAGACGGTTCCCAGATTCGTATNTGAGAANCTCACCCCATCCTTCAGAACGACCTTTGTCTTTGCGGACCCTGAGGGCGCAGATCGAAATAAGTTTCATGGTATCGAGGCGCTCACGGATGCGGATCTTCTCTTTGTCAGCGTGCGGAGGAGAGCCCTGCCAGAGAAAGATCTTAAATTAGTTCGAGATCATATTGAGAAGGGGAAACCGGTGATAGGAATCAGGACCGCCAGCCATGCGTTCTCACTGAGAGGGAAGCCTGCACCTCAGGGTCATGCGGTTTGGGAGGAGTGGGATGCGGAGGTGATTGGGGGTAATTACACTGGTCATCATGGGAACGCGCTAACGACCGAGGTTCGTTCTACGAAGGAAGGTCTTTCGTTCCTCGGTGATGAACGCCTTCCTCAGTTTACGAGTGGAGGGTCCCTTTATATTAACAGCCCGGCCCGGCCTGGTCAGAACGTCCTTCTTTTGGGCAAGGCGGTCGGAATCGAGCGGCTGGAGCCCCTTGCGTGGACTTTCAAGCGTTCAGATGGGGGGAAAACCTTCTATACCTCTCTAGGACACGTTGGCGATTTTGAGCAGGCCACCTTCGTGAAGATCTTGCGTCGGGCGATTCAGTGGTGCTTCGAGTAAGCGCCGGCCCTGCAGAGGCCGGGTCCTCTCAGAAGAGAATAGGTATAAGATTTTGTGCGGTTGACAGAACGGGTGTCAGAGCCGATTTTGCGCTCCATCATGAAGAAAGGAATTCTCATTCAGCTCATTGCCTTCGCCCTATTTTGCGTAGGACTCTCTGCTCAGGAGGAGCCCGCGCCCGCNGAGCCCGCNCCNGCNGAGCCNGCACCNGCNGAGCCNGCACCCGCTGAGCCCGCACCNGCAGAGCCCGCACCTGCAGAGCCCGCACCCGCAGAGCCCACACCCGCTGAGCCAGCGACACCGCCGGTGCCCAAGCCGCCCGCGCCTCCGGTTCCCAAGAGCCAGCCTGCTCCGGAAGATGTGGCCGCTCCGCCAGAGGGCGCTGAGAAAACCGAATCGGGCATTTCCTCCAGAGTTCTTCAGGAAGGAACAGGAACCAGTCACCCCAAGGCAGACGAAAAGGTAAGGGTGCACTATTCTGGATGGCAGACGGATGGCTACAATTTTGACAGCTCACTGAGCCGGGGTGTTCCCGCAACCTTTGGATTGAATCAGGTCATCAAGGGGTGGACTGAGGGAGTGCAGTTGATGGTTGAAGGAGAGAAACGCCGCTTCTGGATTCCTGGTGAGCTCGCTTACGGCATCTTGGAGGGGGAACTCCCACCGATCGGAGAGAACGGAAAGCGCCCTGGAAGACCTCTCGGACAACTCTGTTTTGATATTGAGCTGATCAAGATTCTCCGCCCTCATCCTACCCCTGAAAATTTGACGGCAGCACCGGAGGATGCCGGCACCAATCCCTCTGGAGTGGCATCCAAGGTCATCAAGGCCGGGACTGGTGAAGCGAAGCCGAAGCCAACGGACAACGTGCAGGTCCATTACACGGTCTGGACGACAGACGGAAAGGTTGTGGACAGCACGTTGCCTAACGAGCGGCCAAAGACTCTCCCACTAAAGCGGACAGTCAAAGGCTTCACAGAAGGAGTGCAGATGATGGTCGAGGGCGAAACGAGGAGAATCTGGGTGCCAATGAACATGGCTTACGGAGCTGCTCCGCCTCCTACCGCGCCAGAGGGTATGCTGATATTTGAGGTAGAACTACTAAAGATCCTCAGTAATTGAGGATCTTCCCTCGCTTCCGCGAGGCGAATAGCCCGTGGATTCGAATCGCGGGCCTCAAGCTGCACTTGCGGACCGCTACCCCGGGCCGCCAGAACTGATATTCATGGGCGAGAGGACAGAAGAGAAATCAGGCGCCCTGCTTGAAATGCGGGAGATCGATAAGTTCTTCCCGGGAGTGCAGGCTCTCAAGGGGGTTAACCTCGATTTGTATTGCGGAGAAGTCCTTGCGCTTCTCGGAGAGAATGGAGCCGGGAAAAGTACTCTGATTAAAATTCTGGGTGGAGCTCATACTCCAACAGGTGGAGCTGTTCTGGTAGAGGAGAGACAGGTGGACTTGTCGACGCCTAACGCGAGCCAGGCAGCAGGAATCGGGATCATCTATCAGGAATTCAATCTGGTGCCCCATCTTAGCGCGCGAGAAAATATCTTTCTTGGGCAGGAAAGAGGAAGGGGAGGCTTTATCGATGTTGGAGAGGAGCGACGGAAGGCACTCGAGCTCTTCGGGCGATTGGGGACCTCGATTGACCCTGAGCAGCGGTGCGCTGAGATGACGGTCGCACAGCAGCAGGTCGTTGAGATCGCCAAGGCCCTGTCCCAGAATGCCCGGATTCTTGTGATGGATGAGCCGAGTGCCACTCTCACGCCCAAGGAGGTAGAGCGGCTCCTCGGGATCGTTCGAGAATTGAAAACACAGGGGCTAGGAATTATCTACATCAGTCACCGACTGGAAGAAGTGTACGAGATTTCAGATCGAATCATGGTGCTGAGGGATGGTGAACATGTTGCGACCAAGCCAACGGGAGAGCTTGGACGAGAGTCTCTCATCGAGCTTATGGTAGGTCGAAAGCTGGAGAATGAGTTTCCCTCGCACGAGTCTCGGATTGGTGATGAGCGCCTTGAAGTCAGGGGATTGAACAGAGGGTCAGCAGTACGTGATGTGTCTTTTTCGGTCCGCGCAGGAGAAATCCTGGCTCTCACCGGCCTTGTCGGTGCGGGGCGGACAGAAACTGTCCGCCTCCTTTTTGGGGCAGATCAGCCGGATTCTGGGTCGATCTCCCTCGACGGAAAAGCTCTTTGCCTGACCCACCCACGTCAGGCGATCCACGCGGGTATCGGCCTGCTGACGGAGGATCGCAAGGGACAGGGACTCGTTCTCATGCACTCGGTCAGGGAAAATTTCGGTCTTCCCAACATGGAGGAGTTTTCCCGCTGGGGGATGGTCGACAGGAAACAGGAACGAACGAGCTTTGGTAAGTTCGTGAATTCCCTGCGGATCAAGGTGCCGCATCAGGAGGAGCTGGCTCAGAATCTCTCCGGGGGAAATCAGCAAAAGGTAGTGCTTGCGAAATGGCTTCAACAGAATTGTGAGGTCATCATTTTTGATGAGCCCACCCGGGGAATAGATGTGGGTTCCAAATATGAGATTTACCTTTTGATCCAGCAGCTGGCAGCAGAGGGCAAGGTGATCATCATGATCAGCTCCGAGTTGCCTGAGGTCCTGGGCCTGGCCGACAGGGTCCTCGTCATGCATGAGGGAAGAATCACCGGGGAGATCACCGATGTCCGGAGCGCGACGCAGGAGGACATCATGAGCCTGGCGGTCGCTTGAGGACGGTTCACAGCACTCGCTCAGTCCTTCTGCTGAGCGTTGGCTTTGAGGCGAAGAGCGTTGAGGGCGATGAAGCCCGTGGCATCATCCTGGTTGTAGGCTTCTTCAGCGCCACCCTCCATGGTGGCGACATCCTCGCTGTAGAGCGAAAGGGGTGAGCGTCGTCCCGCATTCATGATATTACCCTTGTAGAGCTTCAGCCTGACCTCGCCCGTAACGGTTTGCTGCGTTTCGGTTACCAGGGCCTGCAGTGCGAGGCGCTCGGGAGCGAACCAGAATCCATTGTAGACCAGTTGGGCGTACTTGGGGATGAGGCTGTCGCGCAGCTGCATGGCCTCGCGGTCCATGGTGAGGGTTTCAAGATCTCGATGAGCGGCAAGAAGGATTGTGCCTCCCGGGGTCTCATAGATTCCCCGGGATTTCATGCCGACAAATCTGTTTTCCACAATGTCGACCCGCCCGATGCCATGCTGGCCGCCGAGGGTGTTGAGAACTCGCATGAT
>PBAI01000045.1 GCA_002715825.1 Roseibacillus sp. | reverse complement strand
TTCTTAGCGGGCTTCTTAGCAGCCTTCTTAGCGGGCTTCTTAGCAGCCTTCTTAGCGGGCTTCTTAGCAGCCTTCTTAGCAGGCTTCTTAGCAGCCTTCTTAGCGGGCTTCTTAGCAGCCTTCTTAGCGGGCTTCTTAGCAGCCTTCTTAGCAGGTTTACGCTTTGCAGCAGGTTTCCGCTTTGCAGCGGGTTTCTTTTTTGTGGTCTTCTTCTTTGCAGCCATGGCTCTTTGCTGTTTGAGTTTTTGCTCAACGGCGGTTCTCTCATCTGGAGCTAACGCTTCGTTAGAGAGNAAGTGGAGAATAGCGCGACCTGCACTACCTCCGAAAGCGTTTAAGAGAAAATCTTTTACCAGTGGAGAGACGATACTTTCTTGACTTTTAGTTGCTTTGTAGATGTACACTCGNCCTTTGCGCGTATGTTTCACGAGTTGCTTTCGCTCGAGGCCTTGCATCACTGAGAGCACGGTGGTGTAAGCGCGCGTCTTTTCATCAGGGAGGTGATCACGGATCACAGCGACCGTTGACGAACCCAGAGAGTATAAAACTGAGAGTACTTGCAGCTCGAGGTTAGATGGACGAGGTAAATTTGGCATGNGGGTATATTGCGTCTGGAGCCTCGCGATGGCGGGAATCTTCATCCCGGATAAAGCGGAGTGAATCGNGAGAGAAACCTCGATACATACTATTTTTCANGGCTTTCTGACCTCNANCAGAAATCNAGGGCGTTCTTTTCGCANGGTGTTCGGAATTCTTTGCGGGAACCTGAGGGATCTTATCGTCTCGGAAAGATAAGTAGAATNCNCTCTGCAAGGAGTCAGGGAGTTGGTCTGATCCGTGGACGTTCTAATTTTGGACTGATCTTCTTCAGAGTNGACCAGAGAAGNTTTTCCGATGGNTGACCGCTGAATAAAACGGACCCATCTCGTTGTAAAATGGTGATGGTTGGAAGCTCTAGCACNCGCAATTTCCGTGCAAGGGATTGCTTAGAGTTATCCACAACCCAATTACCTGTTTTTTGTGGTACGAGCTTGGCACAAAACTTTCGTGCTTCGATTACCGCTTCATTGTCCGGCTCAATGAGGATTGAAGTAACCGGAATTTTGTGGGCCTCGAGNGTTTCAACCATCGCAAGTAAGTCGGGGAGATAGGCCTCCGATTCACTACTCCATGGTGACCAGAAATGCATCACCAGATAATCGCTATCTCTTATCAAACTGTTCAGANCCACCTTTTTTTCATCGATCTGCCTNACGTAGGACTGGNCAAGATTTACNTTGATTCCAGCAAGAGCCTGCTCGCGGCGCAGTCTATCAATATGTGGTGCAAAGGCCGTNGCTTGTCGCGGACTCAACCAGAAGGCTTCCTTAATGTGGTTTTCGAATCCGNTAAGCTCCCCTTTTTGCAGANCNTCAAGAGCGAAGCAGTATTCGATGATCGAATAGAACTCTTCCGGAACACTGAAGATGACAGAGTCGTCTATCCTGAAGGATTTTNTCTGGGCTTCGAGCNCAGGACCGAGNGCTGCCACTGCCGCAAAGTCTTCNTGATCGACNAGGAACAGAAAGCGGGCCTCCAGAGTGACCTGCCTTGCAACGCCACCCGNTTCTGCGGCTTCGATAGCATCATTCAGTTTGCGCTCATNATCCGCCTCGAANAGACGTTGAATGAGAATTTCCCGACTCTCTTGTCCGCGGTTTTCCTGGGTGGATCCGGGTAGCGACAGAGAAAATAGAAGCAGTACGAATAGAGAAGTTCGTACTAACGTGGAGAGGCGCTGGATCAATTGTTATTAGGAATCTGAAGAGTCTGCCCCGTTTGGATATTGGTTCCCGAGATGCCGTTGGCNGCTTGGATTGCCTCGACGGTTGTATTGTATCTCTTTGCTAAACCCCAGAGCGAGTCACCCCTAGCCACGTTATGAGGCACGGTGTTCGCCACCGGAACTCCCTCGGGGAAGGAAGGGATAGGCGCCGGACTCCCTCCGGGAAGAGGTGGAATTGGAACAGGTGCCGGAGGGGTATTCAGGACTGTAGGAAGCGGCTGATAGGGAGCCCCTTCAGGTCCTGCACCGGGAACTCCGAAATCATCGATNTGACCATAAGGGGANTGGCTGGTCGCCTGCGCGGCCTTCAACTTCTTGTATTCAGCGTAATCAGGGTCGAGTGCCGAACAGGAAACAAATACGACCGACAGTCCGATAGCTGAGTAGTGAGTCATCCTCATGNGGGGAAAGATAATCTATTACTTCGGAAATATGAAATATATTTTGCCGCTTTTCCAGCACATGGAANCCACAGGAAGGCGGGAGTGGTCTATTTTCCGATTTTGAAGAAGCGATCCACTGTAGATTCGGTGTGAGCGCAGAATTCTTCCAGTNGTTCCGAGCGNGCCAGTGCGATGNTTTCAGCGATATACTGGGTATAGGCGGGCTCACAGCGTTTCCCTCGATGAGGAACTGGAGCAAGATAGGGAGAATCAGTTTCTACCATGATTCTTCCGGCCGGGATCCTGCTGGCCGCGTCGATCACTCCGGCTGCATTCTTGAAGGTGGCAATACCCGTGAATGAAACCAGCCCCCCCAACTCCAGAACGCGTTCAGCCTGCGAATAGGGTCCCGGGAAGCAGTGGAAGACAGCCTGCAGGTCGTTTGCGAATGGTTTGTAGATAGCGAGGGCATCGCTGAAGGAGGCATCCCCTTTGCGGTCACGAGTATGAATGACGACATTCTGTCCNGTTTCTACTGCNAGTGCAAAGTGCTGTCTGAGAAANGCCCTNTGCCGCTGATGGTAGCTTTCCTCGGTCCAACCTGTAGGAGCAGGGTGGAAATAATCGAGNCCNGTCTCTCCGATTGCGGCAACNCGATGATGAGTGGCGAATTCCNGAAGGGCTTCGAGATAGTCATCGGGGGTCTCGTGTACGTCACAGGGATGAATCCCGACACACGCGTAGACCTCGGGAAATTTTTCTGCNATNGACAGATTCCGGGGAATGTCCTCCAAGTTGGTCGCGAGGGTCATCATACGNGTNANTCCNGCGTCNCNCGCACGGTNGATGAGCGGGCNAAGNTCGTNCTNTGAAAACTTGTGAGAACCGAGATGGCAATGACTATCNGTAAGCATCGAGAGCGNGAGCGCCTTNGAAGAGTTTCTATTCCTGNAGNATNGTTTCTCCNCGGTAGAACCANGCGTAGGGAATGAAGAGGAGGGCAGTGATGAACATCAGGATGGTAAAGAACCAGTAGTAGGNAGCGCCTTCCAGTCGTTCNCCACCACCNGCAAAGATCGTGCGGTCGTAGGAGAAGTCCCGGTCTCCTTGTTTCTGTACGACCTCCATTCCGAGTTCGGCCTTGCGACGGTTTAGCCAGGGCTCTTCGGGGTGTAGCGCATCGTGCCACTTTCNCACGGTTTCTGCTTCCGGTGCAGTTACCGCCAGGTTGATTCCGATGTCCCAGCGGGTTTTATTTATTCCGTCCGGCCCATCACTTGACACCCGGCAATTNCGGCTTCCCTCCAGAAAATAACGTAGTGGATTTCCCCATGGATCCAGAAGCTCCTTCACCAGATTTTTACCCTTTTCCGGACGCGGTAGTTGATGGTCNTTTTCTCGGGACCACTGCTCGATGCGATCCAACGCCTCACTGAGTTGAACTTGACNGGGTATCGTCACCACTACGGAGCCGGCCTTATCCATAACGNGGATGTCGTCTCCACNTCCTATTTCATGATCGTAGCCTGCATGGGTCATGTGGTCACCTTCTACTCCCATCTTGAAGCCTTCAGGGAGAGGGGCGGAATCCCCGAGATGCACCCTGTCGTCAAATACCGCCGTGATCTCCGCGCTGGGAGAATCGATCTGAATGTATCGGTTTACGGCTGCGGTAAATAAGTTCCCGAGTGATACGGCAAAAAGAAAGAGGCCGAGAACAAGGGATTTCATGGTTCGCGGGGCCTGAGTATATGAAAACTCCAAAGCGACGATGGAAACCAGAACCTCTGCCGCAGTGAGAAGGCCGTAGGCAAGGATCTGCCACCCGATATTCGGTCGTTGCCCTGCATCAATCCAACTCTGGATTGTAGAACTCAANGCGAACGCTCCAGCCATAAGGAAAAGGCCCGCACCGATTTTTCGCAAGGGTGTCAACTTTACAATCCGCCCAAGGCGNGGGTAGAGAACGAAAGTGAACAAGGGGATGAAGGTAAGAATCAGGACTGGGTTGACCGCCTGGATCTGGGATTCAAGCCACTCAACTCCAAGAAAATTGCGATCCATTTCCTGAGCCTGAAAGATCCACCGCGAGGCGGTCTGGTCAAAGAGAGACCAGAACATCGCCACGAAGAGGAAGAGAATGAACAGCTTCCCGACTGTCCTTAGTCCCTGTTTGCTGAAAGTTTCTCTCAGGAATCTACCCTTTGCGGGAGGGACGTGAATAAATTTGCGGCGGCCCAACCAGAACACAAGAGTGGCCACTGCCATCAGTATGCCGGGAATTCCGAAGGCGAGGTGTGGGCCATACCACTTCAGTAACCAAGGGGTCAGAAGAGTAGACAGAAACGCTCCCAGATTAATAGACCAGTAAAAATAGTTGAAGACCTTGGTAANCAGGTGCTGGTTCGATGCGCCAAACTGGTCTCCAACGTGNGCGGAAACACAGGANTTGATTCCTCCTGATCCGATCGAAATTAGAACGAGGCCGGCAAGTAACCACATGACGGCATCTCCCTGAAAACCCATGAGTGCGAGGGCCGCATGTCCAAAGCAATAAACTACAGAGAGCCAGATGATTGTCCGGTACTTGCCAAAGAAGGCATCCGCTACAATTCCGCCGATAATGGGTGTGAGGTAGACCGCAGAGTTGAACAGATGAACTTTCTCCGTTGCTGCAGCTTCAGTCATCGCCTGCCCGGGAGTATCGTTCATGAGCCACAGGTATTTCGTCATGAAGACCGCGAGAATCGTCTTCATTCCGTAGAAGCTGAACCTCTCGGCTGCTTCGTTGCCNATAATGTAAGGAATGCCCGAAGGCATACTGTTCAGATTTGGGTCTGGGGACGTACGAGGCTTTGACATCACGGATCTATGTTAGTCGGCATGGAGTTCACCGGACTCCGGGCCCGGGTGCAACCGCAATTGAGCAAACCATCAATCCCTGAACGGGTGCTACCATCGAATAGCNGCAGAAGCCCAGGTCAGGCCCGCTCCGAAAGCCACAAGTACGATATGATCTCCTGAGCCGAATTTTCCTGCACGATGTGACTCATCGAGAGCAATGGCGCATGCTGCAGCGGAAGTGTTGCCGTACTTGTGCAGATTCACGAAGACTCTGTCTTCGGGGATTTCGATGCGTTTGGTGACCGCCTCAATGATGCGCAGGTTAGCTTGGTGAGGAATGAGGAGTTTTATGTCCTCGGGGCGGAGTCCGGACCGTTCGATAACAGAGTTTGCGGAGTCCCGCATACGAGTTACGGCCTGCTTGAATACATCAGTACCCACCATCGCAAGAGTGGAGAGGCGCTGATCAGCATTTTCCAGCGTAATGGGGCAGGCGGACCCCCCACCGGGAATATTCAAAAGATCAGTTTGGCTGCCGTCAGTACCGNTATCTGTNGCCAGAATTTGGCCCCCTCCCGGCTCCGCCTCCTTCAGCACGGCAGCGCCGGCCCCNTCCCCGAAAAGTACGCAGGTAGAACGGTCGTCCCAATTCACAAATGCTGAGAGTTTCTCAGCACCAAGGATCAGCGCATTTTTACAGGTTCCTCCAGAGATCATTCGCTCCGCAAGTTTCATCGCGTAAAGGAATCCTGAGCAAGCCGCCGAGATGTCGAAAGCGACTGCCTTATGGGCTCCCAGATCATGCTGCACATAGCAGGCGGTTGCAGGTGTCAGCGTGTTGGGAGTAATGGTTGCGACAATGATGAGCTCTACTTCAGAGGGCTCGACCCCTGCCTGCTCAAGGGCTTTCCGAGATGCCTTGACCGCCATGTGTGAGGTAAACTCGTCCTCTGCAGCTATGCGCCTCTCCTTGATCCCGGTCCGGGTCGTGATCCACTCGTCGGAGGTCTCAACCATGATTTCCAGATCGGAATTGGTTAGAACTCTTTCAGGGACGTAACTCCCCGTGCCCGCGATTGCGACTGGAAGCTGCGAGGCCGGTTCGCTCATGTGCGCAAAGTGAATGACAGCTTTGATGCTCGGGCAAGCCTCGCCTTCGGTAAAATGTGGCAGATGCGCCNGTCTACCACCGCAGCGGGACTGACGGGCTCAGCCAACGGNTTTCATGGCCTTCACGATGTGCGGATTGACATCCTGCCTGATGGCCTCGGTTGCAACCCTGATAGCATTCTGAATGGCCAGAGCGGACGAGGAGCCATGAGCGATGATGCAGACTCCGTTGACGCCAAGTAGCGGNCTTCCTCCGTAGGATTCGTAATTGAAGCGGTCTTTAATATCACGAAAAGCTCCCTTGGCCAGCAGGGCCCCGGCCTGACGGACCGGATTTGCATTAAGACCTTCACGAAGCCACTTGGACATGGCCTTCCCGGTAGCTCCGCAGGTTTTCAGAANCACGTTTCCCACGAAGCCATCACAGAGGCAGACATCAAGCTTGGTCATGAAGAGGTCATATCCCTCGACGTTACCGGACCAGCTGAANGGGGCATGTCCGGAGTCCACATGCCTCCGAATCAGAGCGGAGGTTTCCTTCGTGAAGTCATTTCCCTTCTTNTCCTCCGCTCCGTTGGACATGATTCCTACAACGGGAGTTTNGATTTGCAAAACGTGCTGGGCGTAAACGCTACCCATGATCGCATAGCCAAGAAGATGACTCGGTTTAGCGTCTGGATTGGCTCCTGCATCAAGAAGGTTACATTGTCCAAATTCATTGGGGAGAGGTGAAGCGATTCCAGCACGTTCCACTCCTTCCAGGTGGCGGAGCTTCAGCGTGCATGCGGCAACCGCCGCGCCCGTATTTCCAGCGCTGACTACTGCGTCAGCCTTTCCTTCTTTTACCAGTTCTGTTGCGACGGAGATCGAGGACTGCTTTTTCCGNCTAACCGCATCAACTGCGGACTCGGACATTNCTACGACCTCAGGCGCGTGCACGATCTCGAGTCTCGGATCGATCAGATTTTGATCGCGGCAACCCTGCTGGAGAATTCCCTCATCTCCGACGAGAAAGAGTTGCTCGATGGAGGGGTAGAGAGCGAGAGCATCACGGGCACCTCCTATGGTTACGTCAGGTGCCCGATCCCCTCCCATGGCATCGAGGGCGATTTTCATGAGAAAGCCCGGGGGGCCANAATTCCGATGGAAGAGTTGAGGCCCCGGAGGNGCCACCATTGAGGTTACATCACGTCAACGTCAAGAATCTGACGCTCGCGGTAAAACCCGCAGGACGGGCAGGCGATATGTCCTGGGACCCGACTGCCACATTCGGAGCAGGTTTGCAGCAAAGGCTTCCGCCAGCGATTAGCACCCCTGCGCATGCGCTGTTTCATTTTTGACGTTCTGCGTTTTGGCACGGCCATGACGATCTGGGGCAGTTAGGGTTACTTATCGGAGTTTTCCAGCTCGTCGAGGGCAGCCCATCGACTGTCCCCCTCCNCAGCGGGCGGGTGATCTACATCAT
Source organism: Roseibacillus sp. (assembly GCA_002715825.1). GTDB lineage: Bacteria > Verrucomicrobiota > Verrucomicrobiia > Verrucomicrobiales > Akkermansiaceae > Roseibacillus_B. The sequence continues at coordinate 34,655 of PBAI01000045.1, read as the reverse complement.
CCGTGGTGGCCTTGTCCACCGCTAAATAGCGCGGGTTGATTTCACACTGTAATGGCTCGTCTCCCTCATCGCACCTCGGATATGCCGGGAAATTCAGGAGAATCTCCTCNCGGAGGGCCTCAGTGGCGTCGATTTCACCCCGAGTCCCTATTTCTAGGGCAATCGCAGTCTCAGGAAGGTCGATTGTCTTTTTAAAGGAGGTGAGGGTGCGCACGCACAAAAACTCAAAAGNNGCNCTGAGACTCCCCTGTAGCAGAAGTTCATCGCCAAATCGTTGGACTTGGAGCCTGAAAAAAAGGGGTCCNAGNGGTTTGGCGTCATTTTCCGGGAGATCAAAAATCTCCGGAGAGAGCTCGTCCTCAAGAAGCTGACCGTCCTCGGGTAAGAGAGCGAGATCAATGACGAGCCGGTCCATGGCGCTAATGTAGATTGAATATTGAGATTGGACGATTGAAATAAGGGCTGTGGAGCGCATTCCCCCTCATGTCCTGCTAGGAGCTTACTCTGAAGGGGTATTTCCAATGTCTGAGGACGGGGANATTCTTTGGTTTTCTCCCCGCAAANGGGGTCTGATGCCGCTTGATGAGAGATTCCACATTCCTCATGGGTTGAAGCGAGTGCTCAGGAAGCAGCCCTTTGAAGTCAGATGGAACTCTGCATTCAGNGAGGTGATTGAAGCATGTGGGGAGAGAAAAGAGACATGGATTGATGAGGCTATTATCGAGAGCTACGTCCAACTCTACGAGGAAGGTTTTGCTCATTCAGTTGAATGTTGGGATGCCGATGGGCTTCAGGGTGGGCTTTATGGCGTTTCCCTAGGTCGGGCTTTTTTCGGCGAATCCATGTTTTCGAGGAAAACNGATGCGAGTAAGATTGCCCTTGTTCATCTGGTTGAGTGGCTCCGTGAGGAGCAGTATCTCATCCTGGATACCCAGTGGATGACNGATCATCTGCGCCAGTTTGGCGGCGAGGAGATCTCGCGTGAGGAATACCTCATGATACTCCACGAGGCGCTCGAAGGAATTTACGAAGATCCGTCGTAGTNGACACAATCGAGGCAGTGGTCCGGTTGAGGTCATCGATGGCGCTGAAACCCCATTCGACTAGCACGGGCTGCATTCCAGCAGCCTCTGCTGTTTCAAAGTCGACAGTCGANTCCCCGACAAATGCAATCTCCGCGGCCGGGATCTTCATGGCGCGTGCGATAGAAAGAGCCCCGGTTGGGTCAGGCTTGACGGGAACAGATTTCTGCTGACCGAGGATCATTGTCCATGGTACCCACGAAAACATCCTGGTCATTATTTCCATGGTGTATCGATGCGGTTTATTGGAGCAAACTGCCAGAGGCATCCCATCGAAGTGCAGAGTTTCCAGCAACTTCCGTATTCCTGGGTAGAGGTGTGTNCCNGATATGAGAGACTCGGAGTAACAGGAGAGAAAACTCTCGTGAACCTTNTCGACCAGNGAGTCGNCAGGCTCCCCCCCGATACCCCGATATACAAGCATCCGGCTTCCGTTGCCTATGAAGTGCTCTACCAANTCAGGCGGGTGAGTCGACAGGTTATGTTTTGCGAGGGCATTGTTCAGCGCCTCNGCAATACCGGGCAGAGAATTAACGAGGGTCCCGTCTAAATCAAAGATGACTGCCCGCATCAGTAGCTAGAATGTGGTNAGGCACCTACTGAGAAAGCAGTGCCACTAGTACTTCGTCACTGAAAGCGGCAGGATCCTCAGCTGCCTGCGAAAGCATTTCTTCGTCAAGAAGGGTGTCGAGGTGAGGTCCGTCGATTTTCTCTGGAAGAGGCATTGGATCGACNCCGGCGATTTCACTAGAGGGTTTATCGCCGCTGAAAGTAAGGACGAGAGCGACAACAAGAGAAGCCATTGACCCCGCAAGGACAGGTCCGAGAATCGCCTTGCGCTTCCACCACAAACGTTTCGGTTCGCTGACAAGACGGACTTCACGCATTACGTTCTGGACGAACTGCGGATCGATCTCTGCCGTCTTGGCCCTATCCAGCAGGTCCCAGACGGGATCATTTTCCCATGAGCTTTTTTCCTGCTGAGAGTTCATCGACATTACTACAGGGGATTGAACTCTCCCCTGCGGGTAAAGTTGCGGGGTCGGANGGAAATTCTATAAAAAAGTGAATCTGAGCNCCGGGTAAGGCTCCCTGACGGAGNCTCTCTCTACTTATAGGTCTNGGCCAGTTGATCGCGCACCGTAAGAAGGAGTTTTTTGGTTGCAAGAATGCCATCCTCCTCACTGANTTTCCGGCCCTCGTACTCGATACCAACGTGGCCCCGGTAGCCTGCGTCGAGCACGATTCGTAGTGCCTTCACGTAGTCGGTCTTGGTCTCGTTCCCCTCCGCATCGAAGTCGTGACTCTTGGCGCTGACACCCTTGGCGAAAGGCATGAGCTCCTCAATCCCGACATAGCGATCATAACCTCCAAAGTTTCCGAAGTCGGGCAGGGATCCACAATTCGGCAGGCCGACGTCCTTGAGAANCTTGGAGAGCCACTTGCCGTTCGAGGAAAGGCCTCCATGGTTTTCCACGATCACGTTAATCCCGTGGCTCTGTCCGAATTCAGAGAGTTTCCGCAACCCTGTGGTGGTATTTGCAGCTTTCTCCTCGTCGGATTTCCCAACCCCGTGGGCGTTGACTCGGATGGAGTGACATCCGAGGAACTTGGCTGCCTCGACCCACTTCTTGTGGTTATCGATCACTTTCTCGCGTNGAGACTCTTCTGCTTCCCCCAGATGACCCTCTCCGTCAATCATGATGAGAAGGCTGCTTACTCCCAGATCGTCACAGCGGGTNTTCAGTTCGGTGAGATACTTTTTATCTCTAGCCTTGTCCTTGAAGAACTGGTTCACGTATTCCACGGCGNTAATTCCAAATTTTTCCTTCGTGACCCGGGGAAAGTCGAGGTTGGTGATTTTCTTACTTCGGAGNGTCCGNTGAAGAGACCACTCTGCAAGCGANAGATCNAAGAGNGGCTTGGACTTCTTGTGGTGGTCGGCGGATGTCAGCTGCGGAAAAAGGAGTGCTCCGCCGGTGAGAGCGCTTCGTTTCAGAAAAAGGCGTCTTATGCTCATGAANAGAAGCTAGTNCAACAGACTCTTTGTGGGGAAGCTCCAAGTTTCTTTGTGGTCCAGTCCGATAAGGGTTGCCAGGGGCTNTTAGAGTTGGGAAGTGCAGGGAATTTGGGCGTGNTTTTCTCAATTGGAATCAAGTTGCGGTTGAGAAAGCAGGGGAAACTAGGATACGGCTCATCCATGAGCATTACAACGAAGCGTGGTGACGATGGGGGAACAGATCTCATGTTCGGCAAACGAACTGCAAAGATGGGCAATCGTATTGAGGCCATCGGTTCGATCGATGAGCTCAATGCGGCTCTGGGGTTGGTCAGGGTCGAGGCAAATGCTTCTCTGGAAAAATCGATCGATCTTCTACAGGGTTTCCTTGTGGGCCTGATGGGGGAGCTCGCAGTTCTTTCAGANGATTTAGAAAAATATCGGTCCTCGGGGCACCCTNCGATCACGGAAGATGAGGTNNCACTGCTCGAGAATCTCGCGCACGAGNTGGAGGAGAGCGGAATCGTATTTGATGGCTGGGCCCGCCCGGGATCNAAAGGGAGCCGGACCGGCGCTCACCTAGATTTGGCTCGAACCGTTTGNCGCAGGGCTGAGCGTCGGGTTCTCGCCCTGTCGGAAGAACTTTCCAATACGAACATACTGCTGTTTCTCAATCGTCTTTCAGACTTGCTCTGGCTTTACGCGCGTCATTGCGAGGCTGTTGATCAGATAGACCCTTGAAACCATAAATTGGAATTTTATNTTCTCCGGAATCTTTTAACATCTCCAGATGATGAAATTACCTCTTATTTTTCTGCTNATGGCTCTCGGANNTTCACTGGCTTCCGCNGCTCCAAAGGTTCGCTGGCCGCGTGATGTTGTTGAATGGGAAAAACTCAAGGGGGCNCAGGAATTGGCGCAGAAGGACGAGAAGGGTTTCGGCTTTATCTTCATACCAGCCGCCTGGGATACGAAAGACTCCGGCGTGGTCCGATCTGTCGATGCNACTAATGACGCCATTCGTGCGCTTAAATCATTTTGCCTTATAGTAAAAGGTAACTACCAAGAGGTGGTTGATGCTTCACGAGGAAAGGAAAATGGCGTTCCCAAGGCACTGATCACCGGCTTGAGTGGAGCGGGAAACTCCTACCCTCTAGTTGTGATTCTCGATGGGGAGATGAAGACTGTTCTCGGCAAAACCTCNGGTAACGAGATCTATCAGGAAGGNAGTAAGGTATTTCGTGATGCCAAAAAGATGCATCGCGACCTTTTGAAGAAAAGGACGGAGGAGAAGTAAGACCCCTCTCGGTCGGTCAATACAATNAGANTCAGGGTNCTGTGTTCNGCNGGGAAGTANAACTAAAGGATATCTCCGGGCTGGTATGCAGCCGCTTCTGGATACCTTTCTTTGAGGTCTGCAACGGCATCAACAAAGGCGTCAACCTGGAAAGGGGCGGCTCCGGTATTGCCCTTNCCNGATTCGAACACCTTCTGNAGCTCATCGCGCGAGACAGGGATCCGATCATCAGCAGAAAGTCGGTCCAGGAGATCATTGTCGGTGATGGTTGCCTCCCGGAGCTCTTTGGCCACAGCTAGCGCGTGCTCCTTGATGGCAGCATGGGCGGTTTCCCGGCCAGCTCCCGCCTTGACCGCAGCCATGAGAAAAGAAGTACTTAGCAGGAACGGCATGTAACGCTCGTTTTCTCTGCTGACGGTCCCGGGAAAGACCTGCATCTGGTTCAGGATCGTCAGAAAGGTTTCGAGCAGGCCGTCTGCAGCGAAAAATGCATCTGGCAGCATGACCCGACGCACAACTGAGCAGGATACATCGCCCTCGTTCCACTGTGCTCCACTCAGCCCCGCTCCCATCGCGAGATAGCCTTTCAAGATCACGTGGAAGCCGTTGACCCTTTCGCATGATCTTGCGTTCATCTTATGAGGCATCGCACTTGAGCCGGTCTGTCCCTTGGCGAATCCCTCTGAAGCCAGCTCATGCCCTGCCATCAGGCGCAAGGTAGTGCACATCGAAGAAGGCGCTGCGGTGAGGTCGGTTAGAATCGATACGGTTCGCATGTCCATGGATCTCGGGTAGACCTGACCCACGCAGACCCAGTCACCAGGTAATCCCAGGTGCAGCGCTACCTTCTGCTCCAGTTCCTTGACCTTCGCAATATCGCCATCGAAGAGAGAGAGTTGATCCATCTGTGTGCCCACAGCTCCCTTCAATCCCCGTACCGGATAGCTCTCAATCAGTTGCTCAAGGCGTTGCCGTGCGTCAAGAAGCTCTTCGCCCGACATGGAAAGGCGCTTGCCGAAGGTTGTAGGCTGGGCAGCAACGTTATGAGTTCTACCTGCCAGAATGACGTCTCGCCATTCATGAGCCTTCCCTGCGAGAGCAGCAAGGGAGGCAATGGCCTTGTCGTGAATAAGGCGAAGGGACGAGAAAACCTGCAACTGCTCCACATTCTCGGTGAGATCTCTGGAGGTCATCCCCTTATGAATTTCCTGATGGCCCGCGAGATCATTGAATTCTTCGAGCCGGGCCTTGACGTCGTGGCGGGAAATACGTTCGCGCTCCTCAATGGACGGCAAGTTGACCTCTGTCTTGACGGCTTCGTAGGCCTTGATCGCTTCTTCTGTGATGGGAAGACCAAGTTCGCGTTGGGCACGCATGACCGCGATCCAGAAGTCGCGTTCCAGNATGATGCGGCCCTCGGCGGACCAGATCTCCTTCATGGCATGGGAGGCGTAGCGGTCGGCAAGGATATTCGGGATCATGTCAGNCTAAAGAGGGGTAAAGGAATGTCTNGCGGGTAGCAAGCCACACGACGCTTTTGAGTAAGGCCCCATGGATTCGGTCCCNGCCGAGAGGGTTCCATTGCGGTAGTTTCGGATGCTCAATCACCAGGAAAGAGGTATCCCTCGGGCACGATTCGAAAGCTGCCTCCCTTGAGGCCGTCGAGAAACCATTCGCCATCGAGCTCTTTCCCGCCATTGTGAACCATACCGCGCAGTTGAAAGCGCAGGCCGTCGAATATGATNTCTCCTTTCGATGCGNCGCGCCGCTGGTATCTACCTTTCCCCACGAATTCTTCCGCCAGAACCTCTACAGCTTTCTGGCTCGCTTCGTTCGCAGGAGGATTTCCCCAGAGTGCGAGTTGGACCCTCAGGTCAAAAGGTTGATCTGAATTAAAGCCACGGGGAATCAGGGCAGTGCCCCGGTAGAACATCCTTTCACCTGCTGTATCAAGAGCGATATCCATGGTGGCAGTCCTGCGGTCAGACAGCACGGTTGTTTTGTGAGGGCTGCATGAGCTGAAGCAGACCGGGGCGATACCAACGCTGAGGAGGAGCCCAACGCGTGAGAGATATTTCAGAAGGAACATCCTCTCGTCAGTTTGNGGTCAGGGTCTTCGTGAGCTGGAGAATGAGGCTCTCACGGAGAGCCTTCGCTTCGTCAGCAAGGGNTCGTTGCAACGTTTCGTAGAGGCGACGGCCCTCGGTCATCTCTACTTTAATGGGATCATAACCAAAACCCGTCAGGTCGTAGGGGCTTGCCCGCATATCGATTTCGCGCGCCTTGGTCGCAAGACGGAAACAACTCCAGAGAAGGTCACTCGAGATCCACGGNAACGACTTTGCAGCCCATTTGTAGAGATCCATATTGGCATGAATACACCCCGGCTGTTCATTTTGCTCGCGGGCCTGTAGATCCGGCTGCAGGCGGTTCAGTTCCTTTGCCCCGGGCGCAAAAAAACGGAAGGCATCAAAGTGGCTGCAGGACAGCGGACGAGAGTGAACAACAGCATCGATTTCTTTCCGTGGGAGGCGCAAGGGAACTGTTTCGCCATGACGAACTTCTGCACCATCGTAGAGCATNGCCCATTCATGGAGCCCATGACAGGCGAAGTTCGGAGGTCTTTTGGCTGTTGATTGAAGGATCTGAAGAGAGAATTTCAGGCGTGTGCGTGCTTTGGGNGTCAACCGTGCAGGATCGACCGAGCAGGTCCCTTCCTCAAAACGATAATGCGGTTGACGGAACATCTGACGCGCTTCGGAGCAATCCTCGAGATCGACACCTATNCCCGGGTGCCAACGCTCCAGCTGACCGAGGGAGAGTCGATAATAGGTATGCAGAAAGTCATGAACCGGGTGCTTNTCACCACGCGCTCTGCGATCCCGNGTCGGTTGGGTCCATGCCAGAGCCCGGGATCGATGGCAGGCTGACCTTTGCAGCCAGTCCTCTGCTCTGAGCGGGGGCTGGGNGAGAGGACTCATTTTGAATGGCCCTTTTCCATCGAGATCAGAGCTTTCGCNAATTGTTCGCCGAGATCAAGGTAGCCGGAAGTGTCATAGTGCCAGGGGTCCGAGTTCCCGTAGGAGTCTGTCGAGGTGACGAGAGCCGCTNGGGGGTCTGCCTTNACGAAGGATGCCTGAGCCTTACGCACGATTGCGCCAAACTTCCAGACCTTCCAGTCAGTGATACGCCCGATCACTACGGGAATCTTCTTGCTAGGTTCACCCAGATCCTTGCGGATGAGATTCATGAGNTTNCTGAGATTGGATTNGTAGCGCTGGGCCACGTCCTCACTGTCGGCGTCGCTCTCGCCCTGCATCCACAAAATACCCGAGGGGACAAGAGTATCGGGTTCTCCGTCATTATCGAGATCCTTATCCGCAAAGGCATGTCTCAGAGTCGCTTTGAAGTGATCATACTGGTTGATTCCCTTCCCCTCGCCATCGCCGCCATCCCATTCTGGATCCCATGCTCCGAAGCGCTTCTGGGCTGCTGCCTTGGAGTCGATAGCGGTTCCCCCACGGGAGTATTTGATGAAGGCGATGTAGGCACCCGGATATTGTCTTTTCAGAGTCTGAGCGAGAGAGAGCTCCAGTCCGAAGCGGTCCGAGTAGCTGTGCTTCAATCCGTCAGACTTGAAGTTGCGTCCGTGCCCTGGTTTAAGCCGCAGCCATGCGCCCCGGCCATCTGGTTTCTTGCCGTCGTGCCCCATGTTACCGTGGAAGATGTAGACNTTTTCATACGTNTTCCCGCTTTTCAAANTCTCCGGAAGCTCAGAGACCTTNCCGTATCCATCCATATTTGACTGGCCGCCGAGATAATAGAGTCGGAATTCCTTGGCAGCAGTGGGAAGCGACAGCCCAATGACTGCCAGCAAAAGAGCTGGTAACCGTGTATTCATGAGATTCCTGTAGCAGACAGAACGCCCCTGTCGATCCTCGCAAGGGGTTGGTGCACGATCAAAGCTCTACCAGTCTTTCNTATTGGAANAACGCCTTGCGCCACCGGGTGATCTCGACNCTGGCGAGCAGTCCCGCTGTCGAGAAGGGGTCATTTCGGACAAAGTCTTCTGCCTCGGTTCTAGTTTCCACGTCCACTATCAGGATTCCTCCATGGGCTTGTGTCCCGCCGTCATCAAGTTTCGCGCCAGCCGCGAGCAGGATTGCCTTGTTCTCATCCAAGTAAGCCTTGTGNGCAGCCTGGTGCTGGTTTCTCAGATCGGCGTGTCCGGGTTTATCCTTGGTTATGATGGCAAATGGCATGGAATGATCGGCGCGAGGGTAGAGCTCTTACCGGTTTGAATTTCGAATGGCCCGAATGATTGATGCTAGAGGGGAGGATTCTCGACGCCGATCTGTTCAAATATACCACGGGGAGCCCCCCCGGGGATGGGGTCTGGTCGAATTTCATGAAGGCCTTGGTTGTCGACGAGATAATAAAAAAAGTGCGCAGGAATTTGCACTTTTTTGCCAGTGGCCGGGTAAGATGGGAAGCCGGGGAACGCGAGTGTTTCAGAGTGTGTGCCACCTTGATACCACTTGACGCCAATCGCTCCTTGTCCGGTGCGAACGGGAGGGTCATTAAGATACGTCCAGTCGGGGAATCCCCGGTAGAGAGCCGCAAGGAAGGAAAGGATCTCATTCGATTTCATAATCCGGGCGGGAGTGACAAACTGAATATCCTTGGCGAAACTGTCCTCGATCCTTGCCAGATCGTGATTACGAAGACCGTCCATGTAGAGAGAAAGCGGAGGAGGGATGTCTTTGAGTTCCATCATTCCGTCGGGTATTTTTTCAAACTCAATTCAGGTTCTGTCCAAGGTGAGGTGCGTTGCGCGATGGACGAACGAATCGCTGCGACGGCCTCGGTGGTGACTTCTTCAGCTTGGTTCCCCCAGGCAGTTCTNGTGTAGTTCAGAATGTCAGCGATTTGTTCATCTGTCAGGAGACGCTCGTGTCCCGGCATTGCACCATTGTATCTCTCGTTTCCAGCTTTCAGGGGCCCCTGCAATCCTTTCAGGATAATCCGGGCGGGCAGATCCACCGGCCCCAGAAGCCTCTCGGATCCGGCCAGAGGAGGAAAGGCCCCCGGAAGCCCCGTCCCATCTGGTTGATGGCAGGCGACGCAGGCCAGGTAGGCCTGTTGACCTCGCTGGGCGCTGACAGAAAGGGAGGTCGGTGAAGGAGTGGGAGATGGTGCGGTTGCCGCCTTTGCGAGTTGCTTGGCGAGAGTGGAGTCTGATTGCAGAGCGACTACACGTAAGCCGTCTGAAATTACTTCCGGGGTTTGACGCACCCGTGTCAGGGTGTTTTCGACGATTCTGCCCANAAGTGCCCCACGTTTTTTTTCCTGTTTGTTTTCGAGGAGTGATCGGAGAAACCCCTCCGGGTGTTGTATGATGGCCAACCNNATGGCATCAGCAAGGTGCTTATTTCGNGCTAGAGAGGTGTCAGACATGACGAGTTGCAGAAGGTTTTTGCCCAGCTGCGGATCTGGTTCGGCCTCAACCAGCAGCAGGGCGGCGGCNTTGCGATCCATGGGGTCCCCTTCAGGGTCGCACAGGCGCTCAAGATGGAGATCGANTTTCTCNGAGCCTCCCGCGACCATGGGTGGTTGGAATGGTTGATTTCTCTCCTCGTCGAACCGGATACGATGGGCGATTGCCGCGGCTTGAATGGTGTCAATGTTACGGTGTGCAGAGGCCGCCATAAGGTGAAAGCGGGCGCGGGAAGATGTGGTCTCTCTCGAAGCGGCCTCAAGAGCCTTGGAGTCAAGCTTTTGAACGAGGATCCGTTGGGCCGTAAGGCGCCAGAAGAGATTCGGATGCTTTAATGCTTCAAGAGCACCGTGCTCCGTCGTCAGGTCGGGGTAAGGTTCATCCGGAGAAGCCTTTGGATAAATGCGATAGATACGACCGTGTTCACGATCTCGATCGTCAGAGCGCAAGGCGTTGCCCTCTCCTTTTTCAAAATGATCACGATAGGGGTTGTGATTACAGATTGGATTATACCAGTCGGCCACCCAGACTGCTCCATCCGGCCCGACTTCGGCGGATACCGGAGCGGACCAGGCATCTGCCGAGGCGTAAAGATTATGTTCGAACCCTGTCGTTCGGAAGCTATCGCCACTTCGGGTGATTCGGGGGGCGGAGACCAGATGAAGAGGCGGCTCGCAGACGAGAGCCCTTTTATTCCACCACGATTCCGGGAACCGTCGGCTGGTGTAGACCGCATGACCAGCTGCCGAGGAATGTTTTCCCTTGGGGTTGTTCTGAAAGTAATCCGGAGTGATGGGTGCGAGATCCTCGGGATCGTCCGCTTTAGCCACTTTCTGCCCCTTTCGACCCACCAGTTCAAAGTGCCGGTTGGGAATCGAGAGATACCAGCTGGCATTCCCGTTGGCGGTGGATCCTGTGAGATCTCCCTCTTCGGTGAAACCGAGGCCCCAGGTGTTATTGCTGGTGTTCTGGACGATCTCAAAATCCGAACCGTCGGGAAGAAATCTGAAAGCCGCCTGAGATGATTGGTGGCGCTTTCCACCCACGGTGACATCAAGGCCGCTGTATCCCACCGTGGCGTAGATCCAGCCATCAAATCCATGCCTGAGATTTGAGACACAGGCATGGGTATCTCGCAGGCCGATACCAGTCCAGAGGACCTCCCGGTGATCGACTCGATCGTCACCATCAGTGTCTTTCAGCAAAACCATGTCTGCCCCATCGGTAGCAATGGCTCCTCCAGATACGGGAAGGACGCTGGTGCAGATGTTGAGGCCCTCGGCGAAGACTGTGATTTTGTCGACAACTCCATCACGGTCCCCGTCCTCGAGAATCTTGATGCGATCTCTGGGAGTTTCTGAGCCGACCTTATGAGGGTAGTCGAAAGCCTCCACGACCCAGAGCCGACCCCGGTGATCCCAGCTGATCGCGATCGGGTTAACGACATGTGGTTCAGCTGCGAAAAGCTGTATCTCAAATTCCGGTGGGATCTGTGTGAGTTTCAGGGACTCGGAAGGAGGGAGAGGATTTTGGATCTGATTAAGGGGCCCTACAGGATTCTTGGGATCCTTCGGGGCTGCTGCGCGCCGATAGTGCAGGGTGGGAAGTTGCTGTGGAGAGAGCCAGCTTACCTTGTCGTCATGCGCCGTCCAACGGATGGCACGATGGATAAGATCGTGATATTCAGGCAGATTCCAGCAACGATGATCGTGGCCGCTGGCCGTATAAAATACCCGGCCCTTGCCGTAGTTTTTGACCCAACTCCAAGGTTCATCGCCTCGCTTCTGCAGGATGATCCGATCCTTGCCGTGGCGCTTGTGCTCATAGGTCTCGTCCCAGCACTCGAATCCTTTCCATCCCTTCATCACCGGATGGTCCTGATTCACAATACGGGCCCGGAAAACTCCTTTGCCGTGGGACTTGAACTGAGCCCCAAGAAGGTCGACATACTCCGGGAAGTCTGAGTCGCGGAAGCATGCGGCGGCACAATGAAGCAAAACACATCCTCCTCCTTTCCGTGCGAAGTCAAGGAGCGCCTGTCCCTGGGTTTTGACATCCAGTTCATACAGGTTGGCAAAGATCAGGAGCACGTCGTATCGAGCGAGATTTTCGGTGGTAAGGGCATCGACACTGTTCGCGTAGGTAATGTTGACGGCCTTGGGTCCGAGGGCTTCCCGCAGGACACGAAAGCGAGCTGGAGGATCATGATTGAAAAGGTTTTTACTGCCTAGAAAGAGCACCTCGATACGCCGAGGGGCTTCGCCTTGCTTTTCCTCACCGCGGGAGAGAGGGATGAAGGTCTGAGCCACGAATCCCACCCATAGTGCAAGAAGAGCGAGAGGAACAAAACGGGCAGTTTTGGAGGGATGAGTCATGACCGCTCCTTGGAGCGCCATTATTTATATCTCCTCGTCAATCCGAGGGCCAGTTTATCCCTTCGGGAATACGGTGACTTCCCGGGGGCTTCTGGTAGGGTTTGATTCATGAAGGCGATCGCATCATTTATTTCCATGAGTGTCCTCACCGGCATTCTTACGGCCGCCGAAAGTTGGCCGCAATTTCGTGGCCCCGGAGGCCTCGCAACATCTCCCAAGGGCGCGAGAATTCCTGTGGAGTGGGGAGAAAAGAAGAACCTGAAGTGGAGGACTGCGATGCCCGGGCCGGGATCCTCCAGTCCGGTTTTCGTCGGTAATCGTCTGTTCGTGACTTGCTATACCGGCTACGGAACGAGCCCTGAGAAGATAGGTTCCGCGGGAAAACTCGGAAGAACACTGATCTGCCTTGATCGAAGCGACGGAAAGATTCTCTGGAAAAAATCCATAGAGCTCGCCCATCCGGAAGATCCTTACCGCGGCTATTTAATGGAGCATGGTTATGCCAGCAGTACTCCTGCAACTGACGGAAAAAGAGTATTCGTGTTTACCGGCAAGTCCGGGTTACACGTTTACACTGTCGACGGTGAGCTTCTATGGAGGAAGTCGGTGGGAGTCCAGTCCAGTAACCGGCGCTGGGGTTCAGCAGCTAGTCCGCTTCTTTACCGTAATCTTGTGATTATCAATGCGGCGGATGAGGCGCGGTCGCTGATTGCCTTTGACAAGGAAAGCGCTGAGGAGAAATGGCGCTACCAGTCCAAGGAACTGGAGCTCGCATTTGCTACTCCGCAGCTCACGGTTGCGGTGGACGGAAGTGATGAAATGGTTCTGGCAATTCCGCATGAACTGTTTGCACTCGATCCGGCAACGGGAAAAAGAAAATGGCTGGCAAGAACACGCGTACCCGGAAACGTTTCACCCTCCGTGGTCATTGCCGATGACATGATCTGTGCGTTTGGGGGCTATCCGCGCAAAATGAGTATTGGCCTCAAGCGTGGAGGAAGTGGAGATGTCACCGGCAATCTCCAGTGGGATAGTAAAGTAACCACCTACGTGCCAACACCTCTGGCCTACGGTAAAAATCTTTACTGGGTCAATGACTCGGCGGAAGCAATCTGCATGGAAATCGCGACCGGCAAAGTCCTTTCCAAGAGGACGGTCGAAGGGATTGAAAGGTCCAAGCGCTTCAGTTTCTACGCTTCCATGGTCCGGGCAGGAGAGAAGCTCTATGCCGTGAGTCGCCACAATGGAACCTTTGTCTTTGAGGCGAATCCAGAGATGAAGCAGATCGCTCAGAATCGGTTCGATGATCGAACGGACTTCAGTGGCACTCCGGCCTTGTCCAAGGATGCTCTTTATCTGCGTTCAGGAAAGTTCGTATATTGCGTCTCGGAGTAACCCTTACGTTTCCGGTCATGGGAGCCGCGCCCGTTGTGCCCGCCAGCGGTAAAGGCGAAGACTTGCCGGGAAGGCAATGAGCAGGAGCAATACCGAGAGGAACAGGCCACGGAGACGGTCGTTCTTTCTTTCTGGAGGGTCGGTTGCTGATATGTCCTCAGCCTTTCGGATGTAAGCCGCAATCTGGAGGCGAGAACCCTGGTCTAAACCTGAACCGGGGTCCAACATGATTGGGCGGAGAGAATCTTTCAATCCCCACTGTTGCCAAAGCATCAGGTCCTTTACTGCCTCAGAGGCCGTCTGAGGATGCTGCTTGAGGATATGACGGTAGGCTTCCGTGATTTGTTTTCGTAAATACCGATGCCCACGGTTTCCATGAACGGAGAGCGCGCGGAAAATAGCGCGAATTTCCGCCGGGTCTCGTGGAGGTCCTGCGAGATATTTCTCAGTGAGAAACGGAAGGGCTTTTTCCGGTTCCATTTCGATCCATGCGGTCACCCAGGCAGCGAGGTGCAGGCTCAGGCCGGTGGTGGCTGCAGACCGGACCTTACCCGAAACAAGCGCCAGATCCTCTGCTTGCCCGCTCAGAGAGAGGAGCAGGATGTAAAGGGGATGCCAGTCAGTCAGTCGAAAGTTTTGAAGCGAGGAGCGGAGTTTGGGAAACGGGAGAACGCCTTCAAATTTCCTGATCTGGTCGTAGGGGGCTCGAGCTACCTCGATATGAGCAACAGTGCGAATCTGCTGGTTTTGATGGTCAAGATAGCTGGAAAAATAGGTGGCACGCTTATCTGGGTGGAGTTGCCATTGCTCCCGGTTCTCCAAAATTTCTGCGACCAGGGCACTGAAGTCGGCATCAGCGTCGCCGACCCGGGCCCATTCGGGTTGCGAGAGCCCCCCATAAGAGCCGTAGGAGCAGATCACCGCCCGATTGCGACCCAGAGAGGGCCCGGGTCGTAAAGGAGCTTCAAGGAAAAAGCTTTTGTCGATGCCGGTAGCCTCCCCACTGAGAATCTCAGTCATAGTCAGCCAGTAAGGTGCTCCGGGATCTTCCCGTGCAACTATCACGAGATCGGCTTCGAGCAGGTAGTCCACTGGGGACGTAGTAGGAACGGGAAGGCATATCAGGCAGGCGAGGGCAGGCGGGAGTGGAGGAATAAGCACCAAGACTGCCGTTAACCAGAGGATCCAAAACCGGGATTGTCGTTTTTCACTCATGCTGGCCGGTCGCCGTGGGGATTCTTATCGCGGTCTTCCCCGGCGGCTTTCTAACCGTCCTTCCGGAGCGAGCTCAGGTAGGCTACAAGGTCTGCCAGTTCATCGGGAGTCATCAGTTGATGCAGGCCGGGATACATAAGCGATTGCTTCATCTTTGCTTTGCTGCTGATCTCGCCCTTCTCGATAGTCTGCTTTGCGCCACCGATCATTGTGAGGGTGAGGTTTTCCTCCGTCTCCTCGATGATGCCAACGAGCTTGGTGTTGTTCTTGAGCGTTACCTCCCAACCTTCAAAGCCCATGCTGATTTTCTCGCTAGGCAGGAGAATCGCCTCGTAGAGTGCTCTGGCATCCAGCTTGTCTCCAATCTGGGAAAGTCCCGGTCCGAAGTTTATGCCCGTCCCACCTGCTTCGTGGCAGATCATGCAGGTCTTGGTAACGAAAAGCTCCTTGCCTCTGGAGGGATCCCCCTTGCGCTTGAGAAGTTCGACGATGGACGGATAGTCCCCTTTCGCCACGGAGAAAATGCTCTTGGCTTCTTCCCGGATCTCAGCGTTACGGGAAAGCATGAGAATCTCTGAGGCCGTCTGACGGAGGTCTTCGGCCAGTTCATTGGATTTTACCATCGTGAGGAGCTGAGCCTGACGCTCAGGGTCCTTTCCGTAGAGAGCTGAAAGGGCAGATGAGCGCACCCGGAGCGGGCGTTCCGGGTTCGCGAGGACCTTGGGAAGGGCTTTCATCAAGGTTGCATCCCCGGAATGGGCAATCGCTTTTGCAGCCTGTCCAGCGGCTACCTCGTCCTCCCCTTCCAAAGTTTCTCCGAGAAGAGCTCCCTTACCGAGGCCAACAAGTAGCGTTGCCGCCTCAGCCCCGGTTGGAGATTCAGATTTTTTAAGCGCCAGCCGGAGTAGTCCGGGTGCCTCTTCCTTAAGATCGAAACGCTCAATAAGATCGAGATATCGCTCCCCGCCCCACTCGTTCTTGAGGTAGCGTCTGACTGCCCCTTGTGCCTTGGTCGAACTCGAGAGGTCAAACCCTTCGATTCTTAAAATCGTTTCGACGATCAGGGTGTCACGGGATGAATCCTCCTGCCCTTGTGCGGGCAGGACGAGTGCCAAGGCTCCCATCACCAGGACAGTGACATAGTGATGGGAGATTCGCATGCGGGAGTTGCCGGATTTCTAGAGGTCGAGGAGGCTCTCCAGAGCCTTGTTCTTCTCGTCCCCCTTGTGGAAGTCGAAAGACCTCATGTAGCGGGGGGAGGCGTGATCCTTCAGGGACTTATCCTTGATGATGCGAGCGAGATACGCCGGGGCCTGCTTGGAACGGACCCGCCATACGATATCGCGACCGCCGTCGGAGTTCCACTTCTTACCGGCCTTGGCAAGCCATGCTGCAAACCTTGCGTCCGCATGCAGGTCGGAACCAATCCCGAGGGCTTCCAGATACCAGCGGTCTGCGCCATCGTGCTGCAGAGCAAGCTCAGCCCAGAGAGCGCTGGCCTTGTCCGAGCCGTCAAAGCGTAATGCGATACTGGCTTCCCGGCGGACTGCCGCAGATTTGTCCATGACGACCTTCGAAACCGTTTCAATCAGGTCGAGGTCAAGCTGGCGCGCCAGTCGAATACCGGTGATCCGAATGTCCGGATCCGAATCGGTGAGTGCGGCGTTGACCACACTCTGGCCTTTTCCTTCCATCTTGCCGAGAGCCCAGAGGGCACGGGCGCGGTGGCGGGGGTTCTTCCCTTTCCAGAGTTTTTCGAGTGCTGGGACCGCCTTGGCTCCCATCTTGTGCAAAGCGGTCCATGCGAGGTAACGCACCTCACCGTTTGGATTGGTCAGCGCCTCAGCTGCCCCTTCAGCAGTGCTCAAGTCGAACTTTGGTATGCTGTATTTGGATCCCGGTGTTGCCACCCGGAAGATTCTCCCTCCATCAAGGTCACGCATGCCGTGGCCTCCGACGCCCGGATCATACCAGTCTGCAACGAACAGGGAGCCATCGGGAGCGACACAGACATCCGAGGGACGGAACCACTTATCGCGGGCTCCGTAGAGGATATTCACCATCTCGGCTGAGTAGCCCGCACCATTGGTCTTTACCGGATAGGCCCGGGNNACNTTGGGGCCGGCANCACAATGGATAACCTGATTCTGGAACCCTGCTGGAAGCATGGAACCCTCGTAAACGACTATACCNGTGGGAGAGCCCTGTCCGGTCTGCAGCAGATTGGGAACGACGCCGGGGTCNTTAAGATGCCAGTGACGCAGGGGAATTTCCTTTTCGATATTGGTGCGCTTGTCGCGCCATCCCTTCCCGGTGAACTCATCGCGGAACCCGTAATTCCCGAATTCCATCACGAAATTAATCCGCACCGCCTTGTTTCCATCGTCGTCATTGTCACTCTGCCAGACGGTCCCGAAGGAATCGACGCACAGTTCCCAGTTATTCCGGAAATTCCATCCCAGAGTTTCCACGTTGGANCCATCGAGGTCGCAGCGGAAGGCCATGCCCTGCTGGTAGGGTTGACGGCTGGCTTTGACTTCATTGCCAGCCTTGTCGGTAATGATCTTCCCCTCGGCATCTGCCAGTTGACGCGAAGCGTTTCCAAAATTGAAATAGAGTTTCCCGTCGGGACCAAAGGAGAATGCGTGAATTCCGTGATCGTGTTGCGCTCCACCAATCTTGGTAAAGAGCGCTTCCTTCTTGTCGGCCTTCAGGTCTCCATCCTCGTCCGTCATGAGCCAGACGTTATCTCCGGCGGAGATAATGACCTTGTTNCCTAAAACACAGACNCCATGGACGGAATCGATCTCCCGTCCCTGGTAGAAGACAGTGGATTTGTCCGCCTTGCCGTCGCCCGTGGTATCCTCGAGAACGAGGATACGGTCTCCTTCCGGTCGCTTGTTTCGATGTCCCCGGTAGTTCACAACCTCACAGACCCACACGCGACCGAGGTGGTCGATGTCGATGCTGGAGGGGCTCAGCATCATGGGCTCGGAGGCGAAGAGAGTAGTCTCCAATCCGTCTCCGACATCGAGATTTGCGACNGCTTTCTCAGGAGGTTGCTTGCCCGAGGCNAAGGAGGCGAGGGCCGCAATGGCGGCACAGACAGAGAGNGTGTTTCGGATGCTTGAGTGCATGTCATAGCATTAGCGCGAGCGGGACCTGATCAGCAACGTGAAAACACGCTCCGTTCAGTCTTGGTAGAGCTTTCCGGGATGTCCCCCTATGATCGGATGACTCTCAGATCATNAGCACGCNCTTAACTACTGACCTCGAAAAACAGAATCGAGGCAGAAGTCCCCTTGCTTCGTGGGTTTTTATCGTCTGCCAGTTGAAGTTCAAGGGTGTGCTTTCCTGGTTTCAGATCGGTGCCGAAAATCACGCTGCGCGGATAATTCAGACCGCTACTGAAACGGTGGAAAAGATCGTGGCGGGTGGGAGCGCCACCATCGATTCGGGATTCGAGGATACCAGCGTCTGGTCCGGCGAGGAGAAACGCCCCGATCGTTCTCCCGGTGAACTCGATTGTCATTGTGCTGCCGGGCTGGTCCCCGCGGAGGAGCTTGTAGGTGGAATATTGTGAGCGGATTCCACCAAGAGGGAGCAGTGTGCGATCGACTGGCCCGATTTTCCATCCACTGGAGAAGCGGGCTTCTCCGGNANNGAGGAAGCGGCCGTGTGTGTAGCTCCCTTNATCGAGGAGTTCAGCTTCCTTTCGATTCGCGCCTCTGCCTTTTTTTGCGAGAGCGGTCTTGAGNGCAGTGATGATCATGTTTGANGCAACCCGATAGCCAAAGGTGCCGGGATGGGTCCCGCCGTAGTCTCTCCACTGGTAGCGTCCACTTTCCGTGGAAGCAGCAACCTCCGCCGCCACGTTNACGGAAATAACGCCATGCCGTGTGGCCACGGCTTCATGAGCGGCAATCGATACGGGGGTNACACCCCGGGCTATCTTGTCGCGCATACCGGGGTTGACGAAGTGAACCATGATGATTCCACATTTGGGATGCTCGCGCTGTACCTGCCGGATGATGCCCTCCATGCCCCGCACGCATTCGCGGTGGGCGTGTCCAGCATCCTGGTCGTCATTGACGGCGAACTCGACGATGAGCAGGTCCACTTCCTCCCTGCCGAAGACATCTGATNCCAAGCGAAAGGCTCCGCTNGTTGAGCAGGTCGAACTCAGTCCCGCATTAGTGACTGAGATCNTGGCTTCCGGGAAGGTCTNCTGCAGCCAGGCTGGAACCATCGCGGTGTGTCCANGAGTATTCTGGGTAATCGAACCCCCAAGAAAAGCGATATGGCACTTTCGGTCCATCTCAAGCAGCCGCTTCAAGTGGTCGAGTCCGTCCCTGACATGCAGATGTGGATTGTCAGCGGCAATGGCTGCNCCNGGGTTATTCTGCGCGTTCAGGAGTTGCAGTAATCCGAGGATCATTNCNGAGACGTAAAAGGGCGCGANCTTGATCATGGGTTCAGGGGTGTTCAGAGTCGCAATCTGGCGTGCGGGCGCAAGCCTCGTGGTAGCTGGATCGACCCGTGGTTTGCAGATCGCTTGGCTGGGACAGGATCTGGAACGGAGATTTTCCCTTGCAGGGTTNTTTCCGTGCCCCTAGNTTCCAGNNCAGCCCGNGAANGCGGACTATACAAAACCGCGGGGTGGAGCAGCCCGGTAGCTCGTCAGGCTCATAACCTGAAGGTCACAGGTTCAAATCCTGTCCCCGTAACCAACGAAAGCCCTGAAGTTCAACGACTTCGGGGCTTTCTCCGTTTCAGGGGTGCAGTTTATGCATGTAGAGAGTCCTGCACGTCACCTTGCCGGAGAGTTGCAGATTTGTTGTGT
Source organism: Roseibacillus sp. (assembly GCA_002715825.1). Taxonomy (GTDB): domain Bacteria; phylum Verrucomicrobiota; class Verrucomicrobiia; order Verrucomicrobiales; family Akkermansiaceae; genus Roseibacillus_B. Next base: position 14,952 of record PBAI01000045.1, on the reverse strand, counting down.
GAAAGTATTACGGGTTTCTGTAGTATTCCTGCGAAGCATGCGAACGTATCATCCAATCCTNGTGAAGTGGCCTGGTTTTCTTCTCACTCTTGCTCTTGGCTGGCTGGCTTCCGGTCAATTGGTTCAGGCAGCGGAGAGCAGGTTGGAGGGCGAGGTTGAGCGTTATGTCAAATCGCTGCGGAAAAAGGGAGCGCTGCAGACCAATGAGCGAACGGCTTGGCTGGTCTACGACTTCACTTCCGGGAAGACCCTGGTAAGTATCAANGAAAACCAGCAACTTCAGGCTGCCAGTATGATCAAGCCGTATCTCGCTCTGGCATTTTTCCACCAGGTGCGGGCCGGCAAGCTTATTTATGGATCCACGAGCAGGCGGCACATGGAGTTNATGATCCAGAGGAGTAACAACGTTTCCACGAACTGGGTGATGAGGCAGACGGGAGGACCAGTCGCGACNGCGGCCCTGCTCAGGCGGCATTACCCATCNCTGTGCAGGCGCCTTCATCTTGTTGAGTATGTTCCAGCGGGAGGTCGAACGTATCGCAACCTGTGCTCGGCAGGAGACTACGGACGTTTTCTCCAGTCGCTGTGGACTGGCGCACTNCCTCACTCAAAGGAAATNTTACGAGTGATGGGTTTACCGGGCAAGGACCGCCTCTACACGAATGCCAGACGTGTCCCTCAAGGAACCCGAGTTTACAANAAGACCGGAAGCACGGCGCGGTGCTGTGGCGACATGGGAATTCTGGTGGCACGGGGAAATGATGGCCGGTCCTATCCATACGCAGTGATAGGGATCATTGACAGTGGCACGCGCAACAAGTCCTATGGATCCTGGATCGCGAGCCGTGGAAACGTTATCAGGGAGGTNTCGAATCTAACTTACACCGCGATNAAGGCACGCTATTCCCTCTGAGCGTGGCTCGATCCAATTCCCATAACTAAAGAAGTAACTGATTCTTAACGACCTTGAGACCCCTGCTCTTTGAGTTTAAGCGAGCGCCATAAGACTCGGGTTTTATGGCATTGGTGTCCCAAAATACGCAAACCGCATGGGACACGTGGAGCGATTTCACAAGGGAAGCAAGAATTGGGGCTTCTGCGCATACCTGTCGGAATTTATCCCGGTGGTGTAATCAGGTATTGAAAGATTCTTCCTGTGTTTGAATCTCCTCAATTCGATGACCCATCCCATGTTCAGAGTGCCTTGGCGCCCTCTTGCAGTTCTTCTGCTGAGCGCGTTTTCGGTGCATGCTGCTGATAATCCTGCCCCGGGAGAGGTTTTGTTCGCGTTGCACGTACGGGAGATTATTGCGGAGAAGTGCATTGCCTGTCACAGCCGGGGAGAGGGAAAAAAGTTGAAAGGTGGTCTCGAGATGACAAGCCGGGAGTTGCTTCTCAAAGGGGGAGATAGCGGAGTGGTTTTGATTCCTGGAAATGCAGCGGAGAGTCTTTTTCATATTGCGACCACCTGGGAGAATGAGGATTACGAAATGCCGCCAAAGGAAGCGGACCGATTGACCAGTGAGCAGCAGGGCAAGATTCGGGACTGGATCAACGCCGGGGCGCCGTGGCCAGATGCCAGAAAGATTCGGAAGCTGAGAGATCGTTTCGCGGAAGGGGAATTGGTAGAGACTTCCGGGGGGCTGGGGGAAGACTGGACGAACCGTCGATATGATCCTGAGAAGCTCTGGGCCTATCGCCCTCTCGAGGTGGAGAACGTCCCCGAGGGAATACACCCGGTGGACTGGTTTATTGATCGCAGGCTGGAGAAGGCTGGTCTCAGACCGGCCCCAAGTGCAGGTTCGGGAGAATTGGTCCGGCGGATGACTTTCGGACTGACCGGGTTGCCTCCAACGCCCGACGAGATCCAGAATTTCGAAGAAGATTTCGAAAAGAATCCGGAGGCCGCGGTGCGAGCCTACGCCGGACGCCTTATGGCCAGCCCTCATTACGGGGAGCAGTTCGGGCGTCACTGGCTGGATGTGACCCGGTATGCGGATTCGGCGGGATTTGCCAATGACTACACCCGGCCCAATGCGTGGCGTTACCGGGATTACGTTGTGAGGGCATTCAACTCCGATAAACCTTACGACCAGTTCGTGCGGGAGCAGATTGCGGGAGATGAAATGGATGACGGCAACGCAGAGAATCTGGTGGCGACGGGATTCCTCCGGATGGGTCCATGGGAGCAGACCGGGATGAGCGTGTTTCGGGTCACCCGGCAGCAATGGCTGGATGACGTGACAGATTCAGTGGGGCAGACTTTTCTCGCCCATGCTCTCCAGTGTGCCCGGTGCCATGATCACAAGTTCGATCCGATTCCGATGCGGGATTACTACCGGATGATGTCGGTGTTCTCGACCACTCAGTTTGCTGACCGGGGTGCTCCCTTCCTGAGGGACGAAAATCGGACTGGCTTTGCGCAGGCTGATGATTGGGCGAGAGAAAAGGTCGCTCACTACCAGAGGCAGCGGAAGGAATTGGATGAGAGAGTCCGGGCCAACCGGAAGGAGGAGAAAGGAGAGGCAAAGACAGGGGACAACGGATTGAACCCCGGGGATGAGGCTTCTCTTGCCCGCATGGCAAAGAATATTTCCCGCCACCAGTGGGAGCTCGATCGCACGAAGCCCATCGCCCTGACGGTATACACAGGGAACACGATCGAACGGAGAAATGTGAGCTCAAGAATCATGATGCCTGAAAATCCCTGGGGCAAAGGGGTCTTGGAAAAAGGCAATATCCTTTCCGGGGGGGATGTCTATGCGAAGGGAGCTTCGGTAACGCCTGGGCCGCTGAGTGCGGCAGTAACGCTGGGAGGGATGGCCCCCCCGAATTTTCCAGATGGCCGAGGCAAGCGTCGACTGGCGCTTGCGAAATGGATTGCGGATGAAAATAATCCTCTTTCGGCCCGGGTAATGGTCAACCGGGTGTGGAGTTGGCATTTTGGTCGGGGTATCGCAGGTAACCCAAGTAATTTCGGAGGGAGTGGATCGCCTCCGACTCATCCGGGCCTCCTCGACTACCTCGCAGACTGGTTCATGGAACACGGCTGGTCGGTAAAGAAGCTGAACGAATTAATTGTCAGTTCGGCCGCCTTTCGTCGCAGCAGTCGGCATTCCGCCCCGGCGGTGCTCGATACCAAGGATTCTGGGCGGGAGCTCTACGCGGTGAGTCTTCCCCGTCGTTTGACTGCCGAGGAACTGCGCGACGCGATGCTTACGGTGAGTGGCGAGCTCAACCGTCAGGTAGGAGGTATCCCCTCCAGGCCCGACATTAACCGGGAAGTGGCTTTCCAGCCGCGCCAGATCATGGGAGGAACGGCTTCGGTGTATGAGCCTGATCCGCTGCCGCAACAGCGTAACCGCCGTAGCCTCTATGCCGAGAAGACCCGGGGCTTGCGCGATCCCTTCCTTAAGACCTTTAACCAGCCGGGACCGGATCAGTCGTGCGAATTGCGGGAAACCTCCATGGTCGCTCCACAGGCCCTGACACTTTTCAACGCAGAGGAAGTGCATGAACGAGCTCTCGCTTTTGCCGCCCGTCTCCTGAGAGAGGCCGCCGGCGACCGGGCGGTAATGGAGCGCGCCTTCAGCCTGGCCCTTGGTCGGCCTGCCTCACCGGGGGAGATCGCAGCCTGCCTTGTTCACTGGAAGGCTGCGCTGCTGGAAGAGCAGGGAAGGGTACACAAGCCTGAGGCGTTTCCGGTGAAGATCAGGCGCAAGGTGATGGCCGAAAAAACCGGAAGACCTTATGAATTTTGGGAGCATCTTCCCGCCTACGAGTCGTATGTCCCGGACCTGCGGAGGAGTGATGTCGATGCCCGGACCCGGGGGCTGGCAGAGGTTTGTCTGGTCATCTTCAACCTGAATGAATTCGCCTATCTGGATTAAGAGTTCCCATGAATCAATTTTCCCTGCCGCGTCGTGATTTTCTGTATGGACTTGGTTCCAGTGTCGGATCGCTTGCCCTGACGTCGCTTCTGCAAGCGGAAGAATCAGACCTTAAACCGCGGAAAGGTCACCTGCCAGCGAAGGCGCAGCGCTGCATCTTCCTGATGATGGAAGGGGGCCCATCGCACATTGATACTTTCGATCCCAAGCCAGAGCTGGCGAAGCGGCACCTTCAGGTTTTTGACCGACAAGGGGAACGGGAAAGTGCGATGTCCTCGGGAAAGCGCTATTTCGTGCAAAGCCCCTTCGAGTTTGTGAAAGCGGGCCAGAGTGGAGCCGATATCACTGCGGAATGGAACCATCTAAAGGAGATGGTTGACGATATGTGCTTTTTCCGTGGAGCTCAGGTGGAATCGGTGAATCACCCGACCGCCTGCTATCACGTCAACACGGGTAATCGTTTTGGAGGGGATCCAGCACTGGGCTCCTGGGTGACTTACGGGTTAGGTTCTTCAAATCAGAACCTTCCTGGATTTGTGGTCCTGCCGCGCAACAGTTACCCACAGGGCGGGGGCTCTAACTGGTCCAACGGGTTTCTGCCGGCTGATTTCCAGGGAACGCCCTTGAGGCCCGAGGGCAGCCCCATTCTCGATCTAACGCCGCCTCAGGGAGTGACGAGGCAGAGGCAACGTGCCAACCTTGACCTGCTGGCCAAGCTTAACGCAAAGCATAAAGAGACCCGGGTAGAGACAGGTGACCTCGAAGCCCGGATGGCGTCTTACGAACTTGCATATCGGATGCAGGCCGAGGTTCCGGGTATTCTTGATCTGGAGGGGGAGACTGAAGCAACCCGGGAAATGTATGGGATCGGGAACCCGCATACCGATGCCTTTGGGCGCAAATGCCTTCTTGCCCGCCGTCTGGTGGAAAGTGGAGTACGCTTCGTCCAGGCGTATGCCGGTAACTGGGACAGTCACGACTACATTGAACGGGCTCATGGATCACTGATCCGCTCAGTGGACCGGCCGATCGCAGCTCTTCTCAAGGATCTCAAACAGCGTGATATGCTGAAGGATACTCTCGTATTCTTCTGTGGGGAATTCGGGAGGACACCCGATAATGGAATGCGGGGTGGAAAATCCTACGGTCGTGACCACAATGCCAAGGCGATGGCAATGTGGTTTGCTGGCGGGGGAACCCGGGCCGGAGCCACGGTTGGCGCCACCGATGAACTAGGAGGAGAGGCGGTTGAGTGTGTGCATCACATCCGGGATGTCCACGTCACTCTGCTTCACCTTCTTGGTCTCGATGACAATCGTCTGACCTACTACCATGCCGGGCGCTTCAAGCAGTTGAGCCAGTTTGGAGGCGAGGTGATCGAGGAGCTTCTGGGATAGGAAAGGTATTGGCTTTGAGCTAACTTGAAGCCCTGATAATAATTTCCGATGGTAAGGTGATGAAGATTCTTGTCACTGCTGAATCCAGCATCCACCGCGCGTAGTGTGTCAGATCGGGGAAGACTATCCCCAGAGTGATCGGAAGGAACCTTTGGGATCCCTTCTTGACGACAGGGATGGCCAGCGGCAAGAACGTGCCAGCATCAAATCTTTTGTGACCGATGAAAACTGCTCTCAGTGCCCTCCTTGCTATTGCTCTCTTCGCCCTCACCGGTCCTTCTTTATTCGGGGATAAATCGGATTCGGCTGTATCGAATGCCTCAGCGAAGAAGAAGATAGTCTTCCTTGCGGGTAAGCGCAGCCACGGCTACGCCGCTCATGAGCACCGAGCCGGCTGCTTGCTTCTCGCGAAGCAGCTCAATGAGCATATGGGAGATGTCATAGAAGCCTCCGTCCACTTCCAGAAGGACTGGCCGGCGAATGCGGAGGTTCTGCAGGATGCTGATGCGGTGGTTTTCTATTGTAATGGTGGCAGTGGGCAGCACATGGCCTACCAGCACCTCGAAGGACTCAAACTAAAGCTCAAGGATGGAACCGGAGTGGCCTGCCTTCACTATGCGGTAGAGCCTGGAGAAGACGAGAAGGGTCGCGGGCTCTTCCTTGACTGGCTGGGTGGCTACTTTGAGACCCATTACTCGGTCAATCCGCACTGGACTGCGGATTTCAAGGAGTTGCCCGAACACCCGATCACCCGCGGGGTGCAGCCCTTCAAGATTTACGACGAATGGTATTTCCACATGCGCTTTGCAGAGAATATGAAAGGGGTCATTCCTATCCTCTCTGCGCACCCGCCCAAAAAGACCATGGATCGTCGCGACGGACGTCACTCGGGTAATCCTGATGTGCGAGCGTCAATGGATCGGGGTGAAATCCAGCATGTGGCGTGGGCTTACGAACGCCCGAATGGCGGACGCGGATTTGGATTTACCGGGGGCCACTTCCACCGCAACTGGGGTCACGACGATTTTCGCACTGTTGTCCTGAATGCCATCGTCTGGTGCGCCAAGGCAAAAGTGCCCGAGGGCGGGGTTCCTTCCGTAAAGCCCACTGCCTTGGAGCTGGAAGAGAATCAGGATTACCCGAAACCGGAGAAGAAGTAACCTACGGGCAGGGCGCCGGCTTCTATGATCGCAGGCCGACTTTCAGCTCCGCATATGATCCGCCTTTCTTTCTGGAGGGTATGAACGGTCCTGATGTATCAGTTCCCGTCCTGCATGAAGTTCCCATCCTTCTTTCTCCCGGCTATCGTCCTTATGGCGCAACCGATGTTGGCGCAGGGTGTCGGCCCCGATCCTCTCTACACGAGTCGAATTCTTAAAAGCGGCGACACGGAGCGCTTGATCGCAATCGAGGTCGAGCTCCAGCGGAGAGATCTCTATCTGGTAGTCTCCAGTGAAGGCAACGGGAGTCACGATTGGTCCAACTGGATCGAGCCTGAGCTTGTCATGCAGGATGGCTCCAGCCTTGACCTCACCACTTTGCCCTGGCGGGCGGCCTTCAGCACAGTCGGGGCGATCCAGAAGGGAAAAACGTATCGGGGTGGGGCAATGATCGTTGCTGGGAAAGAATACACGAGAGGTCTGGGGACACATGCGGATTCGTTCATCTGGTTTGAGGTTCCCGCCGGCGCGACGACCTTCCGAAGCAAGGTGGCCCTTGATGATGGAGGGGCCATCCGGGGAGCTGAACTTACACCTGCCTCAGTGCGTTTCCTCGTCTTTGACCGTGAACCCATTGGCTTCGCACGGGCGCCTGATAAATTCAATCCCAAATCGCGGGTTCCCCAGAGCCTGCCGGCTGATCAGATTGCGGCACCAGATGATCTCCAAGTGAGCGTCTGGGCCACCAGCCCGATGTTCTATAACCCAACCAACATTGATACCGATGCCGAGGGACGCATCTGGGTCGCGGAGGGAGTGAACTATCGTAAGAACAGGGGACGGCGCCCGGGGGGAGATCGAATTGTCGTGCTTGAAGACAAGGACAAGGATGGGACAGCCGACAGTTCACATGTTTTTGTGCAGGATCCCGAGCTGGTCGCCCCGCTGGGAATCAGTGTCTTCGGTAATCAGGTGGTGGTGGCACAGCCTCCCCATCTAATCGTGTATACCGATGTCGATGGGGACTTGAGGTTCAATCCGGAAGTCGATGAGCGGAAGAACATCCTCAGCGGATTCAACGGTCGGAATCATGATCACAGCCTGCACGCCGTGGTGGGCGGTCCAGACGGGAAGTGGTATTTCAATCAGGGGAATTGCGGGGCGCACCTGAAGACAAGGGATGGGGCTGAATATTTTGTCGGGGGGCCCTACACGGGAGGCGAGGATCCGGTGGTCGATTCTCAGGCCATCGGCGGCAGAAAGAGCTCCGATGGCAATATATGGGTAGGTGGATTTGCGGCCCGGATGAACCCCGATGGGAGTGAAGTCCGCATCATCGGTCATGGGTTCCGCAACAGTTACGAGCATACCGTGACCTCCCTTGGAGATGTGTTTCAAAACGACAATGATGATCCGCCGGCCTGTCGGACTACCTGGCTCATGGAAGGAGGTTTTCTCGGATTCTTCTCTCCGGATGGCAAGCGAGGCTGGCGGGCTGATCAACGCCCCGGTCAGTCCATTCAGGACGCTCAGTGGCGCCAGTGGGATCCGGGAACCCTGCCTGCCGGGGATGTCTATGGCGGGGGATCGCCCACCGGAATCTGTTTCTACGAAAACGGCGCCCTGCCCTCCCGGTATTCCGGTATGCTCCTGAGCTGTGATGCCGGTCGCAAGGTCGTCTTTGGCTACTATCCGGAACTAGAGGACTCCGCGTATACCCTCAATCGATTTGATTTTGTCAAAAGCAAGGGCAGCAATCTTTTCCGCCCTTCTGATGTGATGGTGGGCGCTGATGGAGCTCTCTACGTTGCCGATTGGTTTGATTCGGGCGTCGGCGGTCATGCTGATCATGACGAGTCCTGGTCGGGAACGATATACCGCATTGCCCCAAGGGGGTTTCAGCCGCGTGTCGATCCGGCTGATCCGGGAACCATTGAGGGTGCGGTCCGCCTGCTTTGTAATCCAGCCCAGAACGTTCGCCTTGCCGGCTTACAGAGTCTCAAGGCTGCCGGTTCGCGGGCTATTCCAGCAGTGAGGAAGCTTCTCAATCATGACAACAGCTACATCCGGGCCCGCGCGATCTGGCTTCTTGCCCTGCTCGGCCCCTCAGGAAAAGAGATGGTGAGCTCCCTGATGGAGAATAGTCCTGAACCCCAGATACGACTCGTCGCCTTTCGGGCTCTCCGGAACGCTGGAGAGGACGTCTCCGCTCTCGTTTCCAGAATCTATCGGGAGGAGTCGAGCGCTGCGGTCCGGAGGGAAGCTGCTCTCGCCTTGCGGGACGTTCCCGCGGGGAGTAAGCACCGCTACCTCTCTCACCTTCTGCAACAATGTAAGGAAACTGATCGTAGCTATCTTGAAGCCTGTGGCCTCGGTGCGCAGGGAGCTGATACAAACCTCCTGTGGCGCACCATCAAGCAGGGCGCCTCAATTCACGATCCCACAGAGTGGTCCGGGGTCGTCGCCCGAATTGTATGGCGCCTTCGCCCTGGAGAGGCGATTGACGAACTACTTATGCGTGCCCGGAGCACCACTCTGCCTCTGGCGAAACGCCTTTTCGCTATTGAAACTCTTGCGTTTTATGAGGATCCCCGGGCCCTCCCTGCGCTTCTTAAGGTTGCGACCATCGAAGGGCCAGTGGGGGGCGAGGCCGTACGCTGGCTGATTCATCTGGGCAATACCCGTTGGAGGAAGTTGAAGGTCTTCGATTTCCTGAAAGAGAGGGGAATCTATGATCCAGCCAATGTAGAGATTGCTGAAGCTGTCGTTCCAGTCCCGGAGGGAAAGTCCAACCTCCCATCCGTTGCTGGTATCCTGGCCCTGAAGGGAGATGCAACAAGGGGGAAGACTGCTGCGTTACGTTGCGTGGGGTGTCATCGGGTAGAGGGTCGAGGGGTGGACTATGGCCCGTCCCTGACGGGGTGGATCAACAATCAAGGAGAAGAGAGATTTCTACAGGCAGTCCTCGACCCATCTGCCGAGATTGCCCTCGGTTATCCCGGCAATCGTATCAGCCTGAAGGACGGGAACGAAATTCATGGCCTTACCCTGAGCACCAAGAATCCTCTGATCGTCCAGAGCCAGGGTGGAATCGTGCAGGTGATCCCTTCCAGCAGGATTGAGTCCATCGATCCTCTGGGGCGCTCCCTGATGCTCTCTGCGGATCAGCTCGGCCTCGGCGCGCAGGACCTGGCTGACCTGATTACATACTTCAAGACTCTCAAGTAACCCCCGAAAAGAGGATGGGCTATTTGGGTGAAACGTCGATCTAGCGGACAGGCTTGTGCTTGCCGTTTTTGTCGACGACGGAGAAGTGCCCTCCGGTGCGCTTGGCTAGTTCGTCGAGGTCCTTGTGGGCACGGGGCTCCATGAGCGCGATGCAGTTGATCTGCACACCCTGAGATTTTGCCTTATTTCCAAGGTCTCGCGCCCATGCGTCAGACCCACTGGCCACTCCATCTGTCATAAAGCAGATAATCTGGGGAGCAGGTCTCATTCCAAGCGCCATTTCGATTCCCTTGTCCCAGGAGGTTCCCGAGGAAAGAGGAGCCTTCTTGACGATGCGCTGGGAATCGGAAAGTTGTTGTGGTGACGCCCTCAGCCAGCGGGCTCGTTGCCCGATCCCGTCAGGCGCCCAGCCTCCTCCGGCTTTTGTCCACCTGTAGTTTTTCCCTCCCGGGACCTTCACCGTGGCGCTGCCGCCTTTACGGTTCAGGTTCACCCCGTCGCCAGCCTCCCATGCGATGCAGGAAAAAAAGACGATCCCGTATTGCGTTCCATGAGAGAGTTGCCCGATCGATTTGCTAAGCTCCTTGCGCATGAGATCTGCTCGGCCCTGAGAGCCCATCGAGCTTGAGAAGTCGATAACGTAGCAGATACGCTCAGCGCGGACGGATTGCCCGAAGAAGCTGGTTCCTCCGGCCCCTTTTCCGTTGCCCCATCCCGCTCCGAAGTCGTTATCAGAGCCAAGGTTAAGTGATGGACTCTCAGTAATCGTCGGAATTGGAACTGAGACAGGGGAGGGCGCAGTGCTGGCAACGACTTTTGCCATGGCGCTACTGGGAGCCGATGGTTTCCGTTTTACCTGGGGGTCCATCCGCTTCTGGTCAACTTTTTCCTCCTCGGGCATGGAGGTCTGGTATGCGACAAGGGTGGAGCTTTTCTGTGAGAGGCTGGGAAGAATGATGAAGGCGAGAATGACACCCGCCAGAGTGATTGAGAGCAAAGCGATGACCATGCTCATGGTACTCGCGATCCTTTGCTGGCGCTTTAGTTCCGCCTCGGTCTCGGGTGACTGGATGTGCAGGCTCATTAGGGTAGTTTCCTCTTTATGCCCTAAAACGTATGAATCACCAGTTTCTTTAGAAGAGATCTTCACTAAATTTCCGGTGGGGATCGAGGCCTCGTGTAAGCAGGCGCCGACTTTGGTATCGTGTGCCTGCGCTGAGGAGCTACTCTTAGGTAATCATGAAGATACTTCTGGTTGTGGTTGGCTCCCTGCTGGTGATTGCATGTCGTGACAACAATTCGCAGACTGGCGGGAGTCGCATGGATATCGAGGAAGCGTTTGATTCTTCGTTTGCTTCTCAACATAGGGGGCCGAAAGAGGGTAGTTCGGATGACGGGGAAAAGGCTTTCGCCTACCTGCGTGAGGTATTGTTGAACAAGGAGTTCGGTGCAGGGAGTGGTAGTATCGTCCGCTGGATTGAATCTCCCGATGTTGTGCTAGTGGAGGGTTCCGAATCGAGTCGGGCTGTCCTTAACCGGGTGACAAAGCAGCTGAATGACGCGCTGGAAGGAACGCCGACAAAGCTGGAATCCGTAATCGAGTCGAAGAGGGACCGCCGGATCGAAGTTTTCATGGTGCCGGGATCGCGGTTCCGGGCCATTGGTCGGACACGTGGTTTCAAAGTACAAGGAAAACAGGATGGTTATGTGTGGGTTTTCTGGGATACCCGGAAGAAGTTCATTCAAAGAGCCACCGTCATGGTTGCTGTTGACCGGATTGACGGGGATCTTCTCGAGCATGTCCTCTTGGAGGAATTGACCCAGTCCCTTGGACCGCTGGGCGATACAACTATCCTGCCGGAGAGCGTCATGTTCCAGCGGGGGAGCAACCATGGGCGGGCCTCAAAGCTGAGCGACTGGGATTGCAGGATGCTGAAATTGCTATATGGGCATCTGAAACCCGGGGACGAAGAAGCTGAGGTCAGGGAAGCCTACCACCGATTCTGGAAAACAGGTCTCAATAGACAGCCAACAAAGGAGAAATCGTCCAACACCATGGAAGAAAGACCATGATCTTGTTTCTTCCTGTCTTGAGTTTTGGTACTCGATCTCTGTCGCTTAGTAAATCTGAAGCCTGGCCGGTTCCGGTTGGACGAGGTCTTAAACTACCGAGTTGTAAAAGATGACGAAGGTGAGCACCAAGTAAAGGAGGGCTGGAAGTATCCGGATGATTCTTTCCTTGATACGAATTCGGACAAACACCGCTGTGATCATCATGCAGAGCAGCAAAAAGGACGTAATCGTCAGTAGCGGAGCAAATTTTAACCCAACAAGTAAACCCAGCCCTCCAAGCAGTTGACAGCAACCCAAGATGATCCGCTGGCTTTTAAAACCCCACCGCTCGTATTCCAGAACCATCCTTTTGGACGCAAAGGAATTTATCCCATAAAAAATGAAAGAAATTGCCGAAAAAACAAGAATCGCCTGAGTGATGCCCATCACTTAAATCAACCCGCTCCTAAAGGCTGCGATGAAAAGGCATAGCAGTAAAAGCAACGCCGAGGGCACGTATTTTTTGAGAGGATTTCTAACCTTAACGTGAAAGGCTTGGGCGCAAACCATTAGAAAGGCCATCAGTAGTGAAGCTTGTATAACAGGCACCTCGTAACACAGGTCCAAAGCCAGAATAGTTGCCAGCGCGATTTTGGAGCTACCGACGATATTTCGAACTAAATCAGAGAGTCCATACTGCTTAAACTCGAGAACAATGTTGTCGTGTCGAAATACCCAAACAACTACGATCGAGGCTGAAACGATCAGCTGGGCTAGGATTGATAAGGTTTCCATCGTTATGGTTTTTGTATCGGTAATTTGGAAATTAGAAACTTGCTACCGGAACTGCGGCACATGAAACCGGGAGATTTCTGGTGGCACCTAAGCGTCTGAATACCTTCTTGCTTCACCATCCTCCAGTTCAATTACCCGGTAAAAGCTTCTGCGAGAATTTTCAGGTCGGCCTCCATCAGAGCAGGAGGAGTCTGTTGGTTCGGCCTTACCCCAGATGATGATACTGGTCCCGAAAGCCAATGAATGGGCTTCAGCTCTCTTTGAACGAGGGTCAAACGCCTAAAGAAGGGTGGATCTCCTTTCAGTTGTGGCGTGGAAGCGAATCCGCGCGACTCGCCCAGAGAAGGTGGCTCTGTTAAGCTGATGCAAAGGCCTTACCTCTCAAGATCTGGCAGCGTTCTGGGTTGAGATCGTAAAAGAGCCATTAACCGGAAAAAAGGAGGGAATTTGAAGGCGATCCACTCTCAAATAAAGATGATCCTGAATCAGCAGAGTATCGATCAGAGTGATGAATTATTTCTGAAAATCGATTAGCGATGCAACTCCATGTGAGATAGAATCCAAGGCCGTTTAGGAATTTTTGAAGAAATCAGAGAAAGAAGAGGCCATTGAGCGGATTCGGAACACGCAGGCTGAGTTGTATGCGCGGCTGCGGGATCTCGATCGAGAGATTGCGGCTCTCTCGGTTTCCCACGAGGAATCTCCGAGTCCCGACAAGATCATGGAGAGCTCTGCGGGTGTATCTCCAGAGCCGGTCCGAACGCAAGGCCCTTTGGCGGCGGCCAAGAAGGCCGCGCTTCCGCCACCTCTTCCCGAGCCTGCCTCCAAGACGCAGGACCTCGAGGTGAATCGTCCGGAAACGAAGGTATTCAAGTTCGGTAGGATCGTATATTCAGAAGATGCAGGCACACCGGCAGGGCCCTCAGCGCCGCCCAGCCAGGATTCCACCCAATTGCTTCCGTCTGCCACCCCACAGGAACAACCGCCGCCATCTCGACCTGACTCCGCCGACGGGCTCGAGCTCAAGCTTGGAACATATTGGCTTGTCCGCATCGGGGTCTTAATGGTTTTGACCGGCTTTGTCTTCCTGGCAAAACATTTTCTCACCAGCGATGAGGTCGCGGCAGGCCTGAAAGTTTCAAGCCTCTACCTTCTTTCGGGAGCCCTTTTAGGCGCAGGATCTTGGATCGGAAAAACCCGGGAGAGGATGCGCAATTATGGAGAGGTCCTGAGTGCCGGCGGCTTCGCGGCGGTCTATTTCACGACCTTCGGGGCCCACAAAGTCCCTGGGCTCGCGATCATATCCAGCCCCCTTCTTGCGGGGATTCTTCTTCTCTTCTGGGCTGGAGTGATGGTCTACATCGCAGACCGTAAAAGGTCACAGACACTCGCAAGTATGGGTGTTCTCCTCGCCTACTACACGCTTCTTATCGACGAGGCCTCTTTATTTTCGCTCTTCTCTGCACTCATTCTTTCGGGAGTGGCACTCGTCTTTCTTGTGCGTAATCGCTGGACGATCGTCGGTTCGCTCAGTCTCGCTGGCACCTACCTTGCCTTCGCTTACTGGCGCTTTTCCGAGCATCTGCTGTTGGTGGGCACGGTGGATTCTTCCCCGAGTAGCTTCTGGCCCTCCTACGGCTTCCTCATTTGCTACTGGGCAACGTTTACCGCGGCAGCCTTCCTCTCGGGGCACCTCCCTGAGAAAAAGCGCTCCATCCTGGCCGGATTAAATAATGCAGCATTTCTTGTTTTATTTGGCTTGGGAATGGGACGCCATCACCCCGAGCAATTTTGGATTTTTTCTCTGATTGCGGGGGTTGTCTTTCTCGCCGTATCGGAATTCGCCGACCGACGCCTCGGGCGCGGCACATCGCTAGGCACCTTGTATCTTGCAAAGGGTCTCGGACTTATAACCCTCGCGTTCTTCCTGAAACTCAGTGGTTTTTCGCTCTCGATTCTGATCGCGGCGGAAAGTTGCGTGCTTCTTGTGTTGGCAAGCTACCGGCGCAGCAAGGTGCTGGAGGCAGGAGCCTACCTTTCGGCGGGGCTTGCGGTCTTGTATACCGTCTCCAGTGAATTTGCCGGGCCGGGGGAGCTCTGGTTCGTGGAATTCACAGACGGCGTCCCTGTGATTGCCGCTTTCGCCCAGCTTGTTTTCCTTGGATTTGGGGCATGGTGGATGCGGAATCGTGCGGAGGCTTTCGTCTCAGAGGCGCCGTTAGAACCCCGCACTTCGATATTTCTCGGTCTTGGAGTGCTGGCATTTCTCTGTGGTGCTTATGATGATATTGCGGAAGGTTGGCGGCCGCTCGTGTTCGTGGGATTCGGATCGGTCGCTGCCGCTCTCGGAACGTGGCGGCGATTCAAACTCGTGGAGCTTGCTCTAATTGGACAGGCCTTCTCGGCAGTTGCCGCGATCATCTTTCTCGG
>PBAI01000044.1 GCA_002715825.1 Roseibacillus sp. | reverse complement strand
GCCTTCCCCTTAGTGGCCTTCTCCTTAGTGGCCTTCTCCTTAGTGGCCTTCTCCTTAGTCGCCTTCGGCTTGGCAGCGTTCTCCTTAGTCGCCTTCTCCTTAGTCGCCTTCTCCTTAGCCGCCTTCTCCTTAGCCGCCTTCGGCTTGGCAGCGTTCTCCTTAGTGGAGGCTGGACTGAATGATTTTACGTGCTCTTCGCTCAAAAGTGGGCTGGCGAACAGTGGGCCCGTAATAAGTAGGACGTAGATCGTTCTCATAGTGCTGTGCATTTCTTATATCCCAGATACCTATTGACGCCAAAATTCTTTCAGATAATCGATCGGAATTAATACTACTTTAACTAAGAATCCATACTGATCACTTTCTTAATCATGCGCTTCGCCATCACAGTTTGCCTGCTGACTCACCTGATGACTCCTTGCAGGGCCAAGGAAGAAAACAACCCTCTCTCGGCCATAGAGGACGTTCCGGGTCTCCCACGGATCCTGCTGATAGGCGATTCGATTTCAATCGGATATACCCTGCCCACTCGTAAGGCCTTGCAGGGAGTTGCCAACGTCCATCGAATTTCTACCAACGGTGGACCAACGAGTAAGGGCCTGCAAAACATCGAAGCATGGCTGGGTTCCTCCAAGTGGGATGTGATTCATTTCAACTGGGGATTGCATGATTTATGCTACCGCCACCCGGACTCAAAGGCTCAAGGGAAGAGGGATAAGGTGAATGGCTCGGTGACCCATTCCTTGGAGGAATATTCTACGAATCTTGAGCAATTAGTTGTTCGAATGAAAAAAACTGGAGCACGGTTAATCTTCGCCACTACCACGCCCATCCCAAAGGGAGAAGCAGGGCGGAAAGCTGGAGATGATATCCTTTACAATCGAGCTGCCCTCGCTGTCATGCGGAAGCATGGGGTAGGCGTCAATGACCTCCACGGGCTCATGGCGAACCGCATGTCTCAATTTGGAATACGACCAGGAAACGTCCACTTCACTCCGGAGGGGTCAACGCTGCTCGCTGTGCAGGTCTCGAAAGTTTTGAGGAACGCTCTCCTCGCTGAACAACAGTAACTCAATATCGATCGGACCAGAGGACCTCTACCGAGAGAGCCCGGGCGCAGGCTTTTAGCCTTTACCAACCAGTAGCTGGTCGATCAGGGCAGAGGTATCCTCTATACTCTTGTCCCGACCTTCGCGGGTGGCCCATCCAGAAAATCCCACTTCTTTCAAGGCGCTACGAACCTTGTCCCAGTCGACATCTCCTTCCCCAAGGCGGCAAAATCCATTCTTTTTCCCCCAATCCTTGATGTCGAGTTTCACAGTCCGGTGTCCCAAAGTACGAATCCATTCCTCCGCTGGAGCGAACTTTTGCATATTTCCAATATCGAAATATGCGCCCACCCATGGGCTTTCAAAGGCATCGATGTAGTCACGAAACACGTCCGGCGACTCGCAGAATCCGTTCCAAACGGTCTCAATGAGGACTCTCACTCCAAGGCGGCTGGCGAGAGGAAGGACTTTTTTTACCTCACTTATCGACCGGTCCCAAACCTGCTCGTGGGTTTCGTTCTGCCCGCCCACCTTGCCCGGCACAAGCAAGACCGAGGAGCCTCCAAGCCGACAGGTGTTACGTATATCCACTTCCATATTGGCAAGACCTTTGGCTCGGGCTTCGGGATCGGGACTGCTCAGGCGGTTTCCTCCCCAGTGCCAACCACAGACAAGGCCGTGAAACCTCACTCCCGTTTTTTCCGTCGCCTCCGCATAAGCCGATGCTTGCCTCGCATTGCCACTTTCAACTCCATCAAAGCCGAGCTTCTTCAACCGCTCAAAGAACTGGAGAGGCGTCTCTCCATTTTTCTTTCCTCCTTTTACAGCCTTGAAGATCCGGCCCTCCATGGACGGCCCTTCGCCTTCTGGAACATCATTAGCGGCAAGACGCTGGGATGAGGTTGTAGCGGCGGCAGCCAATGCGGTGGCAGCTAAGAATCGGCGGCGAGAGTTATCTTTCTTCATGAAGCTCCTACTACAAGGAAGGAAAGGTCAGGCAAGAGCAAGGCCAAACCCGAAACTAGTATGGAACTGGCACGCAGGGTCTCAACTTGCTATCGGGCACCTCTTTCTCTACACCCGGGAGAGCATGAACCTCACTAGACGCAAATTCATCAAGACCACTGCCGCGGCGGCCTCGGCAGCACCCGCAGCCACCCGGGCCGCCAACCTGAATAGCAGGGGACAGCATGCCTGTATCGGAGTCGGGGGAATGGGATGGAACGATTTTAACAAGTTCAAATCTCATGGAAAAACAGAGGTAGTAGCGATTTGCGACGTGGACAGCAAACGCCTCGCGCGGGCCGCAAAAGAAGTGCCAGATGCCCGGGTCTACTCAGACTGGCGGGAGTTGCTCGCGAAGGAAGGTAAAGAGGTGGATTCCATAAATGTGACTGTCCCGGACCACATGCATTTCCCTATTGCAATGAGCGCCGTAGAGAGCGGCAAACACGTCTACTGTCAGAAGCCATTATGCCACGACGTTGCCGAGGTCCGTCTCTTGACGGAAGCGACCCGCAGGGCGGGCGTGAAGACCCAACTCGGCACGCAGGCTGCCGCCGGGAATGGAGATCGGACATTCGTTCACTGGATCAAGAGTGGCTTGATCGGAAAGGTAAACCGAGTCGTTCTATGCTCTAATCGGCCGGGTGCGATTAAGAGTTACCGTTTCGTGGGTCCTCGCCCAGAAGCGCCCCAGAAGGCCCCCGAACACCTGAACTGGGACCTTTGGACCGGAACGGCTCCCGTTCGTCCTTATGCAGACAACATTTACCACCCCGGGAAATGGCGTTCATGGATTGATTTTGGAACTGGTTGGTCAGGGGACATCGGCTGCCATGTCTTTGATGCGACGTGGAAAGTCCTCGGCCTGACCGCACCCAAGACCGTAAGCGCCCGGGTTCAAGAATCGTGGAAGCAGTCCAAAATCCGGCAGGGCGACACCTGGCCTCAAAGCGATCATATTACTTGGACCTTTCCCGGAACCAGTATGACGGAAAAAGATGAAATTACCGTCGAGTGGTTCGACGGCCTCTTTTACCCGCCGGAAGAAGTCCAAGCTCTTGTTCCTACCAAGCCTTACCCACACGAGTCTGCCATGGTGATAGGCACCGAGGGAGCCATCATTCTCCCCAATGGGAAGATGCCTACCCTGCTTCCTCCCGAGAAATTCAAGAGCGTCAAAGCCCCCGAGCTTGAGCCTCGTGACCATTATCATCATTTCTGTGACGCCATTCACGGTACGGCCAAAAATGAGTCCTACTTTGAACGGACTGGCCCGATGACTGAAGCGATCCTTCTGGGAACAGTCGCAATCCGAACCCCGGATACTCTACTGAATTGGGACGCCAAAAAGATGGCGATCACGAATAACAGCGTCGCCAATAGCCTTCTCAGGCGACACTACCGCGCAGGATGGAGTATCGCAGGATTCTAATTGGCTTCTCGTAATGAGGCGCCGGCGCATGATCCTCAAGCCCGGATCGGCGGCAGTGGCCGAAGTGACAATTTCCCGGAACTCCGAACTGGATCTCACCGCCTTCGGAAGTCGGGCACGAGACTTCCGCTGCGTCAGAGAAGCGCTACTTTTCTAGGATCCAGGTATTACGGAAAGCAAC
This sequence comes from Roseibacillus sp., assembly GCA_002715825.1. Classification (GTDB taxonomy): domain Bacteria; phylum Verrucomicrobiota; class Verrucomicrobiia; order Verrucomicrobiales; family Akkermansiaceae; genus Roseibacillus_B. Next base: position 31,252 of record PBAI01000044.1, on the reverse strand, counting down.
CGGGTTGCCGTGTCCCTGAAAAACAATAGGGCCTTCCGGAACCTCAGGCCGAGTCCCGCCAGCTCCAGTGCCCTTTGGCAACTGCACTGCATCATGGATTTTCACGCCGTTATGCATCACGGTGATAACCGCGTCTGCCGTCTTTGCCCCTGTTGCGTCGAACCGAGCAGCAGTGAATTCAATATCGTACGTCTGCCACGTCAGTGGTGGCAGGCACATGGGTGTATCTGCAGTTTTAAAGCGATAGAAGCAGCCACACCACTGCTTTGGATCCGAACGGACCTTCACCTTGACGTGGGCGGGGTCAAAGACTAGTCCGAAGCTATCGAGAACCTGAACCTCGTAGCGGTTGTGGAGGTAGACCCCGCTGTTCCCACGATCCTGACTGCTCAGGGGTGACTTTGGCTTATAGGGCAGCTGAAACTCGAGATGCATGATGAAATCACCATAGTCTCTGGTCGTCTGAGCTGGTGGGAACAAGACCCCACTCTCCACCTTTCCATTGAGGAGGCTGGGATCTGCATCATCACCCACCAGAATGTCGGCCCCTTCCGGGGGACTCTTCCCGAGGGTCGGGCTCTTTCGATGAACCTTCCGGTAGCCCTTTGTGGAAACGCGAACTCCTTTCTTGTCGGTCAGTTCTACAGATGGCTCGGATTTGTCCCACCCGGCTCCGGGGAGTCCACCCTTGAACTTANTAAGATGGAATTTCCCCTCACCGAGAGCCGCTACCTGAATGGCCGAGGTCTTCGNTGCATATTCACCCTGAATGGCAAAATCCGAGTCTTCCTTCTCAGCCACGGCTGGGTCTGTCCAGAGAGGTCCACGCGGTTTGGCACCAAACGTGAGGGCGGGCACAAGGATCACGAGGGAGATCCCGAGAATGACAAACAGACAACCGAATTTCATCTTCTTCAAGAGTGAACGAATTGTTCTCGCCGGCAAGCAGGGAGCTCCGCCATCGGCCGTGTATTTTCGACCTGTGATACCTCTCCCGGAAGCTTGAACTTGAAAACAGGGCATTCAGGAGCGAGTCTCCCTCCAACAAAGTCAGTTAAAAGATGGGAAAATCATTTGAGATCGAGGGAAGGCTGAAGGTTGTGAACGACATCCAGACCTTCAATAGCGGATTTACCAAACGCGAATTTGTCGTTGAGGTGGAAGATGGAAACTACCCTCAGATGATCAAGTTCGAATGCGTCAAGGAAAAGACCTCTCTGACTGACGGGATGCAGATCGATGATCCGGTGAAGGTCACATTCGACATCCGTGGCAACGAATACAAGGAGCGCTTCTATGTGAATCTGAATGCCTGGAAATTGGAGAGTCTTGGGGGAGGCTCCGCCCCAAATAAGAATCCTGAATATGGTGACGAAGATGCCCCTCCCGGGCTGGGAGATCCTCCGCCCATGAGTTCGCCAGAAGAGGACGATGATATCCCCTTTTGATCAGTCTTCGTCCGGCTCAATCAAAGGGCCTTCACGNTACGAAGTAAAAAGGGGAACAGCCTGAGCTGCTCCCCTGTCTGAGCGGTCCCTTTTCGATTCTCAGCTCCGCGGAGCGATGTGAATCTCAACACGCCGATTGCGGGCCTTCCCGGCAGCCGAATCATTTGATGCGATGGGCTGGGATTCTCCGAACCCACGAGTGACGAGCCGCGCCGGCTGCACTCCCTGGCTCGCGAGAGCGTTCGATACTGCACCTGCCCGGTCACGGGAAAGTCCCATGTTGTAGAACGCGCTCCCGTCTGAATCAGTATGACCGTTGACCAGAACTGTGGTTTGATTGAACTTTCGTAGAACGACTCCGACCGAGCTCAAAGTTCGCGAGAAACTGCCTTTGATCTGAGCACTGCCAGTATTGAAGGTGATATCGTGGGGCATATTCAGTATAATATTGTTGCCTTGCCTGGTGACGCTCACTCCGCTCGCGCGTAATTCCTGCCGCAACATGGATTCCTGCTGNTCCATGTAGTTGCCAATACTCCCTCCAGCAATTCCGCCGATGGCAGCGCCGATGAGCGCGCCGCGTCCCGCATCTCCATCTCCCACATTGTTACCAATAATCGCGCCCAGAATTGCACCTCCAGCAGCGCCAAGGCCTGCTCCAGTCGTAGTCCTGGAAACCTGCTGTTCTCCCGTGTAAGGGTTCTCGGTAACACAACTTGAGAGCGCGGAGACGGCCAATAAAGCCGCCGCGAAAATCTGNGGGCGGGGACGGGTGAATAACTTCATAATGCTGTAATTCTAGCTGTTCAGTAAGGATTTTCAATCATCTATGCAGCAAAATGCCGTAACGCGACCTCTGCTTGCTGGGATTTAGACCCCATGAAAGGTTGGGCTATTCATGAAATATTTTAATCGATCATCCTGAACCCGATTTCTGTTCAATCAGAGCACCCATCCCTCTCTGTATTCTCGCTTGAGAAATTGCTCCGCCTCCGGGGCGTTGGGAAATTTCATGTTCTTCGCATCCCACTCAAGCCTCTGTCCCGCGCGATAGGCGACGTTGCCGAGGTGGTTGGCCTCTGTCAGTGGCCCAGCGTAGTCAAAATGACAGGTCGTCGGTTCCCCGGTCTTGCAGGCCCGGACCCACTCCTGATGGTGCCCGATCGATTCTGGTATGGTTTTCTCGGGGCGCTTGAAATCCTTGAAGCGTCCTTCGGGTAACAGGGTGTGCTTCCTGTAATCCGAAAGAAGCATTCCTTCATCCCCAACAAAAAGAACACCACTGCCCCATTTTGGAATTTCTCCCCGCTTCCATATTTCCGGTTTTTCCGCCCCCTGATACCAGGTCAGGCTGAGGGGAGCCCGGTCACCTCTGGCAGGGTATTCATAGCGTGCCCACATGGAGGCAGGTGCGATCTCGGCGTGCGGCGTTGGCCCCCCGGCGTCGATGGTTGTAGGGGCATCAAGATTTAACGCCCAGAAAGGTAGATCGTTCCAATGGCTGCCCAGATCTGACATCGTTCCGTTTCCAAAGTCCCACCACCTGTACCANTTCGGTCCAGGGAAGTAGACCGAGTGATAGGGCCTCATGGGAGACGGCCCGATCCANAGGTCCCAGTTGAGATCTTTAGGGACAGGCTGGGCCTCCTGCGGGCGCTCCTGAACATTGACGATATCCCGATTCTTCTTGGCGTCCTCGGGGCTTTGCCAGCCCCAGGCCCGCCCGACCCAGACATGAACCTCGTTCACTTTTCCAATTGCACCACCCTGGATAAGCTCCACTACCCGCCTGTAATTCCCACCGGCATGAATCTGAGTACCCTGCTGGGTGGCAACTCCGGCTTTACGAGCAGTTTCGGTCACAAGGCGCGCCTCATAAACATCGCGGGTGAGCGGCTTCTCACAGTAAACATGCTTGCCGGCTCGCAGAGCCGGCAGCGTGGCGAAGGCGTGAGTATGCTCAGTCGTGCTGACGATGACAGCATCATAGTTACCAGGTTTCTCGTAGAACTTGCGGAAATCGTGAAAGGTTTTGGCCTGTTTGAAGCGGGAAGCTGCTCCCCGCAGATTGCGATCATTAACATCTACCAACGCCACNATATTCTCGGTTTCCCCGACCGTCCGCATGTTGTGCCCGCCACGCCCTCCACAGCCNATCACCGCGACATCCAATTTTGCATTCGGAGACTTGGCACTCACGATGGCTGGAAATCCGAGGGTGCCAGCCGCAGTAGCACCTTGCAGAAAACGACGTCGCGATGGACTAGAAGACGGAATTTTAGAACGCATGATTCCAGCAGTCAGGCGCCATGAAGACCTGATTTCAAGGGGAATCTGCGAAGGAGAGAAAAGGGTTCCACACGAGGAGTTGGCATTGCGGTGGAATCCTGCGCAACTAAGAGGAACCTTGACCGTTTATTCTACCATGAAAGCAGCCCACATACTTTGGACTTCCATCTTATCGGGAGGAATTGCTCTNGCGCAGGGCCCCCGTCCCGATGACCTCGGGGCAAACCCACAGCCTGTNGGGGAGGCAGGAGTCGTTTGGTATACGACCTGGGACACCGCCCGCGCAGAAGCGGAGCGCTCGAACCGCCCAATTTTTTTCATGGCTGCGGCGGCAACCTGCAATGGAATCTCAGGAGTCTTCTGACCAGGTTACACCAACACGCAGAACAGTTTGTTCTCGCAAAAAGAATTCATAGAGGTCTCCCGCTCGTTTGTGTGCGTCCGTCTGGAGTCCTACGAAAGCGAGGAGCACCAGAAGATGGTGCGATCCTTCCTCGACGGCCGCTTTGAGAATACCGCCTTCTGTTTACTTGCACCAGATGGAGAGACCCGATTNTCGGGAACGGGGCGAAGCCCCTCCCAAGGTCTGCGCCAGAGACGGGGACCGGGAAGAGGCCGTGAGGGTAACGGCGTCGTTGAGGCAATGGAGCAGGTTGCCGAGAAATTCCGACCCAGAGGGACCAAAGAGGGCGCAATCTTGCAGGATTTTCACAGTTTCCGGCAAGGGCTCAATGTGGCCTCTGGTGACCAGCGACTTATGATCTTTGTGGTCGCGGCTGAAAATGATCGCAAGGCCCTAAGGACAGGGCTTCGAAGCTTGATGAGCGACAAGGAAATCATAGGAAAGTTCCACACGGACTTTGCGGAGGAGGGGCCTGATTCCCAATGGCGGGATGCCATCAAAGGAGAGAAGGGTAAAACTGGAATTTTTGTCATCCGGGCAGATGCCTTCGGTCAGACTGGAAGTGTCATGGAGCAGCTGCCCGTTGACGTGAAAACAGAGGAACTCAAGAAGGCCCTGCTGAAGGCCAATGCTTCTTTTTCCAAGACNGAAAAGCGTAAGGTTTACAGCGAACACGTCGCCGCGGGCCGTCGAGCCAGAGTATATTTCGAAAACGGAATGCCCTACGGTGAGGACCGCGACGGTGATGGCGTGATAGACCACCGTAGAGGCCGCGGGGGACGCGGGGCAGGGCCAGAGGCCGGCGAGCGCCGGGGGCCTCCCGCTGGACGGCGCGGGGGACCTCCGAGGGGCACAGGGCGACCTGGGCAGCCTCCACAACGACCCCGGATCCGGCCCGGGGGCACCGAATAAACGCAGGGTGCGGGTCTTAAGCTCCCTCAGGCGCCNGGCCATGTATCCGAGAGCCTGTAACCTTCAGGCCACGGATCGTCTGCCTGAAGGGTGTGAGTCGTTGTTCCGATAATCCATGCCCGGCCCGAAACCTTTGGCAGAATTGCGACTGTACCGCCCACGGCAGTAACAGCATCGATACCACAAAGAAACTCTGACCCGATCAGGGAGCGCGCACGATAGGTATCCTGAAGACTCATAAGTCCCTTCTGATGGAGGACTGCCATGCGGGCTGAACAGCCTGTCCCGGTTGGGCAACGGTCAATTTTGCCGGGGCGAATCGCAACGGCGTTGAGGCCTGTAAGAATGTTACCCTCCCGGCGAAGCGGTCCGGCGAACTGACAAAATGATAGATGCTGCCAGCCCGGGTTGCCAGGATGATGAAACCCAAGCTGCTCGTTCGCAGCGGAGACAATTCTCATTCCCAATTCCGTGAGTTCTCTCGCCTCTTCAGGCACAAGCTCAAAGCCGAGGGTCTTTGAATCAACGATCACAAAGCTGTCTCCACCATAGGCTGTATCTACCTCGAGCGTTCCCAGACCCGAGACCTCAAGGGGAGCCTGAAGACGGGCCGCGAAAGAGGGTACGTTGGTAATGGTGACCCTCTCAACCCGGCCGTCGCGACAATGGGCATTCACCCTCACGAGACCTCCCGGAGACTCGAGAATAAGCTCTGTCTCCGGCTCGTGCATGGGAACGATTCCACGCTCCAGGAGAACCGTCGCCACACAGATGGAGTTGGAACCGGACATGGGCGGGGTGTCGGCAGGCTCCATGATGAGAAAACCCATATCCGCAGCAGGGTGCTGCGCAGGGACGAGGAGATTAACATGGCGAAATACCCCTCCCCTGGGCTCGTTGAGGACGAAATTGCGCAGGGACTGGTCCCGCTCGAGAAAATCACGTTGTTCCCAGAGGGTTTTACCCGGAGGAGGAGCAACCCCCCCCACAATGACATCACCCACTTCTCCCTCAGTGTGGCAATTGATAATCTCGATGGTCTCCGGGACCCACATCTTCCGAAAGGGAGTAGCGAGAAATTTCGGACCGCTATGAGCGAGGACGGGAGCTTGTTTCTGGCGCGGCAGATGTCTTCGCTGCTTTTTCCCTGAAACCTCCGATCGGCCAGAGTTCAAGGCGGCGGATAAAGCATTCGGCCCATTCGTTCTGAATTCCAATGAAACCGGCAGCCGGGCTCGCGTCCCGGCCTTCGTTCACGAGAATTCCATTGAGCAGGATCTGATAGGACGCGCCCTTGCAGATGACTTCCATGCGATTCCATTCTCCAACCGGCTTGTCGACATCACGGCTTCCCCGAAACCCCTTTACGTCTTTCCATGCCGGATCTCGATCCTTCCACCGGATACTTGAGGCCGATTTTCCCGCAGGAGGAAAAGTCACAGGCATACCTCCTTTTTTCCATCGATGCCCCTTTGGCGTTTTCTCGACCTCACAAGTTAATCTGGTCGGAATCAATTTGCCTTCTTTCGTCTTTCCCTGAAGAACATTGATATCCCCCATTGAACCTTCCAGCATCTGCGCCTGAATACATGAAATCCACGCTCCCCCAAAGGATCCATCAGGGCCATGACTGTGAAGGAGTAATCCACAATCACGCGCCCGATCAACACGCTTGGACCAGGTCTTTTCCCCCCACTTGTATTCGAGCACGAGATGGTAGTCACGATAGGCCTCTTTGGTTCGGAAATAGCCAAATCCTTTGCCCGTTACCTGAAGGACCCCTTTGTTGATCACAGCAACTTCTTCTTTCTTGGTGCTGACCGAGTTTTTCTCACTGAGATAAAAAACCCAGTTTTTGAACGAAGGGTCCGTCAGAAGGTCTATTTTCCGCTCAGGCACCGTCGCGGCTTTTAGTGAGAGTGCTGTTAAAACTAACGTGGTGATTGGCAGGCAAATACGCATGGCGGTGAAAAGTTTTGGTGAACCTCCCGGAAGAGGACATCCATGGTCTAAGGAAGGAAAGGGTGCAGAGCAAGCGCGCGGCCTGATAGCTGAAAGATTCACCCTGACATCGGCGAGGCCATCCTTTAGCAATGAGCGATGATCCTATTAAAACCTTTCGTTGTCGCGGCTGTCGTCCTGGCTTCATCCTTGGCCATGGCCGAAGAGCGACATCTCTTTATCCTCTCGGGACAGAGTAATATGCAGGGCCTTAAGGAAAAGACTTCCGTCCTTCCGGAATTGAAAAGGCTGCTGCCTGATGCAGATATTCAACACGTCAAATACGCCCGGGGAGGACAGCCCATCCGGAAGTGGGTGAAAACTTGGGACCAGATTGCCAAGAAGCACAAGCTCACTCAGCAATTCAATGATCCGTCGGAGTTCTACGACGTGGTGCTCAAACAGGCCAAGGCCAAGATCGCCGAAGGACCGTTTGACAGCATCACCTTTCTCTGGATGCAGGGAGAGAGAGATGCCAAAACGGGCCTTGCGGCAGCCTATGAAGAAAGCATGAGGACCTTGATTACCAGCCTCCGGAAGGACCTGAAAACTCCCGAGATGAATTTCGTCATAGGACGCCTCTGTGACCATCTCACCCACGATCAGTGGAATGCGGTAAGGGACGCCCAGGTCAAGGTTGCCAGCGATGATCCCCGCGGCGCATGGGCCGATACGGATGATACCAATGACAAGGAACGAAATGGTAAAAAGTGGAATGACCTTCACTACACCACAGCCGGATATGAGCTTTTTGGCAGACGCCTCGCCCGTCAGGCCGTGAGGCTGATTCAGGGAGAACGGCCAGATCCGGCAGGCCGTCCTAAGTAGCCTCAGGATTCGGAATCAACAGCAAAGCCGGATTCCCTGACTCGAATGCAGAAGGTTACCTGTCCGAGTCTCGGTCTATAATTCTGGTTCGCGTCTTTATTCACAAAAGGTATGTTCCTACCGCGATGAGTGCAGAAGCCAGATTCAAAGAACTCGGGTTAATCCTTCCTCCTGCACCAAAACCGGTTGGAGTCTATAAGCCTATTGTGATCACGGGAAATATGGCTTACCTCTCGGGACATGGCCCGCTAAGGGAAGATGGCACCCTTACCCTTGGCCGTCTCGGGGAAACCATGGAAATTGAAGAGGGATACGAAGCCGCGAAGCAAACCGCCTTGGCCATGATCGCAACGATCCGTNGTGCCCTTGGAAGTCTCGATCAGGTGGCTCGGGTAGTGAAGACCCTCGGATTTGTCAATTCAACCAGAGACTTTGTCGGCCAACCCGCGGTTATCAATGGTTGCAGTGAGCTCTTTGCAGAGCTCTACGGGACCGAGTTCGGGGTAGGTGCACGAAGTGCTCTTCCCTCCAATACCCTTCCCGGAGGTATGGCGGTTGAGATTGAAATGATCCTCGAGATCAAACCATCTTAGGTGGCGTGGGTGATCCATGGGTAATCGAAGGCCTTGCCCGGATTGCTTCACCTGCCCTGTTGCTGCAGCCCTGTGTCGTCGAGCAGAATGTGGAACGCATGATCGATTTATGCGGTGGTGCAAGGCGTCTTCGACCCCACGTCAAGACCCATAAGATGGATGAGGTTGTGCGGATGCAGATATCGGCCGGTATCGATAAGTTCAAGGCGTCGACCATTGCAGAGGTAGAGATGTGCCTGACCGCGGGGGCGCGGGATGTGCTCCTTGCCTATTCTCCGGTCGGACCATCTCCCGATCGTCTTATCCGGTTAGCTGAGGCCTATCCAGACGCGAGGCTATCCTTTCTCGCGGACGACGAGGCTGCCCTCTTGGCGATCAGCCAAAGGCTCGTGAAAACGAAAGTTCCTCTCGGTGTTTTTGTCGATTTTGACTGTGGCATGGGCCGCACCGGAACCTCCTCCGTGGAAGCCGTTGTCGGGATTACCAAATTGATATGCTCTTCTGCCGGTCTGAGTTTTGAAGGAGTTCATGCCTATGATGGACATGTGAGAGAGCCCAACCCAGCGGCTCGCAGGGAGATGTGGTCTCAGGCCATGACTACTGTTGATGGAGCCCTCGCGGAACTGGCGGCAGCGGGCCATCCAGTGCCAGCTGTTGTTGGGGGAGGTTCGCCGACTTTCGGCTTTCATGCCCGCCTGCGGGAATGGCAATGCAGCCCCGGAACCTCCCTCTTCTGGGATCATGGTTACGAAACGGCCTATCCTGAACTTCCTTTTTCGCATGCTGCGGCCGTGCTCACGCGAGTCATTAGCAAGCCGGGGACACACCGCCTTTGCCTGGACCTTGGGCATAAGGCTATTGCGTCAGAGGGCCCTCCTGACAGACGAATTCATCTTAGAGGATTGGAACACGCCCATGTCGTCGGCCACAGCGAGGAACACATGGTGCTGGAGTGCGAAAACGCAGACCAGTATCAGGTGGGAGACCCCCTGCTGGGAATACCCTTCCACATATGTCCCACCGTTGCCCTCTACAGCGAAGCGACCCTTGTCCGAAATGCGAAAGTTACCCGGGAAACATGGGAGGTCACCGCCCGTAATCGAACTCTGACAATCTAGAGACAACTCAGGCCTCCCGCGTTTCACCACGATAGTTTTCCCGGCAGATACTCCTCGATCAGCGTCTCGTAAAATGGCCGGAGCGCATCGACATCAACACGTTTGCTGCTTTTGGTATAGAGATCGTAGGGGTTGAAGGCATCCACCCACCTGAACATCGCCCGGTCATGGTCGCTCATGAGCGCCTGATAGGCTCCCTCCTTGTGAATAGGGTAGCAGGAATGATATCGAATCATGTAAAGAGCTTCCTCAGGGAGACCGTCTTTCACGACTTGATAAAGATACTCATCGTGACCCCACGACATGGTGACATTATCGAGCCCGCATCCCTCTTCATAGATCCCGAGGGGTGTCGCATACTCTGAACGCCGCGAGTCCGGATTCTCCGAGAAATATTCGTGGTAGATGATCTTCTCTGAAAAACGGCAGCCGAGGGGGAAGGTGTCCCCAACAACAGCCCACTGAGGTTCGCCAAAGAGACAGAGGATCTTTCCGAGATCGTGGATCAGACCAGTGAGAACAAACCAGCGGGGATGTCCATCGTGCCGTATCGCCTCAGCCGTCTGCATCAGGTGCTCAATCTGAGGAAGGTCGATATCGGGATCGCTGTCATCGACGAGAGTATTCAGATATTCNAAAGCCTCCCAGACCGTCATCCGGCGTTTATCCAGAGGAAGATACTCCGCACGCTTCTGCCGGACAAAATCCATGGTCTGGTGCTGATGGTTGAGACGATAGAACTCCCTGACCCCGGGCCGCGCCTCCGCTTCGTAGGCACGAAATCTCCGGTCCTTCTCGGAGTGCTCAGGATAACGCCTGATAAGGTCGTCCTCCCACTCGTCGAGGTCCTGAAGGGTGCCCGCTGGTCGTTTTTGGGTGGAGTCCATGCTTTCGGTCAATATAGGCCCCAGTGCTTAAATGGCGAGTATTCGGGGNGAAAAGAATATTTTCCAGAGTGGTTCTCGGNAAATAAAAACAGANAGTCGGTTTTTGCAGTCCCAGTCGGNACTTCCAATCCTTTTCGCCCAATGAACCACCTGACTCTCCTCATAATTCCTGCTCCAGTGGCGCTTCCCGGCATATTCCTCTCCAGAGCAGAGTCCTACGCTCTATCTCAGATTCTGCAATTGCGGCCACAGTCATGATTCGCAAAAGTTGGCCAAATGGAAGTAGTTCCCAGCCAGTGCCTCTCAGAGGCNATCGCAGTCACACGCTCCTATGAAGATGGCAGGATTCAAGCCCTCCGCGGAGTTGACCTGAAGGTCGAGGAAGGAGACTTCATTGCCATAACCGGCTCGAGCGGAAGCGGCAAAACGACGCTCCTCCAGATGCTCGGCGGACTGGACAGCCCCGATTCCGGAGAAATCTTTTTCCGTGGGGAGGCTCTCTCCGGAATGGGCGACCTCTCCACTTTCCGCGCCCGGAAGGTTGGCTTTGTCTTCCAGTCTTTTCACCTCCTTTCCACTCTGACGGCTTCGGAAAACGTCCAAGTGCCCATGGTGGAAAGTTCGATGCATAAAAGTGAACGTGCCCCGAGAGCAGCCCACCTTCTCTCCGAGGTGGGGCTTGAAGATCGCATCCATAGCCGGCCTCCGGAGCTTTCTGGTGGAGAACGTCAACGGGTGGCAATCGCAAGAAGCCTCGCCAACCAGCCAGAACTGCTCCTTGCCGATGAGCCAACAGGCAATCTGGACAGAGCCTCTGCGGCAATGGTGATGGAATTACTCTCCCGCATCCACCAGGAGACCGGNATGACCCTCGTGCTGGTAACACACGACCCAACCACCGCAGCATATGCTTCGCGCCAGATCCACATGCGCGATGGAATGGTTAAGCACGCTGCTCCTGCACCTCCTCTTCACCGATGAATCTTCTCCCGATGATCATCCGAAATTTCAAGGCGAGGCGTATGCGNACGGCCCTCACCTTACTTGGGATCGCCGTCGGCATGATGGCTATCGTGGCTCTGATGGGGCTGGCTCGTGGATTTGAAAGGGGCTGGGACCAGACCATGAACGCCCGTGGCACGGATGCCGTGATCAACCGGATCGCAGCCGGCAGCCCGATTCCCGCTCCCTTCTCTGAGGAGATCGCTCTCACGGTAAGCTCTCTCCCTGGAATCGAAAGCAGCGGAGGAGTCCTCAGCAGTCTTGTTCCCGTCGGAAATCTTCCCATGGTTCTCATCACAAGCTGGGAGTGGAACAGTTACATCTGGAACCATCTCAAGATTGTCGAAGGCCGCATGCCCCAGCGCCCCGACGAGCAGGTCATTCTCCTCGGCAAATCCGCTTCTCAGGCGCTCGGCAAGGGAATCGGAGAAACGCTGCTTCTCTACGGGTCAAAATTTCCCGTGTGTGGAATTTACGAGAGCGCATCCATGATTGAGTCCGGTGCTGTTCTCATCCCGCTCAAGGTGATGCAGGACAAAAGCGATAACGTCGGAAAGATCAATTTTTTAAATATACGTTTTGACTCGGGAATAGAGAGTTCGAAAGCACGGTCGATCCTTCAGGAAATTGAAGCTATCCATCCTGAACTCTCGGCAAGCCTTGCCAGTGAGTCCGCTCAGCAAAACTCGACCACCAAGGCCGTCCGCGGAATGACCCTTGCAGTCACCCTGCTCGCAATGGTCGTAGGCCTGACCAGTGTGATGAACACGATGCTCATGAGTGTGTTTGAAAGAACGATGGAAATCGGCGTCCTGCGGGCGATCGGATGGAAGGCCTCCCGTATCCGGAGAATGATTCTTCTCGAAGCCTCGCTTCTCGGAGTCACCGGAGGGACGCTTGGAGTCTTGCTAGCCTTCGCAGCCCGCGAACTCCTCTACCTCTTTCCCTCTATCGGAAGCGCAATTCGAATTGAAATTGCACCGGATGCGGTAGTTTTCACTATCATGTTTGCGACCATCGTTGGTGCTATCAGCGGCCTCTATCCCGCCATCAGAGCTTCTCGAATGAANCCCACGGCGGCGTTTCGCCACCAGTGACGGTTGACAACCACTCATTGCAACCCCGGCGCCAGAGAGCTTAACTTTCCCCTGCACCAGAACTGAATACGATCCAGACATGAAATCTCTTTTCGTCCTCCTGCTTGCTGTCACGAGCCTCCCCCTCCTTTCACCAGCTGCCGATCAGCCCAACGTCATTGTAATCCTCGTGGACGACATGGGTTGGATGGACCTCTCCTGTCAGGGCAGTGACTATTACCGGACCCCCGCAATTGATCGCCTCGCCACCGAGGGCGTGCGCTTCACCAACGGATATGCGGCCTGCGCAGTGTGTTCCCCAACCCGCGCAGCGCTTCAAACTGGCCGATACCCCCACAGGATAGGAGTAACTGACTGGATTCGCTCCCGCTTCCAGAGAGGCCGTATCGGCACCCCGGCCCAAAACCCAACAAAGTATGTCGGAGGCAGGAACACTCAATTCCTCTGCCCACCAAATCCCTACTGGATGGAACACGAGGAAGTTTCAATTGCCGAAGCACTCCGCGGACGGGGCTACCGCAGCGGCTACATTGGAAAGTGGCACCTTGGTGACCCCGCGTGGTTTCCTCCCGGACAGGGTTATGATGAAAACAAGGGGGGCTGCGACTATGGTCAACCTCCCAGTTACTTCGACCCCTTCAATCAACCCAAGGGGCGACACGAAACTCTCCGAGAGGGAATCCACAATCTCCCCGGGCGCAAAAAAGGAGAATATCTCACCCACCGCGAGGCTGATGAAGCAGAGGCTCTTATCCGGGGATGGCACAAGGAAAAGAAACCTTTCTTCCTGATGGTTGGCCACTACGCGGTCCACACTCCGATTCAGGCAATTGCCGAGGTCGCCGCCAAATACCAGCGCGACAAGAAGCCAAATAATGCCAAGTATGCCGCGATGGTCGAATCCATTGATGATTCCACCCGGCAGATCCTGACTACGCTCAAGGACCTCGGTATTGACAGAGAAACCCTCATTATTTTCACCAGTGATAATGGTGGTCTGGACCGCAACGGATCACCCACAGAAAACGCACCCCTCCGCAGCGGTAAGGGCTACGCTTATGAAGGAGGAATCCGGGTTCCCTTCCTTGCTCGCTGGCCTGGAACAATCCCCGCTGGAAAAATCAGTCATGTCCCAGTGTGCTCAATCGATATTTTTCCCACGGTANTGGAAGCCGCTGGAGGCAAGCTCCCCGATGACCGTGCCATCGACGGTCTCTCCCTGATGCCTCACCTGAAGTCCGGTGGAACGACCAAGCTCAATCGAAACGAACTCCTCTGGCATTTTCCGCACTACCGACACGCACCGGGACCTTACAGCATCATCCGCGAGGGCAATCAAAAGCTCATCAAGTTCTGGGGCGGCCCCTTCGAGCTCTATGACCTTCAAAAGGACCTCGGAGAGTCAAAAAACCTCGCCGCCGAAATGCCTAAGAGAGTCAGCGAACTCGATACTCTCCTCCTCCAACGCCTCAAGGAAACCGGGGCCAAGCTTCCCCGTGAAAATCCGGAATATATCAGGAAATAACCTCTCTGCAGAAAATCTCCGAGTCCATGGCAGAATACGANCCAAAGACGCCTGGTGGATTTCTNATCGGAATATTGATTCCAGCCATTGTGGCGATTCCTCCCTGGACCGGTCGATATTGCTACATCAATTTCAGTGGTGATTGTATTCAGGTAGATGCCTTCGCGCTATTTTTCTGGGCACCCCTGTGTGCGGCGGTAGCAATTTGGCTCATTGGCCACGCATTATCCAATCGGGGTCATAACGGTCTGCTGGGGAGCACAAAAATCACAATTCCACTGACTTTGGTTTACGGAGTGCTGACTCACTGGCTGTTTCTGGTGGGCTTGGGCTCCATTTANGGGGCCAGCCGCTTTCCGCCGTGCAGATGCAATATTGGGGTCGCTCCCCCGATGCCCGTTCTTCCTACTTCAGGACCTCGCCCAGCCAGCTTCTCAAAGCCGCCCGCGCCGGAGAGGGCCGTAGCAGCCACGAGTCGCTATGGTTACGAAACCCCGTAGCGCGGAACGTGAAGGCTCCTTTCACCCCAGTCTCAGTCAGATATTGCGCCGTCTCCTTAAACTGACTCCCTTCCGAGCACACAAACTGTGGTCTGGACCCGAGCCGGCGTAATCGTCGNAGTGCAGAGGACCTGTCGGAGCCCGGATAACCCCATTTGCGAACTCCGTCATAATGACTGTAGGGAATGAANGCACGCCACAGCCCTGCGATGCGGTCATCATAAAGTCCGATAAAGTTGCACGCGATTGCTCCCCGCGAAAAACCACACAGCGTTAGACGCTCCGAATCGCCCCCGAACTCTGAGCAGATATACCTTACCGCCTTCAGGCAGTAATCGACCGTCGGAAGAGCATCATACTCTGGCTTACTCCCCCACCATCGTCTGACATTGGCACTACTCTTCCCGTTCAAGTATGGCAGGCACAGCCAGATATAATGGTCTCCTCCTGAAATCCCATATCCCATCCGGCTGCCCTCGACTCGTCCACTACTGAGATCTCTATTCCGATTTCGATAGGGACCATTCCCCGCATATTCCACCANCACCGGGTAGCGTTGCCCCGGGCGCCAGTCTCTTGGGAGATAGAGTATGTGATATACCTCAGTTCCCTCGTATTGAGGAAGAACCTGTTTCACCCGCCTGCCCGCCCCGGGCTTCTCTCCAAGCAGGGCAGGAACAACAAGATCAGGTTTCACCGTCGAGATGTCCGGAAGGCTGGCCTCCGCATTGCTCAACACAACCAATCCAAGTATTAGCACTCTCCACGACACCGCATCATTCTACGATCCTCTCGATCAAAGATCCAGCACTCTACCCTCCCCAAGCGCCCCTACATCCTGTTAACTCGCAACGCAGCATGCAGGACTTCCTCCCAGAATATCGTCCCCTGCTCGTCCTCGCACCCATGCAGGACGTGACCGATCTGCCCTTTATGAGGGTTATGGAGCGATTCGGGGGGCCCGATGTCTACGTCACGGAATATTTCCGGGTTTACGAGAACTCCCGGCTCAAGCCATACATCCTGCGAAGCATTGATGAAAACCCTACCGGAAAACCAGTTTTTGCCCAGATGATTGGGCAGGATATTCCCTCTCTGGTGAGAAGCTCGCGGGAACTGGAAGAGCACCCGGTGGCCGGGGTCGACCTTAATCTGGGATGCCCCGCTCCCGTTGTATGCCGNAAGGATGCAGGAGGGGGACTCCTGCGCAAACCCGCCAAGGTAGATCGCATTCTGGGAGAATTGCGCCAAACCATAAGGGGGAGATTCACNGTCAAAACCCGCGTAGGCTACGAGACTCCGGAAGAATTCGATNAGTTGCTGGACGTNTTCAGCCGGCATCAGATCGACGCNCTTGCTATTCACGGTCGCACGGTNANAGAGCGCTACCAATCTCCCATCCATCCCCACTGTATCCAAAGAGCNGTCGAGGCCCTTTCCTGTCCGGTGATTGCCAATGGNAATATCGTCGATGTGGATACCGGGCGGGCAGCCGCGGCACTCACTGGAGCGGCNGGGCTCATGATGGGCCGTGGAGCCATTCGCAACCCATGGCTCTTTGAGCAGTTAAGGGCGTCTTACAGCAAGAGGCCTGTCCCGGCCCCCACTGGCTGTGACCTTCTTTCCTACATTGAGCAACTCTGGGAAGAGACCGCCCGTGAACAGGTAAAAGTCTACCGGGCGGATCGACAGGTTCATAAGATGAAACGGTATCTCGCCTACATCACGCAGGGCCTCGACGAGCAGTTCGACCATGAGATTCTTCGCACAAGAGAGGAGGAGGAGTTCTTTCAGGTCTGTCGGCAACACCTTTCTCACTCGGAACTTCTTCCTGAACGACCACAGGAAACATCCCGGCGCTTCTGTGGATTTACAGAGTTACTGCGGATTTGAGCCCAATANCCCTAAATAATGANATTTATTCATGATATTTACCTAGTATACCGATATTTTCGTATATTTAAGANTTTTACCCAGTTATTACCATATTTTACTTGAGGTTAGGCTACTGGTTCCCAAATTGAGGCTCAAATAGCCAGTAGACGGTAGGTTACGGCTTAATAGAGCAAAATTAGCCTGAATCCTCTTGGTTTTCAGCCTCAGGATCTCTGATTTTTGATTCTCCCAATATGCATTTTCTCAACGATGCTTAATCCGCGAATCGCGTTTTTACCAAAGAAGATTTTCTCACAAGNAATGCTTATCGCNCAAATTTGGTTTTTCCCGTGGTAACATATCTGACCGATCCCAGATTTCAGGATATGTGTATCCGAGAAAAATAGCGCGCGTGCGCGGAGAGGCGCGNAGCGGGGCCGCTACCCGCCGAAGGCGGGTGGCGGCGGCAGCCTAGATTCGTTAAAGAAGCGGACCTCCAGGCTAAAAAGGGAGTGGGCNCACTCGTTTCTTCCTTATTTCACCGGCNGAAACCCATTTATTGCAACAGGGACGTTTTCTTTTCCTTCTCATTACGAGTTATCGAAAATAAATATTTATGGTTATCAGATTGCAGAAAAGAGTTTTTTAGAACATTAGATAATAAGCCTTTTTTTAAAGTTCTAAAGGGGTATTAGCCGCTAAAATTATACCCGTTTGGGGNCTCGGAGTCTGCTATATTTAAATTATTACCCTATTTCTACCANTTAAAATTCTATTTAAAGTTCTCTCACTTGCTGGACTGAAAAAACATCGGCCCTCCTCTCGTCAGCGACTAATCGAATGAAGCCAGCCCTGTTACTGCTCCCGCTATTGTTGGCTTCCTGTGCTGTAGATCACTCTTCTGATCCACCGTCTACTCCACCGNCTGATGAATATTTTGATGAATATGCTGGTGACGACGGAGATCCTGACCTGTGNGATTTTTCTCACCCTCCTTTGTCGTTGCGCCCTGACGGATTTGTCAAAGCACAACCTGNAGATCCTTNGCTAATTCCCCACCTAATGCTCNAAGAAGATTAGCCGTCCTTTGCTTGNGNNTCCCAAGGGCTACTCTTCTCCTTCTCTTTTGGGCATCGGCTNGCGNATNNTNAGCCTNTTCCATCCAANNNNATTCCGACTTTGAATAGGTANNNTNNNCTNNGTCTNGNNCTGCGCACNGTAANNNTATTTTNGGTCTTNTCNGAAAGCCACAGAGGNNNTTNTNCNCCAAGNACTNTGTCCTNTTCGCCTTTCCAGCAGTAGANGACTTGGNNTCCTTTCNTTGATNCCTCTNGTNGNATCATCAGAATCACCNCAGCNAGATAGCACNAAGAGCAGTGGNAGAGAGAGATTCNCCANGAGNNNCTTCACGCTCTTACCTCAAGCCTTTACCCTTTCACTATCAAGATTCCCGAAGAACTTAAAAAGTGCGCTTTTCTCTGCGCGAAAGATAGAGGCCCATGGCGAGACCCAATAAGATCCAGAGCGCCGGACCCATCAGTCTAAGGTAGCGTCTAGTTCATCAGGTCGCATCCCAAAGTAAGCTTTAGCAACGGCAAGAGAGATCCCTATGTCTTCGTAGGAATCGTGAGATTTATAATCATCCATCATGCGTGATACATCGTCTACATCCCAATGATCCGTATTGTGCGCTACCGCCAGACCATAGCTTAAAAAACTCCCGCGCATGAGGTTGTGATATGACTTACCGACAGTGATAGTTCTTCTTAGGTCTATTTTCCCTCTGCCATCAGCAACCGCCCAAACCTTTTTATGCTCATTCACCCACTTGTTAAAATGGTCCCCGACTGCCGTATCTGAGTAGTTGCAGAGTCTAGCATTTGACTCGGTTACCCTGTCCATTTTTCTAGCCCAAGCCAACCAAGCCTTCAAATTTGGGAACCTTGACATAGGCATTTGGATTCCCCTTTTGTTTTTCGTTAGATTCTTCGGGATATTGATGCTCCCAGCTTCTATATCGAAGTGGTTCCACCTCCAGACAAGTCCGGCACTTTTTGAATGTTGGCCGCTTTTGCCGTGTAAGCGGTCTGTTCGACAGCCCATAAACATTTTGGCGACTAGCCACCCAGCAAGTCCACCATGTTCTTTTGGTCCTAGACCATGATGCTTGACGAACTCAACAACGCTCTTCACCTGCTCAATAGTAGCTGCGACATTTTCTCTTGGCGCACTTGGTGCAGGTAACGCCCTAAAAACTCTATCTTTATTGAAGGCTTCTTTGATTGTGGCCGTGGACAGTCCCTCTCCATCTTCGGTCTCAGCGATCCACTCAACAAAAAGCTTCAGACCCGACAAGACTCGACTGCGAGTAGCTTTTGCTTCCCATTGCTGATTATTTTTAAAGGCATTTATAATCACTCTTCTTGCCCCTTTTTCTTCGAGAAAGACCTTAATCGGCTGACTCATCAAACCCGAACTCTCTTGCAGCTTTTTAGCCATGCTCTTCAGATGAGAGAGTCTACGCTCATCTATCTTGAGATCCTGTTTCTCTTGGAAATATTTTGGCCAGTAATGACCAAGAGTTTTATTTGCTACAGTTCTCTCTTTCTCTAACTCGGCTGCACCACGCCCCATGGCAACAAAAGGATCGATACCCTTGGTTTCAAGCTCCAGTGCTTGCGCAAAGATTTGCTCTCTTCTTACCACAGAGAACTCAGCCTCAGCCTGACCCACGCTTCTCTCTGCGCTTAGAATTGATCTTGCGCTCTCAAGTGCTTCTTTCCGAGTAGAATGGTAGGTTTCTTGTTGCTCGCCTCCTGTGGCCTCTAGACGAGCAAGCAAGGCATGGAAGCCGCCCTTTTTTAATTCTCTTTTAAGCCACCGCCTCCTAACCCTTCCCGTCTTATGTTGGGAGATATTGCAAAACGCTTTTGCTTCTCTACGGGTCATTGCGTGATCTACGGAACGGATTGAATTATTTGACTCCCGTTTTCTACCTAAGTTCTGAGTCGGACAATCGTCCTTACCATCTTTTTTGTCTATTTCGTTCTGACAAGAAGATGCATCAGAACATCAGAATTCTTTATACATAGCTGATTTTCCTGTTTGTTATTTTTTGTGCCATCGCGGATCGATAGCTTCCAGAACTGCTCCGCCATGATCCCTCTTCAGCAAAATCACTAAGCTTGCACCCCTGAACTCCATGCTCTCATTCCGACACCTTCTCTTCCTTCTTTTCCCGGCCTTCGCACACGCCACTCCGAAGGTTGAAAACGTCCTCTTTCTTATCTCTGATGACCTAAAGGCCAGCGTCCTTGGATGCTACGGTGACAAAGTCTGCAAGACTCCGAATATAGATAGACTTGCAGCCAGCGCGATGGTCTTTGATCGAGCCTACTGCCAGGGCCTTGCCTGTGCTCCGTCCCGCACCTCCTTCATGCACAGCCGCTACCACGGGGCCAAGGCGAGGGTTAATCTGGGCCAGCACTTCAAGGCCAACGGATTCTACAGCGCTCGAGCAGGTAAGATTTACCACATGCGGGTCCCCGGGGACATCATCGCCGGAACAGATGGGCTTGATATACCCTCGACGTGGACCGAAAAGTTCAACTCTCCAGGAAAGGAGGCTCACACCCCGGGCGACTACGCCTGCCTGAATCTGAACATCTTCACGAGGTCGCTTGAAGGGCGGCAGTCCACCCGTATGCCCCATCGCATGTTCGTCTCGGTGAGTTACGAAGGCGACGGCTCTGATCAACCGGACTACAAGACCGCCAGCAAGACCATCGAGCTCCTTGGAAAGCACAGGGACAAGCGCTTCCTGCTCGCCGCAGGCTTCGTGCGTCCCCATTACCCCATGGTCCAGCCTGAGCAATACTTCGACCTCTACCCCTGGCAGAAGATGACCCTCCCCAAATCCGTCCCCAACGACCTCGACGACATGCCCAAGCTCGCCATCACCCGGAGCCGTTCCGCCCTCAACGGAATCGCAAAATTCCCCGATAACCAGAAGCGGATGTGGGCCGCCTACTACGCCTCAGTAACCTTCATGGACGAACAGGTCGGGCGAATTCTCGACGAGCTCGACCGTCTCAGCCTGCGCGAGAAAACTGCCATCGTCTTTACCAGCGACCACGGCTATCACCTCGGTGAGCATACCTTCTGGCAGAAAAGTAATCTCCATGAGGAAGTGACCCGGGTCCCTCTTATCATCTCGCTTCCCGGCCTCAAACCAGGCCGCACCAGCTCTCTGGTTGAACTAGTTGACCTCTTCCCCACCCTCTCGGCAGCGGCCGGTCTCGAGACTCCCGAGGGCCTTCAAGGTATTAGCCTCTTGCCCATCCTCCGTGACCCTGCCACCCGGGTGAAGGAAAGCGCCCTCTCCATCCATGGCAGTGGCACCTCGATGCGCACCGCGAACTGGACCTACACTCGTTACAAGGATGGCAGCGAGGAGCTTTACGACATGAAGAACGATCCCGGCCAGTTCACCAACCGGGCCCGCCTGAAGGGGAGTGAAGAGGCTCGCGCGACACAACGGAGGGCTTTCGACAAACGCATAAGGGCAGCAGGCCTCAGCCCCATCAAGCTGCGCTAGTCCTTCCACTCTCTGAAGGGGAACCCGCAGAAAGCTTAGGAGACTGTAACGAAAGTGGCGCGGGTTCACACCCGCGCCACTTAATGAAGAGCTATTGTCTCTCGGGCCTCTCTACTTCACCTTCATCACGCCCCGCATGAGGATGTGGTGGCCGGGGAAAGTGCAGACAAACTCGTAGTTCCCTCCCTGCTCGGGAGCGGTAAATTCGATCACCTCGGTCTTGCCGAAGTCGATCAACTTGGAATGGGCGATGACCCCATCGTGCTCGGGGATCCACTGGGCCTTGAAACCCGCTTCTCCCAGCTTGATGGCAGCCTCTCCCACCCCGTTGGCAGCCCCCGGCTTCACGATCACCAGGTTGTGCGGCACATAGTCGGAGTTCTTGAAGTGGATCCGGATCTTCTTGCCGGCCTTCACCTCGAATTCCTTGATGTCGAACTTGAGCTGCTCGAGCAGGGTTCCGACCCGAACGTCCGTGGCTTCATCGGTGTCCTTGAAAACCCCGGGAGGATCGTTCTTGGTCACCTTCACCTCTTCCACCGCAGCAGAGCCCTTGGTGGGATCCGCTGTATACCAAAGATGCTGGACGGTCTTGGCCGCTACCCGGGCATGGGACACCGGGGAGTTCAGAACCTTCCCAAGGAGTTCTCCATCCCTTACATTGTGCTGCTGGTGCACCCAGAGAGCCTCGAGGAGGTGATGGGCATGCTCCGCCTTTGCAGAATCCCACTTGCTGGCCCACTTCTTGCAGGCCGCTATCACATCCTTTGTCTTGCGCTCACTGAGCTCGATCCGCGTCCGGTAGCGAACNCCGTCNACTGGATGCTCAAGNTTTTTCATGAGCTGATCGAGGGAAGCGCCGTCCACCTTGACATCCTCCTGAAGAGGCTTGCCCTTGTGGATCACCCGNTAGATCCGGCCGTGAGTNTGATCNCGGGAGGGGTCCCGGATNTTGTGCTGCATNTGTCCGATGATGACNTTGTGCCANTCGGAAACATAGAGAGCNCCATCGGANCCAAACTCCACATCCGAGGGGCGGAAGTTCTTGTCAGAACTCTTGATGAGATCCTGCCGGGGCTCTCCCCACATGTGATCCTCTTCATTCTTGGGCTCAAGGTCATACTGTTTCACCCCGAGGAACCCAATCGTGTTGGCGAGAATGTAATCACCCTGCCATTCATCTGGGAAGTTCGCACTGGAAACCACCCCGGAGCCGGCCACTGGCCGTACTTCCTTTTTCACGAGGCCGTGCATCTTGAAGCCCTTGCCCTCGGGACGAACCTGGTAGGAGCGGCCCCCGGTTCCATCGTTGGCATAGTGNCGACCCCAGTAGTCGAAGCAAACTCCGTGTGGGTTCGGGCTGTTNCCTGCATGGACTGTAACCGTGTACTGCCGTGGATCGAACCGGAACATAGCGGAGGCNCCGCTGTGCAGAGGCGCCCCCCACGGATGTTCGTGAGCGTTATGGAAGAAGACCCCGCTCTGCCAGTAGAAGGCTCCATCAGGCCCCATCGCAAAAGCATTGGCTGCATGGTGGGTGTCAGCTGATCCAATTCCCTGCAGAAAGCGAATCCGCACGTCGGCCACGTCGTCTCCGTCCGTATCCTTCAGAAACAGGATATCCGGCTGGGAGGCAACCAGAACTCCCCCGTTCCAGAATTCAAATCCTGTCGGGTTATGAACCTTGGCAAAGGTGATGCACTTGTCTGCCACCCCNTCCCGGTTTTCGTCGGGGAAGATCAGGAGTCGGTCGTCCATTTTCTTGAGGGGCTCCCACTTGGGATAGGTCGGCCAGGCGGCTGCCCAGAGACGACCCTTGGTGTCCACAGCCATCTGCACCGGGTTGATCAANTCCGGGAACATTTTTTCATCGGCAAAGAGATTGACCTCCATGTCCTTGGGAACCGTCAACTTGGCGAGTCCCTCTTTACCGGTATTATAGCCCGCNAGATTCCCCTCTTTCCCGGCATTCGAACTTCTGCTCTTTCCTCCCACGTTGGACTTCACCGCAATCGGCGCAGGAACATTGCTGTCATCAATCTCATGTTTGTGATTTCCGGCGGCAGCCCAGACAGCCATGTCCCGGTTAGCAACCATGACATCAATCATGGAAAGCTCATGCCAGAGCACATCCTTGTTGCTCTGGCCGTCCACGAACTTCAGGCCGGAGCGTCCACCCCAGACATCGTTGCCATCAGTTGCACGATAGCGGTTATGCCAGTGCCAGTTCTTATCCAGCACCGCCTTGCGAACCTTCTCTAGGCTGGGTGACGCGGGTATCTCCTTNCCGANGAGATTCTTGGAGATAACCTCCGCGAGGCGCCGGTTTCCCTCCGTGTTCAAATGAATCCCGTTGATAGTGAGNGGCACGTTGGAAGCCCGGAAAAGGTCTGCCGAACTGGAGAACAAATCGACAAACTCAGTCTTCTTGGCCTCGGCGACCTCCTTGGTCGCTGCCGAGTAAATTGCAAGGCGCGCATTGTTCGCCTTCCCNTCCGGAAGGTTGGGGTTCCCGAGATCCTCATGAGCGATTGGGGAAAAGAGNACAATCCGTGGANCACTCTTCCCGTTGGGCTTCATACTCCGGTAATTATCCACCAGTTTGCCAAGCTCATCACGATACTTGCCCAGTCCACCCTCACCGCCAAAAGACTCATTGTANCCAAACATGATAAAGATCACGTCGGCCTTGATGTCTTTCAGATACTGGTCCTGAGAAGGAAAGCCTCTGTTGCGGGGGCGACTCCAGACCGTATCACCGGTATACCCCAGGTTGCGGATGGCCAGGTAGTGCTTTGGATATGCGGTGTGGAGAACTGTCTCCAGCCAACCATCATGTTGCATGCGATCCGCCAGACCACTTCCGACAATGCAAATACGATCTTGCTTCTCGAGAGTGAGGGCGGCAGGGAGCGATTGCACATTCACAAATCCGAAAAGGACAGCGAGGACGGCAATCCGCAGGGCGAGTAACGAGCGGGTCATCATGAATTTCAAAGTTCTGAGGCGAGAGAACTAAGACAAAATCTCGCAGGTCTCACGCCTTTCCTTCGAAAGTTTCGAATTCAGTCTTAAAAGTGGCTATAGATAGCACTTTCGAGCGACGCTCTGGATCTTTCGAGGGTTCAGATCTTTTGGAACTACCCAGCTTTTGCCCTCAGGGTGCGGGATNCTCNCCTTCCNTGCTTTTCTGCCACGGAATAGCCCCACCCCTCTGGATGTGGATCCTCATGGCCGCCCCAAGTTCCCGGTATTTCCCCCTGTTCTTACCCGCAAGATCGGTCGTCTCTCCAGGGTCCTTCGAGAGGTCGAATAGCTCCCAGTTTTTCATGGGGGAGTTCTTTACCAGCTTCCAGTCCCCCCGCCGCATGGCCCAGATACACTCACCCATAAAGCGCTCGTTCCCTTCCCTCCGGGTAAAAAACAGATCCCTGTCAAAGGCTGGCTGCTCCCTTCCAAGCAACAGGGGCAAGAAGGATCTCCCATCGATCGCATACCCGACCTTCGCCCCTGCGGCTTCGACCAGAGTGGGGAAAATGTCCATCGTGGCAGCAATGAAATTGCTCCTCCCTCCCGGCTTGATTTTGCCCGGCCAGACCGCACAGGCNGGCACCCGCAGTCCTCCCTCATACATTTCCTGCTTTTCACCACGAAGGGCTCCGTTATTCGCCCCGACATTTGCCTGCCCTCCATTATCTGACACGAAGAAAACCAAAGTGTCTTTTGATAAACCCGTTCTCCTNAGCTCCCCCATCACCTTCCCGATTCCTTCGTCCATATGCTCGATGAGGGCTACGAGCTTGGCCCGCTGACCGCTAATTCCTGCCTCCCGGCTCTTCACCTTTTCGAGCCAGTCANTGGGTGGCTGAATGGGCGTATGCGGGGCGTTGTAGGAGAGGTAAAGAAAGAAGGGCGTCTTCTTCTGAGCCCTCTCTGAAAGATAATCCACNGCCCACTGAGTNAAAATGTCAGTCGCGTGGCCCTTGGGATGAACTGGTTCCTCATTACGCCGCATGTAGTGATTCCCATGCCNGCGATGGTGATAGTAATCGTCCATCATATCGCCGAGGAACCCATGGAAAAAATCAAAGCCCCTCCTCGTGGGCTGGTTCTCTTCTTCCAGCCCCAGATGCCACTTCCCNATNATGGCAGAGTGATATCCGAGNGGCTTGAGAACCTGAGGAAGCAGGACGGCATCCTGCGCAAGGTAGCCCCAGTTATTGGGCGCATGGGTCCGAACCACTCCAGGTACTCCTACAAGCTCTTGATAGCGCCCGCTCAACAACGCAGCGCGGGTTGGGGAACACACCGGACAATTCGCATAAAAGGAATCGAACCGCATTCCGTCGGCCATCAGCTTGTCAATATGTGGGGTCCGGAGATCCTCTGCTCCGTAGGAGGCCAAATCACCATATCCGAGGTCATCCACAATGATCACGACGATGTTGGGTATGGCTGCCGCGGACACCGAGCACCCAGCTAGAAAAACAGCAAAAATACGGATAAGCAGTGNGCTCTTCATATCGGGATCCTATGGACCCCTCCCTCCGGTGCCAGCGTATTTCACACTCGGGGCTTACCGGAGAACGANGNGGCGAACCTTACTGGGCGGAGCGCTTCNCTGGCTGACGGAAATGATTCCGCTCTGGGNGTTCTGGTCCGTATTTTGCCTGAACCCCACAAGTNCGATAACTCCTCGATGACTCTTTTCGGGCAACTTCTACGCGCATGGCGTGTTTGCTCTTTTATAGATCGACCCGTTCTATAAACGTCTTAGGAAGCCATGAAACGATCCGCTCTCATCCCAGTTCTATTGCTTACCGCCGGCCTGGCCTTCGGCCTCGGCTGGATTTCGAAGCCCTCCCNGGCCAATNGCGGNAGTAGTGTCGCAGCAGGCGGGTCCAAGAGCACAGGTGCTGCTTCCCGCCCAATCCGCCCTNCAGCAGCCCCGCGCAGCTCATCAGACGGGAGAGGGGGAGTGAACGAATTTCTCTCTCAGTANATCTCTGGTGNAACGATCTCTTCTGACAACATGACGGCGGCCATNGAACAGATGCGGAAAGAGAACGACCCTATTCTGAGGCGGAAGCTTTTTAGCGAGCTTCTTGAAAATCTCACTCCTGAGAACGCTCAGGCTGCTTACGTTGCNCTTCAAAGTGGCCGGCGCAGNGGGCGCGGCGCAGGAGATGATGAACTCCGCCTCATGGCCCACGCATGGGGCCGCATTGATGGGCCTGGAGCCATCAAGGCTCTCACCGCCATGCGTACTGAGCGCGAAGGTGAGGAAGGCGGCAGAGGAAGGGGCCGGGGAGGCGAACGCGGGGGAATCGACCTTGTCAGTGTATTGTCCGGATGGGCCACTGCTGACGGGAGGGCGGCCGCCAACTACGTCAGTGGCGTAGAGGACGATCGGGAGAAAAGCATGCTCTCCTTCGGGGTGGTGCGAGGAATGATGGTGAACGGGGTCGATGAAGCGATGGCATACGTCTCCTCGCTCCCCCAGACCGAAGATGGCGGTCGAACTCAAAACTGGTACATGTCGACCATCGCAAGCGAAATGCTCGAGGAAGGATTAGACTCCGCCAAGGCCTGGGTCGACACGATCAGTGATCCCAATCTCCGGGGAGGGGCTCTCTCCCGCGTTGCCGAATCTGCAGTCCGTGACGATCTTGAAAGCGCGGTCGAGTGGGTAACCCAGTATGCGGGTGATGAAGCGGGGCAGCGAGCGGTCAACCGGGTAGCCGACGAGTGGGCCGAGGACGATCCGCAGGCAGTTTTGACTTGGGCGGACTCTCTGCCTGATGCAGCCAAGGCCGAAGCTTATGGAGAAGCCTTTGAAGAATGGACTCGGCGGGATGCCACTGCAGCCGGAGATTTCCTGACAGGCATGGAGCCTTCAACCGCGCGGGACTCCGCCGTAGAAGAATTTTCCACCACCCTCTCAAGGGAGGAGCCCGCCACCGCTATCCAGTGGGCTGAGACCATCTCCAATGTGGAGACGCGTGTTGATACCCTTACTCAGGTCGCGCGCAGCTGGTTCTACCGCGACCGGGAGGCTGCCAGTCAATGGATCGAAACCAGTGGCCTTCCCCAGGAAGCCATCGAATCCATTACGGCAGAGCGCCGGGGATTTGACGGGCGCGGTGGTGGCGGCGGACGACCGGGAGGAGGAGGCCCTCGCGGCAGGTAAAATCACGGTAACAATCGAGGGATCACTTTTCATTCGGGCCCTCTTGGACCGTCATGTCGACAGCCAAACGTCGACCAAGTTCCCTACGCCACTTATCGGCCTTCTTTCCCCTGCCTTCCTCAAGGTGCTTGCAGCAGAACTCGTTCAGAGCTTTCGCAATCTCTCCGCGCCTCTCCTCTGTCATAAGATCAGTCTGAATAAAGCGCTCCGGCTTGGGACTAACGTGCTGGGCGACACACCGGTAGAGAAAGATTCGGTCGTAACTGCTACGCAAGGCGAGGGCTCCCAGTTCCGAAAAGGCAGCGCGCAGACTTTCTCGTTCGAGTGTAAACTCACTAATGAGATGAACCAGCTCCACCCCGTATACCCATTCCGGGTCTCTGAAGCGGTTGGTCCGGTCATAAATCGACGCCGTCTCCCATGCGATTATTCCGAGCACCTGCCGCACCACACTCAGAAGATATCCATCGAGAGTGCGCTTCCCGAGCTTCTTGGCTCCTTCCCGCACAAGATTTGAGCCAGCAATCCAGCCCGCGGCAAGGATGGGGTTGGAAGCGAGAAGAAACTTACTTCCCTGCCAGAGATAGCGTACCGGGTTGAGAATGGGCTGAAGATCCTCGTATTTCCTGACTACCTTGCTTGCAGTACGAACCTTGTCCGCTACCTGTCGGAGATTCCAATCCTTGACGTCCAGCAGTGGAACCTCCTCCAGCAGCAGGATTATCTGCAGCGAAACCCGGTTTAAGGCCTTGAGCAGCTCTTCCAGATTGGTTTCCAGCAGGGGTTGCCCCGACTGTGGGTTGTAGATTCGCGCAATGCTTTCTACGAAATCCCCGAGGTCATTCAGCAGGAGCCGGGTCTCCAACTGACCCCCGTCCCAGTATTTCCCCTCTGAAATTCTCTGGAGAACAAGATCCGCCTGCCCCTCCAGCAGAGCCACAATTTCTGCATCCTGAGCTGAACGCTCAGGAGTTGCCCACTCCACTCTGTGAAGTTCCTCAAAGTCCGGAAACTCCATCCACTCCCCATACGCCATGAGCACCTTGCCGATCTCTGCCCTCCGAGAATCTAGACGTTTCGCTTCCTGCCGGATTGCCTCCTCGGTCAAACGCAACGCTTTGTCGGCTTCTTCCTCCGCTCCCCAGCCCGCGACCATGAACAGAGAAGCAAGAATCCCTGCCAGAGAGGCCAGCGCAATCACCCAGACGGCGCCTCCCAGCTGAGCGTGCATCACGTAAGCAACAACGCCAACCACAAGCAGGGAGCTCTGCGAGATAAACACAGCACCCCGCGTCACCCGTGACCGATGCCTCCACGACATGCCGCCATTCTACTCACCACACCCCGCCATTCGCAATCGGCGATTCCGACTTGGAATGAACCCTCCACGGGCTCACGATAGAGACGGTGATGACCAGTGCCGTGAAGGAAGAATCCGCATCATCGAGGACATCTATCAAGGGTGCAGGACGCCGAATCGCCAGTAATCTACTCGGACTCCTGCGCGCGCTCCTGTATCTCCTTGGCCTCGCATGGGCCAGCGGAGCGGTCTACTATGATGCTCCCCTGCCAAACGAAGGGCAATGGGGTCGCGCCCTCCTCGCTATCGGTTACGCCTCGGTCGTGCTTCTGACTTTGGTCGCACTGGGCTCGAGCCGACGACGCTTTCTGGGCTGGATAATTTCTATCGCTATCGTCGCAGTTCCCTGGTCTCTCAAAAAACCGGCCTCCCGGACAGACTGGAAACCCGGAGCTTCCCGCATGCCCTCCGCTCTTATTGAAGGAAACCTGGTGACCTTTCATAATTTCCGTCATTTCCAGTATGACAAAAAAGGCGAGGCCCTGAACCGATGGGAAAGTCGCACCGTGGATCTCTCCAAGTTGGAAGGCCTCGACTTCATCCACCATGAGCTTGCCAGCAGCCCTCTCGCTCACCCTCTCCTCAGCTTCGATTTTGGCGAGGAAGGACACATCGCCTTTTCAGTCGAGATTCGCTATCGGAAAGGTCAGGATTTCTCTCCCCTCCAAGGCCTCTACAAACAATACGACCTGATCTACCTTGTCGGTGACGAGCGAGACTTCTTGCAGGAGCGAGCCGTGGTCCGTGGAGAACCAGTGCGTCTCTATCGATTGACTTATCCACTCGAACGTATCCGCGAAATATTCCATGAGACCATCACCGCCATGAACGCACTTCAGGAGAATCCGCGCTTCTACAACAGCCTCACAGCCAACTGTACTACCAGTTACCTGCGGCAGGCTTCCACCGGCAAACGGCCAGCCTTCGACTACCGGATCATCCTCAACGGGTTCATGGAATCTCTTCTTTACGAACGGGGGGTCATTGTCACAGATGGACTACCACTTGAAGAACTTATCCGAAGGGCCTCCATCAACGAAGCTGCGGGAAAGGCGCGCGAAGATCCGGCATTCTCCGAACGCATCCGCGAGGGTCTTCCTGGTTTCTAAGCTTACGCTTGATTGAATCTTTCTGTTATTCTAGCTCCAAAACTCATGTCCTTACGTTGGAAGATAGTCCTCTTGTTGCTCCTTTTCGGTCTCCTTCAATCCCAGAAGTCCCTTGCGGAGAGACCCAATATTCTTCTCATCTACACCGACGATCAGGGGTCTGCGGACGCCCGGTGCTACGGAGCACTGGACCTCCAGACTCCGGCCATGGACGGCCTCGCCAGACTGGGAGTACGCTTCACCCAGATGCTGGCCCCGGCCGCAGTCTGCTCGCCCTCACGGGCCGGTCTACTTGGCGGATGCATCCCCATGCGCCTCGGCGCCCCCGGAAACATTTCGTCTTCGCGCGGTGGCAAAGGCCTCTCTCCTGGTCTCTATCTTCTCCCGGAGGCTCTCAAGGATGCAGGATACCGAACTCACCATGTTGGCAAGTGGCACCTTGGCTACACCGACGAAACCATGCCCAACGCTCAGGGCTTTGATTCCTCCTTTGGTCACATGGGAGGATGCATCGACAACTACTCCCACTTTTTCTACTGGAACGGCCCGAACAGGCACGACCTCTGGCGCAATGGCCGGGAGGTTTGGCGGGATGGGGAAGGTTTCGGGGACCTCATGGTAGAGGAAGCCAAGGCTGTCATTTCCAGCGAGGACAAGCGCCCGTTCTTCATCTACTGGGCGATCAACTGGCCGCACTACCCACTGCAGGGTTCTGATAAATGGCGAGCCCATTACCGCAGCAAAAAACTGGCCCATCCTCGCGACAAATATGCCGCCTTTCTCTCCACCATGGACGAACTGATCGGCCAGGTGGTCGGGCATCTCGACAAGACCGGCAAACGGAAGAACACTATTGTCATCCTTCAGTCCGATCACGGGCACTCAGTCGAAGAACGCACTTTTGGAGGTGGTGGCAGCTCGGGGCCTTTCCGAGGCCATAAATTTTCTTTCCTTGAGGGCGGGCTCCGGGTCCCCTCGATCATAAGCTGGCCGGGCACCCTTCCAGAAGGTGAGGTCAGGAAACAATTCGTCACCGGCTGCGATTGGTATCCCACGCTGGCGAAGTGGGCCGAAGCTCCTCTGCCCAAGAACATGAAGCTGGACGGAAAAGACATCAGCTCCGTGATTGGTTCCTCCGATACTCCGTCTCCACACAAGGACTTCTTCTGGACTCAGGACTTCAGCCGAAACAAGAACGCACCATGGGCTGTACGGCAGGGCGACTGGAAACTGTTACACCGTCCTCTCGATCAGGTCACTCCGTGGAAAAATGGCAAGGCGCCGGGTTACCTGCTGGTTAACCTTGCAGAAGACCCCGGAGAATCCACCAACTTGGCCGATCGAGACCCTACCCGTCTCGCGAAGTTGAAAGACCTCGCCAAACGCTACCGGGAAGATCTTCTCCCCGATTTCCGGGAGGCCCGGAAGTGACCTCCCGGATGTTCCATCCCGCAGATTCCGGATGGTTTCCCGTCTGAAACCTGCAATCTTCTCTCACAGCTTCTCCCTTCTTCCCAT
>PBAI01000043.1 GCA_002715825.1 Roseibacillus sp. | reverse complement strand
ACCACCCGTCCGTGGACATCTGTCAACCGGAAATCCCGACCCGCATAACTATAGGTGAGCTTCTTGTGATCAATTCCCAGCTGGTGAAGGATGGTGGCGTGTAGATCGTGGAAATGAACCCGGTTTTCCGTAGCGTAGTAGCCATACTCATCTGTTGCGCCGTATTGGATACCTGGTTTGATCCCACCCCCGGCAAGGAACATGGTATTGGCGTGAGGGTTATGATCCCGCCCGTCACGCCCCTGAGCTACCGGAGTCCGACCAAATTCGCCTCCCCATAAGACCAGCGTCTCATCGAGTAACCCCCGCTGCTTGAGATCGGTGATCAACCCAGCCACCGGCTTGTCCATTTCACCAGCCAGCCGGGCATGCTCCTTACGAAGATTTCCATGCGAATCCCAGTAACGATGGGTCACTTGCACGAACCGAACGCCGGCTTCACTGAAACGGCGGGCCATGAGGCATTGCTCCCCAAACTTACGGGTATTGTCCTGGTCCATGCCGTAAAGATTCTTCACCGCCTCGGACTCTTCAGAGACGTCCTGCACCCCGGGAGCTTCCATCTGCATCCGGAAGGCCAGCTCGTAGGAAGCAATCCGGGCTTCCAACTCGGAATCCCCGGCGCTGTTGGCCAAATGTCCCTCGTTCATCCCTCGCAGGAGGTCCAGCTCCCGGCGCTGCAGATCCCGACTCTTGAGGGGGCTATTGATAAAGGGCACCGTCATTCCCCTCCCCTTTCCACCAATTCGGGTTCCCTGGTAGTGGGCGGGAAGAAACGCGGAAGACCACGCATTGGACCCTCCATGCCCCCCGGTCGGGTCGATCGTGATGAAGCCGGGCAGGTTCTGGTTCTCGGTTCCCAGTCCGTAGTTGATCCAGGAGCCCATTGCAGGGCGGGTAAACGTATCAGAGCCCGTATGCAATTCCAACAGAGCACCCCCATGACGAGAGTTGGACCCGTGAATCGACTTCACGATACAGAGGTCGTCCACGATGGAAGACAGGTGAGGAAGAATCTCGCTCACCTCTGCCCCCGTCTGCCCATGCTTGGAGAAATTCCAGGGTGAAGCCAGCAGGTTCCCTGTCTTCGCCGAAACAATGCGCGGCTTCTCGAAGGGGAGAGGCTTATTGTCGTCCTTGGTCAATTGCGGCTTATGATCGAAAAGGTCCACCTGCGACGGCCCTCCATGCATGAAGACGAAAATGACTCGCTTGGCGCGCGCCAGTGATGGAGCCGGCTTGGGACTAAGCGCTGAGGCAGAGAGGGCCTCCTGCCCCATGAGAGCCTGCAGGGCGAGCGCCCCAAAACCAGCCGAGGACGACCCTAGCATCTCCCGTCGCGTGAGTGGTCGGGGCTGACGGTTCTGACAGAGACTACTCATGAAAGGGACAGCGAGAGTATGGTGATAAACGATAAAAATGTCAAAGACACGAAGAGATCGGATCTAATCTACTCGAGATACAGGAATTCATTACTCGCCATTAAGACCCGGGCCACGCTTGCCCATGCCTCCTCCTCGGACACATTGGATTCTTGCGATGACTCCAGTGCTCTCTCGATTCGGGACATTTCCTCTGGCCGGGCAGGTCGCCCGTAATAATGCAGAATCATCCAATCGGCCCGCTGGCCACTGCTGGCCCCTCTCGTCGCCTCAATCATAACCTCCGCTATGCGCGCAGCGGACGCGTGAACCATCGGACTATTCATAAGCACGAGGGCCTGCTGGGTAACCGTGGAGCTCTTGCGATTACCATTGGAGACAGAAGGATCTGCGAAATCGAACGAGTTCAGCTCATCGTAACCGGCACTCCGGATCACCGGGAGATAGACCGACCTCCTTGGGCTCTGGATCCACTCCTTCATCTTCCCCTTGTCGATATATTCGGTGGGTTTTCGCTGGAGAAACCCTCCTCCCATGGTCAGTTCCAGACGATTCGACTTATAAAGGATCGAATCACGAATCACCTCTGCCTCAACCCGCCGGGGCTTCCAGCGGGCAAAGAGTGTATTGTCCGGATCGTTCTCCAGAGCCTCCTGCGCTTTCGAACCCTGCCGGTAGGTTGACGATTGCATGATCTTCCGGTGCATCGCTTTCATTGACCAACCCTTATCGATGAATGTGAGCGCAAGGTGGTCGAGGAGTTCGGGATGTGACGGCAGCTCCCCAAGAACTCCGAAATTATCCGGAGTGGGGACCAGACCCCTGCCAAAATGCCAGCGCCAGAGGCGATTGACGATGACGCGCGCGGTAAGTGGGTGCTCCGGACTGGCAATCCACCGGGCGAATTCCAGCCGCCCGCTTTGCTTGAGGGGCATTGCCGGCTGATCGAACCCTTCAATCACCGGCAGCACCCTGCGCGGGACCTTCGCTCCCAGAGTCATGTAATTTCCCCTGAGATGCACCTTCGTATCCGCCACCGCATCCTCCGTCACCCCCATCACCCTGTGTCTNGGAGGCAGGTCCTTCTTCAGTTCTGCAACTCTCTCTGCCAGAGCCTTCTTTTCTTCCTCCGGTGTCTTCTCGTCACCCTTCTTCTTCTCTAACCTGCCAACTTNTTCCCACCGTTCCACCACCCCCGGATCGGTCAGGTCGTACTGATGGTAGTGCGCCACCACTGTATATTTCGTGAGGGTCTTGGTAGAGAGAAAGATACCTGCCAGTCCATAATAATCCTCGATGGAAATCGGGTCGAATTTATGATCATGGCAACGGGCGCATCCCAGAGTCATTCCCATGAAGGCACGTCCGGTGGTATCCAGCTGCTCATCGACAATATCCCGCCGCATCTTATCGGGGTCGTCGCAGGCGAGCATCTTTGGACCCACCGAGAGAAACCCCAGTCCAGCGACCTGCTCACGCCGCTGCTCCAGTGAATCATCGGGCAGCAGATCACCGGCTATCTGCTCCACGATGAAATCGTCAAACCGCTTGTCCTCGTTGAAGGACCGAATCACATAGTCGCGGTAGCGCCACGCCTCTGGATGCGCGATATCCTCATCCATTCCGTTGGAATCGGAATAGCGGGCAACATCCAGCCAGTGCCTTCCCCAACGCTCGCCATAACGGGGAGACGCTAGCANTTTATCGATCAGGCGCGCCCAGGCATCTGGTCGATCATCGAGAACGAAATCCTGTATCTCCTTTGTTGTCGGCGGCAACCCATGCAGATCGAGATAGGCCCGACGCACCAGAATTCGACGCTCTGCAACTGCCGCTGGCGCCAATCCTGAGTTTTCTATCCGGGACAGAACGAAATGATCAATCGAATTGCGGGGCCACGCCGTGGCCTCAACAGCAGGAAGTTCATGTTTCCGCGGCGGCACAAACGACCAGAACTTCCGCCCCTCTTCGTAGTCGATACCGGATTCTTCCTTCACCTCACGGGCCGGTTCATCGCGCGGATCAGGAGCCCCGCGCCGTATCCATTCCTCAAGCAGTGCAATCTTCTCATCGCTTAGCTTCCCTGTGGGTGGCATTTGCAGGTCAGAGTTCCGGTAACTCAGCGCCCTGAGTAAAAGGCTCCTTGATGGATCCCCCGACACAATTACCGCCCCGGAATCTCCACCCTGCGCGAGCCCTGCTCTGGAATCGAGCAAGAGCCCCCCTTTCACCTCGCTGGATCGTGTCGAGTGACATTCGTAACAGTGGGCGGCCAGGAGAGGACGGATCTTGGACTCGAAAAACACGAGGTCGTCGTCTGCCACGGCGGATCCCGGAAGGAGCAGCATGAGCACCATGGTCTTCGGCACAAGAGTCCCGCCATACCATCTCCTAAGTCCGGACGTGCTCGTGCGGGGGATTCGATTCCTCTCGACTCCCGGACCGTCCGCTTCACTTCCCGCTCTACTTCTGACTCCCATTCTTATCAACAACCGGACGTTTCAACCCATGCTTGTCATAGAGCCTCTGCCAGTAATCGAACCAGTATTTGTCATAATAATCGTAGGCCGCGTTATCGATATGTTCCGGACTCACCACCACCGGCGCCGTTTTCGGATCATAGCCTTCCAGATGGTCCTTCCCCGCCCGCTTTCGCGGTGACACGAAGCGCCACTTGGGATTGCCCATGACTTCCTCACAAAGGGCAGCCAGCCCCTCGTCATAAGATTTGAGCTGCTCCCGACGGTGAATGTGGTTGTGGTCATGATCCATCGTACGATTGGTGTCATACCAGGTCTGAAATCCCTCGGCCCAGTATTCCGCACGGTTCGACGCTGCGTAACACCGCTTCTTNCCACCAAANACAATGAGCACCTTGTCCTGNCCNNTNACCTTNACNGCGGNATGNGTTGGCTTGCCGTTGACGAGAATATCTCCGCNATTCAGACACCGCTTTAGTAATTCCGGCGATTCCCCCGGAAACCACTCGCGCAGCGCCCCAAACAACTCTACTCGGTCATCTCCCTTGATCCTGCGGAACCGCTGCGCTGCCCGCCCATCATGCCAGATCCCTTTTGCAAGCGCTCCCTTGTAAGCNACAGTAAGTTTCTCCTGCTGCTTCTTGCTGA
The DNA here is from genome assembly GCA_002715825.1 of Roseibacillus sp. Taxonomy (GTDB): domain Bacteria; phylum Verrucomicrobiota; class Verrucomicrobiia; order Verrucomicrobiales; family Akkermansiaceae; genus Roseibacillus_B. Next base: position 35,256 of record PBAI01000043.1, on the reverse strand, counting down.
AACCGGCCCCGTGGACGACATGCCCGAATTCATGAATCAGGATACTCTCTATCTGCATTCCACCCTCGAACTCCAGGACATCCTCTTCGGCAAAAAACACCGTAGGACGTCCGGTCTTCCAGGTGAGAAACCCCCTGCTTCGCCAGTTATAGAAGTCGAGCTCCTTTCCCGTCTTATCGGTCGTGAACTGAGGCACTTCCGAGGTCACTTCGTTATGAGCGACAAGAATACACAACACTTTACGCTCCCTGACCCGTTGCGCGACTTCCGGGATGATGCTCTTCATCATCATCTCAAACTGATAGGCCGCCTCGAGATGTGCCGCATCGCTGACCTTCTCCGAGGTCGCGATTAGGATATCCTGCACCCAGGTCCCCTTCTTGTAAAAGGCAGGGTCGAGCTTGTATTCTTCCAACTGCCCCGAAGCAAGAGGCTTGACCTCATGAGCGCACAGCGAGCCGAATGAGCCCGTCAGCGCTACAGCAAGGGAGACTCTGAGGATCAGCGGCAGCATCGCGGTTCCTTACTTGTTACCGAAGCACATCAGATGGCTGTCGTTACGCAGCAGGATTCGGTCTCCCACCGGTACTGGCGAGGCCACAATCCGCTTTCCGAAATCACGCTCGAAAAGCACCTTCAGGCCTTCATTCAACTCCGCCACCATGAGCTTTCCGTCCTCCCGTCCGGCATAAATCTTGCCGTCTGCAATCGTCGGAGAGGAATAATAACTCTGCGCGCCCCGGGGCAACTTCGCTTCCCAAACCGTCTCGCCTGTCTCCGGGTCGAGACAATGGACCTGTCCCCGGTCCCCGAGGATGTAGACTTTGCCATCATGCACCGCAGGGGTGGGGACAAAGCATCCCTTGTTGTCCAGACGCTCCCATACCCGGTGCGACTTGGTGACATCCCCCTTTCCTCCCAATTTGACTCCGGCCAGACACTTACCCCGACCGTAAGGCACCACCACCATGTCGCCCACCACCACTGAGGAGGACACCACCACCCAGTTGTTACGCTTCTGTGGGTTGAACCCCGCGCACTCAGAAATCAGCTTCCCTGTTGCAGCCTCATGAGTGGTCACCCGCTCCGCGCCCCAGACCACCAGCACCTGACGGCCGGCTTCTTCGATCACGTGCGGAGTGGCATAACTGTGATCTCCCTCCACCGGAGTCTCATACGTCCGTTCCACTTTCCAAGCCTCCTCACCAGTAGCCTTCTCGAAGGCCACCAGAAATCCCTTGCGGTCATTCATGACCGCCATCACCACATGCTCCCGGGTAATCACCGGTGAGGTTCCGATATCCCAGTAGAGCGTATCCCGTCCGTAGCGCTCCTGAAGGTTGTGCTTCCAAAGCACCTTCCCCTTCATATCAAGAGCACCGAGGTTCCCGCTCTTGAAGTAGGCGAAGACATGCTCCCCATCCGTCACTGCCGACGGATTGCTACTTGATCCATTCCGGTGCTTGCCCTTGCGCATCTTACCCAAGGTGGCTTCCCACGCTTTCTTGCCCGTCCAGTCGAACGCCAGAACTGCATCCTCCTCCTCAATCGCAGAGGTCAAAATGATAAGATCATCCCAAACGATGGGTGTGGAGCACCCTCGCCCGGGCAGCGTCGCCTGCCAGATCAGGTGATCCTCATCCAACTTGGCGGGGTAACTNCCCTTGGCCGTGGACCCGGTATCGGCCGCACCGCGCCACGAGGGCCAGCGCAGCGGTTCCGCCTGCAGAACGGCCACCGACAACACCGCGGCCCCGAACATCAATGGGAGAGATCTTCTTTTCATCATAGGTCTCCAGATTGATACCATTACAGTTGATTCCTTCCCGGGAGCAAGGTTCAAGGGGATCGCATTCAGGTGACCTCGTCCCCTAGTTCTCCAGCAAGGTTTTCAAGGGCCCTTCCAAGGCATCCGCCCAGACCTGGTGCCCCGCTTCACTCGGATGGGTGGTATCCGGCATCATCTCCTTGGAGAGGTGTCCCTTCTCATCGAGAAACTTGGGGCCAATATCGAGGAAGGTCACATTCTTGAGATCCTTCAGAAGATCGGGAAGGTAGGAATTGAGCTCAATAATCTGCTTCCGGTGGGGGTGGGAAAGCTCCCTTCTGCGAGGGAACACGCCTAACACCAGTACTTTGGCCTCCGGATAAAGATTATTGAGCTTGGCTGCGATCGCCTTCACCCCATCCGCAGCCTCCCGCGGCTTGTCACTGCCCCAGCAGATATTATTGGTCCCGATCATCACCACCGCGGCCTTGGGTGGAGACTTGGGCTTGGGCAGATGGTCGAGGCGCCAGAGAACATGATTGGTGCGGTCCCCGCCAAAACCAAGGTTCAGGGCCTTGAGAGGTTCGAAGTGCTTCTTCCACACCTTCTCCCCGATACTCTCGAAATTGTGGGTAATGGAATCTCCAACCATCAGGAGCTCATACTCCCCGTCCTTCATCGCTCCGATCTTCTCGGCGTGACGCGTGAACCACCACTCTTCCACCCGGGGCTGCGGCGTCACTGCCGGACCGGGCGTTTGTTTCTCTTCCGCTCCGGCCGAAAGAATTCCTATCAGGGACAACAATCCCAGCACCTTGTAAGATTTAAGAGAACTCATGACCCCTTCTTGAGCCCAAATCACTCCGGCGGCAAGGAGGATCGAATACCGTGGCTCGCGCCGAGAAGAGAATCGTAAAAACGTCCTAGCCGGGAAGGGGGCGCCCCGGACGGAGGTCAACATAATCCGAATCGCTTCCACCTCCCTCCCCGCGCACAAGATAAACCGGCACCCAGTGCTCCCGGGTATCCACTGTGACCGTCCGAGCATTGGCGTAACGCATGGTATAGGCCGCGCGGCGCCGGTTGCTGGTATTGGGCTCACTTCCATGGAGAACATAGGAATCGTGAATGGACAAACTCCCCGCCCGCATCTCGAGAGGAATGGCCGCGGCAGCCATGTCCGGGGTCACCTGCACCGTGAGACCGAGAAGGTCGTTTTCTCCGGTCGAAACCTTATCCATTTCGGGATAACCTTCGTGGGTGGAAGGGATCACCTGCATACACCCATTGGCCAGATCGGCATCGTCTAAAGCCAACCAGACCGTTCCCACGTCTGTTCCCTGCACCGAATGCCAGTAGGTATTATCCTGATGCCACGCCACCGGCAATCCATCTCCCGGGCGCTTGGAAATCACATGGGACATGATCAGGATAAGATCGGGTCCGAGAACCGCCTCCACCGCGTCAAGGATTCGGGGATGACGGCAAAGCTCTAGCCAGATGTTATTATTGGCATGGGGCTCAGTGAGATATTCGGGTCGCGCTGGAACCTCCTGATTTTTCCCGTCCTTATAGACGACCATGGTGTCTGGCATGTCACGAACGAGAGCGTCGAGCTCTGCCTTGAGCTCGCGAACCTCCTCCATGTCGAGAACATCACGAAAAAGGCAGTAGCCAGCTGCACCATAATCCTCCGCATTGGTATTAGGTTCATTCATTGGTTTTTCAAGAAAGGCGAGTTGCGGGATGTTTCCCGGGGAGCTACGCCGTGGATTTACCGTCTTGCATGAAGGGGCGCAGTGCCATCCGTAACCGATTGTGCTGGCCCAGTTGCTGAACCACTCCTTAAACGATCAGCCCGTCAAGGGGTCCCGTGCTGTCGGCAAAGGAATCCGCCTTCACACCCATCTGTTGCTGGATTGTCACAAATACGTTTGAGAACGGGATCTTGCTGTCGCATTTGAGATATTGCCCGTGCCGGTAACCCATTTTTTTCCCCCCCGCCAGAATCAGGGGATAGTTGGTGTTGTTGTGGGTCTTGCTGTTGCTGCTGCCGTAAAGGATGCAGGTATGGTCCAGCACCGACCCATCTCCCTCTTCAAACTCACTGAGTCGTTTCATCAGGTAAGCCAGGCATTCCGCCTGATAGCGATCCCACTTCCCCTTGGCCTCGGCACCTTTTCCCTTCCCCGCACCATGAGCCAATCCGTGAGCATCCTTATTGAAACCCAGCAACGATGGGAACTTGTTCGCGATGGAGATCGCCCCGTGCATACTCGCCAACTGGTAGGTCACGAAGCGGGTGGAGTCGGTTTGGAAGGCGAGGGCAATCAGGTCCAGCATGGTATGGATGAGCTTGCCCGGGGTCTCGTTGTCCGCATCAAGGCTGAGACCTTCGGCATTCACTCTCGGACGGGGAACATTCAGCCATTGCGCGGAGCGTTCCACGTCCTGCTCGATCTCGCGCACTGAAGTAAGATACTGATCCAGTTTTCCCTGATCTGTTCTGCCCAGTTTACGATGCAGGGACCTTGCCTCTTCAAGTAGCAGGTCGAGGTGGCTTCCAGTCCGAGTCAGACCCTTTCTCTGGGCCTCAATGGAGTCCCCGTTTAAACCAAATAGACGCTCAAAGACGACGGCGGGCCGGTTCAAGGATGGAATCGGCTGACCACTACTGGAGTAGGAGAGCGTATTCGCCCTGGTCGGCATGCCAACCCCTCCATCCGAGGAGAGCACCAAACTGCTGAAGCGGGTAGGGGCTCCCAGTCGGTGGGTATGAGCCATGAACTGGTCCAGGGAAATGGAATTCTTCAATCCGGTGACTGCAACGCTGAGCTCCTCCCCGGTCAGGAACGTATCACCACTGTCATGGCCTCCGATCCTGCGGACCTTGGGATGGGAGAGTCCTCCAAGAACCGTGACCTGGTCACGAAACGGCTCCAGCACCTCAAGGGACTTGTTGAAGGTAAAGTCCCGGCCCGATCCCTGCGGAAACCAGTTCCACTCCCCGAACTCGCCCTCCTGCTTGGGCAGGCTCACTCCGTAGGGGAAATATATGGAACAGAACCTTCTTGGAGGCACCTTGGAACTGGGACCCGCAAGAGACTCCATCCAAGGCAGTGCCATGGAAATCCCGGCGGCCTTGAGCATGGTCCTGCGATTCATATGGTGGGTGCTCTCACTCATCAGTTGTTCCTACTTCTGGTTACTATAGCAGGTGTCCCCGCCCCTATCGCGATAAAAAAGGTTCACTGGTGGCGATGCGAGCCATGAGCGAGGGCAATCGGTAGCCATCCCGGGCAAACTCCCGGCTCAATTCCTCGATCAAAGGCGCATCCTCCAGCATGGCACTCCGTCCCAAGGCATAGACATACAACTTGGTCACGATCGCCCGGACGAATTGTTCACGCCTCTCCGTAAGCAGGTGGTCCTGCAGGTCTACCAGTCCGGCAACTTGGTGATTCCCCGGCAGGACAGTCGTAGTCGACACCGCTTTCCGGCCCCGCGCGGTCTTCTCTCTGGGCAACCCGATCGCATCGAACCGCTCGAGGGCAATACCCCATGGATCGATGCTGCGATGGCAGTCCGCACAGGCTTCCTTCTTTCGGTGGAACTCCATCTGCTCCCGGACCGGAAGCTTCTCGAAACCGGCGATACTTTCTTCAAGGCTTGGAACATCAGGCGGAGGAGGGTTAGGAGGATCATTGAGAAGGTGCTCCCTGATCCATACTGCGCGCTTGATGGGATGAGAGTCTACTCCGTCAGAGCCGGCGAGATGCACCGAAGCATGACCCAGTAAGCCCCCGGGGCGACTCGTTCCCTCAAGAGGCACCCTCTCGAACGACTGGGATCGTGGACCTTTCAACCCGTAGTGTTTTGCCAGGCGGGCATTGAGCATGGTGAAGTCAGCGTCCAAGAACTGCAGGGCCGAGGTGTTGCTTCGCAGGATTTCTCGGAAGAAGGCCTGGGTTTCCTCGACCATCTCGGGCTTGAGGGAATTATCGAAGTTTCGGTAATACTGTGGGTTGATGGCCACCCGGTCTACTCCATCGAGATCGAGCCATTGCCTGCTGAATTCCTCGGCAAAGCGATCCGCCTTCTCATCTGCGAGCAGACGATTGAACTCACGCCGGAGCACCTCCGGGGCCATTAACTCCCCGGAATCAGCCAGACTGGAAAGAGTCTCATCCGGAAGAGAGCTCCACAGGAAGTACGAGAGGCGGGTGGCGAGCTCATGGGCATTCAACCTTCTTCGATCCTCAGAAGCTGAGGGTTCACTGAGATAAAGAAAATGAGAAGAGGCCAGAACGGCTGACAGGGTCTCCTTGAGAGCCTCCACCGGATGACCGGATTCCTTGCGCATCAGCTCGTGATGCTTGAGCCACTTCGCAAGCTCCGTATTCTGCACCGGTCTTCGCCAGGCTCGCCGCAGAAAGCGTCTCAGGATAGACCTGAGGGCCTTCGGATCATCCACGTCCTCCCCCTCTTGTATAATCCTGCGGTGCAGGGGTGGCGGCCAGGAGGCGTAGTCGTTCCGGATGATCTCCACCGACTCAATGATAATGCGTGGAAAATCCGGATCCTCGGGGAAGAACTTGACCCTCTTTTTCCTCACCTTTCCCTTCTTGTCCTTCTCCTCAATGACCTCCGTCACCTCCTTGGGCCGGGGTTGCGCGTCGTCGAGAATATTCTGGAGGGTGATGACCCCATTGAGCTTGCTGCCGGGAACATCGGACTCCGGCAAAGGAAGGAACTCGGATCGCAGCGGAATGTCGTAATATTCCGGCATACTCGAGGAAACCTCGATTTCTCCGGCATCATCCATGATATTCAGGGTCAGACCTGTGACGAAATACCCATAACGGGCAAAGAGAATCGGAGCAGGCTGTCCCGGCTTTCGATCTGTCGAGGCCTTCACCCGCATGGTGAATTGCCCCTCACGCGGTGGGTCCTTGAAGGAACCGTGCCAGAAGTTCACCCGACCAAGGCGCTCTGACGATTTTCCCAAATAACGCCGACGGGTAGGTCCCCGGATCGCCTCCTTGGCTCTCTCCACCTGAGAAATACTGCGTTTCGGTCGATCCCCTTCCACCAGGATGAGGTCGAGGGCCTTCCGGGATGTCCGAAGATAATTCTCAACCTGCATGGCAGTCATGCCAAGCGACGCTCCGTTGTTCTTGAACCCCTCCGGAGACTGGGCATCGGAGGGAAGGCTTTCCACGTAATTCATCTCCAGACCCAGGAGATCGGTCATGGTATGCTGATACTCGGACCTGTTCAACCGGCGCATCACAACCTGTTTGCCTGTATTCTTGCGGGCCGCTACTGCCCGACGTAATTCCTTCGTCAACCAGGCAACGAGGATTCGACGCTCCGTGGCAGGGAGAGGAGGTTGTTTCTCAGGGGGCATCTCGCCTCGATTAATTACATCGAGGGCATCGTGCCAGGTCTCGCCGGCGTTACCGTGAACCATGTCCGGGTCGAGCGAATCGAGCCTGAGGTCCCCCTTCTGCTTTTCGGGACCGTGGCAGGAAAAACAATGTTTCTCCAGCAAGGGTCTTATCTCTTTCTCGAAACCGGGATTACCAATGGCAATCGAGGGCAGAAGAAAGAGAGTGATATGGCGCAGGCTGATCATTGGTTCTCTTTTCCTTCGGCAAATACCATCTCAAGAACCCGGGCCGCATTGATCACTGCCTCCTTCTCAGCCCGGGCCGCTTCTGCAATCGCTCTCGTCACCTGCTTGAAGTCCGGCTGATCTGCGACCTCCGAACGGGCCGACCTGCTCTCCGCCAGGAGATCCTCACCATCCTTCTCAAGATGCGGATAGCGGGTCCGCATCTTCCCTTCCATGATCTCTCGATTCGCTACCACGAGTTGGAAGGCGGTAGTATCCTTTGACTTTTCGCGGGCCTCTGCGAGAGCAATGTGGTAGCGGGCCTCTGGCAGGTTCTCAAGACCGGGGTGTAGCAGGTGCAGGAGTTCCACTTCCGAACGCTTAAGCTTGTTGATCCCATTCCTGAAGGTGAGGAAGACTGGATCCTCTGCGAGTAACCTCTTGCTCTCCAGTGCAATCTTCTTCCGCCGTTCCTTCACCGTCTTGAAAACCTCAGGAAACTTGCGCGCCGCGGCTACCTTGCGCTCTTGCGTCCGGGTCACCAGACCACGGAATATCGCACTCTCCCGGTAGAGTTGGTCCCTCGCAATGATTTCCCTGATCTTCTGCTGCTCGCCCGGTTCGTGCGAAAGCCAAGGCCGCCTCGACTGTAGTTTCTCAAGCTTCCTGTAGCGGTCTTCCCACCCTTCCGCCCTGCCTGCGGCAGAGGTTAGAACGACGTCATCAAATGCTGCTCCGGGCCGATCAACCTGAAAGGCAAAGTAGTCCCTCTCCCGGTTCAGGATAGGATGACTCCCAACCACCATATGATTCTCGTCCCCTACCCGGACAAGAATCTCCTCCCCAAGAATCTCGATCATCACCTGATAAAACCGACCCTTCTCAAACCGATGGGCGCACTCTCCATGAATTGTCGGAAAATGGGGAACGGTCTGGTCCTGGGCCGTTGTGACCCGGAAGCCATGGGGCCAGAGGAGCACCACCGCGTTATATTTACCCGGAGTACCCGTCATGATTCGGATCTCCTCCGCCCCCTGAAAAGCCACTTTGAGCTCGATAATGCAGTCCCCATATCGCGGCTTCTTAACAAAGACCCGCTTGTTTTCCCCTGCTATCCCGGTCCGGATCAAAGCGCCTTCAGCCACGGTCCAATGCTCGCGGAAGAACCAGTGTGCAGACACCTCCTCAAGGTTCGCAAAATCATCCGCTAGGAGAAGCTGACCCCGCTGGCAGAGCCGTGGCTCAATGGAGGCAATTAAGCCTTCCGAAAACAGCATCACCAAGATACCCGCGATTAAGGCGAACTGGCATCTGGATACGGGTCTGACCGGGTTAGTCCTCATCACTCCTTTCTGATCACTTTCAAGACAGATCCACGCCGCGCTTCGTCAGCAATGACACTTCATCCCACCAGGAGAGGCAGTCGGGCCGGGCGGCTTGGCCGAATGGCGGTTCCTTCTTAGGGTTGTATCAGAAAAGAACCCATGAGGAATGGCAGAAGGTGTGATGGGTGTCACTGCCCGAATCTACGAAAGCCCATGGCCTAAAGAAAAGCCCCTTATCAGCAATTCCCCGGCGGTTCGGCACAAACTTGGAGGTGAGAGATGACAAGGCTGCGTAATTCCCTCAGCATGCGGGGAATGTCGATTGATTCTGCAGGTCCAGAAAAGGAAAAACAATCGGGTTGGCTCGACTGGATCGAGCGGGTGGGCAACCGCCTTCCCCATCCCATGTCGCTGTTTATCATTGGTGCCGTGGCCGTCTTGGTGCTCTCCCAGATCGCCGACTGGGGCAACTGGTCTGCAGANAAGACNGTTCTTCAGGAAGACCCCGGAGGAACNACTGCNAAAGTNGTAGTCGANGTCACCGCCAGNGGNCTGCTCATGGGTGATGGCGCATTCTGGACGATCGACAGNNTGGTNAAGAACTTCACCGGCTTCGCNCCTCTCGGAGTCGTNCTGGTGGGNATGCTCGGAATCGGGGTNGCCGAACGCAGTGGNGCCATCGGCGCTCTGCTCAAGGTNGGCATGCTCATCACGCCGGCACGCCTCCTCACNCCTGCCATGATCTTCATCGGAATCCTCTCCTCCATGGGACTTGATGCCGGTTACGTCGTCCTGCCNCCCATCGCAGCTGCCCTNTACAANTCAGTGGGGCGNTCGCCGCTGGTNGGACTGGCTGCNGCCTTTGTNGGNGTATCNGCCGGTTTCAGCGCAAANNTTTTCATNACNGGCCTCGACCCCATGCTNGCNGAATTGAGTTCCGAGGGNGCACANATTCTNGACTCNGGNCGCANTGTNGCTGCCACCGCAAACTTGTGGTTCATGATTACTTCCACCATCGTNCTCACCCTTGTCGGTTGGGGCGTCACGGCTTGGATCGTGGAACCACGCTACAGCAGNAGCGNGCTAACGGGTGGCTCCTCCACCCTCACTGAAGAAGACCTTCGGGCCCGCACCATCACCCCNGAAGAGANNCGAGGCCTGAANGCAGCCGGCGTGGTCCTGAGCCTTTTTCTCATTGTCCTTCTCAGTNTGATTCTCCCCGAAGGAGCNCCACTCTCCGGNAAAGCCCTTGCCCCTTACAATNATTTCGACCGCTGGGTGAAGGCCATTGTTCCCCTTCTTCTCTTCTGCTTCCTNCTTCCTGGNATNGCCTACGGGATCGCNGCNNGCAANATCAGAAACGACCATGACGTAGCCAAGATGATGGGCAAGACCATGGCCGACATGGGACCCTACATTGTTCTGGCCTTTTTCGCTGCTCAGTTCGTCGCTTTTTTCAAGGAATCCAATTTGGGAGAGATGATGGCCCTGTCTGGTGGAAAGCTCCTTGCAACCGCCTCGCTACCCTCATGGCTTCTCATNGTNGGCTTCATCGTCCTCGTCATGTTCGCCAATCTCTTTATTGGATCGGCTTCTGCCAAATATGGGTTTTTAGGCCCGGTTTTTGTGCCCATGTTCATGCAGGGTGCAAGCATCAGCCCCGAGCTAACGCAGGCCGCTTACCGCGTTGGGGACTCCTGCAGCAATATCATCACACCCCTTAACCCTTACATGGTTATCATCCTCGTCTTCATGCAGAAGTACATGCCGAAGGGCGGCATCGGAACCCTCATCGCTCTCATGCTTCCCTACGCACTCGTCTTCGCAGTGGTATGGACCGCACTGCTTGTGCTCTGGATGATAATCGGGTTCGACCTTGGGCCTCAGGGNCCCCTCGAATATAATGCCAACCCTTAAGCACGGCCACCGGTGTCAAAGTCCGGTTCATTCTCTCCGCCTGACGCATGTCTGACGAACAATTCTACCTGCTATTCGAGCACTACTTCGAGCAGCACCTTCGCCAGTTCCCGGTATACGCCAGCCAGCTCGGAGATCACCGCTACGATGACCAGATTGGAGACCTCTCCACCGAAGCGCGACAAAACCATACCACTTTTCAGCACCAGACGCTTTCAAAGCTCACCGNCGAAATCAACCATGACGAACTCAGCCCCTCCGCAAAGATCGATCTGGAGGTCTTTGGCCACCATCTCAAGGAGCAGATTTGGCTGGCAGAGAATATTCCGGCATTCGAGGAGGATCCCCGNAGCTACAACCACTACCTGAGNGGCAGTGTCTACGTCNTGCTNACCCAGTCGAGCCTNCCCCANGAGGANAACATTTCCAANGTTNTCGCACGAATCCGTCAACTCCCGGAAGTAATCGCNGAGGCCCGACGCACTTTAACCAGGCCTCCCTTGCCAGTCCTTGAGACCAGTATCAACCAGAACCGTGGGGTGATCGGTTTTTACGAAGAGGAAATCTACGAGCTTGTGGGGGATTCCCCACAAAACGCGGAACTGAAAAAGGTCGCCGCCGACCTGCTCGTCGACCTGCGTGCCTATCAGGAGTTTCTTGAAACCGACCTCCGCGGCCGGGCGAGAAGTGAATGGCGGCTGGGAAAGGAAAAGTTCGACCGAAAGCTACAGTTCGCTGTCAATGGCGACCTTACCGCCAACGAAGTCCTGGCCCGCGCAGAGAGCGAATTCCATCGTGTTAGGGGTGAGATGCACGTCATCTCCCGGCAACTGTGGGGCACATATTACCGCAGGGAGCCCATTCCCCCCGACGACGCAATTGGACGCCATGAGACCATTACACGGGTGCTTGATGCCGTCGNCAGAGAGCACGGCGCACCCGAAAACCTCCTCGCCGATGCTCGGGCTACTGTCGACAGGCTGAAGGAATTCATCACGAAAAACGACATCCTGCGCCTGCCAGCTCCCGACCGGTGTGACCTGATGGAAATGCCGGAGTTTCATCGCGGAAACTCACTGGCTTACATCCAACCTGCACCACCACTCGATCCGGAGAACAGGACCATCTATGCGATCAGCCCCCCTCCCGCTGACTGGGATGCAAATCGGGTAGAGAGTTTCCTGCAGGAATACAACCGGCACATGCTGCAAATCCTTACTATTCACGAGGCCTACCCGGGCCATTATGTGCAACTCGCTTATCATAATCGGGAGAGCTCCCCGGTCCGGCGTGCCCTGCTCTCAGGGGTCTTCATCGAGGGGTGGGCCGTCTATACCGANCAGATGATGCTGGATCAGGGNTACGGCGAAGGGGACCTCGCCCTGCGTCTGACCCAGCTCAAGTTCTACCTCCGNGCCGTGGCAAATGCCATTCTTGACCACCGTATGCACTGCAGCAGGATGAGCGATGGGGAAGCTCTTGACTTCCTGATGAAGCAGGCCTTCCAGTCCGAGGGAGAGGCCCAGCTCAAGATCACTCGCTCTAAACAGTCCACCGTGCAACTGAGCACCTACTTTGTGGGACGCATGGCGTTGTATGATCTACGCTGCGAAATCCAAAGGGAGCAAGGGACAGGGTTCGATCTTGGTCGCTATCACGAGGCTGTTCTTGCCCATGGCTCTCTTCCTGTGAAATACCTCGGAGAACTGGTCAGGGAACGATTGAGAAGTCCTCGCTAGAGGACAAAAAAGGCTCCCCTGAGGGAGCCCTTACGAAAAATAAGCAAGAGGCANNGGCCTACTTCTTTTCTTCCTGTCCCTTGATCGAGAGCAATTCGACTTCAAAAATCAGAGTGGAATTCGGTCCAATGTCACGTCCAGCTCCGTTTTTNCCGTAGGCGAGGTCNGCAGGGATGAAGAGTTTGTATTTAGCCCCGACCTCCATGAGCTGAAGAGCCTCCGTCCAACCCGCAATCACACCATTAACAGGAAACGTAGCAGGAGTTTGACGATCGACTGAGCTATCAAAGACCGAGCCGTCAATCAGGGTTCCATGATAGTGAACCGTCACAGTATCCAGAGGAGTGGGCTTTGCCCCTTTGCCCGCCGAAAGAATCTCATACTGCAGTCCGGACTTGGTCACCTTGACTCCCTCGCGCTTCTTGTTGTCTGCTAGGAACTTTGTCCCGGCAGCGAGGTTTTCTGCTGAGGCCGAAGCGGCCTTAGCTTCTGCCTGCTTTTGCATTTCAGCCTGAAATGTTTCCATAATCTTCGTCGCGTCGGCTTCAGGGATCTTTGAGTCTTTTCCGGTGAGACCCTCACGCAAGCCCANTACAAGATTCTCGACGTTCAGTTTGATCCCGTCGCGATTGATCGTCTCCCCGATATTGCGTCCAATCAGATAGGAGGCCTTGTCACGGTCGGATTCAAGCTTTGGATCTTCTGCCTGAACCGATGTNGCCAGGAAAGTCAGGGACAGAGTGGCAGCAGTAGCGTGCTTGAGCATGGCTGGGAGCCTCTGCCCGGAAATAGCAAAGTCAACTCATTCCTACCCACCAAGCATTGAAACGTGCGAATAATCGTCGATACTAACATCAGATGAAGATCCTGATTGTTTCCTGCAGCCTGCACCCCGAAAGCCGTAGCCGTCGTCTTGCGGGCGAGCTAGAATCCACTTGGCGGGCTGCTGACAGCGCTGAAATCTCCACCCTCGACCTGCGGGATCTCGAGTTACCAGCCTGTGACGGCACATCTGCCTATGGACACCCTGACACGGTAAAATTGCAGGAAACCTTCGCGGATGCGGACGCCGTCGTATTAGCCGTCCCGATCTATAATTACGACGTTAACGCGGCAGCTAAGAACGCTATCGAGCTCGCAGGCCGCCAACTCACAGGTAAAGTCGCCGGCTTTCTCTGCTCAGCCGGGGGGGAGCGAAGTTACATGTCGGTGATGGCGGTGGCCAACAGTCTCATGCTCGACTTCCGGACTATTATTCTGCCTCGTTTTGTCTATGCCGGAAAGGGAGATATCTCCGACTCAGGTGAACTCAATCCCGACATCCGCGAGAGAATTACCCAATTTGGGAAGGAGTTCTTCGACCTCGCGCAAGCACTCCACTCTGCATAAATATTCGCTCTCGCTACATGCAAATCGACCCCTCAGCGATCGCACGTCGCGAAATGCTAGTCCGTTCCTCGCTGGGATTCGGGTCGCTCGCATGCAGTGCCTTGCTCGATGATGCCAGAGCCGGGGGCATGATCGAGCGGCACCTCACACCAAAGGCGCGCAATATCATATTCCTGTTCATGGAGGGGGGCGTCTCTCAGGTCGACTCCTTCGACCACAAGCCAATGCTCGAGAAGCATCACGGCAAGGATCCCTACAAGGAGATCGGGCGGATTGAAAAAACGCAGTTCGAGTCGATCGGCAAGGTATTCAAATCTCCCTGGTCNTTCAAAAAAAGAGGTCAAACAGGAGCCTGGGTCAGCGATCTCTTCCCAAGAGTAGCCGAATTGGCAGACGAACTCTGTATCGTCAAATCGATGACCTCGCGTTTCCCGGAACACACCAGTGCGAACTTTTTTCTACATAGCGGAACCGGACTTCAGGGAAGACCCAGCATGGGGGCATGGGCCAGTTACGGGCTGGGAAGTGACAACGATAATTTACCTGGCTATGTGGTTCTGAACGGGGGTCAGATCCCGTCCGGAGGTCTTGACTGCTTCAGCAACGGCTTTCTTCCCGCCACTGCCCGGGGAAGTCTCCTTAATGCTATTGGCGCTCCTCTTGCCAACGTCACCCCTAATGAACGTGGTGCTCATTCGCAGGCCCTCAAGAGACGATTAGTGGGCCATCTCAACCAGCAAACTCCGGCAATCTCGCCAGAACTGGAAGCTGCGATTTCCAACTATGAACTCGCCGCACGCATGCAGATGGCAGTTCCCGAGGTCATGTCGCTGGATGGAGAGTCCCGGTCCACGCGGCAACTCTACGGCCTGGATGCCACCTACGAGCACACCCGGACTTACGCTCGGCAATGCCTCATCGCCCGCAGACTAGTGGAACGGGGAGTCCGCTTTGTTGAGCTTACTATTCCAATGGTCAATGGCTTTCAACGTTGGGACGCCCACGGAGATATCATCAGAAACCATGGCGACAATGCCCGGGCGGTAGACCAGCCCATAGCCGGCCTGTTGCGAGACCTTCGGAGCCGTGGGATGCTGGATGAGACCCTCGTCCTCTGGTCAGGAGAATTTGGACGAACACCTTTCGCACAGGGAGGATCCGGTCGTGACCACAACGAGCACGGATTCAGCCTCTGGATGGCTGGAGGAGGAATTCGTCCGGGNGTGTCTTANGGAGAGACNGATCAATGGGGNTANANNGCNGTCTCAGGGCGCTTGGAAGTACACGATCTGCACGCCACTATGCTCCACCTCCTCGGAGTGAACCACAAAGCATTCACTCATCGATTCGGCGGACGGGACATTCGCCTCACCGATGTCCACGGACGGGTCGTCAGAGAACTTCTCGCCTGAATTCTGACAAGCGCTATTCAGAACGCCTTACCAGAGCGATCTTTCCTTCGTCGCCCGTGGAGACATTCTTGAGGCCAACGATGAGCTTCCCATTCTCAATCTGGTGACTCACCTTCACGGTCTCCTCTGTCTTGTCACTGTCCACGGTCTTNAAAGTCAGCGTCGCTACTCCACTTTCCTCTGCCCATTGACCCCTTCCCACGCCACCATTTTCGTCGGCGCTCACGTGCATCACTTCTCCACTCTCAGGATCTACCGCNATCAGACCTTCCGAATTGTCACCCGGCATCTTGATGCTGAGGCCCAGAACCCGGTCTTTGATCCGCCANGTNTAGGTGAGAGATATCGCCTGGCCGTTCGTGTCCTGGTCTACCCAGGTTCCGATCAGGGTTCCCAACCCGGCGCTCTCCAGAATTTCTGAAAGATTTTCGGCTCGCGAAGATGTTCCCGAAATCAGGAACACCGTAGAAAGGACAAAGGCTAGGATGGTGCTGTTTTTCATCGGGACTCGGTTACACCCTGCCGGCGGGTGAATCAAGCCCCCGTTGCCCACAAGGCGTGGAATTTTTGGACTTTATTAACGTGGAGGGGTTTCTGCATCGGTCGGCGGACGGGACCGCCAGACACTGGCCAGAACGCTCCCTATGAGGCAGTGGTAAAGGGCAGAAATCGCACATACCACGGCTGCTCCGGGCTCAGCCGCAAAATGCTCCTTGGCTAAAGTTGCCCCCAGTCCGGAATTCTGCATCCCTACCTCGATGGAGACCGTTCGCCGCTCTTTTTCACCAAGGCGGAGGAGACGACCCCAGAGGTAGCCCAAAGCGAATCCAGCAACNTGAACAACGAAGACTGCGAGAAGTAGCATGTTGAGATTTTCGAGGATGCGCTCCTTATTGCCCCCAACGATCCCTCCCACGATGAGAACGATAACCGCAATGGACAAAAGCGGCGAAACCTCTCCTGCCACCTTCCGGGCTCGTAAGCCGAGAACGCGGTTGAGGGCCAGGCCTGCAACTACCGGAACCAAAACTACCGCAAGCATTGCCTTTAGCATCGCCCACGCGTCGACAGGAATGGGAACCGCCAGAGAAGCATAGCCTTTGGTCAGGTAGGGTGTCAGGACTATCGCCAGCAGGGTCGAACACATCGTCATTAGAACACTGAGAGCGACATTGGCTCGGGCAAGATAACACACCACGTTGGAGGCTGTTCCCCCTGGGCAACAAGCCACCAGAATGAGTCCTAGTTTGAATTCGTCATCGAGTCCAAAAAGGGCCGCAACCCCCCACCCGAGAAAGGGCATGATGATAAATTGAGCCAGCACCCCGATGGCGACCGCCCGCGGGACGGAAAGAGCCTGCCTCACGTCGCTGAAGCTCAGAGTCAATCCCATCCCCAGCATGATCACTCCCAACCCAAGGGGAACCAGCTGGAGGTCCGTTCCCGGAAAAGTCTCTGTGACGAACCACGTGAAATGAGCGGGACGTATCCATGCCCAGACGGTCCCAAGCAGGGTCCAGAGCCAGAAAAGCCTTGCTGCCGTTCTCACCAACTGCATCGGGTCCAGACTCCTGTATTTCTGGCAAGAGGTCACGAACCGTTTTCTCTTCCCACAGGTAAACCCGCTATGACACTCCCGTGCTACCGGACTGAGCCGGGCTGGTGACCAAATCCCTGTCCCCTCTTTGACATCCGAGTGCACTGCGATTGGGCCAGCATGCTTTCCCCTCACCTNGGCGGCGCAATTCTTGCTTGNGACCAACGACAAGTGGGTTGCATTGCCTCAGGCAGACCTTCAGATTCTCCTTTGTTGGACCTTCAATTCCCCATCACTCAGGTTGCCCTCGATTACCGGTCAACCTCCGAAGCCNTGGAAATGGCCGCCATCGCGGTGGAGGCAGGNTTCGACTGGCTGGAAATAGGCACTCCCCTNGTNACCTGCCAGGGGCTCGCTGCTGTGCGCGCCGTGGTCGATGCCTTCCCCTCCGTTCCAGTAGTCGTCGACTATAAAACCATGGATGGAGGGAGCCGAAATGTCCGGCACACGAAAGAAGAGGGCGCCCAAATAATGACGGTCTGTGGCAACGCCTCAGATGCCACGATTCTCTCCGCCATTACCGCAGGCAAGGAGCTTAGCATCGGCGTGGTCGTAGATACCATTGGCGCTGTTGACAAAGCCTCACGGGCTAGGCAGTGCCATGAGTGGGGAGCAGATATCGTTTACCTTCACTACAGCGCGGATGAACGAGCTGCAGATCCCAGCCAAGACTCCACCCAGTGGCTCCGCTCTACCCTTGATGCCACATCCGGACCGGTCGGGGTGTCCACCTTCGGAGTGACTGATGCCGTTCAGGCCTCCCGCATGGGCGCGGATTACTTTATCATCGGGCACCCGCTCACTGCAGCCGACAACCCACTCTCCGCCCTCAAGAACTACGTCGAGGAAGTAAAGGGCAACTACCACTCCCGTCACTGATTGTCGTCCCGCCATGCCTGATTCCAGAACTGATCTTGCTGTCGTCAACTATGCTGCTGAGCCGAACAGCGTTGAGCTGCGTGAAATCCCGAGAACAACCATCAAATCCGACGAGGTCCTCCTCGAGGTAGAAGCAGTCGGAGTCTGCGGGAGTGATCTTCATATGTGGCAGGGCGGTGTCAGCTGGGAAATGACATACCCTGTCGTACTCGGCCATGAGTTCTGTGGAAGAATCAGGGAGATCGGCGATGACGTCCAAGGCTGGCAGGAAGGCGATCGTGCCGTGAGTGAAACCTCCGCGATCATCGATCCGCGCAGCCCTCTGAGCCGTCGAGGCTTATACAACCTTGATCCGTCCCGCAAAGGCTACGGTGCTCTGGTTGATGGGGCCATGCGTAACTACGTTGCCGTGCCTCAGCGCATCCTGCACCACCTTCCAGACGGTGTGCCCTGCGAACATGCCGCCCTGACCGAACCGTGCTGTGTCGCCTATAACGCTGTGGTGCATAATGGAAACATAAGGCCAGGCGATCGTATTCTGGTAATTGGACCAGGTCCGATCGGTATTTTCTCGGCCCATTTGGCAAAAATCGCAGGTGCCGAGGTGGCCGTGGCAGGATTGACCTCTGACGCGACCCGCCTGCAGGTTGCCGAGAAATATGGCTGTACCCCCCTGACTGATGAAGTCGAGGAGTGGGCTCGAAGCGGAGATGGGCTGGGCTGCGATGGCGTTATCGATGCCGCGGGAGCCTCCGGCGCCCTTCAAACCGCAATCGAAGTCGTGCGGCCTGCCGGCTGGATCAGCAAGGTGGGCTGGGGCCCTCAACCCCTGGACTTCAGTCTGGACCCCCTTGTACAGAAAAATGTCACTCTTCAGGGCAGCTTCAGCCACAACTGGCCCATGTGGGAAACGGTCATTGCGATGATGGCCGGTGGTCAACTGGATGTCACCCCTGCCCTCGGCGGAATATGGCCGCTCGACGAGTGGCATCATGCCTTTGAGACGATGCACAACCGTGAGATCGTCAAAGCTGTCCTAACTCCTCTATCCAGCCCTGAATGATTACTCAGAGCTAATCCTGCACAACGTTTCATCCCGCCGTAAAACCTTTGACATTGCGCTTTCGTAAAACCACCCCTTCCCTCTCTTGTCAGGCTCCATGACACCCGGCGAGAGCTCGAATTCACCCGGTCCGCCAAGAAGCGTCCCGCTAGTAACCCATAATTGACACTCTTTCCCGATGAAGATTCTAGTGACCGGAGCCACCGGCAAGGTCGGCCGCGCGTTTATCCACCGAATCGTCGATGGCAACGAACTCCCTGATGCCACCGTCCGTGCGCTGTGTCACAATCGCACCCTGCCAGAGCAGGAGGGTCTTGAGATCATCAAGGGGGATATCTCAATACGCTCTGACGTGGAAAACGCACTTAGCGATATTACGCACGTGGTTCACCTTGCGACCTGTAAGGAAACCCCGGACGATGTCATGGATGTAACCGTTAAGGGACTCTTCTGGCTCCTCGAGGGATGCCGATCGAGCGAGTCTTTCGAGCAGTTCATTCTCATAGGGGGGGATGCAGGTATGGGCCACTTCTTCTATCCCCACCCCTTTCCAGTTACCGAAACTCAGTCGCATAGTGCCTACCCGGGGTGCTACGCGCTTTCCAAGGTCCTCGAGGAAGTCATGCTCGAGCAATACTACATCCAGTATGATTTCGCGGGATGCTGCCTAAGAGCTCCCTGGATCATGGAAAAAGACGACTTCCGCTATAGTCTTACCTTCGGACAGGACGTTTTCGGGGGTCCTCGATGGTGCGATCTCGTAGATCCTCCGAAGGCCGCAGAGTATGCCTCCAGCCAAACCGTTCCTGTGATGCTCGACCCGGAGGGCATCCCGGTAAAACGAAACTTTATCCATCTGGATGACCTGCTTTCTGCCATCATGGCGGTAATCCAGAACCCCGACGCCTCTCATCAGGAGACGTTTAATGTGTGCATGGACGAGCCTGTCGATTATCGGGCCGTCAGCCAGTATCTCGCTACCTCACGAAACCTCCCTAGTGTTGAGATCGCCACCGACTTTCACAGTACGTGGCTCGACAACTCCAAGGCTAAATTTCTCCTCGGATGGCGTCCAACGGTAGATCTGCACACCCTCATAGACAGGGCATGGGATTACCAGCGTGCTGAGGAGGATCCCCGAACGATCTGGTATCCTGGCTAGGCTCAGCCCGCGGGTCTTGCCGAACGAAAGACTAACGCTCCTTGCTCCAGAGCTCTACTCCGCTATGATACCCACGTTATCAATCGAGAGGCCACTGTAGGGATCAAGGCTCTGGTCGCTGGTAAAGTTCCACTCGATGAAGATTTCCTCACCTGCTGCCTGCAGAGGCAGAGGGATGTCCCTAGAAATCCAGTCGATATCGAACATCGTCATATCGAGAGCCACCTCATTCCCGAGCACACCCTCATCTGCGACGCGAAGAAACCGCACTACCGCAGCATCTGAGAATCCATCAGCATCACGATATACCTCGAAGGTCAGTCTGGCAGAAGAAAATCCCGACAAGTCGATCGCAGGAGATCGCAACGTGATGTCGGAATTCGGGCCATAGTCTCCGAGATTCGTCGACCAGGCATTCGCTGAATTTCCAGCTCCCGAAATCGGTCCCGTTGTTCCCGAGGGACTACCCAGCTCCCAGACGGTGTTCCGCTCAGGATCATTCTCGAACGTGGTCCATTCCCCCTGACCCGCTTCAAAATCATCGAAGAAGGTCGGAGGAATGGGACCAGCAACCAGCTTGTAAAGCCGGTTGGCATCCTCAGGCCTTGGAATCAAAACTGAGTTCACCGGAGGAGTAGAAGCAATCGCCTCGAGACCCGGGACAAGCGCCCAGTCAGAGGGGTTTGGGCTCCCCGCCGGATCATCGCTACTCACGATGGAGTATTGCTCACCGGCGAAACTATTCCAGGTAAACTCGAGATTGTCTCCACCGTCAGGTGAGTTTACCTCAAAAAGATATCTGTCGGTCATTCTCGTTCCGATGGCGTAAACCGGTGGACTTCCATTCTCGACATCACCCAGCGCCACGATCCCCGGAATACCAGGACCGCTGATTGCCACATCGGTCCACTCCCCACCACCCTGCTCGCCAAACACATTATCAAACGGAAAAAGACCAGGAATGGAAATTGCGAGGACCGCAGAAACTTCACCACAACAACGTGGGTCTTCTAACACAAACCTTCCGTCCGCGGTATCCATGACGAAGTAGTTAGTATCGTCCGACTGGAGGTGGATCGTGTAGTCCCCGGGACTATAACCCCTCAGATCGAGATATCCGTTGTAGCGAACCGTGAAATTATCTCCGCCGTTATCGACAAACGGTTCATTTCTGGTGGAAAAGTTTCCTCCGCCCCCGTGACTGGCATGGGGGACGATAGCTGTTACCGAAGAATTGGGAGCCGGATCACCGGAAACGTGAACGTCATAATTATTCCGACCCTGCCCGTTGAGAATCACTCCACCATTATACTTGTTCTCCTGGTAATCGAGGCCCGGGGTCTCGAGATCGGGGCCATACACTGCGCCGTCCGGCTGCGCATTGATCGGTACGAAGGAGGGCTGAACAATTGGCGCGTCCGGCACAGAGTCTTCGTCGAGGGGATTACTGCGAAACTCTACCTCTCGGCCATCTGCAAGACCATCTCCATCAGTATCACTTTCAAGAGGATCGGTTCCCGTATCTCCACCGCCAACAAAAGTTCCGGTGTTGGTTTCCACCCCATCGCTCAGACCGTCGCCGTCAGTGTCAGCATTGGCTGGGTCCGTTCCGATAGTGGCTTCCGTGCCATCAACGATACCGTCATTGTCGGTATCCTCAGCCGTCGGATTGGTTCCCGCTGTGAACTCGGCAAGATCAGAGAGTCCATCGCGATCAAAATCTCCATTTTCAGACAGCTGGCTCAGGTCGTCGATGTCAGCCCAGAGAAGCTCCCATCCGTCAATGAGGCCGTCATCGTCGCTATCGGTAGAGTCCAGACCAATCGGATACACAGGCGGACTTCCATTTTCTATGTCGCCAAGAGCCGCGATACCGTTGATGCCGGGTCCGCTGATGCCGACATCAAACCAATCACCGCCCCCTTGCTCGCCAAATACATTGTCAAAAGGGAAAAACCCCACAGAGGAAATCGTGAAGGCAGTAGTCTGATTCTCAGGGCAGCAATTGTGCTGTGCGACGACCTGTCCATCCACCGTATCCAAGATGAAATAGTTGGTGTCATCAGCGCCGAGATGGATGTTGTAGGTCCCCGGGGCAAAGGATGTCATGTCGAGGTATCCATTGATCCGAACGGTAAAGTTCTCACCCCCTCCATCGAGCCACGCGTCGTTCCGGCTGGAAATCTGGCCACCTCCATTCCCATAACTGGCCCAGGGCACGATATCCGTGCGGGAGCGCAATGGGCTTGGATTGCCAGAAACGTGAGCGTCATAATTACCCTCTGCCTGATTGTTTAAGACCACTCCACCAGCATAGTGGTTTTCCTGATAGTTGAGACCGGCCTGACTCAGATCAGGTCCGTAGGTAATGCCAGCCGGCATCTCATTGATCGGAACAAAGGAAGGCTGGACCACCTCGAAAGAGGGATTACTGGCTGAATCGTTTGGATCTGTATTTTCTGACACTTCCACCCCGTCATTCGTACCATCATCGTCGGTATCGATATCAAGCGGGTCGGTTCCAGTGTCCCCGGCATCCACAAAGATACCGGTTCCGGTCTCGACCCCGTCAGGCAGTCCGTCGCGGTCGCTGTCTTCGTCGAGAGGGTTCGTGCCGGCAAAGACTTCCACTCCGTCGGTGAGCCCATCGTTATCGGAGTCCTCATCAGTAGGGTCAGTCTGGGCCGCGTATTCCTCGAGGTCTGGAAATCCGTCATTATCAAAATCCCCATCTGCGGTGAGCTGCGTCAGCTCATTAATTGCAGCCCAGGAAACCTCCCACGCATCTGGGAGACCATCTCCATCATCGTCAGCGGCAGGCAGACTGATCACGTAGACCGGAGGGCTGCCGTTCTCCGTGTCTCCGAGGGCTACGATTCCAGGAATACCCGGTCCGCTGATGGCCACGTCGGTCCACTCACCGCCCCCCTGCTCACCAAACACGTTATCAAACGGGAAGAGCCCAGGAATCGAAATGGTGAAAGCTTGCGTGCGCTCGGAACAGCAGCTTGGATCATCGGCTATTACGGTACCGTCTACAGTGTCCATCACGAAGTAGTTCGTGTCATCAGACTGGATGTGAATGATGTAGTCCCCAGCCTCGTAGTCCCTCATGTCGAGGTAGCCGTTGTAACGCACTGTAAAGTTATCACCACCGCCGTTAACAAAGGGGCTGTTCCGGGTGGAAAAATTTCCTCCGCCTCCATGACTCGCCCATGGCTGAACCGCAGTCACCGAGGAATTCGGCGCCGGGTTGCCAGAGACATGCACGTTATAGTTGTTCTGGCTTTGTCCGTTGAAAATTACGCCGCCGTTATACTTGTTCTCCTGATAATCAAGACCGGGAGTAGCAAAGTCAGGTCCGTAGATGCCGGAGGCTCGGGGGTTGATCGGCACGAAGGAAGGCTGCACGACCGGATCGACTGGAAGAGAAACCGCGTCAAGCGGATCACTCCCAAAGGCCAGCTCCTGGCCATCCGCCAACCCATCACCATCGGTATCAGCGAGAGTCGGGTCCGTCCCAGTTTCCGTAATTTCTACAGCATCGTTGAGACCGTCACCGTCGGTGTCCGCATTGGAAGGGTCAGTTCCCGCAGTAGCTTCTACGCCATCGAGGAGCCCGTCACTATCGGTATCGTCATTGGTTGGATCGGTTCCAGCGGTGTATTCCGCCAGGTCGGTTGATCCGTCGGTATCGAAGTCCCCGTCACCGGAGAGCTGTGCCAGATCGTCTATCCCGTCCCAGAAGGTTTCCCATGCGTCGATGAGGCCGTCCCCGTCAGAGTCGGTAACATTGGTCCCAATCGGGTAAACTGCTGGGCTACCGTTCACGGTATCACCGAGGGCTACAATGCCATTGATGCCGGGGCCACTGATACCCACGTCATACCATTCGCCACCGCCCTGCTCGCCAAACACGTTATCGAACGGGAACATGCCGGGAGTGGTAATGGTGAAAGCTGTGACCTGATTCTGCGGGCAGCAGTTATGCTGCGCGAGAACCTGTCCATCACCCGTGTCCATAATGAAGTAGTTGGTATCATCAGCGCCGAGATGGATATTGTAGGTGCCCGGTTGGAAGCTGGACATGTCGAGGTATCCATTGAGTCTCACGGTGAAGTTTTCACCAGCTCCGTCGAGGAAAGGGGTGTTGCGTTGGGAAATGGCATTGCCACCAGCCCCGTGACTGGCCCAGGGAACAATCGCATCGAAGGAGCGAAACGGAGTCGGATTACCCGATGTATGGGCTTCGTAGTTTCTCTGGGCCTGATTATTGAAGACCACACCTCCAGGGTAGTGGTTCTCCTGATAGCTCAAGCCCGTCTGAGTCAGATCCGGTCCATAGCCACCGGGAGTAAATTCGTTGATCGGAACAAAGGATGGTTGTACCACGATCGACTCCGACCGGCTGTCAGGATCATTCGGGTCGGTGTTTTGCGCGATCTCGACACCGTCAGAGACATTATCTCCATCGGTATCAATGCTGAGCGGATCGGTGCCGGTATCGCTGGCGTTGACAAAAGTCCCGGTGCCGGTTTCCACGCCGTCAAGTAGACCGTCACCGTCGCTATCCGGATTGAAAGGATCGGTTCCGAGAGCTTTTTCAGCACCATCAAGAAGGCCGTCATCATCCCCATCTGCAACCGTGGGGTCCGTGCCATCAGTATACTCGTCGGCGTCGTTCACGCCGTCCTCGTCAAAGTCCCCTGGTCCAAGTTGCGTCAGGTCTCCGGGAAAGAACTGCTCCTCGTAGCCGTCCGGGATGCTGTCGCCGTCAGTATCAATGTCTGGATCAAAGCTATCGACGTAGGCCCCCCAGCTCTGGCCGTTGGCGTCGATGTCGAATGCCGCAGGCACTCCGCTGCTGAGGCCAAAGGCGCCGACGTAGCCGATACCACCGAAATCCGCAGTATTGGTGGAGAAATCGTTGTAATAGCCAAACCCGATGTCTGCCGCCGACTGAGCACCACCACCGTCTTCCACCAGCCAGATGTCGACATTGAACCAGCCTCCGCCGCCCTCAGCAGAGAAGTCGAAGTTGCCGAAGGTCCGGGTATTCCAGCTCACGTCCGTGTGCTCAAATGGGGCACCCGTGCTGGTTAGATTTGCCGATCCGGTAATCGGAGTGGCAACCACCTTGACGCGGTCGTCAAAATTCTCCGTGAAGGTAAACACGCCATCTTCGTCGTAAAACTGGAAGATAAATGCCAGGTCGTAATTATCGCCCAACAGGTTGATTTCCGTGCCGGGCTCCCGGTCCACATCGAGGGCCGAGATCAAACTTGAGGAGGGATCGTCCAGTTCTCCGAACGGGGCTTCCCGATCGACGTTGGTAGGAAGATCTCCTGTGAAGTCTGCTCCGGGTAAGTTGTCTGTCCGACGATAGAGCAGCATTTCGGGGTTGTGCTGCGCCATGACGTGCGGAGACAGGATCACAAGGAGGAGGGACGATATGAATACGACGTGAGCCTTCATTGGTGTGCTACTTGGGTTCTTAGAGGTTTTTGGGTTTGCGGCAGGTGGGGCGCTCCGATGCCAAATTTGGAGCATACCACCGTTGGGTTACCCGCCATGCTCTCTGATCCGAGGATCGGGTCAATGGAAATCAGAGAGAACAGGGAGGTAATTCTGCCGTAAAGGTCTGGAATATAGGAAAGAGAAGGCGACCTTCCATAGGAAGATATAGCGTGAAACTGTTGATAGTATCTAACGCTGAAGCAGCTCTATCTCGCCCAGGCTACCTCCCTGTATGGTGTTTTGGCGCCATACAGGGCGAGGCGCTTGCGAATGCCCTCGATCGCAGGAGTGTTCCCAGGTGGGATGAGAGCAATAGCCTTCTTGGCCGCCACGATTGCTTCCTCGAATTGACCGGTATTCGCGAGTGCGATCGAATGAGTATCGAGATAAAGAGGAGATTTGTCTCCGGTTTCTCGACAAAGGCGAGTGGTGATCTCCAAAGCTTCCTTGGGGGAGCGGAGGTCGTCGTCCGGGTGACTCGCGAGAATCCAGGCAAGGTTGTTCGCGGCCTGAGAAAGACTCGGGACCCGACCAATGGCGGAGCGGTAGTTTTTTATCGCTTCCGGCAGCCTTCCCAAGCGAACTTCATTATTTGCGAGATGATAGAGCACCATGCCGTTATGCGGAGTTCCCTTGGCAACCCTGCTGTAGACGTCATGTGATTTTTGAAATTCTCCGATTCGGAAGCGCATAAGCCCGAGGTCCATGAGAAGCGCAAGATCATCCGGGTTGATACGCGCGGCCATGGTCATTTCCTTTTCAGCATTAAGCAAATCGCCAGTCAGAAAGTGCTGCCGTCCAAGTTCAAGCCGAATCCGAACATCGTCCGGAATGAGATCACGAGCCCGACTCAGCTGACTGATGGCAAGGCTGCGCCGGGTTTTCTCAAGTCCATTGAGGAGCCCAGCCACGTAATAGATGTCTCCAAGGTTCCGTTTGCCGTTGGAGTCAAGAGTCTCGGATTCGAGCAGGGAAGCGCAGTGTCTCAGGTAGGATGCCCCAAGGGAGACCTCGTCATGATCAGCCATGAGTGACGCAACCCGGTTTGGGCGTGCTGGAACCGGGTTGCTCACCCAGATCCCGTCAAAGGGCACGGAGGCATTCCTTCTGACTTCGGGAGAGAGATCGGCATTGCCAAGAGGAAGATCGCGGAGAATCTGGGCGATGGCAACCGGGCCGCGGTAGAATGCAATCAGTTCGCCGGAGGGAGAAGCGAGGAAAGTGCTTGGAACGGGGAGAGGGGTTCGACGATCCAGAAGTGAACGTTGCAGGAAATCCAAGGCCTTCAGGCTTTCTTCCGAAATCGTGATATCAGGGAAGGGAGAGCCAGATTTTTCGAGAGCCAAGCGAGCGTTTGTGGGAGAGGACCCTCCGTCGAGATGATCCGTATTGAAGGTGACCACCTCAAGACCGGCGGCTTTCAGTTTGCCAGCTTGCGAAGACCAATCCGTGAGTTCGGTGATGCACGTGTCGCAGATGCTCGACCAGATATTGATCAGCAATGGGGTATTCCCGGTGGGCAGATAGGGTTTGGACTGACCGTCATTGCCGATCACTTTCAGTTGCGGCATGAAAAGACCGGGTGGCGCGATGGTTCTGCTTATTGCAGATGGCGGCCGGGTTGTTTGTCTGCCTGCTGCCAGAGTTTTTCGATTTTCAGGGAGGGGCACAGGGGCTGCCTTTCCGCTTCCCTGTCTGACGAGGTAAAACCTGTTCGCCTGCAGGCCGGTTATTTTCTCCGTTCCTCCGGCGGGCCACTGGATTATGAGACTCGCGATTGCGGTTTTCTTCCCCATGCCGAAGTGAATCCAGTTGCTTGATTGGGAGAGAAATCCTTCCCCGCAGCGAAGAGTGCGTATCCGTGATGCTTTCTCTGCTCCTTCAAGAACCAATTGAAGCCTGGCGCCGATGGCGTCGCGGTTCGAGGAGGTGCCGTTACCTTCCAGTTTGAAGGCGACGAAGTTCTGCCGGGCAGAAGAGTTATTTTTGAGAAAGCGGACCCGAGGAGCAGTTCGATTGGTGATCCAGATATCGAGATCCCCGTCGAAGTCCCAATCTGCGGTAGCAAGGCCCCTGCCGTCGTCCGAAAAACCGAAGCCAGTCAGGGCAGAGACGTCGGAAAAATTTGCTCTTCGGCCAGCGGTATTGAGAAAGGCACAGTGGCGTTCACCGCCGCTGAAACTGCGGTCTTCATGGAGAAGTCGGCTAAGTGCTCTCCATCCCTGCTTATAGGAAGAAATGGCACTTTCGGAGAAATCATCAACCGGAGATTGGGACACGACCTGTCGCCAGTAGACACTTCACAAGTCTCCGGTGTCATCTGCGGAGATGAAGCCATTAGCGACGAGAATGTCGTCCCAGCCGTCATTGTTGAAATCAACAAACTTTGATCCCCACGCCCAACGACCCATATTAACACCCGCTTGGACGCCAACATCGTTGAAGGGGTGTCCTGCCACCCCCTCAAAAAGCGAGTTTCCAATGGCGAGATGTTGAAACTGTTCACGAATCTCTCCGGGGAGACCCGGCTTGAATTGCTTCTGGTAGGTGATGCGATTGCCGGCGCTGGAAAACATATTGCTGGTGTAAACGTCCATCCGGCCGTCGAGATTGAAGTCAGACCAGCTCACTGACATTCCGGATGACGTATCCTCAAGGCGCATCTCTGCGGCTATTTCCGTGAAGCTCCCACGGTCGTTGCGGTAAAGGCAGTTCCTGCCGTAGTCGTTGGCAACGTAAAGATCCTGATCCCCATCGTTGTCGTAGTCCTCCCAGGAAGCGGCAAAAGAGAATCGGCGGTTGTTTACGTCCATTCCTGTTGCTGTGGTAACGTCCTTGAATTCAAGGTTGCCCTGATTGTGCCATAGCATGTTAGGGCCTCCATTATTGGCATCATGAAAGGGCATGGGTTCTCCCATTGCGCCACCCCTGAGCACCGATTTTGACGGGTTGTAGCCACAGACATAGAAATCGACCAGCCCATCGCTGTCGTAATCGGCAGCTGCGAGGGAGAAAGACTGCGCTTTGGTAGAGGAGCCGAAGATAAGGCTGAAGTTACCTTTGCCATTATTCGCCATGACCATGATTCGGAAGTCCTGTGAGACGATGAGGTCACGATCACCATCGTTGTCCAGATCGACGAGAAGGGCAGCAGCGCAGTAATCAAGCCATCCTGTGCCGCTTGCATCGGTGACGTCCTGAAGGGTGCCATCTGAATTTTGAAGGAGCATCCGGTTTGGCAATCCTCCTTGCTGACAGACGTAGAGGTCATCCAGTCCATCTCCGTTGATGTCTCCGATAGCGAGGCCGTGATTGGCCACCGGGTCCAGGCCGAGCTCTCTGGGTAAACGACTCCTCCAGTGATCGCTGGAATGAAGAAACTGATTCTGATAGGTTGCTTCGTCTCCAAGGATGCTGCGAGTTGCGTCCTCGAAAAGTGGTGATGCACTCCGGGATTGAGTAATTTCCTCGTAGCCGGTGAGCTCAATGGCCGTCAAGAGGGGAGGCTGTTTATCAGTCACCTGCCAGTCGCAGGACCACGTGGCGTTAATTTGTGTTCTGGAGTCTTCATCCACTTGGAGAATATCTACCAGAACCAGGCATCGTGCTGTGTTGCCCTCTCCCGGGAATACCCTGAAGATTTTCATGTGCGGTTCGGTCGACCCCATGGTCGAACGTAATGCATTCAAGCGACTTGTGAGCTCCTTGGCTCCTGAGATCCTCGTCCCAACTTCGAGGTCGGCCTTCCGAATGGAAAACCGGTCGTCATCGAAGGATACAGGCACATTTTCAGGACGAAGTTTCGTGGAAGAAACGGCTGTGACGGTGAGGCCTTTCAACTGAAAATCCTGAATGGGCCCGGGGGCTGCGAGGAGCTCCTCCAGTTTATGTAACTGGTCCTTAGCGGCTGCACTGAAGGTTTCTGAAGCCCAGCCGTCTTTAGAGGGGTCCATCCGTTCGTAGGCGTCCTGCAGGGGACCAATGAATTTCTTCTGTCGCAATCCGGGGGCTATTTCAATGGACCCTGTCTTTACTGAGAGTTCGGGGGTCGGGGTTGGTTTGGGGATTGGAGTGGAAGGAGACAGCGAAGTAGCCTCATTTGGCTCGTCTGAGGATCCTTTCGGGGGCAGGTGTCCGCTGCCACGATCGTCTTCGCTGCAGGAAGACAGAAAGATTGTCAGACCGCACAAAGCTACTCCGATGCTACGCGAGTAAATGGTGATGATCGCGTATTTCATCATTTCAGCTGAGGATCGTGTCAAACAGAGAGTGGTCCGCAGTCGAAGGACTGTCAGATTCATTGGTCTAGACCCGAAAACCACATTCCAGAAGCTAAAAGTGTCATGCGGGAGTCTCCTTTTAACGGCGCTTATTGGTTTGCTTTGACGGCAGGGTCATCAACCGTTCTATTTCCCGTCCCTGATATCTCATGCGTTTCGTTTCTTATCTCTTCTGCCTCGCTGGTCTCTCGTGTGTAACCCAGAGTGTTTGTGCACAGGCGGAAGAAACCTCGCTGATCATCAACGAAGTGCACTATGACGAGGCAGAAAAGACAGAGTTCGCCGAGTTTATTGAAATATATAATCCCACTGAAGTTGCGATAAATCTTGAGGGATGGGAAATTTCGGGTGGTGTAGAATTTCACTTCCCGACAGGCAGCCGTATTGAAAGCGGAGCTTACATTATTGTGGCTCAGGATCCAGGGACGATCGCGAGAAAATTTCGGCGTAATGAAGCGCTTGGTCCCTGGAGCGGAAGACTTCGTAATAGCGGTGAGACGCTGCGCCTGCGTGAACCCGACGGCACTGTAGTAAGTAGAGTAGATTATCAGTTAGGCTTTCCTTGGCCTACCGTCGGAGATCCAGTTAACGGAGTGAGTCCCTCAATTCAGTTGATTCATCCGGCATTGCAGACAGATCTGGGAGGAAGTTGGAGATCTGGTCGCCCGACTCCCGGCGCTCGTAATGGAGTATACGCTGAGGAGGCTCCACCTCAAGTCCGTCAGGTGTCCCACGTTCCGGCTGAGCCTCGGGCCAGCGATCCCGTTGTCGTCACTGCACATGTCACGGATCCTGACGGGGTGGCCTCCATGATTCTGTCCTATCAGGTGGTGAGGCCGGGTGCTTACTTCAGCCGATTCCTGAAATATGATCAAAACGGCGGGTCCAATCTGGACCCGGCTTTTGAGCGAGGGTGGGTGGATCTTGAAATGAGAGATGATGGACAGGCCGGTGACGAGCGGGCCAATGATGCGATTTATTCCGTAGTCATTCCATCCAACGTCAATCGCAACCGCTATCTTGTGCGATACCGGATCACTGCCGAGGACGGCAATGGAAATGCTGTTCTTCTGCCTTACGAGGATGATCCACAGATTAATTTCGCCTACTTCGTCTATAATGGGACACCTAATTGGCAGGGGGCGATTCGTGAAGGGGATGCTCCGGTCACATTTTCGGGAGAGTTGATGTCGAGTATTCCGACGTACTTCCTGCTGAGCAAATCAAGCTGGGTGGAGGACTCACAGTTTGGCGGTTATGGAGGGTCGGAGTATCTCTGGCCGGGCACCTTGATTTACGACGGTAAGGTCTATGATCATATTCGCTACCGGCCCCGGGGAGGAGTGCACCGGTTCCAATACGGAAAGAATTTCTGGAAGTTTGATTTTAACCGGGGGCACCGCTTTCAGGCGAGGGATGAGTATGGTCGCAAATACAAGACGGAGTGGAGCAAGATGAACTTCTCCTCAATCGTTCAGCAGGTCAATTTTCAGCATCGGGGTGAGCAGGGTCTTTTCGAGGGAGTAGGATTCCGTCTTTTCGAGCTCTGTGGAGTAGAGGCCAGTAAGACGCACCACGCGCAGTTTTATGTCATCGACCAATCGAGGCCGGCGCGTTCTCAGTATGGGAGTGACTACTATGGACTCTATCTGGTTATCGAGCAGATGGATGGTCAGTTTCTTGAAGAGCATGACCTTCCTGATGGTAATCTTTACAAAATCGAGGGGCATTCGGGAGATTCCAATAATCAGGGTCCTTCTCAGGTGACTAACCGTTCCGATGTTTCCTCCTTTATCAGTAGTTATCGTGGGCGCAGTCCCAGTGAGCAGTGGTGGCGTTCCAATCTCAATATCGAAAAGTATCTCAGTTATCGCACGGTGGTGGAATCCATTCATCACTACGATATCGCCTACGGCAAAAACTACTACTACTACCACAACCCTGAATCGGGAAAGTTCGAGGTGCTCCCATGGGATCTTGATCTGACCTTTGCCAACAACATGTATGGCAATGGCAATCATGATTTTAAATCGAAGGTTGCGGAGAACTCGGCGTTCAATACGGATTACCAGAACCGGGTTCGTGAGGTTCTTGATCTGTTGTTCAACCGCGATGAGGGTGACAAGCTCGTGGATGAAACAATCAGATTCGTCTACAGTCCCGGGCAGCCGTCCCTTGTGGATGCCGACCGCCGCATGTGGGATAATAATCCCCGCCTCAATCATAGAGACCGCTATTACGATATCTCGCCCACGAGGGATTTTGAGGGAATGGTAGGTATCGTGAAGGATTGGATCACTTCACGAGGACGGTGGATGACGCAGACGCTTCTCAGGGACGAAAGCCGCGTTCCTGAGACCCCTTCGCTCACCTATGCGGGGCCACAGGGTTATCCCTCTGACGGACTGATTTTCAACAGTAGTAATTTCATCAGTCCCAGTCGTTCCCGTTTTGCCGGGATGGAGTGGAGGCTGGCTGAGGTCCACAATCCACTGGTGGAAAACTACAATCCAGATGAGCCGAATATTTATGAGATAACGGGTAGTTTCGAGTCCGGTGAGTTGAACGCCTTTACTCGCTCCTACCAGTTTCCTCCGCTGGCGGTAGAGGTGGGTCGAAGCTATCGGGTGAGAGTAAGGATGAAGGATGCAGCGGGGCGGTGGAGCCATTGGTCAGAGCCGGCGGAGTTTCTTGTTACTGCTCCAGATCTTTCAAGCTACCGTGATCTGCGAATATCAGAGTTCATGTATCATCCGCCTGAGCCGGTCGGAGAGGAGCGTTCAGTCTCCACAAACAGAGATGACTTTGAGTTCATTGAATTGAAGAATACCGGGGATACGGCCATCGACTTGCGGAACATACGTTTTACCAAGGGAATTGATTTCGACTTTGGTGGGAGTGCAATTGAAACTATTGAGCCAGGCGGCTACGTCTTGGTGGTAAAAGATCAAACCGCTTTTGAGGCTCGGTATGGACCTCTCCTTCCAGTAGCAGGTGAATACACCAATGATAACCTGCGGAATAGTGGTGAGAGGTTGAAGCTTTCCTTTGGCGCGGGAAGTGCAATCCATGATATCAACCCCTACTCAGACACACGGCCGTGGCCTCCTGCTGCGGATGGAGACTTCAGTCTGGTTTTGCGGAGAGTAAATGAAGCGCTGCCTCCTGATCACAATGATCCAGAAAGTTGGAGGATCAGCCGATATTCTGCTGGCAGTCCAGGTAGTGATGACAATATCGATTATGACTCCTGGAGGGAGCAATATGATATCACCGATGACCTTGGGGATGATGACGGTGACGGGATCGTGTCGTTGCTCGAGTTTTTCCTTGGGGGAGATCCGAATGTCGGCTCGCAGCACCTTCTGCCTGTTGCACACGCCCATCCTGTCGAGACTGGAGGAGGAAATCAGAATTTCCTGACTTTGACTTTTGCCCGGGAGATCGCTGCCGATCAGATAAACTATGCTGTGGAGTTTTCCTCTGACCTGATCACCTGGGTCGAGGGTGCATCCCTCCTTCGCCAGGATCCAACTGGTAATGATGATGGTCTTCTTATCGAGACCTGGAGATCGGATACTCCTGCCACTGAAGCGGTGCGACTTTTCGCTCGCCTGCGGGTCTGGCGTTAAACTGCCCGGAAGGGTTCAGATAGTGACATTCCCGCTTTGGGAATAGGGAGATTCCTGTCCGAGAAGGTCCCGAAGTTGCGAAACTTCATTCCCGAGACCCTCGGAAACAAATATTGCGTCAGCCTTATGAATTAAGAGATTGGCCCCCATCTCGACAAACTGCATCTGCTTTTGAGGGGGTAGCCAATGATGTATTCCTGCCCCGATTCCTGCCGCGCGGGCTTTGCCAAGGATTAAGGCGCAGGCCTCCAGAAAACGTGGGTGATCGTATTGCTCTGGAACACCGAGGCTTGTGGAGAGGTCGTGGGGACCTATGAGAACGCAGTCGAGTCCCTTCTCTGCAAGAATCATATCGAGGTTCTCCATCGCAGGGACACTCTCAATGTTAGTAAGGAGAATATGGCCGTCGTTGTGGTTTTCGATATATGTCCGTAGTTCAGGGTCGAGGTCTTCTCCATTGAGTGCCTCGCGCAGGCGCCTTCCCTTGAGGGGGCGCATTTTGCTGGCACCTACCATGGAGCGGACAACTTCAGGTTGCTCCACGTAGGGAATAATGACACCTGCGGCACCATCGTCGAGAACAACGGTTGCATCATCCGGATCCTGAGTCGGGATCCGAACGAGTGGAGGAAGGCCCATTGAGGTGTAAGTGCGGCACATCCATGAAACTGTTTCTCGATTGAGAGCGATGTGCTCGGTATCGATAAAAACAAAATCAAGTCCGCAGTCCGCAATCAAGCCGGGCCACTTGGTCGATGGCGAGACAACACATGTGCCGAGGACAATACGTTCTCCTTCATACAGAATTTTTCGTAGTTCACTAGGATTCATCTTATGGGTTCTACTGCGTTTCCGGAGCGGGCGCTTTCGAGAGCCGCATGTACAGTTGCCGCGATATCCCGGGCTCCAGCAGCATTCAGAATTGGCTCGCAGTCAAGGTCCATGGCTTTGGCAAAGTTCTGCATGAGCAGGTAATTGTTTTCGTCTGCAATACGTTGGTGTTTAAATTCGGCAGGGGGTTGATCCCGGGCATATAACGCGACTTCGGGGCGTGCCTCACTGATAACAAGAGACCCCTTGCTGCCGAGGAGGTGCAGCTTGATTTCTCCAATATCGGGATGGGACGCCGCGCCGATTCGACCAAGTGAAAGTGATCCAACGCAGCCACTGTCCATCTCGAGAGAAACCGTTGCGAGGTCGTCGACATCATTATCAACATTAGCCTGGTGGAAATGGGAAGAGGTTCGGGCAAAAACCCGCTTCACGGTGGAGTTTGCCAGCATTCGGATATACGCGAGAGGATAGATGCCTTCAATCTGTAGTTCTCCGAGAGGCATTGTGCCCACGCCTCCGTCCGAACCATCGGCATGAGCCTCCAGTTGACGTTCCATCCAGTTGATGGGCGGTGCATCCGGAGGCTGTGATCCCTTGGGAGGACCTGCATCCTTGGAAAAATAGAAGTCGCAATGAATGGCCCGTAGTTCGCCAATCGCACCACTGTTCAGGTTGTGGTGCGCCTCCACCAGCGCAGGAAGAAAATTCCTATTCCATACGAGGCACTTGACGCGGTGTTCTGAAACTGCGGCAACGAGTTCATCACAGTCTTTCAGGCTGGGGGAGAGGGGTTTGTCTACTACGATATGCTTTCCTGCTCGCGCAGCCCGGATGGCAAGGTCGCAGTGGCGTTCGGCCTCAGGGCTGACAACCACAAGGTCGCAATCTTCAAGAGCCGCTTCCACATCACGGTGGTAAGGGATACTATGTGTATCTGCAAAAATCTGGTTGCGCTCATGAGTCCACTGCGGGCGATCGGAGTCATCGGCAACCGCCACAAGTCGGAAGCGGGGATGAGCCGCCACCGCGTTGGGCAGGTAGTCGTGCTTGACAACACTCAGGACCAAGGCGCGGTAAATGCGATCAGGCATCAGTTTTTCCGGTCACAGTTCTGAGGGCATTGAG
>PBAI01000042.1 GCA_002715825.1 Roseibacillus sp. | reverse complement strand
CGGGTCCAATCTGGACCCGGCTTTTGAGCGAGGGTGGGTGGATCTTGAAATGAGAGATGATGGACAGGCCGGTGACGAGCGGGCCAATGATGCGATTTATTCCGTAGTCATTCCATCCAACGTCAATCGCAACCGCTATCTTGTGCGATACCGGATCACTGCCGAGGACGGCAATGGAAATGCTGTTCTTCTGCCTTACGAGGATGATCCACAGATTAATTTCGCCTACTTCGTCTATAATGGGACACCTAATTGGCAGGGGGCGATTCGTGAAGGGGATGCTCCGGTCACATTTTCGGCAGAGTTGATGTCGAGTATTCCGACGTACTTCCTGCTGAGCAAATCAAGCTGGGTGGAGGACTCACAGTTTGGCGGTTATGGAGGGTCGGAGTATCTCTGGCCGGGCACCTTGATTTACGACGGTAAGGTCTATGATCATATTCGCTACCGGCCCCGGGGAGGAGTGCACCGGTTCCAATACGGAAAGAATTTCTGGAAGTTTGATTTTAACCGGGGGCACCGCTTTCAGGCGAGGGATGAGTATGGTCGCAAATACAAGACGGAGTGGAGCAAGATGAACTTCTCCTCAATCGTTCAGCAGGTCAATTTTCAGCATCGGGGTGAGCAGGGTCTTTTCGAGGGAGTAGGATTCCGTCTTTTCGAGCTCTGTGGAGTAGAGGCCAGTAAGACGCACCACGCGCAGTTTTATGTCATCGACCAATCGAGGCCGGCGCGTTCTCAGTATGGGAGTGACTACTATGGACTCTATCTGGTTATCGAGCAGATGGATGGTCAGTTTCTTGAAGAGCATGACCTTCCTGATGGTAATCTTTACAAAATCGAGGGGCATTCGGGAGATTCCAATAATCAGGGTCCTTCTCAGGTGACTAACCGTTCCGATGTTTCCTCCTTTATCAGTAGTTATCGTGGGCGCAGTCCCAGTGAGCAGTGGTGGCGTTCCAATCTCAATATCGAAAAGTATCTCAGTTATCGCACGGTGGTGGAATCCATTCATCACTACGATATCGCCTACGGCAAAAACTACTACTACTACCACAACCCTGAATCGGGAAAGTTCGAGGTGCTCCCATGGGATCTTGATCTGACCTTTGCCAACAACATGTATGGCAATGGCAATCATGATTTTAAATCGAAGGTTGCGGAGAACTCGGCGTTCAATACGGATTACCAGAACCGGGTTCGTGAGGTTCTTGATCTGTTGTTCAACCGCGATGAGGGTGACAAGCTCGTGGATGAAACAATCAGATTCGTCTACAGTCCCGGGCAGCCGTCCCTTGTGGATGCCGACCGCCGCATGTGGGATAATAATCCCCGCCTCAATCATAGAGACCGCTATTACGATATCTCGCCCACGAGGGATTTTGAGGGAATGGTAGGTATCGTGAAGGATTGGATCACTTCACGAGGACGGTGGATGACGCAGACGCTTCTCAGGGACGAAAGCCGCGTTCCTGAGACCCCTTCGCTCACCTATGCGGGGCCACAGGGTTATCCCTCTGACGGACTGATTTTCAACAGTAGTAATTTCATCAGTCCCAGTCGTTCCCGTTTTGCCGGGATGGAGTGGAGGCTGGCTGAGGTCCACAATCCACTGGTGGAAAACTACAATCCAGATGAGCCGAATATTTATGAGATAACGGGTAGTTTCGAGTCCGGTGAGTTGAACGCCTTTACTCGCTCCTACCAGTTTCCTCCGCTGGCGGTAGAGGTGGGTCGAAGCTATCGGGTGAGAGTAAGGATGAAGGATGCAGCGGGGCGGTGGAGCCATTGGTCAGAGCCGGCGGAGTTTCTTGTTACTGCTCCAGATCTTTCAAGCTACCGTGATCTGCGAATATCAGAGTTCATGTATCATCCGCCTGAGCCGGTCGGAGAGGAGCGTTCAGTCTCCACAAACAGAGATGACTTTGAGTTCATTGAATTGAAGAATACCGGGGATACGGCCATCGACTTGCGGAACATACGTTTTACCAAGGGAATTGATTTCGACTTTGGTGGGAGTGCAATTGAAACTATTGAGCCAGGCGGCTACGTCTTGGTGGTAAAAGATCAAACCGCTTTTGAGGCTCGGTATGGACCTCTCCTTCCAGTAGCAGGTGAATACACCAATGATAACCTGCGGAATAGTGGTGAGAGGTTGAAGCTTTCCTTTGGCGCGGGAAGTGCAATCCATGATATCAACCCCTACTCAGACACACGGCCGTGGCCTCCTGCTGCGGATGGAGACTTCAGTCTGGTTTTGCGGAGAGTAAATGAAGCGCTGCCTCCTGATCACAATGATCCAGAAAGTTGGAGGATCAGCCGATATTCTGCTGGCAGTCCAGGTAGTGATGACAATATCGATTATGACTCCTGGAGGGAGCAATATGATATCACCGATGACCTTGGGGATGATGACGGTGACGGGATCGTGTCGTTGCTCGAGTTTTTCCTTGGGGGAGATCCGAATGTCGGCTCGCAGCACCTTCTGCCTGTTGCACACGCCCATCCTGTCGAGACTGGAGGAGGAAATCAGAATTTCCTGACTTTGACTTTTGCCCGGGAGATCGCTGCCGATCAGATAAACTATGCTGTGGAGTTTTCCTCTGACCTGATCACCTGGGTCGAGGGTGCATCCCTCCTTCGCCAGGATCCAACTGGTAATGATGATGGTCTTCTTATCGAGACCTGGAGATCGGATACTCCTGCCACTGAAGCGGTGCGACTTTTCGCTCGCCTGCGGGTCTGGCGTTAAACCGCCCGGAAGGGTTCAGATAGTGACATTCCCGCTTTGGGAATAGGGAGATTCCTGTCCGAGAAGGTCCCGAAGTTGCGAAACTTCATTCCCGAGACCCTCGGAAACAAATATTGCGTCAGCCTTATGAATTAAGAGATTGGCCCCCATCTCGACAAACTGCATCTGCTTTTGAGGGGGTAGCCAATGATGGATCCCTGCTCCGATTCCTGCCGCGCGGGCTTTGCCAAGGATTAAGGCGCAGGCCTCCAGAAAACGTGGGTGATCGTATTGCTCTGGAACACCGAGGCTTGTGGAGAGGTCGTGGGGACCTATGAGAACGCAGTCGAGTCCCTTCTCTGCAAGAATCATATCGAGGTTCTCCATCGCAGGGACACTCTCAATGTTAGTAAGGAGAATATGGCCGTCGTTGTGGTTTTCGATATATGTCCGTAGTTCAGGGTCGAGGTCTTCTCCATTGAGTGCCTCGCGCAGGCGCCTTCCCTTGAGGGGGCGCATTTTGCTGGCACCTACCATGGAGCGGACAACTTCAGGTTGCTCCACGTAGGGAATAATGACACCTGCGGCACCATCGTCGAGAACAACGGTTGCATCATCCGGATCCTGAGTCGGGATCCGAACGAGTGGAGGAAGGCCCATTGAGGTGTAAGTGCGGCACATCCATGAAACTGTTTCTCGATTGAGAGCGATGTGCTCGGTATCGATAAAAACAAAATCAAGTCCGCAGTCCGCAATCAAGCCGGGCCACTTGGTCGATGGCGAGACAACACATGTGCCGAGGACAATACGTTCTCCTTCATGCAGAATTTTTCGTAGTTCACTAGGATTCATCTTATGGGTTCTACTGCGTTTCCGGAGCGGGCGCTTTCGAGAGCCGCATGTACAGTTGCCGCGATATCCCGGGCTCCAGCAGCATTCAGAATTGGCTCGCAGTCAAGGTCCATGGCTTTGGCAAAGTTCTGCATGAGCA
Source organism: Roseibacillus sp. (assembly GCA_002715825.1). Classification (GTDB taxonomy): domain Bacteria; phylum Verrucomicrobiota; class Verrucomicrobiia; order Verrucomicrobiales; family Akkermansiaceae; genus Roseibacillus_B. Next base: position 30,020 of record PBAI01000042.1, on the reverse strand, counting down.
GGTAATTGTTTTCGTCTGCAATACGTTGGTGTTTAAATTCGGCAGGGGGTTGATCCCGGGCATATAACGCGACTTCGGGGCGTGCCTCACTGATAACAAGAGACCCCTTGCTGCCGAGGAGGTGCAGCTTGATTTCTCCAATATCGGGATGGGACGCCGCGCCGATTCGACCAAGTGAAAGTGATCCAACGCAGCCACTGTCCATCTCGAGAGAAACCGTTGCGAGGTCGTCGACATCATTGTCAACATTAGCCTGGTGGAAATGGGAAGAGGTTCGGGCAAAAACCCGCTTCACGGTGGAGTTTGCCAGCATTCGGATATACGCGAGAGGATAGATTCCTTCAATCTGTAGTTCTCCGAGAGGCATTGTGCCCACGCCTCCGTCCGAACCATCGGCATGAGCCTCCAGTTGACGTTCCATCCAGTTGATGGGCGGTGCATCCGGAGGCTGTGATCCCTTGGGAGGACCTGCATCCTTGGAAAAATAGAAGTCGCAATGAATGGCCCGTAGTTCGCCAATCGCACCACTGTTCAGGTTGTGGTGCGCCTCCACCAGCGCAGGAAGAAAATTCCTATTCCATACGAGGCACTTGACGCGGTGTTCTGAAACTGCGGCAACGAGTTCATCACAGTCTTTCAGGCTGGGGGAGAGGGGTTTGTCTACTACGATATGCTTTCCTGCTCGCGCAGCCCGGATGGCAAGGTCGCAGTGGCGTTCGGCCTCAGGGCTGACAACCACAAGGTCGCAATCTTCAAGAGCCGCTTCCACATCACGGTGGTAGGGGATACTATGTGTATCTGCAAAAATCTGGTTGCGCTCATGAGTCCACTGCGGGCGATCGGAGTCATCGGCAACGGCCACAAGTCGGAAGCGGGGATGAGCCGCCACCGCGTTGGGCAGGTAGTCGTGCTTGACAACACTCAGGACCAAGGCGCGGTAAATGCGATCAGGCATCAGTTTTTCCGGTCACAGTTCTGAGGGCATTGAGGGTGTCCTCCGGGCTTACATTCCATGGTCGGTTCTCTTTGATGCCGTTCACGAATTCTTCAAGCATGTTGCGGACGGTCACTACCTCGTTGGCGGGTGGAATAAGAGCGTGCATGCCGTTCTCGTTGAGGAGGAGATGGCCGTTCGCATGGTCATCAGCGTAACCCGCACCATGAGATCCGATTAGATGCATGGAGTAGTAATCATTGCTTCCGTTACGGTTGGTTGCGATGTCGATGAGGCTCATCCCGGAATCTGGATAGCCGAGATGTAATTGCAGATAGTCCGGACCCGAATAGGTGTAGCATGACGTCGGGTGCCCGGAGAAAAACCAATGGGAAAGATCAACCTGATGAAAAGCCAGAGAAGAAGGACAATCTTCGGCGGCCAGCCAGTGATGAATCCGAAGGAGGCCGGGTTCCCCGAGCAGCCCCCGCAACCGACTCTCCTGCAGCGGAACGATATTTGGAGCGTAGCGCCATGGGTGTGCCGGCATCGTGGATGACTCCTGTAGCTCGCGCAGCTGCTCGTAGCTCACTTTGTGCGGGTGATCAAGGAGACAGGGAAGAGTCCGGTCAGGGATTTTGTCAGTCACAAGCGCATCGGCGTTTGTTTCAACAGCCCTGACCCCGTTCATACGGGCTAACGCCTCGAGATAGAGTGCCCGTCGCGAGGGGTTGAGGTTAACTTGAATCTTGAGCATGGCCTTGGGAGCTCAGGCAGCAGGTCGAGGGTGCGGTTGATTTGACCTAATAGAAATCCCTCCGTCCAGATCGCAAGGATACAATCGAGGGTCGACCGGAAGGGCAGGTTCCGCTAAGGGCATGGTCATGGCGGATTCTCTCTTCAAAGTGGGCGTGCTGGGAGCGACTGGGTTTATAGGGTCTCCTTACAGGGAAGAGATCAGGGAGTGCAAGGAAGCTGAGATCGTGGCTGTCTGTGCCCGGCGGCAGGACCTGTTGGACAGAGCGGCAGGTGAGGATCAAGCTCGGCTTGCGACTCGGAACTGGAGAGAGGTGGTGGAGCATCCAGACATAAATTTTGTTATCGTCGGGACACCAGATGCTCTGCATCACGAAGCGGTCGTAGCCTGCGCGGCGCAGGGGAAGCATCTCCTATGTGAAAAGCCGGTGGGGATGAACGCGGCTGAAGCGGAGGAGATGTGGGGGCTTTACCGTGAGGCCCAACCCGCGCTCGCTCACTTTGTGCCGTTCTGGACACGGATGGTAGGTGTTTTTGAGATCGCAAGGGATGTTGTGGGGTCCGGGGAGTTAGGGGAAATCGTTTCAACGATATTTCGTTGGCAGAATCCCCGGCCTGCCGGTATGCCGCTTACGTGGAGAGATGATCCGGGGCTGTCATCGGCCGGGACAATCGCCGACGTAGGATCCCATGCCTATGATGTCGTACGCTGGATAATTGGAACGGAAGCGGCCAGTGTGCTTGCCCATGGTGAGACTCTGACGCCCTCAAAGGTCGATCTTGGAGCAATCAATCTGGAGGAGGCGCTGGAGTGGAGAGCAGGAGAGACATCTGAGGAAGTTCATACCCGGCAAGGTGGGACTGTTGATTATGCTAGCCTCTCTTGCCGGTATGCCAATGGAGCAGTGGGGAGTTATCTTCTCTCTCATGCTACTTTCCTCCGGAAGCACCTCGCGCCGGAACTTGAATTGCATGGCACGTCAGCCTCTCTTAGCGTGGACCGTTGGTCCGGAGAGGTGGTTTTGGTTTCTCCTGATCAGAAAAAGAGCATCCTTGAGAAGGTGCCGGATGAGGGATTTGGGAATCGGTTTGGTAAATGGGTGTTCCCTTCGCTGGCGCCAATCGTTCGGGGAGAGGCACAATCAGGAAGTCATCCTGACCTCGAGGACGGGTGGATAGCGCAGAAGTTTACCGATGCGGCGGCGAAGTCGGTGAAGAGTGGCAGCTGGGAGAAAGTTTGAAGGGCTGTTTTGTGTTGAGGGCCTGCTGCCTCAGGCCCGGATGTCTGAGTAAAGCAGGTGGCGTGGCAGGAATTCGGTCGTTTAGGCTTTATCTGCAGCGAAGGAACGCGAGGATCCGGACCTCCGCTGCACTTCATTCCGATGAGAAATAATCGCTGGTCCTCTGGTTACCTCTTCCTCCTGATTTATACCGCTCAGATTCTCTCCTCATATTCGGAGGAAAACTGGTCTCAGTTCAGGGGGCCGCACGGCATGGGGCATTCCCTTGCCGAGGATACCCCTTTGAAGTGGTCTCCTGAGTCAGTGGCGTGGAAGGTTCCATTAAAGGGAAAGGGGCAGTCCTCGCCAGTCAGCTGGGGCAACAAGATCTTTCTGACGGGAGGTTCCGATAATGGTCATGAACGCTATCTCTACTGCTTGGACGGTCGGAATGGAAAACAGCTCTGGAGCAGGACCATCGCGTGCTCCTCTCCTGAGAGGCCCCATCGAATGAATAGTTACGCGACTCCGACCTGTGCTACTGACGGAGAACGGGTAGTCGCTTTTTTTGGTCCAGCGGGCCTCCATTGTTACACCCTCGATGGCGAAAAGATCTGGTCGAGGAAGCTTGGTGATTTCCCGGGTCCGTGGGGGGTTGCAGCTTCGCCGGTTATCGTTGATAACATGGTGGTTCAGAATTGTGATGCGGAAGGGGCATCCTCTCTGGTAGCACTCGATTTGAGTAGCGGCGAAGTATTATGGGAAACTGCTCGTAAAGACAAACCGCGTGGAGGCTGGAGTACGCCTGTGTTGATCGAGATAGGTGCAAAGAGAGAGCTTGTGCTTAACGGAGAGTTTGGAGTCAGGGCTTATGATCCCGCAATGGGGAGGGAGTTATGGTTCTGCGAGGGCTTTAATGGCAGGGGTTCACCCATTCCTGCTTTTTCAAACGGTCTTCTTTACGTCGTCAACGGTAAGCCAGGAGATACCTATGCGGTGAAGCCTGGTGGGTCCGGGAATGTGACGAAGTCGCGCATGGCGTGGCACGCGCCCCGTCGGGGGGGGCGAGATCTGCCTTCTCCTGCAGTTGTGGGAGATTTTCTTGTGGTCGTTTCGATGTCGGGATTAGCGACTTGCTACGATACAGGCAGCGGGGAAATTCACTGGCAGCAGAATCTTGGGCTAAAAGGGGAGTATGCTCCTGCCCCCATCGTTGCTGCCGGGCATATCCTGATCCAGTCAGTCTATGGAGGAAAAACGGTGGTTCTCAAGCCTGGCAAGCGCTTCGACGTAGTTGGAATCAACGACCTCGGGGCAGAGGTTGATGAAATCTTCCGTGCCTGCCTTGCGCCGATTCAAGGAAAGGTTTACGCCCGGTCGCTTTCAATGCTGTATTGCATTGAACGGTGAGACTTATGATCTCTCACAGGCGGGATCAAGGGCTCCAAGCCCGGTGGCTGGTAATGCTGATCTGCTGCACCCCGTTGTTCCACTATGTCTTCACTCTGCTTTTCTACGTTGCCGTCAGCATCTCGCTTGGAGAGTGGGCTAATACAATCGGGGCCCACGATCCCAAGTCGTTTCTGGGAGGCATTCCCCACGCGATCAGTATGATTCTGATGGTGTTAAGTTTCGCGATGGGTCCGTTGGTGATCTACTTGGGATTCAAAAGGCGAAGAATGGGGTCGTGCCTCTCTGTCTATGTTCTGGCTCTTGCCTCAGATCTGCTTCTTTTCAGGATTGTGACTCCACAGCTTGGTATGTGGATTCTCGACTGACCTACATCAGGATATCAGGAAGGTATCAGAAGAGAATTCATCGCTATTTGCAGACTTGAAGATAGGCTGCAAGATCGACGAGATCTTGGTCGCTGAGGATTCCGTCGAGGCCAGCAGGCATGAGGGAAACTGGGGAGCGAAGAAGGGTCTTTAGCTCGTCACGAGGAATCCGGATGATTTGGTGGTTGATCTGCCGGAGGTAGATGGCGTCGGTAGTCTCGCGATGAATAAGTCCCGTATGAGTTTCACCTTTGGAATCTGTCAGCAGGTAGGATTCGAATCCATTGACGACAGTCGCACTGGGAAATAGGATAGCCTCGAAAAGGTCTTTAGCGCTCCGGATGGCTCCGATTTTACTCAGGTTTGGGCCGAGAGTGCCCCCCTCGCTCTCAACGCGGTGACAAAGAGAGCAGGTCGAGCGGCTGGTATGAAACAGGACGCGACCGCGTGAGGCATTACCCTCTTGTGCCATAGCAAGAAGCTGGGACAGGCGTTGCTCGCGCTCTTCGGATTTCTGGGTCCCGTCATGAATCAGGGACTGAAAGATACGGTAAGCCTCGGAAGAATCCTTGGTGAATTTTTTGGAAAGGAAAGCGAGATCGGCCTCTCTCAGACTCCTGCGACCAGGGCTTTTTCTAAGCGCTTTCGACAGGGTTGAGCCAATGCTCTCAATTTCTTCCCGGGGCCATGCGGCGGAATTGAGTCTCTGGAAGGGTTCGAGCAGGAGGCTAAGGTGAAAAGGTGTGGCGCTTGCGATCAGACGAGCCAGCGCCTCGCCCTGATCTTGGTTCTCCCTGGTCAGTTCAACATGGCTTAAAGCTCGAGCTGCCTGCCGCTTTACTTCCGGATTGCTGGAAGAGTGGCCGATGAACGCTTCCGACACTGCGAAAAGCGTGTTTGAAAGTTTTTTAGAATGTCCTGCGATACCGTCCAGAGAGGTAACACGGATGAGGGGATCTTCTTCAGGGTCGGTTGCTATCGATTTCAGCTCGTCAAGGAACTGGGAAGACGAGCTTGAATTGACGATGATTCGGATGGCTTCCGCACGGAGTTTGCGGGAGGGGTTCTTCAGTAGTGAGCCAACTGCGGAGGAAGTAATGGCGGGGAGCTGTTCAAGGTAGCTCAGACACGAAAGAAGGAGATCCTTAGAAGATTCGGTAGCCGATGGATCGGTAAGAAGGCGAGCGAGTATCCGGTGGAACTCCTCATCAGCAGAAAACCCTATCATGATTTCCTCCGTCAACTGTGATGAGGAGGGGTCCTGTTTCTCAGCGGAGATAATTTCGCGGAATAGATCAAAGACAGGTTCCTTCCAATCTCTCCGAGCTGCTACGATCCTTCTGGCCTCGTTGCGGAGCAGAGGAACAGCGGAATGCAGAAAGGGAACTACGTCTTCAAGCCTGAGTGACGTTGCATTGATCTGCTCCATGACGCGCAGTGCGGTGGCCTGATAGAGAGGAGTTGGATTCTTGAGCCACGGGAGGCATCCACTGGTGTCGCCAATCTCGATCAGGGCCAGACGGACAGCATGTTGAAATGCGGGTTGAGAATCGGCCTGCGGGGAAAGAAAAAGTGGGGGAATGGTTGTGGGGTTGCCGATCCGTCCCAAGGCGGTCGCAGCAAGGCGACGAAGGAGTGGGTCCTCGTCTTTCAGTGCCATAGCGAGTTCTGGACTGGCTTCGTCAATACGAAGTTCACCGAGAGAACGGGCTGCGGCCCGGCGCACTTCTGGTGCAGCGTCCTTTAAAGAAGAACGAAGCTCCTTTCCGACGTCTGGGTGCTTGATTTGCGCCATGGCGAAGACAGCTCTTCGACGAACGGAGGCCTCCTTGGTGACAGATGAAAGACGAAGCTGGGCGAGGGCCTCGAAGGACTTTGGGCCCATGGCGATCAGCTTCGATCGGGCCCGGTCGCGCACCGCGGGACGGGGATCTCCCAGTAATTGCGCGAGAGGGCCGGGTTGTTGTTGAGTCCAAGGAATCATCTTGCCCCGGGGATCAGGGGGGGAGGTCGAGCCAGTCCTGCGGATCCTATAAATAGCTCCGAGAATTTCAGGTTTGGCGGCCTTTGAATGGGGACACCCCCAGCTTAGCCAGCCCCCCGTGTCGAGCAGGAGCAGGCTTCCGTCAGCGTCCTCCAAGATGTCAGAGGGGTGAAAGTCCCGGCTGGTAGAGGAGAGAAATGCGGTGTCTTTCGCGGTGAAGGTAGCTCCATCCGGATTAAGCTTGATATGGCGCACCTCGCTGGAATTGAAGTGACAGGCGAAGAGCGTGTCTCGGTAGTCGTCTCCAAGGTGAGTTCCCCGGTAACGCATCATCCCAGCGGGGGCAACTTGTCCCCAGCGTATGGTTGCGGGAACGCGATGCCCGGTCCGGGGTAGCAAGGGTTCGCCGTAGAGTCTCTGGGTAAGCCCGCGAGGAAACCAGTGGATCAGGGCGTCATGGCGTTGTCCTCCAAAACTGTCGTAGATGGCCGCGGTGGAAAGAACTTCTCCGCTACTCGTGAAGACGACATCTACCGGATTGATAGGTCCTTGTCCGTCAATGCGAACATCACTTCCGTCTGGAAAACAGGAGAAGATTCCACCGGCTCTGCTTTGTCCGGTTTTACTGCCGTCGGTTCCGGTGAACTGGTAGCCGAAGTGTCCGCCGCTAAAATAAAGACGCCCGTTCGGACCAAGATAAGGTCCATGTTGATTTGCACGACCGTCGAATTCCATCTTGCCGATAATTTTTTCACGCTTATCTGCTATTCCGTCATCGTTGGTATCTTCCAGTCGCCAGAGATACGGGGCGGAGACTATGTAGAGAGCTCCATTGTGCCAGAGACCGCCCTCGGGCATGGTCATCCTGTCAGCAAAAATGGTGCTTTTGTCGAAAAAGCCATCCCCGTTGGTGTCTGTGAGGCGACGAATGAAACGAGGAAGCTCTTTTTCGATTTCCTTACGAGTGGTGAGATTGCGACCATCGCTCTCAGCGACGTATAGGCGCCCCTTGTCATCAAGGCAGGCCATCATGGGATATTTCAGAAGTGGAGGAGCGGCAGCGAGGGTGACTTCAAATCCATCCCTGACCTTGAACGGCGGAGGTTGGAAGGGATTGTCTGCCAATACAGGGGTGAAGATCACTCCAAGAAAGAGTGTCATTGTTGCCAGAGCACCCGGAGATGTGAGTTTCTTCCGCTTGCCTGTGCGGGGGGCGGGTGGTAGGGCCTTCATTGATGGGAGAAGATGACCACTGCAAATTGGATTGTGCTCCTTGTCAACTTACCAAGCTATGATGCATACACACACCTTTAAAAAGATGGTTCGCGGTCTGATTGTTGCCGCTCTCTGCGGTTGGACGCTCACCGGTGGGGGGCTGGCGAAAGAGGGAGCCACTGCTTCAGGCCTGCCTGCTGAGGGTGGTCTTGATGCTCACCTTGGTGACCCCACGATGGAGCTGACACAGGTGTTTCGGGGGGAACGTTTCCCCAACATCGTGGTGGGGGTTGATGGGACCGTAGTAGCCACCTTTGGAACCAGCAGTGTGAAGGCTCGTCTGAGCAAAGATGGGGGCAGGACCTGGGGAGACGAGATCGTGATCTCCAAGCCTGGATTTCAGTGTGGTGGTCTTACCGTCGATGAGAACACCGGAGCCATTTTTGCGTTCGTAGAGGAGCGTCATCCCCCCGCGCCAATCCATGTTTTCAAGAGTATGGATCACGGGAAGAGCTGGAAGAAGGTAGAGGTGGTGATCAAACCAGATGTGAAAGGAAACCAACCCTCGATGCATATGAATGATCATGGCATTACCCTTCGACACGGGAAGCATGCGGGACGAATCATCAGGCCTTCGCGCTGGTATGCTGGAGCAAATGCGCGTGAGAAGTGGCCTGAGCACTACACCAATGCGATTTACAGCGATGACGGGGGGAAAACGTGGGAGACCAGTAACCCGTTTCCTGCCAATGGGACCGGAGAGGCCACCATCGCAGAGCTAAGTGATGGCACCGTTTATTATAATTCTCGACGGCACTGGGCTCAGGAGGGAGCAGATCCTCGGCGGCGCTGGACGGCGACCAGCGCGGATGGCGGAAAGACATGGAAGAACCTGACGTTTTGCAGCGTTCTACCCGACGGTCCGCAAAACACGAATTATGGATGCATGGCAGGGTTAACCAGACTCAATGTGAAAGGCCGTGACGTGCTTCTCTACAGCAACTGTGACAGTCCTGGTGGGCGACGACTTGGAACGGTCTGGACGAGCTTTGATGGCGGAAAAACGTGGCCCTTGAAGCGACTAGTTTTCAAAGGATCTTTTGCCTACTCTGCGATGACTTCCGGACGTCCCGGAACGAGCACTGAAGGATTGGTCCTTCTTCATTTTGAGGGTGGGCCCAAAGGGGGATCCACTTTGGCACGTTTCAACCTGAGCTGGGTTCTCGGCGGAGAGAAAACCGGGGATGGATCGGTGCCTGCCTGGGCTCACTCGAAGGCAAATTAGACTGATTTATCTTCTGCGAGATGTTGAACAGTCCACGGCTGACTGACCTGATTCGCGTTTCGATGAAATTGCGAATACTGGTGCTCCTAGCGCTCCCTGGAATGGATTGCATGGGTGATCCAGCCTATCCCCTTTATAATCCGAAGCTGGAAAACAGTAAGAAAGGAGACCATCATGACTTTCCGCTCGGGGTCATTTCTGCGACTGGGCGCCTCATTGATGGGGAGAGCGAGATTCTCATTGTGGACGTCGGTAAAGGAGGGGCGGCAGAGAAGGCGGGCTTAGTGGAAGGAGATCGTATCGTATTTCCAAAGGAGCGTTCCGAGGTATTATTTTCGAAGGATACTGGAACAGGACTGGCTGGCCCTCAGACAGAACTGGTGCGTGCTTATGATGCCGCGCGTGCCGCCGCGCCGCACGATCTTGTCGTCGACGTTCGACGTGGAGGCAGGCGTCTCCCCCTCACAATACGTCTTCCAGGGGGGCAATTGGATCCCGGCAAGTTCCTTGATGGTATAGCCGCACACCTTCTTGCTACTCAGCAGAAAAGTGGCCGGTGGCAGCCCGGAGTCGGGGGGGATGCCGATGTTTATACGTCAGCCTTCTGTGGACTGGCACTTCTAGCTGCCGATGAGTCGCGGTTCCTGCCGGCGATCAAGGCCGCAATTCGCTTTATCAATACGAAAAGTACGGCATCCATCGACCCGGAAAATCCGAGGGTCGGACCTAAGAATTGGCAAGCTGCCAGCAGTGCCATTCTCATGGGAGAGTATCAGCTCGCTACGGGTGACTCATCTTTCTTCGAGTTTCTTAAAGCAAATTGTGACCTTCTTTCTGCCAGAGTGACGCAGAATGGAAAAATGGGGCATCACTTCGATATTCCATACAATGGTGGCGGACTTGTAATCATCAATTCCCAGGCGCATCTCGCTTGGGCATTGGCAGAAAAATGTGGTCATGCACGGGATCGGGTCGCATGGAATCGCTCCTACCGGGAGGTGGAAGCCTCGCTGGATCAGAGAACCGGAGCGTTAGGCTATTCCGCCAAGGCTCCTCGAAGCCCAGATATTGCCGCGCGGACCGGAGCGATGGCGGCTGCGCTCGCAATCACTGGGGCGAAGGAAGGAATGGTTCAGCAGTTGGCAGAGGCTCTCGCAACTCACCATGGGCGGATGAGGCACGCCCATGCGATGTCCTCAATCGGACTGATTTATGGATTTGCGGGCCTGAAGAGCGTTAAACCCAAGGCTCATCGCAAGGTGATGGAAGAATGGATGCCATATCTTGAGTTGAGTCGTAATGCTACCGGCTCAGCGGCCTATTTTGGAGGTAAGCGGAACATAGGTGGAGATCAGTATCTTGGCCTGGGTCCGATAGGAAATGCGATGACCGCACTCATGATTGCCACCACTGATGGAAAGCTTTTCATGCATGGAGGTCAGCGAAAGAACTGGTTTGGAAAATCTGGGTAAGTCCCGGATTTCAATTTTTACTCAAGACGGTTTTTGCCGCTACCAGAAGTTGCGTCTCCCCCTTGTTGAGAGAGACGCTTCGAAAGCACAACCCTGGGAAGATATTTCCCTAGTCGGCAGGCAGATGTTCCTGGCTCTTCTTGGAGAGCTTCGAGATTTCACCCCAAAGGCTTTTCCCGTTAGGGAGGAGAAAAAGTACTCTGCCATTTTCGATTTTGGTGGCCGCCGCCTCGAATGTCTTACCGGCGGTAGTGGTCCAGTGCTTGAAATCAGGAATTTCCGAGAGCTTTGGCTTAGCTTCTGAATCTCCGCCCGAGGGGGTCTTTGCGAGGGAGCTACCACCGCCCACAACGTCGGTGCCGGCGAGAGTGCTCCGCAGTGCCCGGACGGACTTGGACATCTCACTTTTCAGTCTCGCATAAGGAATGGCGTCAATACCCCTCTGGCCATCAGAAGTGGTAACTAAGACCATTGGAATTGTATTTCCTCCCCGCGCCCGGACTTGGTTGGCACCAGGAGGTAATGCGCCGGAGTCCTTGCGAGTATCAGCAAAGACTACGACCCCGACACTTCGAAATGACTTAAAGGCCTCCGAACTGGCGGCCAGACAGGGTCCTCAGGTAGTGCCCGGGTCGGTATAGACAAAGATGAGAGGTTTCTCGTTTTCTATGGCCTTTGTCTTTGCCGCTTCCAAGTCCGTCATCTTGAACACGGACCGTGGTATTTTCAGATTGCCGAAACTAGCCTGAGTCAGGGCGGCAAGGGATATGGTGATCACTAGAATATTTTTCATGGTGTCATTTTAGAAGTCGTTGCACTGTTGTCGAGAGGCGTTCTCGAGGGAAGTGATCGCATATCAATAGTAGGTCATTGACGGGAGACCGGGTGAGTGACCAGCATGAAGACATGACCATATCTGGAGCTCATTTCGGGTGGAAGAATGTATTGGTGATAGGATTTCTGGTGGGGTCTCCTCAGGCGCTAGGTGAGAATTTCGGAGAGGTTTCCTACCGCAGTAAGGCTGATGACTCCATGCAGTCAGCGATGTTTTATGATCCAAAGGCTGAAGAGCCAGCTCCCCTCGTGGTCGCTTTGCATACCTGGTCAGGTGATTTCAGGCAGGAGCACCACAAGCCTGTTCGCGAATGGTGTATAAAGAAAGGGTGGGCGTATATCCATCCCGACTTCCGGGGCCCAGCAAGACGACCGGAAGCCACTGGCTCAGATCTCGTGGTGGGAGATATTGTGAGTGCGGTAGAATACGCCAAGAAGGCTACCAGCATTCAACATGATGCGGTATTTCTGGTGGGCACCTCCGGAGGGGGCTACCACGGCCTGGTGATGGCGGGCAGGCATCCGGAATTGTTTGCTGGCATTTCTGCCTGGGCCCCTATTTCAGACTTGAAAGCGTGGTATTATGATAACCTCAGGAGTGGTCGTCGCTACTGGAGGGATATTGTAAATTCCTGCGGAGGGAAGCCCGGGGACAGTCGAGCCGTAGATGCAGAGTATCGAAAGAGGTCACCGCTGCATTATTTGCAAAATGCGAGAGGGCGGGTAAACCTGCAGATCGCTACGGGTATTACTGATGGACACAGTGGAAGCGTTCCAATCAGCCATTCATTGCTGGCGTTTAACGAGGTTGCGGATGTGAAGGATCGGATCGGAAGAAAAGAGATCGCATTCATGACTCAGGAAGCGCGGTTGCCTGAGTTGCTTGAGATAGCTGCTCCTGATCCAAGCTTTGGCGATAAGCAGCCAATTTTCCGGCGCTCTTCCGCGAGTGCTACGGTCACTATCTTTGATGGTGGACACGAAATCATTCCTCTCGCCGCCATCGCGTGGATAGAAAGCATCTACGCAGAGCAAAAGTGACTCTTTGGTGGTTGCTCTTGTCAGTGGTTGGCTCCCTTGTTGGAGTAGTAGGGTGAAAGTGCTAATCTGCGTGTGCCTGCTGGTTGGATGTCTTTGTGCAAACGGCCAGAAGAGCCGGCCCTTTGTTGAGTATCCCAAGGAGACTCGGCAGTATTTGAAGCGGATCCAGCAAGGTGAGCAGGGTCATGCATTCCAGGGAGAACGAGCAATTGGAGAGTGGCAAAAGGANGCCCGGATNGCTCTGGTAAAATTGATAGGCCTCGGACGNATTCGCCGGGAGTTGACTTCCTTCCGTCCGCTAATCACCAAGGGAAAAGTGACCGAGGTTGACGGAGTCTATCTTCGTAGTCTCTGCAAAATTGAAACGGAACCCGGGATCTCAATTCCCTTTTACCTGCTTGTTCCCAAGTCGGNAGACAGGAAACAGCGCTTCCCTTTGTTTCTATGCCCACACGGTCATGATAGCGAAGGGCTGCACTCCTACGCTGGGGTTTATCGCGATGATGCCCATCGAAAAAAAATTCAGGCAAGGCAGGGTAATATCGCTGATTTGGCAGCACGGCGAGGGTTTGTGGCTATCGCACCTGCAACTCGGGGTTTGGCTGATGAGGTATTGGTGCAGGANCCCAAGGGGCGCCACGGGAGCCGNCCGTGCAGAGCTCATCTCATGCATTGCCTTATTGCCGGTAGAACCCCTGTTGGCGAGAGAGTCTGGGATATGCAATGCCTGTTGAACTGGGCNGAATCCCACCCTGCAGTGGACAAGTCCCGAGTCGTGATGTGTGGTAATTCCGGAGGTGGTGTGGTTACTGCCTACACGGCGGCGGTTGATGAAAGAGTCAGCGTCGCAATTCCTAGCTGTTCGTTCACGTCNGTGGTGAGTCAGGAGGGGTTTATTTTTCATTGTGACTGCTGCATGGTCCCTGGCATCAGGAACTGGGGGGACTGGTCAGATCTGGGTGGGCTGGTAGTTCCCCGCAAACTCCTCCTAGTTCACGGAGTTAAGGATGGCCTGCATAGCAAACGAGCGGTTGAGGCAAATGCGCTACTCGTCAGGAAGATTTTTGCAGCAGCTGGTGCGGTGGATCATTTCGACTTACGCTGGGGGCAGGAGGGTCATCGATTCTATCCTGATTTGATGTGGTCCTTCATCGAGGAAGGAATCAACAGGTAATTACCCCGCTAAAGAAACAGGGGTTCTCCAAACAAGGCTACTCCTTAACGATTACGATCGGAGTTCCTCTGTCTATCCACTCGTAGAAAAACTGTGCTGGATTACCGTCAGTGAGGTAGGGGAGACGGATGCAGCCGGCGGACGCTGGATATTGTGGAACACTACTGAATCCGTGGATGAAGATGTTGCCGGTGACCTGGACGCTGAAGGGCATGTAGGCGTTGTTGTAGCGGCTCGAATAGTGCTTGCGTGCTTTGTAGGGNCCCGCCTCGAACTCGCCGCATGGTGTAGAGCGTCCTCTCCCCGAGCTGATGCGAGACTCAAGGACAAGGCGAGATCCCTCCCAGGCNCGAAGGCGCTGTTCGGCAAGGTTGATTTCGGCGCGCTTAGCGGCCCGGACAATCTTGAAAGACCGGCCGACGAACGAGATTTTCAGGGGGTCGTCACCCTCTCCGCCTTTCACGCGAGCCCCTGCGCTCGTGAGGTCTGCCACACTGATAAGGATTCTTCCATCAACGAAGGNCCTCAATTTCCCTGTGGAGAATGTCTTTTTATTCAANGTCAGGATTCCGTTTTCCTCNTCGAGGCTTGGCCTCCACCCAAGTCTCTTGGCAGCTTCCNNCATGGGAAGAAAGGGCCCCTTGGAGCCCAAGGCGAAATTAACGGCCTCAAGTGCTGGTCCGGCGAGGCAGTTGGTGATTGAGGCTAGGAGAAGAAAGGCCAGAAAAGTGGTCTTCATCGGAGATTGTCGGTCTGGTGCTGGGCGCAGGCTCGCTGTCCAGAAGCTGTCATACAAGCGGAATTCACCTCGGGGNTCCGTGATGATGTCTTCCGAGGGGTGATTGGCTCCGGAATAGTTCTGGGCCTAGGGCTGCATTCCGAAGAAATCCCCGATACCCGTCAGAATCATTTTAATGGCTATTGCGGTAAGGACCATGCCCATCAACCTCTCGATGGCGATCAAGCCACGNTTCTTGATGAGACGGGCGAGNGGAGAGGAGAGCAGTAAGACGATTGCGGTCATTGCCCATGCGATCAGGACGGCAGCAAGCCATTCAGGCCAGCGTCCCGGATCNCTGCTCATGAGAAAAAGGACGGAAGCAAGNGCAGATGGTCCGGCAAGGAGGGGAATAGCCAAGGGGACAAGAACGGGCTCTTCCGAATTTGCATCAAAATCAACAGGATAGGGTCCGCGGGCAGGAGGAAAGACCATCCGCAGCGCGATCAGAAAGAGAATAACTCCACCAGCAGTCGTTAAAATGGATTCGGTGATTCCTATCGCACTCAGAATATAACGTCCGAGAAAGAGAAAGATGATAAGAGCTGCGAGGGCGAGAAGGAGTTCCCGGATGATNACCTTCCGACGACGATCAGCGGCGATGGGATTGAGAACGGATAGAAAGAGCGGAACATTGCCGAAAGGGTCCATCACTAGAAAGAGGAGCAGCGCGGCGGAAAAGACNGTCATGGAATGAGCGTATAACGAATGGNAATTTTTTTGNNGGGTAGAATCGTGGCACTACAGAGTGCAATGACTCGCCAGCCCTGGTGCGCAGCAGCGGTCCTAGCGGACAGGAATCCTTAGCGTCACCGCGTTGTATTCTGGTCCTGATACGGTGATAGTGATCGTGCTGTCCTCGACGACATTCAGGGGGAAGACCACGTTTCCTGATTCGTCAGAAACGGTAACCGCATAGAGACCAAAGTCGTCTTGAAGCGAAACAATGGAGTGGGGGGCATCCGACTCAATGATAAGGCTAAGGTTGCCAGGAGGAAGTTCTTGCGGGCCTTTNACGGTGGGCGTTCGTGGTATTGTTCCTCTCAGTCCAAGGGTCGGATCTCCAAGAAGATTCAACTCGCAGGCTAGCAGGTGATCTGANGGCGACGCGACAGCCTTTTGCGTCATGCCGGCCTTGAGGAGGGAGAGCGCCGCTCCGGCACTCACCTTTTGCCCCAATCCATATTCCCAGAACTGACTCAGGATTTCNTCCTGCTCGGAGGCAGGGCCTTGTCGNGAGGGAGCAACCACTGCGATTGCTCCTCTCGCGGGCATGCGAATCATGCTTTCAGCGATAGAGGGGTCATCTCCCTGGTCGAATTGGCCGGTTTTAGGAGAGGTGGTCGTGATAACGGGATAAGCCCCTCTATTGGTCAGTTGCGAGACCTCTGCGGCAGTGATCATTGCCTCGTTTTGGAATATCCANCCATCGTGGCTGCCGGGACCCTNCAGGTGTATTTTGCCGTGTAGGCAGCTGTCGAGAAGNCNGACCCATTCCGCTGGTCCAAATGTCTTGTTCTTTTCTGGNGACGAAAAGAAATAACGAAGNGTCCCTCCNTCGAGAACCTTCGAAATCTGTTGATTCCAGCTATCTCGCAATCCCGGCCTGAGAGAAGAGCTTGGCGAAGCATAGGCCATCGAAATGGCGAATTCCGATTCTGGGTAGCGCGACTCATAGGCAATCACTTTCTCAGTATAGGCCTTGACGTCTTCGCTTCGTCGAACAGGGATTCTGCCGAGGCCAACATTGCCGTCTGGATAATCGATAGANTCCCTGTCTTCTTTCCATTCTCCGTANACGCCGTCGTTATCAGAGTCCCAGTCCTTCTTGCTGAGGTAGTAAATGTCCGTGGGGANCTTGGTNACTTCACCTGNCTGAGTGCGGTGGAGGGTATCTCTGGCAGGAACTACCCCTCTGCCATTTTGTTCGCTGTCACCTCCGAGAATAATCCAGCGCGTTCCGAGGTGATCCGTATGGTTGCGGATACAGCGGCGGATTTTTTCCTGAAGATCCTTTGCTTCGTAGCGTTCCGATATCTGGGTGGTGCTCAAAATGCGCACCGGTTTCCCAAGGCGCTTTTTCCACGCCACAAAGGGCTTCCACGAGTCGACAAGTTCGGGCCCGGTGATGAGAAGAACCGTCGCGGGTGAGGGCGCGGAAAGGCCAGTCATGAACTCATGCTCCGGGTGCGCGATTCCCGGCGCACTCATGCCCAGTATCGCAGAGGTGCACAGAACGGCGAGTTTCATGGCCTCAGGCTCTCAACTGGAGAGGTTGGTGGCGAGGATTCTTGCAGGCAATCTTGCCTGACGGAGAAAGAGCTGCATGCTGGNGGAGTGCTGACCGTCGAAGAGCAGATCGAGCTGGAGATCCGGGCGAGAAAAGAGCTTGANGATCTCCGAAAAGAGGCGGGGAATGAGGAGGTTGATCCTCAGGCCGTNGCTGTTGATGTCGCGATTGGACGTCTGTCGCGCCTTGACTCGATGCAGATGGAGGAAGTTCGGAAAGATGCGACACGTCGCCGAAATCAACGTATTCACGAGCTCCAGCAGGCGCTTCGGAGAATGGACGAAGGAGACTATGGTATTTGCGACGGCTGTCAGGATTGGATCAGCTATGCCCGTCTCGAGCAGAGGCCAGAGGCAGATCTCTGCGGGAACTGTGCCCGTTAGATTTCGAGGGAATGCGTATCCTGTCCCATCGTCGTCATTCTGGCATCCTCACGTTTCAACCATGGTTCAACGAAGAAGGGTCCAAAAGGTAAGAGGGCAGCTCCAAAAATGATAGCGCATCTGGGGTAGCTCCAGCCAGAGGGCTTTCGGGCGATCCAGAGAAGAAGACAAAGGAGAATAAAAAGAACCCCGTGAATCATTCCGGGGATATAAATGGCTTCCTCGTTACCCTGAATTCTCTTCATCACAATGGAGCAATAGAGAAGGACGAGATAAGAGAGTCCTTCGAGGAAGCTGACGACTCTCAGTCTGCCGATTGATGTGCTGAGCATCGTGCTCATAGTTGGTTATTTGACAATGGGTAGCCCTGCCTTTTTCCAGGCCAGAAGACCACCATCGAGATGGTAAATCTTTGTGAATCCAAGCTTCTTCCAGAGTGCTAATGAGTTGGAGCTTCGGCCGCCACTTTGGCAGTGGACTAGATAGGGGGTATCCCGATTCAGCTTTTGAATTGTGTCCGCAAAATTCTCTTCCAGAAAGTCGATGTGAATTGCGCTTGCAAGGTGTCCCTCCTTGAACTCACCCAAGGTCCTGATGTCGATAATGGTTGGCCTTTTCTCCACGTTGGGACCGATCACCATCTTAGAAGCTTGGATGGCATTGAGATGAATTACAGCAACAGGCTTCTTCTCGACTTTTTCAGCCAAGGCTGTGGTCACGAGAAGAGGAAGAGCTAGCAGGAGGGATGAAAACAAACGCATGGCGTGAGGTTAGGATCTGAAAAGTTGTCAGAAAAGGGAAACCTTGTGGCCATCCGAGGTCAAATAAGGCCTCTCAGGCAGGGGTCCGCCAGATCAGCCGAAGGGCATCAAGACGGAGTCTTGACTGGCCGAGAAGCTGAAGAATCTCGTCACGGTGGCTTCTCAGGCTCTCAATTTCAGATGGGGAGACCTTGCTGTTTTTTTGGGACAGGTTGTGCAGGCGCTCGATCTCGGCGCTCAACGACTTTCCTGCGGTCTCAACAGCCTGCGAGATTTGCCTGCAAGACTGTTCGTCTGCGATGTGCTCGGCTCTCTTCAGCATTCCGGGAAGGATTTCTTTTCTGAAAACGCTCTGGGAGACAAGCTTGCGAGGGCTTCCCGGCTCAAGATTGGCGGACCGAAAGCCCTCGTCGGAACTATGATCATTTCCTTTGTGATCAACGACTGTCCGATAGGGAGTGGGGGGGAGGAATCTGTCCACATGAAGGCGGGAGGGGGCAAGGCACTCCAAGACGTAATGGCATTCCAAGAGCATCGTTTTGCCCCGGGCAGTCTTCCAGTGAGCGAAGCTGCAGTTACCCCGTTCCCTGCTCAGGAGGACTTCAATCGCATCCCGGAAGATGGGATGGTCCGGAGTTATCAGCGCGATATCTTCCCGGGCGAGGGCAAAATCGCGATCAAAGGTTGCCGAGAGGCCATCGTCGGGAAATTCCGCAAAGTCCTCGCTGAGGCGTTCTCCTTTCCTGAGGATATAACTTCGCAGGGAGAGATCCTCAACTTCGAGGCCGAGATAATCGAAAAGGCTGATCGCAAATTTCTCAAATCCGGGATCATGATCAGCTTCTGCGATATGTTCGATGAGGCTTCCCGCGCTTTCTGATGATGGCGCACCCAGTTCAAGCAGGCGATCATGGCCAGACGAAAGACGGTTTGAGACCTCCTTCTTCATCAAGGAGGTCCGCTTGAGAAAATCCTCGAAAGCACTGGGGTCTCTGTTCTCCTGCAAGCTCTTCAGTTCCGAGTCGAGGGCTGCGGAGAGGGCCGAGGATCCTTTCAGAGGATGCTCAAACGCAGCAAGGCCTTCGGCATACCAGCGCGCAAGCAGCTCATCACTGCTGCCTTTCACCACAGGAACATGGATGTTGATAGTCTCAGTCTGGCCGATCCGGTCAAGTCGACCAATTCGCTGCTCAAGAAGTTCCGGGTCGCGAGGAAGATCAAAGAGAACGAGGTGGTGCGCAAACTGGAAATTTCGACCTTCGGATCCAATTTCCGAACATATGAGGATTCTTGCTCCCCCGGGATCTGCGAACCATGCGGCATTGCGATCCCGCTGGATAAGGGTGAGATCTTCATGGAACTGTGCGGATTCGATCTGAATACGGGCGAGGAGAAGAGATCGTATGGATTCAGCGAGCTCGACAGATTTGCAGATCAGAACGACTTTCTCCTGCGGGATCTCTCGAAGAAAATCAGCCAGCCAATCCATACGGGCCTGCAGGAGCTCAGTTTCACCACCTGCGGGTGGATCAAGATGGATAAGATGAAGCTTACGCTCAGGGAAGCCCGTGAGTCGTTCCCGGGTATTCCGGAACATGACCCTGCCAGTGCCAAAACAGTCCACCAGATCTCGCGCGAGACTTTTTCTGCTGGTAGAGTCCGCGTTGTCGAGATTGTCCAGAAAAGTCGCCGACTGCTCCGAGCGGCCTGAAATCATATCTTTATCGGCACTGGTTAGCGGTGCTCCTTCTGAGAGTCTGCCAACTACGTCGGCAAGTGGTTCATACTCTTTGGCTTCCTGTCTGAAGCTTGAGAGGTCGGAGAATCTTTCAGGGTCNAGAAGGCGGAGGCGGGCGAAATGTCCCTCCGGTCCGAGTTGTTCTGGGGTGGCAGTGAGTAAGAGTAACGAGGCGGTAACCTCGGAAAGAGACTCGATGATGGAGTAAGGGAGGCTTGGGCTGCCGGGCTTCCACTGGAGGTGGTGAGCCTCGTCGACAATCAGGAGATCAAATCCTGCGGCTCTCGCTTGCTCAGCTCGCTGGGGATGAGCTGTGAGAAATTCCGTTGCAGAGAGCACNAGCTGACTGTCTAAAAAGGGATTGAGNTCATCGTCAGGGCCTTCGATCGACTTGCATCGATCTTCATCAAATATGGCGAAAAGCAGATTAAAACGACGAAGAAGCTCAACAAACCATTGATGAATCAGGGGTTCAGGAACCAGAATCAGGACACGGTCNGCCCTTCCTGTCAGATGCAGCCTGTGCATGATGAGGCAGGCCTCGATGGTTTTCCCCAGACCAACTTCGTCTGCCAGAAGAATTCTGGGAGCGAGGCGGCTGGCGGCTTCGGCCGCTATTGCGAGCTGGTGAGGAATAAGGTCGATNCGGGCGCCCGAGAACCCTCGCGCCGGGGAGCTGCGAAATCTTCCATTCTGCTGGAGGGCCTGCACGCGGAGCTCATAAGAGCGCAGATCGTCACACTGTCCTGCAAGTAATCGCTCTTCCGGTTTGATAAAGCTCAGAGCGTCGAACAGATGCTCTTCCCGGATCTCCCCGCCTTCAGTGCGGTAAACGAGGATGCCATCGCGGTCTTCAACAGCCTCAACGGTAAATTCTTTTCCGGCCTGGTTCTTAATGCGATCCCCTTCCTTGAAGTGTACGCGGATCAATGGGGCTGACGAGAAGACATACTGACGGACTTCNTCGGCTGCAGGGAAGCACATCTCCACTCGATCGCCTTCTGCACAGATGACCAGACCAAGACCGAGCTCGGGTTGAGACGCGCTGGTCCACCGCTGGCCGGGGAGGGGGAAAGACACGGCGGGGAGACTGGGGTGCTATTGCCTTCGACGCAAGGGCAAGCCGTCACATCAGGCCTATCTTTCGACGGTTACTTCCACCCTGTAAAAAGACGAAGAAGCCCGGGGATCTGGTGCTACTGAGAGGAGATGCATCCGGCCAGTGCCAGCGCTGGAAGAGATAGGTTGCCAATCGACAAGGTCGATACTCCGAAAGATTGTGTAAGTTCTTCCAGGNAGGGTTGAATAGGAAAGTAGGGATTCTCCGGGAATCGTGAGATTCGCCGCTACGGTGAGAGCAAAGCGCGAAGAGGGATCCAGGGGGTCCGTTTCGGTAACCAATATTTCAGCAAGGTTGCTCTGGGTGTCGCCATCTGCATCTTCCTCGCCATCCGGGATTCCATCATTATCGCTGTCCAGTAGAAGAGGGTTCGTGCCAAGTCGCTCCTCAAGATGGTCCGGGATTCCATCATTATCGCGGTCCGCAGTGGCAGTAACAGAGAGATTATCCAAGGCGATACCAGGAATCAGAGCAGGGGCCGGGAGCTGTTGCTCATTCAACTGACCAGGGGTCGACTGATTCACGAAGCGGGTCCAATCGAGAGAGTCATTCAGTCCGAGACTACCTGTGCCGGGCGCTGGTACGGGATTAGATTGTGCTACCCCGATATCATTTGAGGTCAGTCCGTCGGCGGGTCCTTCAGTTGCAGTAACGGTGCCTTCGTAAGAGACAAATTCCACGATCTCATTATTCACAACCAGCGCGATTCCATCGGGACCATTCTGGATCCTTGGGATGAGTTTCGAATAGATGCGGTGCCCCGAGGGAAGAATCTGGTCCAAGGTAAAGGATGTCAGAGGATGTTGTCCGTAAACCCCTCCTCCATTTCCATTATACAGGTAGACTTCAATTTCGTGAGAGCTTCCCTGGTAGCCCGGGGCAATCAGTATTTCGATGAATTCATTGAGGTCCGCACCCGCGTTGTCGTAATGGAATTCGTTTAANCGCACATAGTCCTCCATGTTCGTAAATGGTTGGCCCGGTGATATTGTGAAATTCAACTCAAAGGTNGCACCGGGAGGGATGAAGATATTTTCAAGACGACTCGTCAAAGACGCGGTAATACCATTAGCGACTGGTCCTTCAATGCCCGGTGGAGAGTTGGTCGTGAAACTCAGGTCCGGGAGGGCTACGGTCTTTCCTGCCACTGAGGCTTCAACGGTAATTACATCGGAGCGTTCTCCAGAAAAGCTTCGCCACTGCTCGGCATCGTAGGCAATTTCGAGAGCCGTGATTNCGCTNTCGGTGTCATTACGGAACGAGGTCATGGCTGAGAAAGGTTCGCTATTCAGGAGAAAGCCGAGAGATCCATCATTCCCGAAAGAGTAAAGTCCGACCATTCCGAGGGTTCCCGTATCTGTGCCCCGCCAAGGCCCCCCAGAAATCGTCCATCGCAATGGGGGTGAGAGGCCTTCAAAATTTTCAAAGGTTTCGACCACCGGTTGGCCCATGTTGCTGATGGTGTAGGCCCCGGAAGAGCTGTCGGTGACTCTCAGCTGCGCAGTTGCAGGAGAAAACCCAGTGGCACTTGCGGTAAAGAGCACTTCTCTCGATCCATCTACGAGGCCATCCAACTGAGGAGAAATGTCTACGGTGCGGATTGACTGGCCACTGACGAAAAGCACTGAGGGAGTTACCGGGACTGCTTCACCTGGGTCTGACGAGGTCAGAAGAACTTCGATGGTTTCCCCGGAATCCGGAGGAGATGGGAGTTCGATTGTAAGGAAGGCAGACCCGCTGGGGTCTGACTCTGCCACTTCAGGTGTGGAAATGCGGAGCACCAGCGAGTCGCGGGATGTCAGGTTGAAGTCCGCAAACACCGCCAGGTGGTCCGACGCATTGCTGCTTGTCCTCTCGGAGAGGGGTGGCCCAGCCTTGGGAAGGCCCGTCTGGTTATCCACGTCCAGGGCGCTATTATAAATCTCACCTGCGAAGGGACGATTCCTGAGAGCGTGGGTGGCAAGAATGAAATCAAGCTGGCTGCTCCCCTGGGTGTTTGCAGAGCCATTGAGCTGAGTGCTTCCCACTGAGTCAATCGACCATTGTTGGAAGTAGTCTGCAGGGTTGGTGTAATAGTTGACCGGGAAGGCGATGTCTTCTCCAAGAATGAAAGAGCGGGGTAATCCCGGAGGAATCTCATTGTAGACGAAATCACCCCCGATCAGGTTGAAGTCGCCGAGAATAATTACATTATCCTCTGCGGTAAGTCCACGCTGACTGAGAAAGTCCGCACTACGTTTTAATTCGACTGCTCGCCTGAATGGGTCATCGATATCGAGGCAGCACTTCAGATGCAGGGTGAGAATCGTTGGGTCCGCTACGGTTCCCGGAATGTCCACCACGATGGCTGGAATTTGACGAACCATATCCAGTGCTCCAGGAGGCGAGGCGATGTTGAAGGTTGAAATAAGAGGGTAACGAGTCATGAAGGCGGTGCGGAGACCAGAGTCCAGAACGCGCTGGGTAGTGGCGGCGTGCACGTAGGGGTATCCCAGATCAGCAGCAAGGNTTCTGAATGAACTTGGGGTGCCATCAAAGTCAGCCCGGGTCATTTCCTGGAGGGCAACGACATCCGCATCGATACGCTCAAGAACGTCGGCGGTTGCTTCNAATGAGGTAGTGCCGGGTTCCCCGAGTCCGAACTCGACATTCAAGGTGGCCACTCGCAGCGGAGAAGCAGCGCCAATGGTGGTCCCGCTCAGGAGTAGCAGTAGCGCAAGAACTGAACCTGAACCTTGCCGTAGAAGGTCTGGAAGAGAAGGGAGCTCCATCGGTCCTTCGTTCATGTATCTCAGAGCACGCAGGCTTNCGGTTTTCCGGCTCCANGTTCCCTCGCTAAGGATGGGCTCCAGAGCCTGTGATCACCGCTGGTTGGATCTTAGCCCATCGCAGCGGGTTAATCGAGCGGAACAATCGATCAGAAGTCTGTTNAGGGTCTTGATGTTGTGCGCTCTGAGNTCTCAANCATCGCTCAGGATCTCTTCTTTTGCAGCTTTTAGGTCTTCCTGTGTAAGTATGGGGAAGGGAATAATCGGCGATGGGTTGAAATCGAAGTGCGATCACGCTCTCCTAGTGGGGCGGATTGAGTTCTCGGCAGACATGTTCAATCCTCTCGTCTTGATGTTGCCGGAAGATGTTTGCGCTGCTCTTCTTTAACCGTGACGGGAGAGCTCATGGTGTTTGCAGGTGTAATAGCACTCGGACAATTCAGTCCAGGGCCTGATATGGTGCTGCTCACACGCACCGCGTTGGCGCAGGGGCGCTCTGCCGGATGGTGGATGTCCGCAGGAATCGCCTCAGGACTTTGCGTTCATGCGACGGTTGCAGTCTTTGGCATGGCGTATCTCATGGGTTTAAGAGGATGGGCTGCAGAGGCCTTGCGTTGGGTCGCTGCTGCGTATCTTGCCTATCTGGGATCCCGCCTGTTATTCGCCAGCATGGGTGCAGGCAGTAAGAAGAAGAATAAAGAGGAAGAGCGCAGCACAAGGAGTCAGTCGGCTTATATCCGCGGGCTGCTATGTAATCTTCTAAACCCAAAAGTAGCGATCATCTTTGCTGCGGTGGTAACCGAGTTTGTCAGTGGTGATGATCGACCAGTGTGGTGGGCGCCGGCTCTGTGGCTGATCATTGTGGTGCAAGGCTTTGGTCTATGGATGCTGTATGTCTGGCTTCTTCAGTTTCCTCCGGTTCGGTCAGGTTATCAGCGGGCCGCTTCCTGGTTCGATGCTGCCTTTGGATTCGGACTTCTTGCGCTTGGACTCCTGATCGTGATGAATAAAGGTCCGGTCTGACCAGCAGTCCGGGTCCCGAGTCCAGCCACATCGGCCGTCCGACTGGCTAACGATAGAGAGGAGTCTTGTGCTTAAGAAAATACTCCTCTCCGAGATAAAAGGAGTAGGGGTAGTCGGGGAGCGGTCCTGCATCTGGAGGACGGGGAAGATTGCGACCAATGGTGAGGTCCTCAGGTAGCGTGGTAGCGATGGATACCGGAGTGCCCACCTGAACTAGGTGGTAAAACTTTGGGGCAAGGTTCTCATGCATGCGCAGGCATCCGTGCGTACAGGGATATGGCTTCATCCAGCCGGTGTGGAATCCGTAGTGAGCCTTGAATTCGCACCAATATGGCATGGGGGTTCCCGTGAAGTCCCAACCTAACGGTTTTTTGGCGAGCCATGTCTGAATCACTCTGCCGTTTTTCGATGCGTAGCCATGGCTATTGGCCCTGTGCTTGTGATCCTTCTTAAAAATGCGAAATGTTCCCAGAGGAGTTGGGTTGCTCTTCGTTCCGACTGCTACGGGCATGACTAGAAGAGGCCGGCTGCCCTCCATGACATAGGCTGCCTGATTCATGATGGAGACCTTGACCTCTACGTTGGCCGGATTCACAGGGCGGGAAGCCGGCAGGTCGAAGGCAGCGTAGCGGGCAGATCCGCCCGCGCCTCCGGAAGAGGGCGAGCACGATGAGAAGATCCAGCATGCCAATGCCACGGGGAAGGCGAGTAGTAGTTTCATCAATAAATAACGATAGTCCTGCGATGAGGTAAATGGAAACCGGGGTGCTTGAAATTTTATTCTTCCGGGAGGAGATTTTCCTTTGGGAGGAGTCGGGATTTAAGGGGAGGAGGTCCGAAGGTTGGAAATTTCCCACGAATCAACCACGCCATTTAAGAAGGTGACTGTCGCGGCGTGAGTGAGATTGTAGTGAATTGAGGGAGCAAGACCAAAACTGCCGTAGGTGCCGCCGTGCCGACCAAACCTCAACCCCTGATACGCGTAGAACGAATGGTGAAAATGAGGCTGCCTGCGGAGATACTCCCATCGCTCGAAGGGAGCGTCTGAGCGGTAGCCTCGGACCTTTCGCGTCGGGTTTCCCATGGCGATGTAGACTGCCTTGGGAGGCATCCCTTTCGCAATTCCTCCCTCGCTTGCGAGGCGGCGGTGTTCCTCAGAGAGGGATTGGTAGAGTGAGGCATTCTGATTAATTCTCCACTCGGGAGTAGCTGCCGTGCAGCTGAGGAAAATCAGACAGCTGGCGGCACTCGCAACGACAGGAAGGATGGAGGTGTTCATGGTAGAGGAGATAGACTGTTGAAAGCAGTGTAGCTGTGGAGAAATCATCCGCAGCTATTTTTCGCTCCCAGAAAGCCGCTTGTCTTTTTCCCGAAACCAGTGAAACGATCGGTGTCATGACGAATACCAACGCTGTTTCTCCACATGAGCTTGCTGATTTCCTCGAAGAGTGTTCAGGCTGGGATCAGAGGGGATCCGAAATCTGCAAAACTTTCGAATTTCAAACCTTCTTAAAGGCAATTGATTTCGTTCAGGCAGTGGCTGGAGTTGCGGAGGAGGCAGGGCATCACCCTGATATCAATATCCATTACAACAAGGTCATTCTTAACCTGACTACCCATTCCAAAGGACGCCTTACCGCAGCAGATATCGAGGTGGCCAGGCTCCTTGATAAATTGGTCCCTTGAGGTAACCGCTCTATCGCGGTAGCAGGATCTCTTCGGTGCCAAGTCCGGTGATTCGCTTAAGCCCCCTCACGAGGTGCCACATCACGAACATGAGAATAACGAGGATGGGAACCCCGATCGCGATAAAACCCCAGAAGGTGAGTTTGCCAACTCCGTTGTTATATTGCCGACGAGCCTCCAGCTTGTCATTAAAGTCGATGTCGCCGAGAAAATGTTGGGCCAGAAAAAAGTTCGCAAGGGTGCTTATCAGAAAAGAGGCGGAGAAGAGAGCTGTGCATACGAAGAGAAGTTTGCGGTATCCTTCACCCGATTGCCTTTCCTCGACGATGCTCTCAATTTTCCCGATATCGAAAATCTGCGGACTGTAGAGAAAGGTGCGAAGCAGGGGGGTCTTAGTCCAATGAGAGACAAAGATCGCGAGGCCGAGGATAAGAGGGATAGACCCCTCCTTGATTCCGAAAAGGGTAGGGGCGTTGGATCGAACGCTGCCATCCTCCTGCCAGAGATAGAGGGTCAGGCCTCCGGTCAGCAGGACGGATGTAAGTCCTACCACCGAGAAAAAGTTGAGCTTCCGGTGTCGGAAAAAGAACCAGAGGCCGTAGCAGACAGGTAACGCCAAGGCGATGATCAGGGCCTTGACCGGTCCGAGATGCCAGGGCTTGGTCTCCTTGACGTCAACCCCTTGCTGCCGGAGTAGCTCAAGGGTTTCCGGACTATCACTCATCATTGTCAGGGCCATGATGGGCACAAGCACGTTGACGAGAATGTTCGTCAGCGGGTTCTCCTGTGGAGGCTTGCGGTTGGCTTCAGACATGGATACGGGATGTCCGTTAAGGCCTGAAATGAGAGGTCAGGCGTGCACGACCATGATAGAGCACGCTGGCCTGAGGCTCAGGACTGGTAGATACTTTTGCCGGTGGAGAGAAGATCGTCGCAGGCGCGCTGCAATCTCTCACAAAGGCTTTGCTCAGCTTTCTTGAGGTAAGACCGAGGATCATAGACCTTCTTGTTGCCCACTTCTTCCTCAATCTTGAGCACTCCCTCGATATTCTCACAGATGTGAGTGACCACCGGTCGAGTAAAGGCATACTGGGTGTCGGTATCGATGTTCATTTTGATCACCCCGTAATCAAGAGTTTCACGCAGCTCCTCAATCGAGGATCCACTGCCGCCATGGAACACTAGATCCATTTCTGCCTCCTCGCCGTGCTTGTCCATGACGGCTTTCTGTCCATCTCGAAGAATCGTGGGCTTCAGTTTAACGGATCCGGGTTTGTACGATCCATGTACGTTGCCAAAGGTCGCAGCGAACATGAAGCGACCGAGGGGATTGAGAGTCTCATACACCGTCATCATGTCTTCTGGGGTGGTGTAAAGTTTCTCTGCAGGGAGGCCAGAGGTATCATGACCGTCTTCCTCGCCTCCAACTACTCCGGCTTCTACTTCGAGAATAATATCGAGGTCGACGCACTCCTTCATGATTTCTACCGAAAGGGCCATGTTCTCTTCGAGAGGGAGCTCTGAGGCGTCCAGCATGTGAGATTGAAAGAGGGGACCCTTTCCGTTTTCCTTTCGACGTCTTGATTCCTCGAGAAGAGGCCTGAGAAAGCTGTCCACTTTGCCGGGATGGCAATGGTCGGTATGGAGAGCGATCAGAACGTCATACTTTTCTGCAAGCCGGTGCACGGCTTCCGCGAGAACAATGGAGCCAAAAGCAGCATCATTCACGGCGAGGCCTGAGGCAAACTGGCCCCCTCCGGACGAGAGCTGAATAATCCCGTCAGAATTTGAATCCGCGAAGGCTTTCAGGGCCCCATTGGCGGTGGTCAATGACGTGATGTTGATTGCTGGATAGGCGTATCCACCTTTTTGGGCGGAATCCAGCATCTGGCGGTATTGCTCGGGAGTCGCAATTGGCATGACGTATGCCCCTTACCGGGGTGAGCCGATGGATGCAAGGCCGGAGAGGTTTGAATGGCTCTGATATTTTAGGCTTGAGCGTGAGAACTCTCCAGCGTATCCCGTCCGCCACGCCTTCTAGGGTAGGTACCGAAGCGGTCAAACGGGGCAGACTGTAAATCTGCTGGCTCACGCCTTCAAAGGTTCGAATCCTTTCCTGCCCACCACCCTCATAATGAAGGTGTTACGATTTCTCAGGGGTTCCGAACATTCCTAACACGGTAGAGGCTTCACAGGGTCGATTCGGCAATCTTTTTCCTGCCCCGTAGCAGATTTATCGCCAGGTTGCAGGCCCACAAAAGGCCCACCCCCTGCCAGAACCAGAACGCACGGGGTACTGTTCGTTCAAAATCGGGAGGGAGATTCGAGAGGGGAAGAAAAGTCAATACCGCGTAAATCGGGCCCGCGACCGGGGAACAGCCCGAGATCCACAGGGCGAGCGGACCCAGAGCTTCGCCAGTTGCGCCAACCGTGACTCCTACCAGCAAGGGAGCGATTCCGATCAAGATTACCGCTAATCCTGCCGCACGCTTGCCCTTGCCTTCGAGCAGGGCGTGGAAACCGAACCCTCCCACCGCGGTGACGAGGAAGAATACGGGGAGAATGGCGATAGGCATGTCGGTCGTTCCGAACCATGCCGACTCTACGAGCTTCTTGGTAAACCAAAACCAGCCTCCTGATCCAAGTGCCGCCATGGCGAATACCCACGGGAATGAGGTGGCGGGATCTGATTGAAAGGAGAGTCTGGGGCGGCCGAGTTTACGGGTCCGACGCCAGCCCCGAATCTGACCGGTCCGGTCCGGAGTGATTAAGACGGTCATCAGCCAGAGGATCATGAGGGTCACCAATCCATAGATCCCGGACATAACGAGGGTCTCTTCGGCTGAAGGGGACCAGTCGTCTCCCGGGAGCCGAAACAAGCGAGCCCCGCGCGAGGGGAAGACCCTGCCTGAGGGTTCAATGAGAGGGAGAGCGTTTCCAAGGAGCATGAGCTGAATCCANGCGAAGAGCCCCGTCGCCCCCGCCTTGCCCATCANGTGAGACTCCGCGCGATGCCAACGTCGCCATAGCATGACTACCATTACGCCTATCANAAAGAGCAGAGTNCCNGCGGTAAANACCGACTGTGGGAAGTTCAGGTTGAAGANCTGAGCTGCCGGCGCAANATTTTCCATGGTCTGAGCANCTGCTCCNATTTTGCTCTCAACAAGGTAGGGCAAACATTCGCGCACCACTGGTTCAATCGTGACATACTTGAAGTAGACCAACCCCAGCTTGGAAGCCTGGGGCACCACCGTGTAGAGGGCGAAGACTAATCCCATTGAGGAGAGAAAGGCCCAGCGACGATTCTTGAGCACGGTGCCAGCGACCAGACCGGTCAGGTGGTAGAGAACTCCTGCAATCATGAAGACTCCATATAGTTGCAACCCAATGTGGAGGGGCACCTCGCCTCGCCAGAAGGCCCACAAGGTAAACGGCATGGTGGCAAGAAAGGTGACATATTCCCGGATAGGCAGGCCGAACAGGTAACCAACTACCTTAGCCAGTGGAGTCATGGGAGTCAGGCGCTGATAGTCGATCACCCCTTCATCCGCTTCGGCAGTCATCCCCGCTGCGGTCTGTCCGGACCCCAGGACAAAGAGAATGAATCCTTGAAAGAACAAAAGGGGGATAATGGGCATTCGATGGGCGTCACGGATGGACAGTTCCGCCTGGTAAATCCCAAGCTGCCGAATGACAAAGAATAGAAACCCCGCAATCATCAGGGTGACGAGCAGGGAGATTCCCAGTGCACGAGGCCGCATCCGGGAACGCGCATAG
>PBAI01000041.1 GCA_002715825.1 Roseibacillus sp. | reverse complement strand
CATAAATGACCAGAACACGGTCCGAGGGACAACGCTTGTAGCGGGAGAACGCGAACATGATTGTTCCCAGTCCCACGACGAGCAGGGACGCGACGAGCACAAGGCCATAATTTGAGCCTCCGCCGGACTCGGCCATCACTATAATGTTTTTTAGTTGGTTCATATGTTTACATTGTTAATCCTGTTATGTCAGGAGTTAGGGTTTTGATTGGAATCCCCGGATGAAGAATCATCCGTATTGAGAGAGTCTTCACTCTTTGGGCTTAGAGTCTCAACCAGCAGGGTTCTTTCATCGACCAGTTCGACGACCTTGACCGCTGTTCGATTCCCGATGCGCGTGTCGTTGTCGGTGAGAGCCCGGACAGTCGTCATTCTGTCTTGCACGAGCACTTCGATCTGGCCAAGGCCCTCCCTTCTGGGAGGGATCGGAACATAAACGCTCCCGATTTGGTTAAGCGCGTTGCTGTAGTCCATCGTGCCGTCGGATCGAAGGCTATGGAGCCAGCGCATCAGGAGGACAAAAAGAGTAAGGGTGACCGCTCCCACAACTGTGGCCGAAAGCAAAGCGATGGGGAGGTTATAACCGAGGTCGAGGGCTGTGGCCCCGGTCCAGCCAAACCCGGTAAAGAAAGCGCCAATGCCACGAACGGAAAACATTCCAGCTCCTCCGCCGGATCCGGTATCGAGGTCGAAATCGGGAAGATCGAAGGATCCGCCGAAGAGAATGACGATCATCTGAATGAAAAGGACCAGACTGGAGGCCATTCCAATCGTTACGAAGGTCCGCATGCCTTCCGGCGCTAAATTTTGCCACCACTCAAGAATATATGTCATATTTGGAGAGGATCGTATGAGATCTATCTCAGAAGACAATCCCAGTCGAATATCGTCATATAAATTGGTTCGGGTCAGCAGAGCCATTACACAAGAGGCCTGTTTTTGTAATGGCGTAGGCTGTCGGGTGGACCAGAATTTCCCCAACAGGGCCCATATTAGGCGAGTCTCACCGGTTCCGGTGAGCGTTACAGGCTTGCGGACAGGCTCGTGCAGCGTTACATCGCGGCAGTCTGAGAGTAGAGCCTCAAGGTGCTGGTTGCCCGGCCCAGTCTTACTGGAGGGGGTAAGCGCAAGGGGCTCTCCTCAATGCCAGCAAAGGCCAATGTAGCTCAGGGGTAGAGCAGGTCATTCGTAATGATCAGGTCGCCGGTTCAATTCCGGCCATTGGCTCCACTGGCGGAAGGTCGGGATCGCTCTAATCGGATACCGGAGAGCTGCCGACAACGGGGGATTACAATTCCTTCTGTTAATTGTAATAGGATGGGACAAATGGCTCGGGCATGATGGTAGCCATGACCGATAGTTTTACGGAAGTAACAAACACGGGATACGGCTCCCGCATAAAAGGTGCTATTGTGGGAGGACTGGTAGGAGTTATCTGCATCCCGCTCTCCTTCATTCTTTTATGGATGAACGAGGAGAATTCGGCCAGAAGTCATGCCGGGTTGAGCGAGCTCTCGAGGCTCGCGGTGACAGTTCCGGCCGATAAAGTTGATGCAGGTAATGAGGGTAAGCCTGTTCATCTCACGGGAAAGGCCGTGACCGAGGAAGTTCTTAAAGATGAGCTGTTTCAAGTTTCAGCTACCGCGCTTCGTCTAATCACACGCGTCAGTATGTTTCAGTGGCGCGAGGAAGCAACGACGGAAACCAAGACTACTGCCGGAGGTGGAGAGAAAACTGTGACCACTTATGAGTATAAGAAAGACTGGTCATCTTATCCTATCGACTCCTCTTCTTTCAGTTACCCGGAGGGGCATGAAAATCCACCGATGCCGTATCAGAGTGCAGAGTTATTGACCGAGAAGGCGACGGTTGGTGCCTTCAGGCTTAATGAAGATCTCGTGAGTCAGATTGAAGGGGTAGTTCCTCTTGATCTTACTGCAGAGAATCGGGCTGCATTACCAGAGGCGATGCGGGAAGNTTTCAAAGATAGCGATTCCGGGTATTACCAGGGTGAAGATCCCTTGGTTCCCGCAGTGGGAGACTTACGGGTCTCGTTTTCGGTCGTGCCTNCCAGCCTTGTCAGTTTTATCGCCAAGCAGAAAGGAGANACTTTTGAGGCCTTNGCGGCTCGGAATGGAAGAACATTTTCGCCNCTCAGAATGGGAGAATTGAGCGCTGANGAGGTGATCGCNGCCGAGCGAGGTGAGCTCAAGATTCTTACCTGGACCATACGAATCGTAGGGTTNGTTCTCATGGTTATCGGNTTCGCGATGATTTTCAGANCCCTTGCGGTGGTAAGCAGTTTCTTACCCTTCCTTGGCGATATTGTCGGGGCCGGAACGCTAGTTATGGCGATTCTTATTTCTCTGAGTNTGTCCCTGACGACTATTGCGGTCGCCTGGGTGTTCTATCGACCACTTCTTGGGATACCGCTACTGGTGGTGGCGGTTACCTTTCTGATTGCGGCCATCAAGAAGATGGGAAAAGCAAAGAAGCTCCGTATCGCCGCAGCATGAACAATGAATATCCCNCGGAATTAACGGGTTGTCTTTGAAACGCTCTACNGTGTCACCTGGGAGTTGATCACAGATTGGCTCAGGTTGCCGTTCACGTCGAAGAGGTTGACTATGTAGATCAATGGTTGGCCGGCCACGAGCCTGCGCGGCGCAGTCACGGTCAGGACACCGGATCTTTTGCGGGCGCTTTTCAGAGAGAGGTCTCTCACCAGNGCATCGATTTGTCCGCCTCCTCGCTGGAGAATGACAAGCGGTCCCANNCCTTGATNGTCACTCACTTTAAGGGAAAGCTTCACGATTTTTTCTCCTGCNTTNGGAGGACTGGCGATCTTGAATTCCTCAATAACNGGTGCCTCGGTATCACTCACATCGAAGGACTCGTTGAAGAAACGGCTGACGGCGGCCATTCGGGCATGCGCGGGGGAGAAGCGCACCGGTCGTCCTTGAGCGGTCTCCCGATCAAACATTTGACCGAGGTGGTCGTAACCGCGCATCATGATGTTTCGGGGATCCCGNGTGTCATGCAGCATGCCGAAGATATGGCCCAGTTCGTGGATGAGAACGCCGTTGCTGGTCTGGGATTCNCGGTTACGGGGCCGTGGGTCTTCNCCGGCCACCTTTCGNACAGGGGTTTGGTCCATGAAGAAGTGGAGCTGCTCNTCGATGGTGGAGGCGGTCACATCGTCCCGGAAAATGTCGCCTGAAACGCATGCGAGACCGGAGTAGACATGAGGGATGGGACGTGCCTCGGCCACAGCGCCAGCCTCCGAAAAGACAAGGGTTGGCCGGTTTCGAGAGTAGCCGGTGGTTTCCCAGATTTCCTGCTGCTGGGTGTTCAGGAGGCGGTCNACGTCNAAAGGTTCTCCGGTGTAGAAGGCAGATGGATGCTTGGCTTTAACCAAGTGGACATTAAGCCGGCCATCTTCGGCGAACTCGAAGTCGAGGCCCCGGGTCTGATGGCGGTTGGCTCTCATTTCTCTCCGGTAGACGTCAGCGACCACCCGCATNAGAACTTCGCATTTTTCTCTATAGCCCGGCTTCACCTCTCGGTCGGTAGGGACGAAGTAGACNAGCCGGACTTTGTATTCCTTGCCGAGGTCCTCGAGNGGAGGAGGAGTNATGAAGGTTCTGATTATTAGTTNTATCTAANTCTTTTTTACGGCCGAGCTGGGCCGTCACTCCGAGTCCAAAAACGAGGGTGAGGACTACGAAGGCGGACAGTAGCGAGCCGGGCAAAAACCTCATAAGCGCCGCAGTTAAACAATATTTTGCGGGGGTTTACAAGTGCCCGGGCGGGAGGTGGCCAGCATCGAAGGGGTGATAGAGACACCTTTCTTAGATCAGTTTGATCTTTCGGGCTGTNTGCCGGCAGCTAGATTTTCGATATGAAGGAGGAGGGGGCCGTCTCATCGCGACCGGTTACTCTAGGGCCGGCGATCGCCGTGGTGGTCGGCAATATGGTGGGAACGGGGGTCTTCACCAGTCTTGGCTACCAGCTGGTAGATATTCAATCGGGGTTTGTTCTCATGCTTCTCTGGGGGTTGGGAGGGGGGTGTGCCCTGTGTGGAGCGTTATGTTACGGCGAGTTGGCCGCGGCCTTTCCCCGTTCAGGTGGTGAGTATCATTTGCTGTCCCGGGTTTATCATCCCTTGCTGGGGTTTCTCGCCGGGTGGATTTCGGTAACAGTGGGTTTTGCGGCTCCCATCGCCTTGGGCGCGATGGCGTTCGGGACATATTTTTCCAGTGCGCTCTCTTTCGAGGGAGAGGCATGGGCNGTGGCTCTTTCGGTGGCGGTAGTGNTGGGAGTNGCTGGAATTCATTTGAGACCGATNCGGTTGGGAGCGCAGTTTCAAAGTGTCTTTACGGCNCTCAAGGCACTCTGCATCGTGGTTCTTGTTGTNGCCTGCTTTCTTCTGGGAGAAGGTCAGGAGATCAGCTTCNTTCCTCGGGAAGGAGATTTGGCTTTGCTCTTCAGTGCGGANTTCGCAATCGCGTTGGTATTTGTGATGTATGCCTACACGGGATGGAATGCGGCCACTTANATTGTCGATGAGGTGCAGGACCCGCAGAGGACGGTGCCACGCGCGCTACTGGTTGGAACCACTCTGGTAACCTTGCTCTACATCGGGTTGAATGGAGGGTTCCTATACAGTGCGCCGATCGACAGCATGATGGGAGAGATTGAAGTGGCCAAGGTAGCCGCAGATCATGTNCTAGGTGAGACAGGNGGCCGGTTGATGGCAGGCTTTATCAGCTTTGGACTCATTTCCATGTTGAGTGCCAGTATCTGGGTGGGGCCACGGGTGGCTCAGCGCATGGGAGAGGACTTTCGGGGACTGCACCTGCTTGCCCGGAAGTCGNGGTCGGGAATTCCTGCCAACGCAGTCCTGCTTCAGGCCGGGATAGCGGTTGCTCTGATCCTGACCAGTAGCTTTGAGCAGGTCCTTGTCTACATTGAGCTTCTTCTCGTNCTCTTCGCGCTTGTGACAGTGGCGGGGGNATTCTGGTTAAGGATCTGTCATCCTGAGCGGGNTCGACCAGTAAAGGCGTGGGGTTATCCCGTCACGCCTGCATTCTTCGTTGTGATCAANGTCTGGATGATTGTCTACATCGTCCGGGAGAAGCCGGAGGAGGCACTCTGGGGTTTGGGAACCCTCATGCTTGGAGGAGTGGTGTATTTTATTGCTCAGCGGAGAGGAACCCTTGCTGACAGGGCATGAGGAAGAAGTTGGAGGTCGAGTTCGCAGGTTTCNTCCTTTATAAGTCCGAGNATGCCGGATCTGGAGTTNGAACGAGAATTGATCGAGTGCGGAAGCAGCCCGGTTGCCGGTGTCGATGAGGCTGGGCGGGGGCCCCTCGCAGGTCCGGTGGTCGCGGCGGCTGTCATCNTGCCGTGTGGCTATTCGCAAGATTTTCTGGATGATTCCAAGAAGGTCAGCTCCAAGAGGCGAGATGTTCTCTATGAGGAGTTGACTCGTGATTCACAGGTCTACTGGGGNGTNGCCTTTGCCGAGGTAAGTGAAATTGATGAGCTAAATATCCTNCGTGCTACTCATACCGCGATGNAGCGAGCGGCTCTGGCGCTACCCGTTCGGCCGGCCTTCTGTCTCATTGATGGCTTGGATGTCCCTGGATTTCCCCTTGCGGCAAAGGGTGTGGTAAGGGGTGATGGAATCAGTCTCTCGATTGCGGCTGCCAGTATCATCGCAAAAGTGACCCGGGATCGCAGAATGCAGGAACTGGCAGAGGAGTTCCCGGTCTATGGCTTCGCAAAGCACAAAGGTTACGGCACGCAAGCTCACATGGAGGCTCTCAGGGAGTATGGACCTTGCCGGGAGCATCGTCGTTCCTTTGCTCCGGTAGCAAAGCTGATCCAGTGAGAGCGGACGCACTCGTGNGNTNCCTTTAGCCACTGGAGTTGTNNTTAATGGTCCCATTTCGTCACTTTTTCGGGGGCATGTGAAGCATTTCCCAATGCNGGTAACCAGCGGAGATGCAGATCGTNTTTTGGTTAGGTTTCAACGTTTNTCCTTTTANAGGTCTCTTCCAGCCAGCGNATTAACTCTGCGNNGACTAATCGCTGGTGGCCTTGCTGCACTTGTTCTANGGTTCCGNCGTAACGATGAATTGGATTAAACTACTGCCAGTTGCGATTGCAGGCTTGGTGCTCGGTGGGTGCACCTCAATCCTGAATGAGGAAGTGATTGTCGATGAGGGAGTGCCNGCCTTGAGTCAACCTGAGCCGGCGGTCATTAACGACCNGCAGATCGTCCAGCAGATGACTGCAAAGGTGACCGAGATGATGGACTCAGNCTCGGTCGTGGAGATGAAGTCTTTGATCGAGAAGCTAAAAAAAGAACCCACGACCAAGCTGCAGTTACCCGAGTCCAGTNAGTCAAGCGCTGACGAAGTNCAGAAAGCGGTGGCTGTTGTTGGTGGGGTTTACAAGTGTAANAGATGCCCGGATTGGCATATTGCTCCGGCTAGCGGTTTCTTTATCGCAGAGGATTTGGTGGTGACCAACTATCACGTCGTCGACAATCCAGAGCGATCNGGCTTAGCCGTTCGGGTTTTCGATGGGCGCATGTTCATGGTCGAAGATGTGGTGGCATCNAGCGAGCGGTATGATCTTGCAGTGTTGCGTTTGCCCAAAACGGGTATNAAGCCCGTTGCGCTCGGTCCATCAGCCCCTGTTGGGGCGAAGGTGAATCTTATCAGTCATCCCAACCGTAAGTTCTATACTCTCAGCGAAGGGAAGGTGGCCCGGTATTTTGTCACCCAGCGAAATCGGAGGCCTGTGCCGGCCATGGCAATCACGGCTGATTTTGGTAAGGGCTCAAGCGGCGCTCCAGTGCTCAATGAGGAAGGCCAGGTAGTAGGCGTTGCAGCCAGTACTGAGTCGCTCTACTACACCGAAAAGGAAGGGGTTCAGAANAATCTGCAAATGGTGTTCAAGAACTGCGTGCCTGTCAGTCAGTTGCTTGAGTTAATTGGGGGCTGATGGGNCCTCNAGGCAGATGCTCTGGTCCGTTACCCGGTCACATTTTCTACTGTGGTAGCGCGGGGCTTTTCNCCCTCAAGCAGANTGATCTCGACCACNTCGAGACGCCATTTGAGNTCGCGGGTTCCGAGTAACTNGAGCCAGCTATTCGCTCCGCGTTCCATGAGTCTCTTTTTCTTATTGTCAACAGCGTCGAGGGGGCGACTGAATTGCTCGCTGGTGCGGGTTTTGACTTCCACGAATGCGAGGGTGTTTCCGTCCCGAGTGACAATGTCAATTTCCCCTCCTTTCGGNCCGCGAAAATTCCGATAGAGAATACGGCGACCNTCAGACCGNAGGTAGGCGCAGGCAATTTTTTCTCCGAGTAAGCCGGTCGCGAGATGGTCGNCACCAGAGGGGGGGCAGGATCTGTTCAGGAGAGGGCTGAATCTTTTCCTGAGTTGGAGGCGTAGCGCTCTGAACACGNANGAGTGGCGTTGGGTTAGCCAGGTAAAACAGGTAGAAANGCGAGGAGATTTTTATAGCGGGCAACATCAAACTCGCGCTCCTTTTCGATCATGTCCTCGGACTCATCAGCGAGACAGAGAGCGATCATGAGTTTAGCTTCNTACTCATCAATATCAGGCTCCTTGATGAGGCGACGGTAGGCTTCTCCGACATANGGAGTCTCCGGGGAAGAGATCTGCTGCTCTACAGCAGGAATTAATTGATCGATGCCGTCGTCCATNGTTTTCATGCCACCCGGTTGGAGGGGCTGCCAGCAATCCAGTTCTTCAGGTTGTCTACGACCCCTTCCAGAAGGCGGCGTCGTGATTCAAGAGATAGCCACGCGGTGTGAGGGGTCATGATAAGATTGAGATCCGCGAGATCGTGAGCAAACAGCGGATGANCNGGAGGGGGCGGTTCCGCGGAGAGCACGTCAAGTCCTGCTCCAGAAAGGTGGCCAGTTCGAAGTGCCTCGGCAAGATCGACCTCATTNACNAGTGGTCCCCGGCTGACATTCAGGAGAAGAGAGCCAGGTTTCATGGACGATAAGGTTGCCCGGTTGATCATATGCTCATTCTCGCTGGTGAGAGGGCAATGAAGCGAAACGACATCGGAAGTTNCAAAGAACTGCTCTGCTGAGAGCCGGGGAAGATCGGGNCGATAAGAATTTAGTGATCCCTCGCGCGCNAGGACCTGCACCTTCATTTCCAAAGCTTCTGCAATCCCCGCAAAGGCTGACCCTATCTCNCCAAGGCCAACAATACCACAAGACCTTCCCGCAAGTTCGGTGATCGGGTGGGTTANGCGCGTGAAGATGGGGGATTGAGGCCATTTCTCATGCTCGTTCGCGAGCCGGTGAACCTTGGTTACAAGGGAAAGAAGAAGTGCCGCGGTATGCTGGGCGACACTGGGAGTGGAGTAACCGGCGACGTTGCAGACCGGGATTTTGTGGGCGGTTGCGGTATCCAGATCGACAACGTTGACTCCCGTGGCGCATACCAGAATCAACCTCAGGTTAGGGAGGGACTGGATGATCCCGGCGTCGAGAACAACTTTGTTGGTGAGGATCACGTCCGCATCTTGAGCCCGCTCGATCACCTGCGAGGGATCAGTCCGGTCAAAATGCGAAAAATTCCCTAGTGCTTCCAGAGGGGTGAAGTCGATGTCGCCGCGGCTCAGCGTTGAAGCATCGAGGCATGTAATGTTCAATTCTTTCACGGGGTAGTGCTCTGGTTTTTAATTAACCAACCCTCCGAATCGAGGACTTGCTGCAAGGTATCAGGGTTGGTGTTACGTATGGTATCGAGACATTGCTGATTAGGAAAGAACGCTTCAAATTCAGGCGGCGGTGGTGCTTCGTGGGTCTGAAAATGACCGGTATCGGGATGAGTAAAACCGAGGCGCCATGCGTGGAGCATGAGTCGTTCGGACCTTGGTGATTGTCGTTTGACATTGGCGTAAAGAGGGTCACCCAGGAGAGGGCATCCGATATGTTTCATATGCACCCTGATCTGATGAGTACGCCCAGTGTGAAGGTGGCACAGGACCAGAGCCCACCCCGCTGGTTCTGAGCGGTGGAGGACATAGTAATCAGTGATTGCAGGACGGCTTGATCCTTCACCTGGATTGAGGACGGCCTGCATTTGTCGTTTTACCGGATGACGGCCCATGTGGGTGAAGATTGATCCTGACGGCTGACTTGGAGTTCTCTCGGTAATTGCAAGATACAGCTTGGTGGTTGTTCTCTCCGCAAACTGAGCCAGCAACGACTGAAGGCCCTTGTCTGTTCTTGCCGTAACGATGCATCCGCTGGTATCCTTATCGAGGCGGTGGACGATACCTGGTCGCTCTATTCCGCCGATGCCGGGAAGGTTGCCCTCGCAGTAGTGGAGAAGAGCATTCACTAGAGTGCCATCTGGATTTCCCGGTGCTGGGTGAACTACCAGCCCCGTGGGTTTGTTGATGACAATAAGATCCTCATCTTCATGGAGAACATCGAGGGGGATATCCTGTGGAATAATCTCGGGAGGCTGGGGGTCTGGAAGGTTGATTGTGATGTAGTCCCCTGAGTTGACGGAGGTTTTCGGCTTTGCCGCGGCTCCATTTACGACAATGTGCCCCTGCTTGAGCAAAATCTGGATGCGGGAGCGTGAGAGATCCGGAAGTTCCCGTACGAGAAATAGATCGAGTCGTTCGCCGGTGGATGTCTCGACCTTGATCGTCACGGCAGGAGGGTGAAGTAGTAGGAGGCAAGGGGCAAGTAGCTAGGTATCGAGCTCGGAACGCTCCTTGCAACATGGTCATGGTTGGATCTAGCCTGAGAGGGTGACAGATCATCTTGCCAGCTGCCCGGAATGTAAGGGCGAGATGAATGTTGCTGATGTAGGTCCCTTCGCCGGGGTAGCCTGTCCGACCTGTGGAGCGGAGGTGCGCGTAAAGACGGAAATGGGGTCCTATCGTTTAGTTCGCCATATCGCCCACGGTGGGATGAGTGTAATCTATGCTGCTCTCGACACGACCTTGAATCGAGAAATCGCGGTCAAGGTGCTCAACGAGGAATACTCGGCAGACGAGAAAAGGGAGGCTGAGTTTAAGAAGGAGGCGCGACTTACTGCGACCGTGAGTCATCCAAATATCGTAGACGTTTACACGGTAGGGAGAGCCTATGATCGTTACTTCATAGCCATGGAGCTGGTGCCGGGCGAAAGCCTCGAAGAGCGGATGTCCGATTCTGGGGCGCTGCCGGAGGATGCGGTAATCCGTCTCGCTCTGCAGGTGGTGGACGGGCTTCGCTCAGCAAAGGGTGCAGGTCTTCTTCACCGGGACATCAAACCGGGAAACATTCTCATTGCCGAGGATGGCACTGCCAAGCTGGTGGACTTCGGACTGTCTCTTCTCACTGAGAGCGGGACCGTTCAGGCAGAGGAAATATGGGCGACTCCTACCTATGTGGCGCCGGAGGTGCTGGAACAGTCCGGGGAAGATCACCGGGCAGATATATACGCGCTTGGTTCAACGTTGTATCATGCTCTTTCCGGCTGCCGACCGATTGAATTGACCGAGGTGAGCAATAAGGCTGCTCGGAAGGCAAAGCAGGAGATTGTACCGCTGAAGCGGGTGGCTCCGTGGCTCTCAAACGAGACCGCGCAGATCGTCGAGAAGGCAATGGCGGACGATCCGTATGAACGGTTTCAAGATTATGACGAGTTCAGGACTGAACTAGAAGGCGCACGGATGGTCTTGAAGGAAAAAGGGACGAAGGCTCCAGTTCAGGGCGCGACCCGGAGCAAGAGAAGAAAGAGGTATAATATCCGTCGGAATATTCTTGTTGGATTGTCTGTGGTTATTGCGCTCTTCCTTCTCCTTGCTGCAGGGCTCTATATTTCTGCGATACAGTCTAATAAGCGAGAGGAAGGTCCTACCGGAGACGTGGCCCTCATGGTTGATCTGGAGAAGAATCCCAATGTCGGACTGGAGGCCGCGATGCAGATTAATGAGGCCTATCAGACTGCCCGAAAGTTCTTGAAGGAGGATGACTACGTGGGAGCGGAACAAAAGTTCTGTGAGGTATGGAGAGATAAGCGTGCCCCCGCCGAGACCGCAATCTGGGCAGGATTTGAAGCAGTGGTAGTTTCCTTTCTGGATGGTAGAAGTGCTGACGCGCGGCAGCATCTTGCCGATCTCTTCGACTTTGTGAATGAGCAACAGGCGTCTGACACAGTGATGGGAAGGAGGGTGCAGGCAGCTGCGGAGCTTTTAACCGGCCTGCAGTTTATCCCAGCGGAGCGCACTCCGGAGGTGCTGGACAAGCCCTTCCGTGCAACGGTGTTTTTTGCCATGGCTTTGAAAACATGGGAGCAGGGAGATCTCGAGCGTGCTTGTGGCATGTTTGAAAAGTTTCTTCGTGGTGGGCCGTGGCCTGAATCGGATTGGATGCAGTCGTACCTCAGAATCGCGAATCGGTACATCGCTGACTACCGTCTTATTTCGGAGGTTGATTTTGAGGAGGGAGGAAAGACGAGATCTGAAATTGAATCTGATATTCTTGCGCTTGATTCCCTGCATGGCTCTCTCAAGACAACTGGCCGGGCTCGCTTTAACGTGAAGGTTTGGCAGAGCGTATTGCGGGAACGTTTGCGCTATCTTCGCAACAGGAAAGTGAACGAAGAATGGGGGCTTCTTTGCCGCGAAGTATCGGACAAATATTTTACAGATGGGAAATTTGCAGCTGGAGCGACCGTCTTGCAGGAGATTCAATTGAAGGGGGATCTCGAACGGAGCCAGCGGGCTGCGCTTCTTTTTTTCTCTGCCGAGGCAGAGGTTTTTCTCGACGATCTTATTCAGGTTCTGGGTCCAGGTGCTGCCGGCGTAGAAATTCGAACCCGAACCGGTCTGCGTCATACGCAGGTGATCGGGTCTCAGGAGAGTGGACTCATGGTGGAGGAAGCCGGTGCAGCTCGCTCGCTGGAATGGAGAGACATCGACCCTCGTTCTCTGCTGGGCCTTCACCGGGTTCTGCTAGATAAAACCGCTACGGAATCTGAGAGAGCAAGGTTGCTGGTCAATGCTCTTTCATTTGGATGGCTGAACGGTCTGACCGATGAATGCCGCATGATGGCCGAGGAGTTAGTTAAGCTGAGGCCTGATTTCGCTGTTCAGTGGGAGCAGATTCTAGAGGATTTCGGAAAGTAATATGGGGAGGAGGATGTGAACCGATGGCAAGCATTGACAAGGTAGCTTTTACGTCGATCTTCCACACTGATGGCTGATGACGATAAACAGTATCCCGGAAAGGGGCCGACTCCCGATGAATTGCAGCAAAGCCTGCAGGATTTCTTCGGGAAAATGGGCAATGTGCAATGGGGTATGGCTGGAATGAACAGTGAGGAAGAGGAGTCCGTTACGGATGAGCCGCAGAAGCAAGGAGCGGACAGGGTTTTCGAATTCGACTACATTCCAAGAGATATCAAGGCGCACCTTGATCGGTTTGTAATCCGGCAGGACGAAGCTAAAAAGGCGCTTTCGATTGCAGTATGCGATCACTACAACCATGCAAAATATTTGCGAAGTCTAGAGAATGAGAACGGGAAACTCCCGGAGGGAATCGAGCTACAAAAGCAGAATGTGATCGTGGTAGGCCCGACTGGAGTTGGTAAAACTTATCTGGTGAAACACATTGCAGAACTGATCGGAGTTCCCTTCGTGAAAGCAGATGCAACAAAGTTTTCCGAAACCGGCTATGTGGGGGGTGACGTGGACGATCTTGTGCGGGACCTTGTCCAGAAAGCTGACGGAGATCTAGATCTGGCCGAATTTGGAATTATTTACATTGATGAAATAGACAAGATCGCGACGAGGAGTGAGATGATCGGGAGGGATGTCAGCGGGAGGGGGGTGCAGACCACTCTCCTTAAGTTAATGGAGGAAACAGAGGTTCCCCTCACCAATCCCATGGATATCCGGAGTCAGATGAAGTCGATGATGAGTATGCAGCAGGGCGGTGGAACCGCGAAAGATACCGTCAACACCCGGCATATTCTTTTTATCGTAAGTGGTGCATTCTCCGGTCTGGAAAAAGTCGTGCGAAAGCGACTTAGTGAGGGGCAAATTGGTTTTGGGGCAGATCCTACGGAGAGACCTATGGACGGCGAATTGTTCAACGAGGTTGAGACCCAAGACTTCATTGATTTTGGCTTCGAGGCAGAATTTATCGGCCGGCTCCCGGTTCGGGTCGTTTGCGAAAAGCTTAGCGCTGCTGACCTGAAGAATATCATGAAGTTTTCAGAGGGTAGTCTTCTGAGGCAGTATGAGAGGGAATTTGAGGCCTATGGCATCATGGCTCGTTTTGATGATACAGCGATCGGGAGAATAGCCTCTCTGGCCGAGAAGGAGAATACTGGAGCGCGTGCTCTGATGACCGTTTGTGAACGCTTGCTCAGAGATTTCAAGTTTGAGCTGCCGGGGACTTCTGTATCGGAGCTGTCCATTACTGGTGAGCTGATTGACAAGCGCGAGGAGGTTCTGGAAGAGTATCGCGAACTGGGGAGAAAGGTAGATGTGGAGAAAGCCTCTCGCGAGGTCGATGCCTTTCGCCGTGATTTTCAGGAAGAGCATGGAGTAGAGCTCGTGTTTAATCCTGAAGCACTCAAAATGCTCGCAGAGGAAGCTGCGGAACAAGGCCGCAGCCTGCTTCAGTTGTGCCGGCAGCGTTTTCGGGACGTTCAATTCGGCTTGAGGCTGATCCAGAAGAATACGGGTCGCACCACGTTTGAAATCGGTCCGGAGGCCGTAAAAGACCCCGATAAATACTTGAGCGATCTCGTGGTGAAAAGCTACCGCAGTAGCGATTCTGAGGAGGAAAGTTCATCCCAGTAGGTATAAACAGTATTTTCATGCCTGAAGAGTCCGGTAAATCTTCCAGCGCCCATCATCACCCCCTCACGGTGGCTGTGGTGGTCGGGAGTTTTGCGATGGCCGTCGGACTGGTGGTGCGGATTTCAGGGATATCGCTACCGGTTGAGCGTCAGATTCTTTTGGCCTATATGGAGCTGGGTTTTCCCGTTCAGGCGGCGGGTCAGCCATGGTGGGCCGTCCTGGTGCTCCTGGGCCTGACCTACGGTATAGCCCTCGTTCTCCTTGAAGTTCCGGGTTTTATCAGGCGCGTTCTTCTGTTTCTCAGTTGTCTTGTGCTTGTGGTCTCGGCTTCGCCGGTAGTCGCTTTGTGGGGCTTTTTCTGGAGTCCCGTGGTTGCGATCTTTTGTTTGAGCTGGAGCGCGGGGTGTGCGGTCCTGTGGGCCCGGTATCATCCGA
Source organism: Roseibacillus sp. (assembly GCA_002715825.1). Lineage (GTDB taxonomy): Bacteria > Verrucomicrobiota > Verrucomicrobiia > Verrucomicrobiales > Akkermansiaceae > Roseibacillus_B. The sequence continues at coordinate 10,530 of PBAI01000041.1, read as the reverse complement.
TGCCATGTGAGATGGAAGGCCCTTAGTTTTTCGGGGGCGAAAATCCAAAATAGCCTTCGTCGGTTCAATCGTCGAGAAACATGAGGAACTGGCAAGGGCGGCAGGGGGCTGGTATAAGTTTAATTGAGCGTTATAGTCCGTTCATGGCCCGAGCAGAATATCCTCAACCCGTAAGCGATCTGATTGATCAGCTGAAGCGGCTTCCGGGAGTTGGCCCAAGAAGCGCAGAAAGAATCGCTCTCTGGTTGCTGCAGAGCAGCAAGGCTGAGCCAAATGGGCTCGCCGAGTCGGTTCAGAATGCAGTAGTCGCGGTTACTTCGTGCCCACAATGCGGATTTTTTGCAACAGTGGATGGATGTTCGGTCTGTTCTGACCCGGGTCGAGACAGTGCCAAGTTGTGCCTCGTAGAGCAAGCAACAGATGTTCTTCCGATCGAGCGCTCCGGCGCGTTCAAAGGGCTCTATCACTGTCTGGGTGGAAAACTTTCGCCTCTGGATAATGTAGGCCCTGAGGATCTTCGTATCGAGCAGCTATTCAGGCGTTTGGAGAGTCTCTCAGGTGTAGAAATCATCCTGGCCCTTAGCTCCGACGTAGAGGGAGAGGCAACGGCGAATTACCTGATCGACCTTTTTGCGGGTTATAATTGTCAAGTCAGTCGGCTCGCTCAAGGGCTGCCTGCTGGAGGTATTCTGGAGCATGCGGACGCCCTTACTGTTTCCCGTGCTTTCGAGGGGAGGAGGTGAAGCTTCGATCCGAATACAAGTTCCTGGATGCCCCGCTAGACAACTCATGGGGATATGGGATATAAGAAAGGAAGCTTTCAATGACCGACCAAAGGCGACAGGAACTTTTTCGAGATGCGGAACCAGCTGCCGACGGTGGGACATTCCGGGTCGTTGCGGCGATGTGTGGTTTTGCCATTCTTGTAGCGGTCGGGTGGGTTGCGATTTCTCTCAATGAGGTTCGCGAGGACCTGCGGACACTCCAGAAGGATGAAAGTCGGAGACTGGTTGTCCTGAGTGCTGATATGGAATCGCTCCGGAGGGAATCTCAGGCAAAAATGGAGAGTGTGAATAATGCCCTGAGTGAGATCTGGCACCAACACAAACCGGCAGAGTTGGAGATGATGGGTTTTCTGGCGTCTCTCGATCCTGCAGAGCGTGAGTCCATGCTTGTTGCTCTGAAATCGTTAGATTCAGGTCAGGATGCTGGAGGAGGCAGCGAGCTTGCGGATGATAATAACAACAGTGACGATCCCATTTTGGTCTCTCCTGCAAAACCTGTTCTGGTTTCGCCTTCAAAGCCCCCGGCTGAGGTAAAGGAGCCGGAAAAAGATGATTTCGAGGGCGAAAATCTCTCTCCGGAAATCGAGCCGTCCGATGATCAGGAGAGCGGGCTGCCCGCCGAAAATCCCGGCGGAACACGGAGTGATGAGCAAGGTGCGTCTGGAGGAACTGGAGCACTGGACCCGCAAGAATCAGACCGGGATATCGCAGAAGAGGTTGATGAGGGATCCGTTGCGCTGAAGGGTTATGTGATTCAGCCCGGGGACTCAATTTCACGTATTGCTCTCAAGCATGGCGTTAGTTCCAAAGCTCTTGCGGAGATAAATGGAATAACTGATCCGAACAAGATCAGAGTAGGGCAGGTTCTTAAGATCCCAGAAGAGTAAGTTCAGGCGTCTTCTCGAATGAAGCGCACATTCGAAAGCGAACCTCTATCCATTGCCAGGCCGGCGTTTCTCATAAATCTAATGAACGGTATACGTAGTCATGGAACATTCCGGAAGAGGAGTGGAGGCCTCCAGTCGCTCATTTCGTTTCGTTTGATGGTGTCCGTTTTTGGTAGTGTAATCCTGTTTTCTCTTATCGTGGTTGCAATGGTTCTGAAGCAAGTGCGGGATGAGAATATCGCAATAAGGCGAATGGTCCTTGGTGAGCAGCGAAATCTGGTTCTGGTGATCGAGGAAAAGCTGAGCGCCCTTGAAGGTCGAGCTGGTCGTCTTGAGGCGAGAGTCAGCGAGGCGGAAACGAAGGGAGTGAATGCCTCACCTGAGGAAGGAGCACAGATTCCCGTTGATACTCTTCGCTCACTTATTCGGCTTCTGTGGCAGCATCAAGCTGGATCCGCTGAGGTCGATGCGCTGATGCAGCAGCTTCCAGAGGAGGCGCGAAACGCCCTCGCCGATGAGTTAGAGGCTGCAAATCCGGGCAGGGGACATAATGAATACGAGGATGCCGAGGAGAATTCTCATCCTCTGGCGACACCTGATCCGCCCACAAACTCGGATTCACAATCTTACGATGAAGGTGGCCCCGTGTCCGCTGAAGAAGGAAATCCAAGTGCCGAATCGTTCGAAGAAAAGCCAATACCGGCCAGATTCGTTGAGTATGAGGTTCAGGTCGGGGATACTCTGTCGGCGATCGCCTTGCTGCATCGTGCGCCAGTCACCGCGATTTTGGAGTTGAACAAAATTGACGACCCGAATCAGATTCGGGTGGGGTCTGTGCTTAGAATTCCTTCTTCGGTGAAAGCCCCACAGGGCTGAGAATCTGGAATTTGTTATTTTTATTTTGGCAGAGGCGCGTAACTTACAGAGCAATGAGCGGGTGTGGTGCTAATCGTGGCCCAAGAATGCTAATGGATCCCGGTCTTCACCGGGACAAGAAGCCTGATTGGATCCGGGTCAGACTGCCTAATAATCCGGCTTTTTGGTCGACCAAGTCCCTGATTACGGATCTCAAGCTCGTCACGGTATGTGAAGAGGCTCAGTGCCCCAATCGGTGGGAGTGCTGGGGACAGGGGACAGCTACCTTCATGATCGCTGGTGAAAGGTGTACTCGCGCGTGTGGCTTTTGCGCGGTGAAGACAGCTCGGCCTGAGGCCCTTGAAAAAGATGAGCCCGAGCGGGTTGCGGAGGCAACAAAGCGGATGAATTTGAATCATATTGTGATCACGGCAGTGGCTCGTGATGACCTGAAGGATGGAGGAGCTGAGCACTTCCAGCAAACCATCGAAGCGGTCAGGAGTTCAAATCCTAAGATTATTATCGAGGTCTTGGTTCCTGACTTTAACGACAAGGACTGGGCTCTGGAAATGGTGATGGAAGCCCGCCCTCACATCTTCAATCACAATATCGAAACAGTCGAACGCTTGACTCCTCTGGTGCGGAGCAGGGCAAAGTATGGGCGATCGTTAACTGTTCTCAAAAAAGCCAAGGATATGGTTGGTGGCAAGGTTGCAACCAAAAGTGGTCTCATGCTCGGCCTAGGGGAGAAGGAAGAGGAAATTTTTCAAGCGATGGATGATCTCCGGGAGCATGGTGTCACGGTGCTTACAATGGGTCAGTATCTACGCCCTACGGCGATGCACCTGCCAGTAGTTGAATATATCACGCCGGAACGTTTCGAAGAGCTGAGACAGATAGCCCTCACAAAGGGCTTCCGTCATGTAGCGAGTGGACCCCTCGTGAGGAGTTCCTACCACGCTGCCGATTTTCATCCGGAGGAGGACGTTATCGATGCGATCGAATCAGATTTAGCGAAGCGGGTTGAGTCTCGTGTCGAGCAGGGAGAAGAGGTTTCCCAATCAGTTTGGCAGGTTGCCAGTGAGCCGCTGACAGTGAAAGCCCGCGAGAATACGGATTTTCCCGCGGACGCACAGGTTCTCGGGGCGAATGGGTCTGATCGATCTGGCCTGACTGAGTCTCTGGTTAAGCAGGGAGAGGAAGTTACCTCCGTAGCTTAAAAATGCTGACAAGGGCTCTGTGATCGGAGGCCTTGCTCCATCCTGGACTGTCGATGATATAGCTCGCCTGCTGATTGAAAAGGGGGCGGAGAGACCTGCTGGCGAGAACGTAGTCGAAGCGGGAGTAGACTTGCTGATATTCCCAGTAGTGAGTCCATACATGACCACGGGAATCGGTATGGTGGAGTGGTTCAAGGTAGCGAGTTGACTGTGTGGGCCCCTGAATGGACCTCACCGGGCTCTCACGTCGGGTATCATTGAAATCTCCATAGACGCACAGCAGGGTCTCAGGGTTCAAATCAAGGATGCGATCCGCATGTCTGCGCAGAAGGTAGGCCTCGTGGCGACGCATGAGATCCTGGTGGCCATAGGGTACCTCGCGCTTGGATTTGAGATGGACTCCAAGAAATCGGATCTTCTGGGATCCCACCGCAACGGTAGCATCAAGAATTCCTCTCTGCATAGCAAAGTCCTTCGGGAGATTATCTGCATCCACAGAACTGTAGGTCAGGGACCCATCTGCTCCCTGTGAGTCGGTTGAGATGATAGGATAGCGAGAGAGCAGTCCAAGCTGGCGAGTGGTATCGGCGCCGCCTGCGTGTTCACTGTGAGCAAGGGAAAGTCCACCTTCAGCCAGTTTCTTCTGTAATTCGGCGAGGTCCTCACGACTTCCAATTTCGCAGATTCCAAGAACATCCGGGCGAGCTGTCACAATAATTTCCACGAGGGCCTCGATTTCCCGTGCTGGCTTCCGGCGATCCTTCCTCTCCCCGTCCACGAAGCGGGACATGGTGAGGTAGTTTTTTATATTGTAAGAGAGAAACCGAAGTTCCTGATCCAGATTCTGACTTACAGGCGCAGTGGCAGGCTGGCCTTCCACAGTCGGAGAGGTTTGCGGGGCCCCCTGGGGGGGTGGGCTTTGCGAACTCTCGCCAGAGGAACCCGGCCTTTCCCATTCGGGGGTTTGCGATTTTTCATTGCAGCTGCCGATGAGCAGGCTGAGCGAGAGCAAAAGAAACGCCCCGGCACATTGCGGGGCGCGTAAAAGAAGCAGTTTAATCGGAAGGTAGCGCATCAGGATGGATTAGCTTCCTCCTTATGGGGAGCCTCCTTGGTTGTCACCTGAGCTTCTTCAGCCTCTTTGGAAACTTCCATTTCGGCCATCTTGATCTCATCTTCGAAATCATCGCGAGCACGCTTGAATTCGCCCATGCTCTTGCCCAGTCCGCGGGCAAGCTCAGGGATTTTCTTTGCCCCGAAGAGTAGAAGCACGATGATGAAGATGACTGCGATCTCCGGGCCGCCGAGGCCACCGATGAACGCCAAAGTGTTGGTCATGAGTCCAAGTTAGTTTGAATTGGCGGATCGTGCAAAGAAATAACTCCGCCCAGAAGAGGCCTATTGGGGGAACTCAAAAGCGTCAGAAGGCCTTTACGGGAGGTGTTATTGGGATTTAGCGGAAGAAATAGGATTTGGATGTCTGGTTCCTCAGACTAAGAAGGGGCGGTGGACCTGCCTGTTTTCAAGATTCGGGAAAAACTGGAGAAATGTATGCAAGGCGGTGGCCGTTTTTTGCTGAAGGCTCCAACGGGGTCAGGAAAGTCCACCGGAGTTCCAGTGATGCTGCTGGAGACCGGTGAGATCAGCGGTATGATTATTGTGGTTCAACCTCGTCGGATTGCAGCGCGTCTTCTCGCCGGATTTGTAGCGAGTATGATGGGAGTCAAAGTCGGAGATGAGGTAGGGTATGCCGTGCGATTTGAGGCCTGCTACGACGAATGCAGTAAGATCGTGTATGTTACTGATGGCGTCCTGCAGCGCTGGTTGCGTGACGATCCGGAACTCAATGGGGTGGGAGCTGTTCTTTTTGATGAGTTCCACGAGAGAAGGTTAGCCTCGGATCTTACTCTAGCGCGAGTCCTTGGTCTTCAAGAGATGCAGCGTAGGGAGCTCAAGGTAGTCGTGATGTCAGCCACTCTTGAGACCGAGGAGCTGGTCAGCTATCTGCAGCCCTGTGAAGTGCTTGAAGCAGGAGGGCGTAAATATCCAGTCGACATTGTCTATAAACCGCCTCCAGCTCCGCGACGAGGAAAGCGCGGAACTATGGAGAGCATGCCCGTCTGGGAGCAGGTCGGGATCGTTTGTCGCTCTGAGATCTTGGGGATAGATGCGCGTGAGGGAAGGGCGACTGGTAGCGAGCCCCGAATATTGATCTTTCTGCCGGGGGCCTTTGAGATCCGGAGAACAGTAGAGCTTCTTGAGAGAAGTTCGTGGTCGCGAGGATGGGAAATCAAGCCGCTTTATTCCGGTCTTTCGCCTGCAGCCCAGTCGGAAGCAGTAAGTCCCGGGGGGGCTCCACGAATCATCGTAGCGACTAACGTGGCCGAGACATCGATTACGATTGATGGAGTCGTTGCGGTTATTGATTCCGGACTGGCAAGGACGGCCTCGTATGATTCGAGAAGAGCGATTGACACTCTCACGATTCGCAAAATTTCCCGGGCTTCGGCCCAGCAACGGGCGGGTCGTGCAGGGAGGACCGGTCCGGGCAAGTGTGTGAGACTTTGGAGCGAGCGTGATCATGCCCGCCGTTCCGAGTTTGAAAGCCCTGAAGTGCATCGAAGGGACCTGGCTGAAGCGGTCCTTTATCTGAAGTCTGGAGGAGTCGAGGAGATACGGGATTTCCGATGGCTGGATGCTCCAGAGCCTGACTCTCTGAGGCGCGCAGAAGATCTACTGGAGATGCTTGGAGCGGTTGATAAGGAAGGGCGGCTCACGAAAACAGGCCATGCGATGGCACGCTATCCGTTGCATCCGCGGGCTGCTTGCCTGCTGGAGGCTGCGAAGAGGGAGGGCTGTGTGGCGGAGGCATGTTTTTCCGCGGCAGTGTTGCAGGGAGACGGAGTTTTCACAAGGAAGGCTACCCGTGCCCAGAAGGAGCGCTTTCAAGAGGAAGGGGATCGATCTGATTTTGAGGCAGAGTGGCGAGCCTGTGAAGCCGCAGACGGTTTACGGTTTGATCCGGTTCGTTGTGGAGAGTTGGGGCTGCACGCTCGGCAGGCGAGGGAGATCCTGCAATCGTGGCAGCAATTGTGTAGACTGGCAGGGCGGCCTGCGATCCGGAAGGGACACGTGGACATGGAGGAACTCCGTGTGCCTCTGGGTCGGGCGGTCTTGGCTGCTTATGGAGATCATATCGCAGTGCGGACAAGTCGAGGGTCACTTGCTTGCCGGGTGGTTGGAGGAAGACGGGGTAAGCTTGATGAGGGAAGTGTGGCCCGAGATGCGGTCTTGTTGGTAGCGGCTGGGATCACTGAAGTACAGGGACGAGAGATGACGGTGCGCCTTAACTATGCGGTGTGCATTGAGGAAGACTGGGTGAAGAGTTTTTTCCCTTCGGGTTTTCGGAAGGAAGAAGGGGCTGTCTTCGATGAAATCGCTCGACGCGTAGTTGCTCGTCGCAGGGTGATGTTTCATGACATGGCACTCGAGGATAAGGAGGGAGGAGAGGTCAGCGATGAGGAGGCGGCAGTTCTGCTCTCAGAGCATGTTGTCAGCGGAGCTCTCAGGTTAAAGCGATGGGATGCCAAGGTTGAACGCTGGATTGCCCGGGTAGCCTTTGTGGACCAGTCCGTGCCTGAGCTGGAGATCAGCGCCATAGGCGAGGAAGAAAAAAAGCTGATCGTGACGCAGATATGCATGGGTGCCCGGTCCTATCGGGATATCAAGGACCGCGAGGTTTGGCCGGCCCTCAAGGAGTGGCTTTCTGCCTCTCAGTCAGCAGCTCTTGAGAGTTATGCTCCCGAGCAGATCGAGCTGAGCAACGGAGTCGTTACAAAAGTTGCATATGAAGCAGAGAAGGCCCCCTCGATAGCCCTCAAGGTTCAGCAGCTTTACGGAGTGAAGGAGACGCCGGAGATCTCCGGTCAGCAGATTCAGGTGCGGATCCTTGCTCCAAACCAGCGTCCCTGGCAGGTTACTCAGGATCTGAAAAGCTTCTGGGAGAGTGGTTATCTCCAGATGAAAAAGGATCTTGCGGGGCGCTATCCCAAGCATGAGTGGAGGTAGGATGTTAAACAGGCGGCATCTATTTGGTATCAGAACAAACGGTAATGGGATAGGGTTGCTCCGTGTCGCGGTTGATTCTGCTGATTTCCCTGATTCCTATCATCCTTTCGGTGGTGATAAGAAAACTGTTCTGTGATCGTGGTGTTCGCTCTGCAGGTGATGCAAAGACCTCCCGGACTGGTCGGGAGTTGGCTGACATCCTTCTTTCCAAGGCAGGGATTGCGAGTCAGGTTGAAATTGAGGAAAAACGCCGGGCAGAGGTCAAGGTTGGGAAATCTGTCAGGCTGATTCTCAACAAGCGTCTGGTCGAATCCACCAATGTTCTGGCATTAGGAGAGGTGGCTCTTCTCTGCGGGCATGCTCTTGTGGCTACAAGTAATCCCGATCTTCTCAAATGGCGACAATGGGCAGTAAAGTTCAGCTTTGCGTTTCCGATCTTCAGTGTGGTGGTTCTGGTGTTCGCGGTGGTGGTGGCGAAGATTCCAGCCGGGGTTGGGCTGGCTTTTGCGGGCGCAGCACTGGGAGCGGGTAGTATTTTCTCATTGCTCTCCCTGCAGGTTGAGGTGCAGGGCGCAAGAATGATGGCTACGATCATCGATGAGTCCCGCGTCTTCCCGCGCTTGAGAGAAAGCGAAGCAGTCGCTCGGGCATGCAAGGCTCTCGCCTACAAGCAGGCTGTTCCCGGGGCGATCGAGATCCTGATGGGTCGTGATATGGAACGTAAGATTGCCAAGGAGGTTGGTCGCCGGGTTGCGGGAAAGATCCTGCGGCGCTGATCCTTAACTCAGCCTACTGCTGAGAGCGGAGAAAGAGGGAGAGTTCCCGAAGTTTGTCGGTGTTGATAAGGTCGACACCGTTCTCGTAGAGAACTTTCCATGATTCCAGTCTATCGGGAACGGCCCAGAAGCGAAGGATGCGTCCTTGTTTTTGTGTACGTTTCACGAATACCTCGAGACGTTGCCTTTCCTCCGCTGGAAACGGTCCACGCCCGCGCCATTTAAAGTGATTCGACCACTTGTCACTGATCAAGGGGATGAGATCAGGGGTAGCCTTGCCCTCAAGGTCCCCGGGCCTGCCGTCGAGGGCGCAGTAGCGGGTCTGATCCATTTCCACCAAGGCCCGCGGTCTCGCCCCGCTGAGAATTGCGGTTATGGGACCCGGGCGATATTCGCCATTAAGAACGGCGGTAAAAAGAGATCCATATCTGGTAAGAAGTCGGTCCAAGACCGGGTAGGCTTCATCCCCATCGTCCTTGATATCGATCAGAAGAATGAATCTTTCCTGACCGGGGAAAACCACCCCCCCGTTTTTCTTGATCCGCTCAGCCAAGGGTTTCAAATACATTTCCTCCAAGGTGCGATTCTTCCTGATCCCGAAGCGGGTGTGGGCAACGTGAAACTTCTGTCCCCGGAGAAAAATATCCACCTCTACGCTGCAGAACCCCTGATCCAGAGCATCTAAAAGAGGTCGCTTGTTATGATAGTCGTTGTGAGCGTGGGCACGAAGCAGAGGCGAGGGAGCTCCGGGAAGAGGTTTCACCTGTTCTCCGCATGAAGTGACAGGAATCACACTCAACATGAGTGCCATCGATAAGCCGAAATCAGTGAAGAAGCGTGGAAGCATGTGACGAAGATACACCGTCTGTGAGTTTTCCTCAGCAGGTGGTTGGCCAGAAGGGTCATGGTGCTCGGTACTGGATTTGAACCAGTGACTTCATCCGTGTGAAGGATGCACTCTACCACTGAGTTAACCGAGCGTGGAATTTTGATGTAGCGCAGTGATGGTTGGCTGGCAAGCGTGGATCATTTCTCAGGGTGAAGACCCTCGGGCTTACCTTTCTTAATCTCAATCCCACGAAGGATGATGTCATCAAAATACCCCTTGTCGTCAAAGGATCCAATGCCGATCTGGCCCCAGGTAAAGGTCTTGTCGATCGCCGACTTCACTGGCTTCTCCATGTCGTCGAAGTAAACGTCGATTTTTCCGGATTCGACGTCCCTCACGATTTTGAGCTCATGAAACCGGCCATTCTCCCATGGAATACCCTCCTTTGTGAGAATAAGGTTTTTCCGGGCGGCCTGGTTCACGATGAATATCTGGCTCGAGTTAGGGTCGGGCTTTTCGCCGAGGTGGAGGTAGTAAAAGTGGGCGGGATCCTGATAGTTGAAGAAGAAGCACAGGTCACGGTGCCCTCTGGACGTCTGGGTGGTCTGAATCCGGGCGGTAAGGACGAAGGAGCCCACGATCTTGTCTTTGAGGAGAGCAATGCTGTGGGGGCTGCGGAAGGGAGGGCGATATTTGGAAACTCCTAGAAGCTCGTAGACCTGGTTGCCATCGACGGTAGTCAATTTCCATTTAGTGTCGTCAGTGGTCTCCCATGCGCTGGCATCCTTGGAGAAGTCTTCCTTGTGAATCACGGGGAGCTCCGTTTCCGCCTGCGAGAAAACAGAGGACAAGACAGGCAAAGCGATAAGGGTGAGAGAGAGGCGCATGGTTTTCACGCTCCTAGTGTAAGAGAGCTTCAGTGTCTTTGGAAAGCAAGAAGGAGGGTGTTATCCCATGTTGTGCTCGCGGGCCTTCTCAAGAAGAGAGATCCATGGTCCGACAAAGTGGCCATTGTCATGGTAGGTGCGGCCGCTAATGAGGTTTCCATCGATGACGCAGGGCTCATCGACAAAAATACCCCCGCAGACCTCCAGGTCGAACCGGCACTTT
>PBAI01000040.1 GCA_002715825.1 Roseibacillus sp. | reverse complement strand
TAAGGAACTCGGCAATCTAGCCCCGCAACTTCGGGAGAAGGGGTCCCGGGACTTATCCCGGGCGCAGTGAAAGGGCCCATCCGACTGTTTAGCAAAAACACAGCATTCTGCGAACACGCAAGTGGAAGTATAGGATGTGACACGTGACCAATGCCAAAAGATTAAGGGGAGGTGTTAGCCTTCGGGCGAAGCTCTGATCCTAAGTCCTGGTGAATGTCGGCCGTAACTATAACGGTCCTAAGGTAGCGAAATTCCTTGTCGGGTAAGTTCCGACCTGCACGAATCGTGCAACGAGATGGGCGCTGTCTCAACCAGGAGCTCAGTGAAATTGTAACACCGGTGAAGATGCCGGTTACCCGCAGAAGGACGGAAAGACCCTATAGACCTTAACTGTAAGCTGTTACTGTTTATTTGATTTCAATGCTCAGCATAAGTGGGAGGCTTTGAAACGGCGCTTTAGGGCGTCGTGGAGCCGCCAGTGAGATACCACCCTTTGGTATTGGATGATCTAACCCCGAGCCGTTATCCGGCCGGGGGACCCTGGCAGCCGGTCAGTTTTACTGGGGCGGTATCCTCCTAAAGAGTAACGGAGGAGCGCGAAGGTGGGCTCAGCGCAGTTGGCAACTGCGTGTCGAGTGTAAAGGCACAAGCCCGCCTAACTGTGAGACCTACAAGTCGAGCAGATACGAAAGTAGGCCTTAGTGATCCGGCGGTTGAATGTGGAATTGCCGTCGCTCAACGGATAAAAGGTACCTTAGGGATAACAGGCTGATCGCGCCCAAGAGTTCATATCGACGGCGCGGTTTGGCACCTCGATGTCGGCTCGTCGCATCCTGGGGCTGGAGAAGGTCCCAAGGGTCCGGCTGTTCGCCGGTTAAAGCGGCACGCGAGCTGGGTTCAGAACGTCGCGAGACAGTTCGGTCCTCTATCCTCTGTGGGCGTAGGAGAATTGAGGGGTTCACTTTCTAGTACGAGAGGACCGAAAGTGACGCACCTCTGGTGTTCCAGTTGTTCTGTCAAGAGCATCGCTGGGTAGCTAAGTGCGGAAGAGATAAGCGCTGAAAGCATCTAAGCGCCAAGCTCCTCCCAAGATAAATTCTCCCTGAGGATCGTGGTAGACCACCACGTTGATAGGCTGGCGGTGTAAGTGCAGTAATGTATTAAGCTCACCAGTACTAATCATCCGATTGGCTTGATTCCTCTCTCTCGAGATCGGGAATTTCAAGGACCAAGACGGACTAGGTCAAAGAGATCGGGACGCAGAACTTTTGTTTGAATTCTTCACATGGATGTCAGGGAGTGGCCTGACTTTGGTAATCAGGGGCCGTGTGTCGGGTGAAATCCCACACGACGCCCGGCCTCTGGTGACCACAGCGTAATGGAACCACCCGGTCCCATTCCGAACCCGGAAGTGAAACGTTACTGCGCCGATGGTAGTTGGGCGAAAGGCCCTGCGAGAGTAGGTCGTTGCCAGTTATTTGCCCGGCTTCTTCGAAAGAGGAAGCCGGGCGTTTTTTTGGCAGGAGAGAAAAGGTCCAACTACTTAAAATAATGATCTGCCATGAACGTTGACCTGTAGAATTTGGTCACCGGAACATCGCATGATGACGCATCACTAATCTTTTCCCTCGTTCCCCGCTATGATGAATCAAGTTGCTATAATCCGCCTCGGTTCTGTTACGATCTTTCTCGGTGTTGCGCTAGGAGCTTTCGGAGCTCATGGTCTCGAGGATCTGTTGCAGGAAAACAAGCGAGTCGAGACCTGGGACACGGCCGTTCTCTATCACCTTATTCATGGGGTAGGACTTCTTTTCGTAGGACTGTTTCGCGTCCCGCCGCGTGGGGCATGGATATGCTTTACCCTCGGGATTCTGATTTTCTCCGGCTCGCTTTACGCGCTGTCATTGACCAATATTACCAAGCTCGGGATGATAACTCCTGTTGGGGGTCTCGCTTTGCTAGGAGGCTGGCTTGCGCTTTTCCTGAAGGCTGGCTCATTGGCAAACCGTTAGAAGGAGGCCGAGGAGCACTTTTCTAATACCAGTGGTTTGGAGAAAATCCGAATCATGGTGTCTGCCTCGCTTCGACAACCTGAGGTGGCGCAGAATCCAACAGCATTTGCTGATACACTTGACACGTGGTGGGGACGGTGTGTCATCAAGTATCCGCCATGCGAAACAGAATACTTACCGTTGTCAGCCTGATGTTGTGTGTCTTACCGGGGGCCGTCCTCGCCGAGGAGCAAAAGAAAGACGAAGAATCAGGCTTCAGATATATTTTTGACGGCAAGAGCCTTGAAGGTTGGGAGGAGATGCCTCAAGCGAAACAGAAGGCATGGAGTGTTCAGGATGGCATTCTCATTGGGGACGGGGATAAAGGCCGTGGCTACCTCGTCTACAGCAAGGATAAGAATATTGCAGACTTTGAGCTAAAGTTTCTCTACCGGTTCCCGGGAAACGGGAATAGCGGGGTCAACATTCGGGCCCGAATTGATAAGACGGGGCGCCGCAAGTTTGAGGGATACCATGCCGATATAGGGCACGTTGGTATCGGTGGTAAGGTTCTGGGAGCATGGGATTTCCACACCCCGGGACGCCGGGAGCATCGTTGCTTCAGGGGCGACAGTCTTGTGATCGATAAGGACGATAAGCCAACAATTAGCCCTCTGAAAAATGCGGTTACCGCAGGGGATATCAATAAGAGAGACTGGAATGAGCTGCATGTGATCGCCAAGGGGAACAGTTTTCAGTTTTTCCTCAATGGAAAGCCCTCGGCAAAGTTCGTTGAACACCTTCCTGAGGCCAAGAGACTACTGAGTGGGATGATCCAGCTTCAACTGCACGACCCCGGGATGATTGTCCACTTCAAGGACATTCGTCTTAAGGTTCTCAACTAGAGTCAGACACTTCTGAGGCTGAGTTGAGCCGTCACTGAGCTACGAACGCAGGTCGCCTCAGGCCAGACCATGGAATGCTTCCAGATCCATCCGATTGGGAGAATTCATACTCCGTATGGGGACAAGTTTGGAGTCCCGAGGCAGGCAGGTTTAGTTCCGTCGGCAAGGGGGAAGCTCCTGCTCGATCCGGCCTTCCGGAGGGAAGAGGCTTTTCGAGGGGTCGAAGAGTGCTCTCATGTATGGATCCTCTTCCTTTTTGACAAGGTGAGAGAGGAAGATATTCGCCTCAGCGTGCGCCCTCCCCGACTTGGAGGGAACAAGAAACTCGGGGTTTTCGCGAGTCGCTCTCCCTACCGTCCAAACCGAATTGGAATGTCTGTGTGCAGGCTGCATGGAGTTGAGAAAGATGAGCGAGGGGAAATGGCTCTCCTGCTTTCCGGCGTCGATTTGATCAACGGGACCCCAGTGCTCGATGTGAAGCCCTATCTTCCTTACGCAGACATGATTGAGGGGGCATGGTCAAATATTGCTCCCGAGGCGCCGGAAAAGTGGCCCGTCCATATCGCTGATGAAGTCCGTGAGGCCTTCGAGGCTCTCCCTGGCGAGAGGCAGCAGGTCGTGATGGAAACTCTGTCTCTGGATGCCCGCCCTGCCTTTCACGAAAAAGAGGCTAGAACATATTTTTTGAGGATCTACGATCTCGATGTGGGTTGGGAGATTGTGCAGGGCCGATGTGTAGTGTGTTCGATACGAACCGTGGACGAGTAGCCGCAATAGCGATTGAGGCGAGTCTAAATTTGTGATCTAACGTAGGGTCATGGGTGAATCTTCTGATGCAACTGCGCCAATGGGCGTACCCGTGCAGCAATTTGCAGTGTTCCTTCAGAATCGCGCGGGTTCACTTGAGGCCCTGATTCAGCTGCTCAAGCAGGCTAGGGTCGAACTCCTTGGCTTTAGCGTTCAGGATTCCCGCGATGCGACAGTAGCGAGGATTGTTACCAGTGATCCAGATACTTCCCAGCAGGTTTTCCTTGAGAAGGGCATTCCCCATACTACCGCGGATCTACTGGTAGTGGCCCTGCGCCACCCGGTCGAGGAGTTTCAGAAATGTCTTCGAGAACTCCGNGCAGCGGAGACCAACCTCGACTTTGCCTATACCTTACTTCCTCACCCAGANGGTCTGACTTTGGTCGCCCTNCATGTGGAGGACGTCGANTTTTCTCAGTCAGTNCTCCATAGGGCNGGAGTAAAGATTGTGTCTCAACAGGAGCTCAGCAGGTANTCTGGAAAAACAGGAACGCTCAACCTTNNGGNAGGCGCTCCAGNGCTGGTAATCCCCGTTGAAGGAGGGCTCGATCAACACTGTCACTGGCCTCGGGGTCGAGATAGATTACGTAGGGAACATCATCAATTCGGATGGAGTGGACTCCGTCTTTCGCAGTCTTCAAAGCGGATACGAGAGATTCCATATCCGTGATTTTCTGACCGTTTGCTTCGGTGACGATACGATTACTCACTTGGTCGTAACCAATAGTGGCAGGTGTTCGAATAACCCGGCTGAGGAATACGAGACGAGACCTGCCCTCTTCATAATCCTCGGGGTTGTTGAGTGCGTCCAGCAGGTCGAGTGGAGCCCGGTTTCTCCATTCCTTCCCATAAGCTTCAAGATATGAACGGGTGAGTTCCTGGAAAACCAACCCGCCCTTTATCAGATAGGGAGGGGCCTTATCATACATATAGCTCGGAATGAGGCTGTCCGGTGGCCGCCTCAGAGTGGCCTCGAGATTCTTTTCCTTGCCGTCGCGCATGATCACCAGCGCCAGTTTTTCACCCACCTGCTTGGATCCGCGGACAAGATGGCTCCATGAAAGCCGACCATAGGATGAATCTTGATAGTAGCCTCGCCGATCAATGGCATGACCGTCAAGGGTGAGAAGAACATCTCCTTCCTTCAGGCCGCTTTCCGCGGCACCGCTTTCAGGGAGGACTCGGCTTACATAAAGTCCACCCTGGTCTTCGCGCAGTCCGAGCCATTTCCTGAACTGGGGATCCTCGGTGAGCACTGTGGCAATCCCGAGAGAGGGAAACCCCTCATGTGTGCCATCGCTGACATCCTTCAGGAACTGGTTGAGGATGTCTGGAGAGACAACATCACAGATCTGATCCTTGGAATTGTAGCTTGCAAGGATGCCAATGAGTTTGCCGTCACGCGTTACCGGTAAGGTGTAGCTGCTCGATGCGCTTTGCATGGAGGCCTTGACCTCATAGCAGAGGAAGAAGTGCCCGCTCGCAAAGGTGGAAAGGAGATCAACAGAACGGATGGATCCTACCGTTCTGATCGCATCACCATTGTCCTCCAGTTGCCAGATATCGACCTCTTGACCAGGCTTTGCAGATCCTCCAATCGAGAGGGCTCCAAGCGTCTTGATCCAATCGCCATTGGCTCCTGCCTCTGGACGTAGCAAGGCCAGATTGGCCTCGTAATCAATGGCGACGACCTCTGCGGGTACGGTATGCGCTCCGTCAGCGGATTCGAACTCAATATAGGTGGCATTGGCCGCCATTTCACCTGTGGTAAGAATATTACCATCTTCGAGTACGGCGCCCAGACCACGTCGGCGGCTGGGTTGGTTGAGCTCCCAGGGTTGAGCAACACTATGGGTCTGGATCGTCGTGTTGATACGAAGCAGACCCTTGTATTCCACGGCCGCATGGGTTGGCTCAGCCAGTCCAATCGCTCCGATAATGGAAAGGAGGCAGAGGAACGGTAAATGATAGTGAGACATGGTCAGGATGCAGGTTGTTTTTCACCGAGGTAGTGAGATCTAAAGATCCCGTTCTGTTTCATGATTCTCTTGTTGGCCGACTCGACCTCGGCAGCAGGAATGACAATAGGCCGGGCCAGTCCGTTACACTTTATCGTGATAAACTCCGGCAGATCATCTGCATACAGGAGCTCATAGGCATGATTCAGGCTCCTGACTTTCTCCCCGTTGATTTCATCGACTACCGTTCCTTTGAAGCCGGTAATAAAGGACGTTAGCCGGTCGCTTTCTACTCTAGTAATAACTACGACGTCCTCGCGATCCTTAAAAATGGCGTCTGCAACGTAGTTCTGGAATATCTTGCGGACCCGGGGACTATCAAATCCATAGGTTGAGTAGAGGTTACGATCCAGAGGTTGAAAAACAAGACCTGCAAAGAAAACAAAGCGGGGTCGCTCGCCGTAACGGACGGCGTAGATGCGCGAATGTGGAAAGGCCTTCAGCGTGATCGTAACATCTTTTTTCTCGCCCTTCCGGAGAAACTCCAAGGTGACCTCATCACCAGCGAATTTTCGTTCTACAACCTCATGGAGAACCACTTTTTCTCCCTCCACCTCGATATTACCTGCATTATCAACAGGCTTACCGTCGATGGAGAGGAGAACGTCACCAGGCTCCATGATGCCGTCACAGGGTCCGGTCGGTAATACGGAAGCTACCATCACTCCAAGACCATTTTCAGGCACTTGCAGAGCCTTCCGCATGGCTGGGTTGAAGAGAGGGAACTCAGTGATCCCCAAATCTACATATTTGTCGTAGCTCCCATCCCCGATATCCTTCAGGAACCTTTTGATCACAGGGGTGGGTATCATGTAGCCGGTGTTGTCTGCCTGTCGCAGGCCCTGAAAGGCAACTCCCACTACCTTGCCGTCCTGGAGGACCGGGCCGCCCGAATTACCGGGGTTGATCGCGGCATCGATCTGCACGACGAGATGTGAGTCGACGATGGAGTGTGCGTAGGGACGAAAGTCAATACGGGAGACGACTCCTCTGGTGACCGAAATGCGGTCTCCGCCGACCGGGTAACCAATTGCTCGCACTTGGCTTTCCAGCGCGGGAACGTCTCCAAATTCCAGATACTTGAGGCCTTCAAAGGGCGCCTCATCTTCAACTTCCAGCAGAGCCAGATCACAGTCATGGGCAATATGGATTACCCGGGCTGGATGTTTCCGGGCTGATCCCCGCCGGGTGATGAGAACGCGGTTGGCGTTGGACACCACGTGAGCATTCGTCATGAACTGGTTGGGTCCGATCATGAAGCCAGAGCCGGTACCTCCTCCGAACCGACCTGAGTTCCAAGGTGTCCGGTAGTCAGCGGATTGCGTGGCACACTCGATTCGCACGACCGACTTGTAGATCTCAGAATTGGCTGCGGCAGGATCTTTCTGCCCCATGGCGAAAGGGCCAAAGCAGAGCATCGCGGCACCGCCAGCGGGCAGCAGAAATTTCTTCATGGCGGCAAGCTAGGCGTATTTCGACCGGAATAAAGCGGAATTAAGGATTAACTTGAACGTTAGACGTTAAAGCGGAACTCAATCACGTCTCCATCCTGAACCTCGTAGTCTTTTCCTTCTATCCGCAGTTTACCGACATCTCGTGCCGCAGCCTTGGACCCTGCCTCGACCATATCCCTGTAGGAGCATACCTCCGCGGCGATAAATCCGCGCTCAAAATCCGTATGGATAACACCAGCTGCAGCGGGAGCCTTGGCCCCTGCAACAACAGTCCATGCACGGCTCTCTTTTTCTCCAGCGGTGAGGAAGGTGCGCAACCCGAGAAGGATGTAAACACCCCGGATCAAGGCGGCCGCCCCAGAGTCTTTTACTCCCATTTCGGCCAGAAACTCGGAGGCTTCATCGGGTTCCAGAGCGATAAGTTCCTCTTCGACGCGCGCAGATATGACCACTGCCTCAGCGCCATGGGAACTCGCGGTAAATTCTGCGACACGCGAAACCATAGGATGCTGTTCAGGGGTTTCCATTGCACTCGAGAGTTCACTCTCGGAGACATTGCAGGCAAAAATAGTCCGCTTGGAGGAGAGTAGACAGAAGTCTTTTAGGAGAGCCTCTTCCTCGAGAGAGAGTTCAAGTGTCAGAGCCGGGCGTCCCTCCTCCAGATGGGGAATAAGTTTTTCCATCAAGGCGAGCTCACGAATCGCGTCCTTATCTCCTCCCTTTGCTTTCTTTTCTCGAGAGGATCGTCGCTTGTGAGTGGCCGCGATGTCAGCAAGGATGAGCTCGGTATTGATAATTTCTATGTCCCGGAGAGGATCTACGGAGCCAAGTTCGTGAATGATATCGTCATCCTCAAAACACCGGACCACTTGGACGATGGCGTCAACCTCGCGGATATTGGCGAGAAACTGATTCCCGAGCCCTGCTCCTTCGCTGGCCCCCTTCACCAGTCCCGCGATGTCTACGAATTCAATTGCTGTCGAAATAACACTCCGGGACTGGTTCATCTCGGCAAGAACTCCGAGCCGTTCGTCCGGAACGCTGACTACTCCGACATTCGGATCGATCGTGCAGAAGGGATAGTTTTCCGCCTGCGCCTTGCGCGTGCGGGTGACTGCGTTGAAGAGAGTGGATTTTCCCACGTTAGGGAGTCCTACGATACCGGCTTTCAGCATGAGGCGCGGGCTTTAGCGAAGTTTTGGCCAGCTGACCACTCCAAGCTGCGATTTGAGCAAAAAAATCGTCGAAAAGTTCGCAGGGTCTCCTGCTGGTCAGCTTTGAGAGGCTGTCGGGCCGGAGGCCTGAATCAACTACATGGCTCCTCGAGAAAACTACGCCAGAACACCGAAATAAGGCGTTCTGAGGATGGGTGCCGGGTTGGCAACTATGGCTGGCTTGGAAGAAGAAGGAGGTAGTTACGGACGGGCGTATTCCAGATCCTGCGTGTGGAGATCGGACCTCCGGTGATCCTTGGCGAAACCCACATGTCACTGGAGCGCCCTCCGTCGAGGTTCAACGCCGTTGTGATATTGATCTCAGGAAGAGGCTGGGAGGCAAGCGCAGCACTAAGGCCAGCGAGGGTTGCGCCCTCTGCGACGCCGAAGGCCCATCGGTGCCGGCCGTTCCATACGAGGAAAGATCTCGGGCGTCTCTCCCGGTTGCTCAGGTCACGGACCACTGCGTTATTCTCGATGAGAAAGGGACCTGCTTGCAGGAGATGCCGGGTAGGCGAAAAGGAGCGCCAGTGCTGGCGACGGAGAAGGCGTGGGGCTTTCTCCACCGACAGCACGCCGGACGTCAGGGAGGACTGCGAGTTCCATGTCCCAATGCGCCTTCCGTCCTCGATGACAAGGCCCAAGGGTTTACCTTCAGGAGTGAAGAATCCGCCGTTGATGGCCGCAACTGCACCGTGGCCGGCAGCCGCAGCTTCTGCGGTTTGCCATTCGGTTGCCAAACCCTGATCCTTATCGGCCACAACCATGTTATATTGCCGGTCGTCGAAAAGCAGGAAGGTCAGAGCAACTTCCCCAGAGGAAACCTTCCGTATTCCAGCCGCCAGCGGAACAAGGGACCGGGGAGAAGAGCTAAGCGGGTCTTTGTTCTGCAGCTCACCAAGGAGATCCTTATCTCGGGAGGCGCGCTGCGGCAGGACCGGCGAGGGCAGTGTAACGGCCGGAGAGGTGCCAGTAGAGGGCGCCCCCTTCAACGGCTTTTCGGGAGAGCAGCCCAGCATGACAAGGATGAGCGACAGGCAAAAGGATCCATGCCTCCAGATCGCGCGTGGCATGTGGTCTTGAAACATCGTTACTTGTTCCCGGACGAGCCTGAGGGCCGGCGGGGGACGACAGTTTCGTGTATTTCAACCAGGAAAGCCAGAGCAGAGCATGGAGGAGCTCCCGTTATCGACAGGAAATTGGCCGTAGTGATAGCCTGTCCACCAGATCAAACCTCCCGAGAGAAGAGGATCTGACTCCGTTTCGGAGATGGTGCGGATCGCAGATCATCGCGAGTCACCCTGTTTACGGCTCGCGCTGCGGGGACCAAGTTGGGTTTCTTCCACCGCCTCAGACGGGGATTGGTAAATACGTAGTCGCTCAACCTCCTCGACCATTTTGAAGCCATTGCCCTCGAGCAGAGTCCTGCAAACAATCTGCTCCCTCTCGCGTTCGCAATCGTGCAGGCCGACAATCCCACCCGGCCTTACAGATTTGATAGCGGCGTAGGTGCTCTGATGGCGTCCAAACGTGGGGCCCCATGGAGCATCTACAAAGACGCAGTCCCATTCCCCATTGAACGGAGAGCTTTCGAGGACCGGAAGGGTTACCTGGTCAGCAGCGAAATCTGTTCTTTCCCAGTCCTCGAAAGTTTGCTGGTAGGTAAGGGCGATAATATGTTCCTTGCCGATTTCCTTTCCAATCCGATCGATCCATTCTGTATTATTCTCAAGAAATAGTGTGAGGTTCCCATGATTGAGTTTGCGCCAGGCTGCTGAATCCCGACCCACTCCGAACACAAGGAGGCGACAGGATGGCGTGGTTTGCACGTAGTGCGCGAAAGCGCAGTATTCCTGTAAAGTACAACTGTTAGGCTGCCCACCAATACCTTCGAAAATATCTTTCAGGGAAAGGGACATAGTCATTTGGGGCTGCTCGTCTCAGACGTCCGGATAGACCCAGGGTCCACGATAGTCCCGTTTGAGGAGCCTGTTGGCAGCGGGATCGTTGAGCACCTTCTCGGCTGCGCCGTCCCACCGGATACTACGCCCAAGTTTCAGCGACATCATGCCAAGCATCGGCAGGACAGAGGAACGGTGTGAGGATTCGATCCCGCAGACCGTCTCTCTTCCACCTTCAATCCCATCGATGAAATTCTGCCAGAGCAGTTTGAGGTTGTGTCCATCTGGTTCCTGAAGCTGTGAGTCCTGATGGATGATTTTGTCACGGATGTTCGCAGGATAATAGGTCCATCCATCCCGCCAACCCATGTGGAAGACCCCATTTTCCCCGTAAAAGTAGCAACCAATCTTGTGTTTCTCTGAGGGATTTTCCGCGTAGCGGCGATGTTCCCAGGTGGCAGTGAAGGATTCGAACTCGTAGACTGCGACTTGGGTATCCGGGGCATCAGTTGTCTGCTCAGAGTCATTCAGGACGGGCGCTCCTCGGACGGGTCGACCGCCCGTGGAATAGACTCTTTTTGGATACTTTTCCTCCGTCCACCAAAGGACCTGATCGAGCCAATGTACTCCCCAATCTCCGAGGATACCATTGGCGAAGTCGAGGAAATGGCGGAACCCACCTGGGTGGATTCGGCTGTTGAAGGGGCGAAGTGGTGCTGGGCCACAATACATATCCCAATCCATTCCCTTCGGGGGTTCCTCGTTGGCACGGGGTTGTTCCTTGCCTCCTCGCCCCGCAACAAACATACGCACCATGCCGATCTTTCCCACTTTTCCACTGCGGAGAAAGTCCATTCCGGACACGTGGTGAGGACCGATCCGTCGATGGAGGCCGACCTGCACGGTTTTTCCAGATTCTGTTGCCGCGTTGACCATGGCCCGGCTTTCCCCGATGGTATGACCGGTAGGCTTCTCTACGAAGACATGGGCGCCCGCCTGAACGGCTGCGATTGTTTGGAGTGCATGCCAGTGATCAGGAGTAGAAATGATAACGATCTCTGGCTTTTCCTTCTCGAGGAGTTCGCGATAATCCTTGTAGGTTTTTGGTTGTGCCCCGGAGAGGTCCTGAACCTCTTCCGCAGCCACTTCCAGCGCATCGTCGGATACGTCATTGAGCGCCACGACCTGAATGGTTCCGGAGGCCATGGCTTCTCTGAGGATGTTCATTCCCCACCACCCGGATCCAATCAGAGCAGTGCGGTATTTTTTCCCTGACTTTCCCGGGGTTGCGAGCAGGGGAACTTGAGTCACGACGCCGGTTGCAGCGGCGGTATTGACGAACGCTCTGCGATTCATGGATGGATTGGGAGTTCGGTCATGTAAGAGTTTCATTCAATACAATTTACCAGCTCACGCAAACCAGAGTTCCATCTGAGTTTCTGGCATAGAGTTTCCCGTGGGCGAAGACTGGAGCGGTCCAGCATTTTCCATCGAGGATCTTTCCTTTCGAAGACGGATTGAAACCCTCCGGTGAAGCAGGAGCAACCCAGAGAGCACCCNGATCATTGAGCACGACTAGTTGGTTTCCGATAGCGAGAAGCGAGCCAAATCCACACTGTTTGAAGCTCCACCGGGTCTCGCCAGTCTTCCAGTCGAGGCATTTCAAGGCGGCGGCTTCGCTTGAGTCGCCGTCGATCCCGTAGAGGAAGTCACCTATGAGGATGGATCCGTTGAACTGGTTGCGCAGGTCTTTGTTCTTCCAGAGGGTTTCCACCTTGCCGCCGCTGATCTCGAGCAGGGAACACCCTTTGTTGTAGCCGGAAGAAATAAATATCTGATNCCCTCTCACGATTGGGTCGGCNGCGTTGACTCCGTAGCGGGTGATCCACCGGTGGCTCCAGAGTTTCTTTCCGGTCTCTCGATCCACNGCGAGATAAGCCTTCCCGTTGGAGAGAAGCAAGGCGGGACCTGAGGNGAGATCGACAGGCAGCGGAGTGGAATATCCCGGGTCACCGCGGTCGGATNNCCAGAGAATCTTGCCGTCAGTTTTTCGGAGAGCCATGCCGGCGCTGCCNACGTTAAGGTAAAGGGTGTTTCCAACCACAGTAGGAGACCCATTGAAGCCCCAGGTCGGGATTCGGACCTCAGCCTCATCCCTGAGTTGCTTTTTCCAGATCACCTTTCCGTCCGTGGCCTGAAAGCAGAAAAGGTCGCCCCACTTGGAAAGCAGATAGACCCGGTTTCCCTCGACGGTNGGAGTAGCGCCGGGCCCGCCCTCATAAAATTTGTCACCAAGATCTGCGGCGAAGGAGTGCTTCCAGAGAGTTGATCCATCCTTGGTGCTNATGCAGAAAATTGTGTCGTNNCCGNCCTNNTGCCCNGTNGTGAAGAGATGACTCTCGACAACCGAGCAGGAAGCGAAACCAGTTCCGATATTCGCCCTCCATGCTACGGTTCCACCTATTTTNTGAAGGGCCCTGGCAGGGAGACTCTCGACCGAAATGCCGTTACGTTGTGCNCCTCGCCAGTGAGGCCAATCGTCGGCGAGACTGGGAGGGGCAGAGAATATGAANCAGANGAGCAGGCAGGAGAGTCGAAGCGATGGGCAGATGAACTTCATTGGNGATCCGGCTGCTGCCACGCTGCCAGCCANGGGAAGGGCCGTCACTCTTAAATCGTGTGTGCGATTACTTNCGTGCTACTGCGAGNAGAGTCTGAAATCCGGGTGGTGCTTCCTCGCGGTCGGCAATCGCAGTTTCAATTTCCCTGAACCCCGCGTTTTCAAGCAAGCTTGCGATTTCTACTTCCGCGAACCCCAGATGGGTATCAGCGTAAAGTTCGCGAGCCTGCTCAAACGAATGCTGNAGGAGNTCGAGAATCACTACTTTGCCTTCGGCTTTGAGGATCCTGTGGACCTCTTCGAGAGCACGGGATGGATTTGATGCGTGGTGAAGNGCCTGACTGAGAAACGCCAGATCAACGGAATNGTCTTCGACGGGAGGAGACTCGATATCNCCGAGTCTGTATTCCAGGTTTTTGAGGCCGTTNTCGGCTGCCGTTTCTGCTCCGAAGGATACCATTTTNTCCGAGTGGTCGACGGCAATAACTCGCTCCGCTTTCTGCGCAAGGAGTTGCGCGAGGGTTCCTTCGCCCGCCCCCAGATCCGCCACAACCTTGAAATCTAGGATCTTGAGTAAACCTTCTGCGAGTGCTTTCCACGATCTACCCGGGACATACTGTCGGCCAAATTTACCAGCAAGCTCATCGAAATAGGCCCGGGTGCGGTCTTTTCGCTTGTTGAGGACGTGGTGCAGGGACGCGAGATCCTTATTGCGTTCCTCAAGTTCGGCCCCGGCCTTTCTGGCAATCCCGAGAAGCTCTTTTTCAGGTTTGGCCGAGTAGAAATTATTTTTTCCCGAGCGTTGCACCGAAACGAGGGAGGCCTTTTTAAGCTGGGCTAACTGGGTTGAAATTCGGGATTGGCCCATCCCCAGTATTTCCTGCAACTCTGCCACGCTGAGCGATTCCTCTGCGAGGAGGAGAACCAGACGGAGTCGAGTGGGATCAGCCAGTAATTTTAGTGAATTGAGAATTGACGGCATGGGTTTTCGTGCGTAGCTCATATCAACAAATCAAGATTCGTAGATACATTCCAGCTGAAAAAACAGAACCTCATGTCTCGTCCATTCATTTTTTCGTCCGAGTCAGTGACCGAAGGCCACCCTGACAAAGTGTGTGATACCGTCTCGGACGCCGTGCTTGATGCTTGTCTGGCGCAGGATCCCGGTAGCCGGGTCGCCTGCGAGACCTTCGTGAAGGACAATGTGGTTGGACTAGCGGGCGAGATTACTACCAGCGCAATTTTTGACTACGGGAAGGTGGTTGGCGAAACTCTTCAGGGCATTGGCTACGACGCCGACTACGCGCAGGGCACGGACTATTCGTATACCTGCAAATTCGAAAAAGGAGCTTTTCTGATGAATATGCTCGGTCAGCAATCNCCAGATATCAAGCAGGGGGTCGATGCGGCAGCGGCAGATGGAAAGGAAACAGAGGAGCAGGGAGCAGGTGATCAGGGAATCATGTTTGGATACGCCACCAACGATACCCCGGAGTTGATGCCTGCCCCGGTTCTCTATGCCCACAAGCTCGGTCAGGAAATGACGCGGCTGCGCAAGGATCGGGTTCATACATGGTTGCGTCCGGACTCCAAGACACAGGTAAGCATTGAGTATATTGACAACCGGCCGAACCGGATTACAGCGGTGGTAGTCTCAACGATGCACGCCCGCGAAATCACCACCGATGAAATTCGGCAACACCTGAAGGCGGATTTGATTGAAAAAATCCTGCCGGTGGAACTTCTCACCGAGGATACCGAATTTCTCATTAATCCCACCGGCCGCTTCGAGGTCGGAGGTCCGGAGGGGGATGCAGGGTTGACTGGAAGGAAAATCATCGTTGATACCTACGGGGGGATGGGACGCCATGGGGGAGGGGCGTTTTCGGGAAAAGATCCTTCAAAGGTGGATCGCTCTGCGGCTTACATGTGCCGCTGGGTTGCTAAGAATATCGTGGCGGCCGGGCTAGCTAGGGAATGTGAGATCCAGCTCGCGTACGCGATCGGGCATCCTCACCCTGTCAGCCTCAACGTGAACTCGTTTGGGTCCAATGAGGTGGAAGAGCAGCAGATCGAGAGGGCGGTTCAGGAGGTCTTTTCATTCAAGCCTGCTGATATCGTCGAGCAACTGGATCTGTTGAGACCATTTTACCAGACGACGACCAACTATGGTCATTTTGGAAGGGAAAATGCGGGGCTGCCATGGGAAGAAACCAACCGGGTTTCTGAGCTCAAGAGTGCGGTCTCCGCTTGATGATTATTATTTCAAACTAACTATATAAACTAATGAGTGTAATTGCAGAAGAGCCACAGGTTCTCCCCCACAAGGTTGCCGATCTTGGATTGGCCGAGTTTGGTCGGAAGGAAATTGAAATAGCTGAGTATGAAATGCCAGGGCTGATGGCAGTCAGTGAGAAATACGGCGCTGATCGTCCGCTGGACGGAGTGCGGGTGATGGGGTCATTGCACATGACGATTCAGACTGCGGTTCTGATTGAGGCCCTGCAGAAGCTTGGTGCCAATGTGCGTTGGTGCTCCTGCAATATTTTCTCCACTCAGGATCATGCTGCTGCCGCGATGGCGGTTCAAGGAACACCTGTTTTTGCGTGGAAAGGCGAGTCACTGGAAGAATATTGGTGGTGCACCTGGCAGGCTCTTCAGTATCCGGACGGGAAAGGGCCCCAGCTTATCGTAGACGATGGTGGTGACGCCACCCTCCTTATTCACAAGGGATACGAGATGGAGAATGGCAGTGACTGGGTGGATACTCCTTCAAGTAATGAGGAAGAGCAGGTCATTAAGGATCTCCTGAAGAAGATAAAACTGGAGCGCCCCGGAGTTTTTCATGAATGGGTAAAAGATCTTGTTGGCGTCTCAGAAGAGACCACTACGGGAGTCCACCGCCTGTATCAGATGCACCGGGATGGGAAACTTCTCTTTCCGGCGATTAATGTGAATGACTCCGTGACTAAATCGAAGTTCGATAACCTCTACGGATGCAGGGAGTCTCTGATTGATGGGATCAAGAGGGCGACAGACGTCATGATCTCCGGCAAGGTTGCTGTGGTTTGTGGCTACGGAGATGTAGGCAAAGGCTGCGCTCAGGCACTGCAAGCGCAGGGTGCGCAGGTTGTCGTGACAGAGGTTGACCCAATCTGTGCCTTGCAGGCCGCTATGGAAGGATTCCGCGTCCTAACTATCGAGGACACTCTCGGGTGGGCCGATATCTATGTAACCACGACGGGAAATTTCCGGATTATCCGCACGGAGCACATGGAGAAAATGAAGGATCAGGCCATCGTCTGTAACATTGGTCATTTTGACAATGAGATCGAGGTCGACAAACTGAATGAAATGCCCGGGGTTGAGAGGTCTAACATCAAGCCCCAGGTGGACAAGTATACCTTTCCGGGAGGTAACGCTCTGTATATGCTCGCCGAAGGCAGGCTCGTGAATCTTGGATGCGCAACCGGGCATCCGAGCTTCGTGATGTCGAACAGCTTTACGAATCAGTGCCTTGCCCAAATAGACCTTTGGAAGACCCGCGGCTCCCGTGAGCCCGGAGTTGAAGTGCTTCCCAAGCGGCTTGATGAGGAAGTGGCCCGGCTCCATCTTGAAAAGATAGGGTGCAAGTTGACGAGTCTTACTCAGGAGCAGGCTGATTACATCGACGTGCCGGTGGAAGGGCCCTACAAGCCAAGCCACTATCGGTATTAGGTTTTGATTGCTGCTGGACCCCGGAGACTCCCGGGGTCCTCGGCGTAGGGCAGGTGGGGCATGTGCGAGCAAAGTTACATCTGCCCCACTTGCGGAGTTGTGGTTGTGGTTGGGTCCCCCTGCACACTCTGCGCCAAGGGGGACAACTCTTCAGGAACTCCAGCTCGCCCTGAAGGGAAGGTAGGAAAGGTTCGGCCAAAGACGGCGAAGCGCAGGAGTTGGGAGCAGAGCGAGGGAGCTGATGGATTAGATCTCCCAGATGAATCCTTCGATTACGAGGACTTCATAGCTCGCGAGTTCGGGAACAGGGGCAGGGGTGTTATCAGGATACGATGGTATTGGTGGGTGACCGCGTTATTTATGGTCATCATCCTGCTTCTGTTTTCCCTCTCGGGCCTTCGGTAAATTTTTATGGGAGTTCCTGAATTGCGAGGTCCTTGAACTGGACCCGCATGTCCTGCCCGCCATGAAGCTGTAGCGCGATATGGCCTTCCTTGAGACATTTGGCATCATCAAGGAGCTCGGTCACCTTGGTTCCGTTGAGGTAGACGGTGATGTTATTCCCGATTGCGGAGACGAGAAGATCGGTCCAATTGCCAGGTTTGACTAATTTGGAGATCACTTTTGGATCAGGTTTTCGAACCCAAGCCCGCATAGAGGTCTCGTATAGTCCTCCCACTTCCTTGGAGTTGTCGACTTCTGCCTGAAAGCCCCGGACACTGACATGAGTGTTGGTCTTTTCGACCCGGAAGTAAAAACCGCTGTCTCCGCTGGTTACCTTGAATTTGGCCCGAACCCTGAAATTCTTGAAGCGCCGGTTGGTCATGAGAAGCCCATGACGAGGTTCACTACGTGGTGATGTCCCGAGAATCGTTCCGTCCACGACCTCCCATTTTCCCCCGGGAACCGCATGCCAACCGTCGAGGGTTATCCCGTTGAAAAGGTCTTTCCACGCCGGCTCTGCGGAGGCAGTCATCGAGGCAAGGAGAGCGAGTGTCACAGCAGCAAATATTCTCATGGGCTGGATAGTGGCAGGAGTTCTCCAGATGAGAAGACGCGAAGTGCGTGCGCGCCTGCCTCCGAAACTCGCAGGCGGAGCGGCAGTCTAACCAAAATGAGAGCGCAGGACCTTGAGAGATTTCGGAATAGCCGTAAGAGGGTCCTCCTTACCCTCAAATTCGAGCGAGACGTAGCCCTTGAATCCTGCGCCCTTCATTATTTCTGCAATGCGGGCATAATCGAGATCGAGAGTATACCAGCGTCCGCCACCAAAGTAAGTCTTGCACTGCATCAGCACAGTGCGGTGGGCCAGTTGCGAAAGCCTGTCGTATGGATCCTCAAGAAAATTCCCTGTATCCAAGGTGACCTGAAGCCACTCTGAATCAACGGCATCGACAACCCTGTTGATTCCCTCCGGGGTGACGCCCAGACCCCAATGGTTCTCCAAGCCCATGACCACTCCACGTTTGGCAGCCTCCGGAACAAGGGCCTCATAGGCTTCGATTACCCATTCGTAGGCATTTTGTTCGGTATAACCCGGGAGAGGATCCTCGATACCCCGCTTTGCCATGAGGTCATCAAAACTCTTTGAAGTTCCCCAGGTACCGGAATTGACCCGCATGGTTGGGATGCCGAGTTGATAGGCCTGCTCGAGGCAGGCGACGGTATGGTCAATATTCTTCTGGCGTCTTGCCTTGTCTGGAGAAAGGAAGCCCTGATGGGTGGAATAACCCATCAGGTCCAAGCCAAGAACGAACGCATGACGCTTGATTTTCTGGAGAGTTGCATTGTCGTAGGACTCCAACTGCCGCTGCAGAATTTCGAAGCCGTCGAAGCCCATTTTCGCGGCGTGCTCAAGATTGGAATGGATTGAGCGTAATTCCTGCCGTCGAAAGCCCCAGAAGGAATAGGAAGACACACCGATCCGGTTTGGTCCCTGATGCGGGGGGTGCGACCCTTCTTTTTTCAGGACGGCTCCTTCGGGGGGTTCCACGCCGGCTAGGGTGGTGAGAGTGGCTGCCGTAGTACCGGTAGTGGTAAGGAAAGAGCGGCGATTCATTTTGTCAGTGTCGTGAATCCCCGGAAGGATCCAAGTGAGAAAACGGGGTCTAGTCCAGTTCGAGTCGATAGCGTTGAACGGAAGGGTCCACTTCCCGGGCCCAACCGTCGATTCCCCCGGCCAAAGCGAGAGAATTTTTCAGTCCGTGGCCATGGAACCACGCACAACGATCGAGGACGTCGCGCCCTCGGTGATCGTAAAGGATCATCGTCTCCTCGGGTGGGTGTGCGAAAAGGGTGTTCTGCAGTTCCTGAGTTAGCAATTTTGAGCCGGGCAGGCGAACAGAGTCGTGCTCCTCCCTGCTTCGGATGTCGAGTAGCAGGAGGGGCTCATCATCGTTAAGGCGCCGCTGGAGGTCCAGGGGCATGATGAGAAGAGCCTGATCTCGCTCGTGGCTCTCGAGAAGAACTGCGATGGCTTCCTCCACCGGAATCTCGTTACGGGCGCAGACTTCAGCCAGAGTCTCATCATCTTTATAGGAGCAGGATTGACATCCGCCCACATGATACGCCGCAAACAGCGTTCGGCGTGCTCCCGGGAGCAGGGAAAGGAGATCCTCCATGCGCTGGGAAGCGCTGATATCTATATTACCTGCCACCGCGTAAGCATGGCGAAGTCCGAGATGATTTCCAGTGTTTGTCTTAAAAGAAATGTTCGTATACTGGCCGCGCCATGGAAAATGAACGGGAGCCCAGAATTTATCTTCTGCCCAACTTGATGACGGCGGGTAACCTCTGCTGTGGGTTTTTTGCGGTCCTTACCATTTTTAAGGGCATGCAGATGCCCGAATTCGGGGACGCCAAGCACTATTATGAGACTTCGCTTTTGTTAATCTTCGGGGCATGTCTCTTCGACCTACTGGATGGCAGGCTCGCGCGTCTTGGGGGGCAGGAGTCAGACTTCGGACGTGAATTCGATTCTCTGGCAGATCTTGTGTCCTTCGGGATGGCTCCAGCGTTGCTCTGCTCAAAGGCTGTCCTTCTAAATTTGGAGCTGCCGGAAGGACTTCAAACAGCAGAGTCGGGCGTCGGTTGGGCGATTGCCTTCATTTATCTGCTGTGCGGGGCAATTCGTCTCGCACGCTTCAACTGTCTGGCGATCCTGGGTTTGGAGGAAGACCTCAAGACATTCAGGGGTATTCCCATTCCGATGGCGGCCGGATTTATCGCTTCCCTCACATTCCTCATCATTTTCCTCCACGATAATGATCGTGAGCTGGGTGCTTGGAACTGGGTGATGGCCGGAGCGATGCTAGGCCTGTCATTCTTAATGATCAGTAACATCCGCTACCCGAGTTTCAAGAAAGCAGGTTGGAGTACGAGGGGAAGTGTTCCTATTCTTGCGATTGGAACAATTCTGGTGGGAGCTACCATAGTATTTTTCCAAGTCTTACCGGCAGTATGGTTTTCCGCATATCTCATCTATGGCCTCATCCGGCCGGTGCTTTCGGCAAAGAGGCGACAGGCAGTAGAAGAGGGGCTGGAATCAGCAGAGGCCTCCGAGCCCGAAAAAGAGCTTGATTCAGATGAGGACTTTGAATCAGAGGAGGACCTTGCGTCAGAGAAGGACCTTGCGTCAGAGAAGGACCTTGCGTCAGAGAAGGACCTTGAGTCAGAGGAGGACCTTGAGTCAGAGGAGGACCTTGAGTCAGAGGAGGACCTTGAGTCAGAGGAGGACCTTGAGTCAGAAGAGACCTTTGAGTCAGAAGAGGACCTTGATTCAGACAAGGAGCGAGACCGTCGTTCGGACTTATAGCCACGGTCTGCTGTTCACTTAGTATTTGTTTACTATTTGACTTATTTAAAAGGTCTTGATAGGCTTGGGGTCTGCTGTTTTTCATGCCCCTTCCTCACCACATCCGGTTCACGGTGGTGGCGGCCCTGATGCTTCTGTGTTCAGGTTCCGCCGTTTTGGGCAGTGTTCATACGATCCGGAAAGGGGAGACCCTGTATGGGCTCTCTCGTAAGTACAATACGTCTGTTTCAAAGCTGATGTCGCACAATGGCATCAAGGATCATCGTAAGCTTCAGATAGGCCAGAAGATCAGGATTCCCGGGACGAGTTCCGGCAGAGCGACTGCCAAAGGAGCGACGCAATCAAAGTCCACGAGCTCAGTATCAACCGTCGGCCGGGGAAAGACCGTGATTATTGACCCGGGTCACGGTGGGAAGGACTGGGGAGCTTACCGAGCGGGTGTTCGTGAGTCTTCGCTGAATATGAAGGTCGCTAGCAAGCTTGAGTATTACCTCAAGCAGAACGGCTTTCGGGTCGTATTAACCAGAAGAAGCGATTCCTTCCTGTCGTTGTCACGTCGCGCATCGATCGCAAACCGGTATCGGAATGCAATATTCGTCAGCATTCACTTCAACGCTACCCGGAATACAATGGTGCGAGGTGCCGAGACCTTTTATGCAGGAGCGGCCGGCAGGCAGTTGGCTTCGTCTATTCATCGTGAGCTTGCTGGTAAGTGCAGGATGAAAAATCGCGGTGTCCGCTTCGCTCGTTTTTCTGTTCTGGTCCAGACCAAGTGTCCCGCGGTGCTTGTCGAGTGCGGGTTCATCAGTAATTCCAGTGAGCGCGCGCGTTGCGTCACGAACTCTTTTCAGACTACCGCAGCGCGGGCGATAGCCGATGGTATTCGTAAGTATCGATGGCGCTAGTCTGTCGCAGGTGGTGTTCGCAGCAGACATCGATTGCTGTCTGACGTCAGAGTGTGGGAAGAATAGCCTCGGCGGCATCGATAAAGGAAGGGTAGTTGGGCTCCCATCCAGTGGCCCGTAATTTTTCGTTACTTACCCGTTTGTGCGTCCACGCTCTTTTGCGGTTTCGTGGACGTGGACCTTTTGGCGGCAGGGGAAGATCAAAGAGAGCCGCGAGGGCCTGATAACAGTCTCCCTGATGAAGAGGTGAAGAGTCGCAGACGTTATAGACCTGGGCGATAGACTCCGGGCAGGTGAGAAGGTGGAGCAGAGCCTTGGAGGCATCATCGCGATGAATTTGGTTCAGGAAGCGTCTTCCGTCTTCCTCGATGACGGCATTGCCATTGAGCATGCTGCGCAGAATTGCGCTTCGCCCCGGGCCGTAAATACCGGCGAGGCGTGCCACTGTTCCGTTATTGGAGAGAACCTGTGATTCCGCTTCCAACAGGATTTCACCAGTTTCGCGCTCCGGTGTCGTGGGGGAACCTTCTGTCACCAGCGATCCGTCCGTCTGATGGTAGACGGAAGTGCTGGAGGTAAAAAAAAGACGAGAATCTGGGAATGTCGCAAAGAGGTTACGTGTGCCTTGAAGAAAGACGTCACGGTAAGATTCCACGCCGCCTCTGCCGGAGGAGGCAGTAAACATGATGGAGTCCGGGGGAGAAATTTGGGATCGTAGATCCTTGAGATCAGAAGATTTGGAGAGGTCGCACGTGAGCGAGCCATTATCGCCGGACTTGGAAAGACGGGTAACCTGCCAGCCGGAGTTGGAAGCATGCCGGGCTAATTGTTCGCCAAGGTAGCCACAGCCAGCGATAAGAATATGGTCTTTCATGCGCGATCCGCGGAAACCCTAGACGTTCAGATTTGGACAGGAAAGGCGGAACCCGCTGCAGCGGGGCCACCTCTATTTTGTAGCCCTTCGCGATTCATAGTATGTTTTCAGTCCGATGAGAATGGCGTCTCGATATTCCCGGTAGATCGATTGCTTTCTGGATCCAGCGACCTCGCGCTCTCCCTCATAATCTCCCGACTGAACTCGTTCGTAGACCTCGTTGTTGTTCATAACGTAGGGTTCAAAAAAGAGGACGGGGCACTGGTAGAGACGATTGGCCAGAAGATTACGGGCCCACAAGGCCGGGCCCACACGCTTCGCAGGTCTCCCAAGGCTGTAGAGGTAGGCGGGTAGCCCCGTTTCCTTGAGGAAGGCAGTAGCCAATACTCCCGCCAGAGCAGCTTCTTCCTCATGGGTGCTCTGGAAAATCTTATGCATCAGTTCGAAGCGCTCGTCCTCATGTGAGACTTCACTGTCAAGATAGGCTCCATGGAGAATGATGTGGAAATGGTTTCTGGGTGATAATCGTGGCTCGCTTGGCAGGTCACCCCAGTCTTCGGCGTTAAAGTGAAGGCATAGCACGAGATCGGGCTTGATCGTATTGTTGATCAGCGCGGCGCGCGCCCGGATCTCTGCAGTCCGGTAGAACATTCGCTCAGAGAGGGAGATAATCTTCTTCTCGGGAGCTCCGCTAAGAAGGCGGCGCGCATAACTCCGCAGGTCATCAGGACGCAATTCAGTGACAGGCTCAGGGCTTGAGCGCACGAGAGTAACTACCGCTCCAAGGGCCTCGAGTTCGGGAGCAAGAAGCTCGGCGGTCAGGAGAGTCATGTCTCCTTCCGTGACCGGTGCTGTTTCTTCAATCTGGTACCAGCGTTCTTCCATTCGGGCCCACTTTCCCCCGATATGGCCCGGATCGATTGCGATGCGTATCCCGTCGAGGGGTCGACCTTCGGAAGCGGGGGGAAGCTGGGATACTGGTCGCCAGAAGCGCGGTGGGCGTCTTCGGCTTTTTCCCTGCGCAAAACTAACCCTGGGAACATGAGCTGAAATAGTTGACACTACTCTGACGCCCTCATCGGTAATATCGAAATGTCTGTTAGGGCCCAGGAGGTAGATATCCTGCAGAGCGGTATCAAATTCATTCCGGGACAGGACCCCGTCGTAGAGCTTCAAGACGCTCCAATCTGGAGCCTCGCCAAGATCTGCAAGTCTTGGATCCGGATCGGGGACGAGGGTGCCTTCAGAGGGATTTGCGGACCGCTGGAACCAGAGGCAGATAGAGCCAATGATCAACGCGGCTCCGAGGGAGCAGAGAATCGAGGTCTTCTGCAAGCGGCGTGGCATGGTGACAAGTAAATCCTGTTGTCGTCCGGCGGGGACCTGATTGAATTCCCGAAGCGACCGCCGGTCGGGTGTTCTATACCATAGATTTATTGAAATGATCAGGATCCTGTTTTTGGGCGACGTCGTTGGTGAACCCGGGCGGAAGGCTGTGATCGCCCGGCTGGCCGCGCTGAAGGAGCAAGAGAATATCGATTTTATTGTCGTTAATGGAGAAAACGCAGCGGGGGGCAGAGGGATCACCCCGAAGATTTCCATTGATTTGCTCCGAGCGGGTGCCGCGGTGATTACCACTGGAGACCACGTCTGGGACCAGCGGGAAATTGTGGATTACTTTCCCACCGAACCACGGCTGCTCCGCCCGGTTAATTATCCGAAGGGAGCGCCCGGCTCAGGAAGCGTCGTCCTTGAGACCCCCAAGGGTAAGATAGGAGTGATTAACGCTCAGGGCCGGGTTTTCATGAATCCTCCGCTTGAAAGCCCGTTGGAGGGTGTTGAAAGAGCCGTCGAATCCATGCGGGAAGAGGGGGTTCGGGTCATCATGCTTGATTTTCACGCTGAAGCGACGAGCGAAAAAATCGCCATGGGCCGTGCCATGGATGGGAAAGTCTCTCTCGTTGTTGGAACCCACACCCACGTTCAAACCTCCGATGAGCAGATTTTTCCCGGGGGAACGGCATATTTAACGGATGCGGGGATGTGCGGACCCGCTGACTCGGTCCTCGGCCGCGAGATCGCTTCCGTTGTCTGGAGGTTACGCACTGGAATGCCTACAAGATTTCCGGTGGCCAAGGGACCTGTGCGAATTTGTGGAGTGATTGTGGGGGTGGACGAGCAAAGTGGTAAGGCGATGGAGGTAAATCGGGTAGACGAATTATTTTCTGGGGACGATAAAAGCCTCGAAAAAGAGGGAATTAGCAAGAAAAAGGGTCCTGATTGAGGTCCTGAGGCTGTGAGCACGGGGCCAGAAGGCGGCGATATTGTTTGAACTCCTCGAATTTAGGGTGTTTTTGACGAATTTCTTTCCATTCTACTTTTTTTTTGACAGCGTAGAGGGCTTTGATAGGTTCCGCCCGCTTTTGGCGGCGCTGGCCATTTCCTTCTGGGGCAATAAACCTATCTCTTGGGGTGAACTGTCCACGCGTCGCAAGGAGCAAAATACCTCGCTCATGTAGCTCAGGGGTAGAGCGCGTCCTTGGTAAGGACGAGGTCGCGGGTTCAATTCCCGCCATGAGCTTTGAGCGAAGAGAATAAAAGATCCACAGGAATCAAGCATATGGCCAAAGAACAGTTTGAACGGACCAAGCCTCACGTGAACGTCGGCACGATCGGTCACGTCGATCATGGAAAAACCACCCTCACCGCTGCCATCACGATGGTGCTAGCGGAAAAAATGGGAGGTGGAGACGTTAAGGCTTACGACGAAATCGACGCCGCTCCGGAGGAAAAAGAGCGGGGTATTACTATCTCGACAGCTCACGTTGAGTATGAAACCGACAATCGGCACTACGCTCACGTGGACTGCCCCGGACACGCGGACTACGTGAAGAACATGATTACGGGCGCAGCACAGATGGACGGAGCAATCCTAGTCGTGTCAGCCGCCGACGGGCCAATGCCCCAGACGAGGGAGCACATTCTGCTTGCGCGGCAGGTGGGAGTTCCCGCGATTTGCGTCTACCTTAACAAGACAGACCAAGTTGACGACGAAGAGCTTCTTGAGCTCGTCGAAATGGAAATCCGCGAGCTGCTTGGACAATATGAATTTCCTGGTGACGATATTCCGATCGTGAAGGGATCTGCGCTGAAGGCGATCGAAGGCGACGCCGGGCATAAGGAGTCGATTCTCAAGCTCATGGAAGCAGTGGATTCCTACATTCCCGAGCCAGAGCGGCCTATCGACAAGGATTTCCTGATGCCTGTTGAGGACGTCTTCTCGATCGAAGGACGTGGAACAGTGGCTACCGGTCGTGTAGAGCGGGGAATCATCAAAAAGATGGAGGAGGTTGAGATTATTGGAATCAAAGACACCCAGAAAACCACTATCACCGACATCGAAATGTTCCGCAAGTTGCTCGATGAGGGCCGCGCGGGCGACAATGTTGGCCTTCTGGTGCGTGGCATCAAAAAGGAGGAGATCGAGCGCGGTCAGGTTATCGCCAAGCCCGGATCAGTGAAACCTCACACCGATTTCGAGGCTGAGGTCTACGTTCTGTCCAAGGATGAGGGAGGGCGTCACACGCCTTTCTTCAGCAACTACCGCCCTCAGTTCTACTTCAGAACTACCGATGTGACAGGCAGCATCTCTCTCCCTGATGGGGTGGATATGGTGATGCCCGGCGACAATATTACCCTGAAGGTTGAACTCATTACCCCTATCGCGATGGAGGAGACCATGCGCTTCGCTATCCGGGAGGGTGGTCGCACGGTTGGTGCCGGACGGGTAGCTAAGATCATCAAGTAACGCTTCCCTTATCACGAAATCAAAACCGATTTTACCAAGGGGGCACTCGGGCGTTTTGCCGGGGTGCCCCTGACGCGCCAAAAGGACAGTAGCTCAATTGGTAGAGCATCGGTTTCCAAAACCGAGGGTTGTGAGTTCGAGTCTCGCCTGTCCTGCCAGCTCTCTCCCCCGGTAACCAGCCATCATGCTTAAATCTCTCAAAAATGTTCCCAGAAAAACTTCGACCTTCGTCGGCGAGGTGAAAGGAGAGCTGCGCAAGGCCTCATGGCCCTGGGACCCTGACCCCAAGGTCAAGGGCTTCAAGAAATATAAGGAGCTCGTTGACTCCACGGTAGTCATCCTGATCGCGATCCTGCTCCTGGCCGCCTACGTGGGACTTTGGGATCTGGTGCACCGCGAGGTCGTTGATTTTCTTACCCAGATTGGACGAGACTAATAGATCTAATGCCAACCATTCCCCCATCCAAGCAGCAGTGGTACGTAGTGCACGTCCTCTCCGGACAGGAGCAGAAGGTCGCCAAGAGGATTCGTGCTCTGACAGAGCAGGAAGAACTGAAGGATAAGATTTTCGAAGTGCTCGTCCCCACCGAGATGGTGTCCGAGGTGCGCCGCGGCAAAAAAACCGAAACCAAGCGAAAGTTCTATCCGGGCTACATCATTGTGAACATGAGCCTTTTCACGGAGGATAACAAACTGGTTGAGGATACGTGGTATTTCGTCAAGGAGATGGATGGAGTAATTGGTTTTGCCGGAACCAAGGATCAGCCAATACCGATGCGCCAGCGCGAGGTGGAAAGTATGCTGGCCCAGATTAAAGAGCGCGAAGATAGTGTCCGACCTGCAATCAGCTTTGAAGTCGGTGACACCGTTAAAGTTGCAGACGGCCCCTTTGAAAGTCAGAACGGGGTGGTCGAAGAGATTGACGAGGAAAAAGGCAAGCTTCGCGTAGCTGTCACTATTTTTGGTCGCTCGACACCGGTTGAGCTTGAATTCTGGCAGGTCGAACCCGGCTAGGCGCCGGTCCTCTCCAGTGACAGCCCCCGAGACCGAGGGCAGGAATCACGCACTTAGACAAAACATTCACACTCAGACATCACTCATTCCATGGCAAAAGAAGTCAAAGGCACCCTCAAGCTTCAGATCCTGGCAGGACAGGCAAATCCTTCACCCCCGGTCGGACCCGCTCTTGGTCAGGCAGGAGTGAATATCATGCAGTTCTGCAAGGATTTTAATGCAGCCACGCAGCAACAGGCCGGAGATCTCCTGCCCACCATCATTACCGTTTATGCAGATAGCAGCTTTGACTTCGTCACGAAGCAGCCTCCAGCCGCTGTTTTGCTTAAAAAAGCGGCAAACATCGCGTCTGGGTCAGGAGAGCCCAACAAGCAGAAGGTTGGAAAAATTACCAAGGACA
This sequence comes from Roseibacillus sp., assembly GCA_002715825.1. Lineage (GTDB taxonomy): Bacteria > Verrucomicrobiota > Verrucomicrobiia > Verrucomicrobiales > Akkermansiaceae > Roseibacillus_B. Next base: position 6,751 of record PBAI01000040.1, on the reverse strand, counting down.
AGCTGATGGAAGTGGTTAAGGTAAAATTGCCGGATTTGAATACTGACGACCCCGAGCAGGCTGCAAAGATTCTGGCCGGCACAGCAATGCAAATGGGGCTTGAGGTAGAGGGAATGTGAAGCAAGCAGATCAAAATATTTCGGCCATAAAGAAAACATAGATAACCGCAGGAGGATCCAGGCAGGTCCGCTTGAACTGCAATTAGACTAATGCCAAAGAAACGAAGTAAAAGATACGCGAAGGCCGCTGAGGTGGTCGAAGATCGCCCCTACGCTCTTGCGGAGGCTGTAGAGACCCTCAAAAAGTTTCCTGCACCAAAGTTTGATCCAACAGTAACCCTTTCGTTCCGGATTGGGGTAGACGCAAAGAAAAGTGATCAAATGGTTCGGGGGAGTGTGAGTCTTCCGCACGGAACGGGAAGAAATGTCCGTGTGGTAGTCTTCGCTCAGGGAGATTCTGCGAAAGCGGCTAGCGAGGCAGGAGCAGACCACGTTGGCTTCGAGGATTTGATTAAAAAGGTGCAAGATGGCTTTACCGATTTTGATGCCGCTATCGCCACACCTGATGCGATGGGCGAGGTGAGGAAGATTGCCCGTGTGCTGGGACCTCGAGGACTCATGCCCAATCCCAAGACAGGGACAGTAACCGATGACACTGCAAGCGCGGTGAAGGCAGTGAAGGCGGGCAAAGTAGATTACAAGCTTGATAAGAATGCGAACATTTCAGCGGGGATCGGGAAGGCCTCATTCTCAGAAGACCAGCTCCGGGAGAATGCCGAGGCCCTCATCGAAAGTGTCGTCAAGGCAAAGCCGGCGTCAGCCAAGGGGAACTACATCGAGAATATCACCATTGCTGCAACAATGCTGCCCGGCCTGAGGCTGGAGAGCACCGCATCTCTAACCGAATAAGAGCATGAATCCTGATAAACAAATTATCGTAGACGAATTACTTAGCAGGGTAAATGCCTCGCCCTTCATTCTCGTTGTAGAATACACTGGGATGACGGTCCCCCAGTTCGACGAGCTCCGGAGTCGTCTGAGCGAAGGTGGGGCCGAATGTCACGTGGCGAAAAATAGCCACATGAAGCGCGCTCTTGAAGCGGCAGGAATGCCGGGCTTGGACGACGCCTTGCAGGGTCAGACGGCATTTATCACTGGAGCGGAAGATGTGTGCGGAGCCGCCAAGGCCGTTAAGAACTTCCAGAAAGAATTTAAGAAGCCCGAGGTAAAGGGCGGTATCCTGGATGGCGCTCTTCTCGACGAAGCGCAGATTAAGGCCCTTGCCGATCTGCCTCCCCGGGAAGTCCTCCTTGCCACCCTGCTCGGAGTCATCAACCAGCCCGCATCCATGCTGGCACGGGTTCTTAACGAGCCGGGTGCCGCTATTGCACGGGTGGTCAAGGCCAAGCATGAGGGAGATAATTAGAATTCCCGCCGCGGAATGAGTCTATTTTCAATCACTGAACACACCGAAAACAACAAATTTGAAGGGATAGTCGGATCCGCTCAGGCGATGAAGACTTGCAAACACAGATGGTTCCTCGTCGGACCGCCGGCTGGCGGTCTGAAACGACACGGAGCTCCGTAAACGACGATACCGAAACTAAAAATACAATGGCTGATATCAATACAATCGCAGAAGAACTCGGCAAGCTTACCGTTCTGGAAGCTTCCGAATTGGTAAAAAAACTGGAAGAGGACTGGGGCGTAAGTGCCGCAGCTCCTGCTGCCGCTGTCGCAGTTGCTGCACCCGCAGAGGCTGAAGCTGCAGAAGAAAAAACAAGCTTCGACGTGTCTCTTGAGAGCGCCGGGGGCAACAAGATTCAGGTCATCAAGGCCGTGCGTGAAGTTGCCAGCGGACTTGGACTCGCCGATGCCAAGAAGCTTGTCGAGAGTGCCCCGGTCAATGTGCTGGAGGGTGCTTCCAAGGACGACGCCGAGGCTGCAAAGGCCAAGCTCGAAGAGGCTGGTGCCACGATCGAGCTGAAGTAACCGGCTTTTTTCTGCCGGGGCCTTTAATCTGGCCCCGGCAGAACCGCCTGGTTCGACTTCAGGGTCAACCTTCACGCAGCAGGAGGAGGAACTTGAAGTCGGAGCAGAACCTCCGGACTAATGAATATCTGGGTAACCCAAGTCCTCGAAACCCTGCTGGTGCTGGGCGGAGAGGAAGGGTCCCTGCCGACAACATAGCAAATCGTCATCCCGCAAGGATGGCGCCATCCCATCAACGAGAAAGACCACCATGGCCGACCGTCGTTACTTCGGAAACATCGAAGAAGTTATTGAACCGCCGAACCTCATCGAGGTTCAAAGTAAATCCTATGAGGACTTTCTGCAGCAGGACATTGCTCCGTCCCAGCGTACGGAGACTGGCCTGCAGGCTGTTTTCAAGGAGGTGTTCCCGATTACCAGTTACGATGAAACCATTGAGTTGGATTTCATCGCCTACGATATCGAGGAGTCCAAGATCACGGCTCTCGAGGCTCTTCGCACAGGAGAGACCTTCAGTGCCGCGCTCTACGTTACTTTCAAGCTTAAGGACGAAACAGGAACCAAGAAAGAGCGGGTTTACATGGGAGAACTGCCCATGATGACCCGTCGGGGAACTTTTGTGATTAACGGTGCAGAGCGTGTTATCGTTTCTCAGCTGCACCGATCCCCGGGTATCTGCTTCGAGAAGTCTATTCACCTGAACGGGAAGATTCTGCATTCTTTTCGGATTATCCCTGATCGCGGATCATGGCTGGAGGTCCAGTTTGACACCAACGACCTTCTCTACGTCTACCTCGACCGTCGTCGCCGTCGTCGTAAGTTTCTTGCGACTACCTTCCTGCGAGCCCTCGGATACCCCAGTGAGCGAGAGCTTATTGAGCAGTTTTACAAGGTCAAAAAGCTGAAGTTAAGTGACTCCATGGATGAGGAGGAGCTCAGTCCAATGGTTCTCTTCGAAGACATCAAGGATGGCGACCTCGTCGTGGCTCGTGCCTATGACCCATTGACCATCGGGGTGGTGCGACAGTTGCTGGCCCTTAAGATCAAGACCATCGAAGTGGTTGACTCACGGGATGATGAGATTCTTCTCAAGTCTCTTCGCAAAGACCCGGCTGAGGACGAGGAAAGCGCACTTAAGGACATTTATAAGAAGCTGCGACCCGGTGATCCGCCTACGGCGGCAAATGCGAGGGCTCTCCTAAAGCGTCTGTTCTTCGATCCCAAGAAATATGACCTGACGCGCGTAGGCCGCTACAAGATTAACCAGAAGCTCAAGATAGATGTGGATTCTTCGGAACGCATCATGGTAGCGGAGGATTTTCTCAATGCGGTTAAGTATCTGCTTAACCTCAAAAAGGGAGACGGGACGATTGACGATATCGATCACCTCGGCAGCCGGCGGGTGCGTGCGGTTGGTGAGCTGCTCGCCAACCAATGCCGTGTCGGATTGGCCCGGACGGAGCGCCTCGTTAAGGAGCGGATGACTCTTTTCGATGTGAATATTGAAGGGATGACGCCACAGAAGCTCATCAACCCGAAGGCCCTCAGTGCGGTCGTTCGTGACTTCTTCGGTCGTAGCCAGCTGAGTCAGTTCATGGACCAGACCAACCCACTGGCGGAGCTCACTCACAAGAGACGCCTCTCGGCGCTTGGACCGGGCGGTCTTAACCGGGATCGTGCTGGTTTTGAAGTACGGGATGTGCACCCCTCACACTACGGACGAATCTGTCCAATCGAGACTCCTGAGGGACCAAACATCGGACTGATCAACTCGATGTGCACTTACGCGCGGATCAATGAATTCGGTTTTATTGAAACACCATACCGAAAGGTGAAAAAAGGGAAGGTCAGCAATCAGATTGAATACGTCACAGCTGATCAGGAGGAGACGTTCATCATCGCGCAGGCCAACAACCCGATCAACAAGGACGGGACCTTCACAAACAAACGTGTCACTGCGAGGGAAAGGGGTGAATTCCTTGAAATGGAACCTGATAAGGTTGACTATATGGATGTTTCTCCCAAGCAACTGGTGTCTGTGGCTGCAGGAATGATCCCGTTCCTTGAGCATGACGATGCGAACAGGGCGCTGATGGGGTCGAACATGCAACGGCAGGGAGTGCCGCTTCTGGTGTCAGAGGCTCCTTTCGTGGGAACTGGTCTGGAGGAAAAAGCGGCCCGTGACTCACGGTCCGTGATCGTTTCCGAAGCAGATGGCGTCGTTGCGGCCGCAACGGCGGAATACATCGTCACGACCAAGGATGGAACCCTCCCTGTTTCGGACGAACGTTTTCTCAGCGAGCCCGAATCGGTCAAGACGAAGCCGGAAAAAGGGATCTACGTTTACCCTCTGCGGAAGTTCATGCGTTCAAACGCTGGAACCTGTATCAACCAGAAGCCTCTGGTCGCGTCAGGTGATAAAATAAAGAACGGGCAGATCATAGCAGACGGGCCCAACACGGATGATGGAGAGCTGGCTCTCGGACGTAATGTCCTTGTCGCCTTCATGCCTTGGAATGGTTACAACTTTGAGGACGCAATTGTTATTTCGGAGCGCCTGGTCAAGGAGGATGTATACACCTCGATTCACATTAGTGAGTTCGAAGTCGCAGCTCGAGATACCAAGTTAGGCCCCGAGGAAATTACCCGCGACATCCCGAATGTCGGGGAAGAAGCGCTCAAGAACCTCGACCATGATGGTATTGTTCGAGTGGGTGCGGAAGTGAGACCGGGTGATATTCTGGTCGGCAAAATTACGCCGAAGAGCGAGACAGAGCTTGCTCCGGAAGAGAGGCTCCTTCGCGCGATCTTCGGTGAAAAGGCTGCCGACGTTAAGGACACTTCCCTGCGGGTGCCCTCAGGTTGCACCGGAATCGTCCAGGATATTCGTATTGCTACTCATGGAATGGCTCGGAGACGTTCGGAAGAAGTCAACCCGGCTGAAATGAAAAAGCAGCTGAAGAAGATCAACGATGATTACAAGAAGAAGAAGGATCAGCTCACGGACCAGTTGACCGAAAAGCTCTCCGACATTTTGCTCGGAGAAAAGATACCTCTGGACGTCGTAAACGCCCAGAGTGGGGAAATTATCATTCCTGCGAATCGGAAGATCACTAAGACCCTTCTCAGGAAACTAGCAGCAGTCTACGACCACATCGAAATCGATCCGAGTCCGATCCGTAACAAGATCCTTGAAATCATCAGCTCCTTCGAAGGGCGATTCGGAGAGCTTGATGCAGATCGTGAGCGCCGCCTTGACCAGATCGAGAGTGGCGACGAAATTGATCCCGGGGTGATCAAGGAGGTTAAAGTCTTTGTGAGCGCAAAGCGCAAACTGTCCGTTGGTGACAAGATGGCAGGACGTCACGGAAACAAGGGAGTGGTTGCTGTGATCGTTCCGGAAATGGATATGCCCTATCTTCATGATGGGACTCCGGTCGATATCTGCCTCAATCCGCTAGGAGTGCCTTCCCGGATGAATGTCGGGCAGGTTCTCGAAACGCACCTCGGAGTGGCAGCCAAGGCCCTTGGGTTTACGGTCGCCACCCCCATTTTCGATGGAATTCCGGAGGACAAAATCTGGGAATACATGTCCGAAGCCAAGAAGGTTGATGGAACCAAAATGATTGGTGACGGAACCGAGAAAGCTCGTGAAAGAAAAGCTGATGAGGCGCCTGGTCCCGGCTTTACCTGGATCGGTGACGGCAAGGACGGCTCTACCGGAGGAAAGAGTAATCTCTTCGATGGCCGGACAGGTGACGCGATCGACCAGCCAGTGGTGGTCGGACAGATTTACATGCTGAAACTTGGTCACCTCGTAGCTGATAAGATCCATGCCAGAGCGGTCGGTCCCTATAGCCTTGTCACCCAGCAGCCGTTGGGAGGAAAGGCGCAGTATGGGGGACAGAGATTCGGAGAAATGGAGGTTTGGGCACTCGAAGCGTATGGCGCGGCCTATACCCTTCAGGAGCTTCTTACCGTGAAGTCCGATGACGTGCAGGGCAGGACTCGGATTTACGAGGCCATCGTCAAGGGAGATAACACTCTTGAAGCCGGCACTCCGGAGTCCTTCAATGTGTTGATTAAGGAAATGCAATCACTCGGACTCGATGTGCGGCCTGGCCGTCGTGGAGCAGAGGTTGCCGATGGCGGGGACTTCAACCTTGATGATCTCACTCTCTGAGCCCCGAGTACGAAACTGAAACCAGCGATTTTACAAAATAATGAGTGTTGAAACCAATCTGCGTGAGCTCTACGGGGTAGACGAAAAAGCCGAGGCCTTTGACCAGGTATCCATAACGGTATCTTCTCCGGATGTGATCCGGTCTTGGAGCCGGGGCGAAGTTAAAAATCCCGAGACGATTAACTACAGGACGTTTAAGCCTGAAAAGGGAGGGCTCTTTTGCGAAAGGATCTTCGGGCCGACCCGTGACTGGGAGTGTGCTTGTGGAAAATACAAGAGAATCAAACACAAGGGTGTCATTTGTGACCGTTGTGGGGTTGAGGTGACTCTTTCCCGTGTCCGGCGCGAGCGGATGGGTCATATCGAGCTCGCAGTCCCGGTAACCCATATCTGGTTCTACAAGTGCATGCCCAGCCGTATTGGACTCATGCTCGATATGAGCGCACGGGATCTCGAGAGGGTGATCTACTACGAAGATTACATGGTCACCGATCCGGGGAAGACGCCACTTGAGCGTGGTCAGTTGCTCCCTGAGTCCGACCTGCGTGATGCGGAAGAAGATTACGGTGAGGATAGC
>PBAI01000039.1 GCA_002715825.1 Roseibacillus sp. | reverse complement strand
TGCATGTCTGGCGCAGGATCCCGGTAGCAGAGTCGCCTGCGAGACCTTCGTGAAGGACAATGTGGTTGGACTAGCGGGCGAAATTACTACCAGCGCAATTTTTGACTATGGGAAAGTGGTTGCCGAAACCCTTCAGGGTATTGGCTACGACGCCGATTACGCGCAGGGCACGGACTATTCGTATACCTGCAAGTTCGAAAAAGGAGCGTTTCTTATGAACATGCTCGGTCAGCAATCACCCGACATCAAGCAGGGGGTCGATGCGGCAGCGGCAGAGGGAAAGGAAACAGAGGAGCAGGGAGCAGGTGATCAGGGTATCATGTTTGGATACGCCACCAACGATACCCCGGAGTTGATGCCTGCCCCGGTTCTCTATGCCCACAAGCTCGGTCAGGAAATGACGCGGCTGCGCAAGGATCGGGTTCATACATGGTTGCGTCCGGACTCCAAGACACAGGTAAGCATTGAGTATATTGACAACCGGCCGAACCGGATTACAGCGGTGGTAGTCTCAACGATGCACGCCCGCGAAATCACCACCGATGAAATTCGGCAACATCTGAAGGCGGATTTGATTGAAAAAATCCTGCCGGAGGAGCTTCTCACCGAGGATACCGAATTTCTCATTAATCCCACCGGCCGCTTCGAGGTCGGAGGTCCGGAGGGGGATGCAGGGTTGACTGGAAGGAAAATCATCGTTGATACCTACGGGGGGATGGGACGCCATGGGGGAGGGGCGTTTTCGGGAAAAGATCCTTCAAAGGTGGATCGCTCTGCGGCTTACATGTGCCGCTGGGTTGCTAAGAATATCGTGGCGGCCGGGCTAGCTAGGGAATGTGAGATCCAGCTCGCGTACGCGATCGGGCATCCTCACCCTGTCAGCCTCAATGTGAACTCGTTTGGGTCCAATGAGGTGGAAGAGCAGCAGATCGAGAAAGCGGTTCAGGAGGTCTTTTCATTCAAGCCTGCTGATATCGTCGAGCAACTGGATCTGTTGAGACCATTTTACCAGACGACGACCAACTATGGTCATTTTGGAAGGGAAAATGCGGGGCTGCCATGGGAAGAAACCAACCGGGTTTCTGAGCTCAAGAGTGCGGTCTCCGCTTGATGATTATTATTTCAAACTAACTATATAAACTAATGAGTGTAATTGCAGAAGAGCCACAGGTTCTCCCCCACAAGGTTGCCGATCTTGGATTGGCCGAGTTTGGTCGGAAGGAAATTGAAATAGCTGAGTACGAGATGCCAGGGCTGATGGCAGTCAGTGAGAAATACGGCGCTGATCGTCCGCTGGACGGAGTGCGGGTGATGGGGTCATTGCACATGACGATTCAGACTGCGGTTCTGATTGAGGCCCTGCAGAAGCTTGGTGCCAATGTGCGTTGGTGCTCCTGCAATATTTTCTCCACTCAGGATCATGCTGCTGCCGCGATGGCGGTTCAAGGAACACCTGTTTTTGCGTGGAAAGGCGAGTCACTGGAAGAATATTGGTGGTGCACCTGGCAGGCTCTTCAGTATCCGGACGGGAAAGGGCCCCAGCTTATCGTAGACGATGGTGGTGACGCCACCCTCCTTATTCACAAGGGATACGAGATGGAGAATGGCAGTGACTGGGTGGATACTCCTTCAAGTAATGAGGAAGAGCAGGTCATTAAGGATCTCCTGAAGAAGATAAAACTGGAGCGCCCCGGAGTTTTTCATGAATGGGTAAAAGATCTTGTNAAAGGNGTNTCNGAAGAGACCACTACNGGAGTCCANCGCCTNNANCAGATGNNCCGGNATNAGGAANCNTNTNATTTCCNGCNATNAATGTGAATGANTCNGTNACNAANTCNAAGTTCGANAANCTCTACGGNTGNAGNGAGTCNCTGATTGATGGGATCAAGAGGGCGACAGACGTCATGATCTCCGGCAAGGTTGCNGTGGTTTGTGGCTACGGAGATGTAGGCAAAGGCTGCGCTCAGGCACTGCAAGCGCAGGGTGCGCAGGTTGTCGTGACAGAGGTTGACCCAATCTGTGCCTTGCAGGCCGCTATGGAAGGATTCCGCGTCCTAACTATCGAGGACACTCTTGGTTGGGCAGATATCTATGTAACCACGACGGGAAATTTCCGGATTATCCGCACGGAGCACATGGAGAAAATGAAGGATCAGGCCATCGTCTGTAACATTGGTCATTTTGACAATGAGATCGAGGTCGACAAACTGAATGAAATGCCCGGGGTTGAGAGGTCTAACATCAAGCCCCAGGTGGACAAGTATACCTTTCCGGGAGGTAACGCTCTGTATATGCTCGCCGAAGGCAGGCTCGTGAANCTTGGATGCGCAACCGGGCATCCGAGCTTCGTGATGTCGAANAGCTTTACGAATCAGTGCCTTGCCCAGATAGACCTTTGGAAGACCCGCGGCTCCCGTGAGCCCGGAGTTGAAGTGCTTCCCAAGCGGCTTGATGAGGAAGTGGCCCGGCTCCATCTTGAAAAGATAGGGTGCAAGTTGACGAGTCTTACTCAGGAGCAGGCTGATTACATCGACGTGCCGGTGGAAGGGCCCTACAAGCCAAGCCACTATCGGTATTAGGTTTTGATTGCTGCTGGACCCCGGAGACTCCCGGGGTCCTCGGCATATGGCAGGTGGGGCATGTGCGAGCAAAGTTACATCTGCCCCACTTGCGGAGTTGTGGTTGTGGTCGGGTCCCCCTGCACACTCTGCGCCAAGGGGGACATCTCTTCAGGAACTCCAGCTCGCCCTGAAGGGAAGGTAGGAAAGGTTCGGCCAAAGACGGCGAAGCGCAGGAGTTGGGAGCAGAGCGAGGGAGCTGATGGATTAGATCTCCCAGATGAATCCTTCGATTACGAGGACTTCATAGCTCGCGAGTTCGGGAACAGGGGCAGGGGTGTTATCAGGATACGATGGTATTGGTGGGTGACCGCGTTATTTATGGTCATCATCCTGCTTCTGTTTTCCCTCTCGGGCCTTCGGTAAATTTTTATGGGAGTTCCTGAATTGCGAGGTCCTTGAACTGGACCCGCATGTCCTGCCCGCCATGAAGCTGTAGCGCGATATGGCCTTCCTTGAGACATTTGGCATCATCAAGGAGCTCGGTCACCTTGGTTCCGTTGAGGTAGACGGTGATGTTATTCCCGATTGCGGAGACGAGAAGATCGGTCCAATTGCCAGGTTTGACTAATTTGGAGATCACTTTTGGATCAGGTTTTCGAACCCAAGCCCGCATAGAGGTCTCGTATAGTCCTCCCACTTCCTTGGAGTTGTCGACTTCTGCCTGAAAGCCCCGGACACTGACATGAGTGTTGGTCTTTTCGACCCGGAAGTAAAAACCGCTGTCTCCGCTGGTTACCTTGAATTTGGCCCGAACCCTGAAATTCTTGAAGCGCCGGTTGGTCATGAGAAGCCCATGACGAGGTTCACTACGTGGTGATGTCCCGAGAATCGTTCCGTCCACGACCTCCCATTTTCCCCCGGGAACCGCATGCCAACCGTCGAGGGTTATCCCGTTGAAAAGGTCTTTCCACGCCGGCTCTGCGGAGGCAGTCATCGAGGCAAGGAGAGCGAGTGTCACAGCAGCAAATATTCTCATGGGCTGGATAGTGGCAGGAGTTCTCCAGATGAGAAGACGCGAAGTGCGTGCGCGCCTGCCTCNGAAACTCGCAGGNGGAGCGGCAGTCTAACCAAAATGAGAGCGCAGGACCTTGAGAGATTTCGGAATAGCCGTAAGAGGGTCCTCCTTACCCTCAAATTCGAGCGAGACGTAGCCCTTGAATCCTGCGCCCTTCATTATTTCTGCAATGCGGGCATAATCGAGATCGAGAGTATACCAGCGTCCGCCACCAAAGTAAGTCTTGCACTGCATCAGCACAGTGCGGTGGGCCAGTTGCGAAAGCCTGTCGTATGGATCCTCAAGAAAATTCCCTGTATCCAAGGTGACCTGAAGCCACTCTGAATCAACGGCATCGACAACCCTGTTGATTCCCTCCGGGGTGACGCCCAGACCCCAATGGTTCTCCAAGCCCATGACCACTCCACGTTTGGCAGCCTCCGGAACAAGGGCCTCATAGGCTTCGATTACCCATTCGTAGGCATTTTGTTCGGTATAACCCGGGAGAGGATCCTCGATACCCCGCTTTGCCATGAGGTCATCAAAACTCTTTGAAGTTCCCCAGGTACCGGAATTGACCCGCATGGTTGGGATGCCGAGTTGATAGGCCTGCTCGAGGCAGGCGACGGTATGGTCAATATTCTTCTGGCGTCTTGCCTTGTCTGGAGAAAGGAAGCCCTGATGGGTGGAATAACCCATCAGGTCCAAGCCAAGAACGAACGCATGACGCTTGATTTTCTGGAGAGTTGCATTGTCGTAGGACTCCAACTGCCGCTGCAGAATTTCGAAGCCGTCGAAGCCCATTTTCGCGGCGTGCTCAAGATTGGAATGGATTGAGCGTAATTCCTGCCGTCGAAAGCCCCAGAAGGAATAGGAAGACACACCGATCCGGTTTGGTCCCTGATGCGGGGGGTGCGACCCTTCTTTTTTCAGGACGGCTCCTTCGGGGGGTTCCACGCCGGCTAGGGTGGTGAGAGTGGCTGCCGTAGTACCGGTAGTGGTAAGGAAAGAGCGGCGATTCATTTTGTCAGTGTCGTGAATCCCCGGAAGGATCCAAGTGAGAAAACGGGGTCTAGTCCAGTTCGAGTCGATAGCGTTGAACGGAAGGGTCCACTTCCCGGGCCCAACCGTCGATTCCCCCGGCCAAAGCGAGAGAATTTTTCAGTCCGTGGCCATGGAACCACGCACAACGATCGAGGACGTCGCGCCCTCGGTGATCGTAAAGGATCATCGTCTCCTCGGGTGGGTGTGCGAAAAGGGTGTTCTGCAGTTCCTGAGTTAGCAATTTTGAGCCGGGCAGGCGAACAGAGTCGTGCTCCTCCCTGCTTCGGATGTCGAGTAGCAGGAGGGGCTCATCATCGTTAAGGCGCCGCTGGAGGTCCAGGGGCATGATGAGAAGAGCCTGATCTCGCTCGTGGCTCTCGAGAAGAACTGCGATGGCTTCCTCCACCGGAATCTCGTTACGGGCGCAGACTTCAGCCAGAGTCTCATCATCTTTATAGGAGCAGGATTGACATCCGCCCACATGATACGCCGCAAACAGCGTTCGGCGTGCTCCCGGGAGCAGGGAAAGGAGATCCTCCATGCGCTGGGAAGCGCTGATATCTATATTACCTGCCACCGCGTAAGCATGGCGAAGTCCGAGATGATTTCCAGTGTTTGTCTTAAAAGAAATGTTCGTATACTGGCCGCGCCATGGAAAATGAACGGGANCCCAGAATTTATCTTCTGCCCAACTTGATGACGGCGGGTAACCTCTGCTGTGGGTTTTTTGCGGTCCTAACCATTTTTAAGGGCATGCAGATGCCCGAATTCGGGGACGCCAAGCACTATTATGAGACTTCGCTTTTGTTAATCTTCGGGGCATGTCTCTTCGACCTACTGGATGGCAGGCTCGCGCGTCTTGGGGGGCAGGAGTCAGACTTCGGACGTGAATTCGATTCTCTGGCAGATCTTGTGTCCTTCGGGATGGCTCCAGCGTTGCTCTGCTCAAAGGCTGTCCTTCTAAATTTGGAGCTGCCGGAAGGACTTCAAACAGCAGAGTCGGGCGTCGGTTGGGCGATTGCCTTCATCTATCTGCTGTGCGGGGCAATTCGTCTCGCACGCTTCAACTGTCTGGCGATCTTGGGTTTGGAGGAAGACCTCAAGACATTCAGGGGTATTCCCATTCCGATGGCGGCCGGATTTATCGCTTCCCTCACATTCCTCATTATTTTCCTCCACGATAATGATCGTGAGCTGGGTGCTTGGAACTGGGTGATGGCCGGAGCGATGCTAGGCCTGTCATTCTTAATGATCAGTAACATCCGCTACCCGAGTTTCAAGAAAGCAGGTTGGAGTACGAGGGGAAGTGTTCCTATTCTTGCGATTGGAACAATTCTGGTGGGAGCCACCATAGTATTTTTCCAAGTCTTACCGGCAGTATGGTTTACCGCATATCTCATCTATGGCCTCATCCGGCCGGTGCTTTCGGCAAAGAGGCGACAGGCAGTAGAGGAGGGGCTGGAATCAGCAGAGGCCTCCGAGCCCGAAAAAGAGCTTGATTCAGATGAGGACCTTGAATCAGAGGAGGACCTTGCGTCAGAGAAGGACCTTGCGTCAGAGAAGGACCTTGAGTCAGAGGAGGACCTTGAGTCAGAGGAGGACCTTGAGTCAGAGGAGGACCTTGAGTCAGAAGAGACCTTTGAGTCAGAAGAGGACCTTGATTCAGACAAGGAGCGAGACCGTCGTTCGGACTTATAGCCACGGTCTGCTGTTTACTTAGTATTTGTTTACTATTTGACTTATTTAAAAGGGCTTGATAGGCTTGGAGTCTGCTGTTTTTCATGCCCCTTCCTCACCACATCCGGTTCACGGTGGTGGCGGCCCTGATGCTTCTGTGTTCAGGTTCCGCCGTTTTGGGCAGTGTTCATACGATCCGGAAAGGGGAGACCCTGTATGGGCTCTCTCGTAAGTACAATACGTCTGTTTCAAAGCTGATGTCGCACAATGGCATCAAGGATCATCGTAAGCTTCAGATAGGCCAGAAGATCAGGATTCCCGGGACGAGTTCCGGCAGAGCGACTGCCAAAGGAGCGACGCAATCAAAGTCCACGAGCTCAGTATCAACCGTCGGCCGGGGAAAGACCGTGATTATTGACCCGGGTCACGGTGGGAAGGACTGGGGAGCTTACCGAGCGGGTGTTCGTGAGTCTTCGCTGAATATGAAGGTCGCTAGCAAGCTTGAGTATTACCTCAAGCAGAACGGCTTTCGGGTCGTATTAACCAGAAGAAGCGATTCCTTCCTGTCGTTGTCACGTCGCGCATCGATCGCAAACCGGTATCGGAATGCAATATTCGTCAGCATTCACTTCAACGCTACCCGGAATACAATGGTGCGAGGTGCCGAGACCTTTTATGCAGGAGCGGCCGGCAGGCAGTTGGCTTCGTCTATTCATCGTGAGCTTGCTGGTAAGTGCAGGATGAAAAATCGCGGTGTCCGCTTCGCTCGTTTTTCTGTTCTGGTCCAGACCAAGTGTCCCGCGGTGCTTGTCGAGTGCGGGTTCATCAGTAATTCCAGTGAGCGCGCGCGTTGCGTCACGAACTCTTTTCAGACTACCGCAGCGCGGGCGATAGCCGATGGTATTCGTAAGTATCGATGGCGCTAGTCTGTCGCAGGTGGTGTTCGCAGCAGACATCGATTGCTGTCTGACGTCAGAGTGTGGGAAGAATAGCCTCGGCGGCATCGATAAAGGAAGGGTAGTTGGGCTCCCATCCAGTGGCCCGTAATTTTTCGTTACTTACCCGTTTGTGCGTCCACGCTCTTTTGCGGTTTCGTGGACGTGGACCTTTTGGCGGCAGGGGAAGATCAAAGAGAGCCGCGAGGGCCTGATAACAGTCTCCCTGATGAAGAGGTGAAGAGTCGCAGACGTTATAGACCTGGGCGATAGACTCCGGGCAGGTGAGAAGGTGGAGCAGAGCCTTGGAGGCATCATCGCGATGAATTTGGTTCAGGAAGCGTCTTCCGTCTTCCTCGATGACGGCATTGCCATTGAGCATGCTGCGCAGAATTGCGCTTCGCCCCGGGCCGTAAATACCGGCGAGGCGTGCCACTGTTCCGTTATTGGAGAGAACCTGTGATTCCGCTTCCAACAGGATTTCACCAGTTTCGCGCTCCGGTGTCGTGGGGGAACCTTCTGTCACCAGCGATCCGTCCGTCTGATGGTAGACGGAAGTGCTGGAGGTAAAAAAAAGACGAGAATCTGGGAATGTCGCAAAGAGGTTACGTGTGCCTTGAAGAAAGACGTCACGGTAAGATTCCACGCCGCCTCTGCCGGAGGAGGCAGTAAACATGATGGAGTCCGGGGGAGAAATTTGGGATCGTAGATCCTTGAGATCAGAAGATTTGGAGAGGTCGCACGTGAGCGAGCCATTATCGCCGGACTTGGAAAGACGGGTAACCTGCCAGCCGGAGTTGGAAGCATGCCGGGCTAATTGTTCGCCAAGGTAGCCACAGCCAGCGATAAGAATATGGTCTTTCATGCGCGATCCGCGGAAACCCTAGACGTTCAGATTTGGACAGGAAAGGCGGAACCCGCTGCAGCGGGGCCACCTCTATTTTGTAGCCCTTCGCGATTCATAGTATGTTTTCAGTCCGATGAGAATGGCGTCTCGATATTCCCGGTAGATCGATTGCTTTCTGGATCCAGCGACCTCGCGCTCTCCCTCATAATCTCCCGACTGAACTCGTTCGTAGACCTCGTTGTTGTTCATAACGTAGGGTTCAAAAAAGAGGACGGGGCACTGGTAGAGACGATTGGCCAGAAGATTACGGGCCCACAAGGCCGGGCCCACACGCTTCGCAGGTCTCCCAAGGCTGTAGAGGTAGGCGGGTAGCCCCGTTTCCTTGAGGAAGGCAGTAGCCAATACTCCCGCCAGAGCAGCTTCTTCCTCATGGGTGCTCTGGAAAATCTTATGCATCAGTTCGAAGCGCTCGTCCTCATGTGAGACTTCACTGTCAAGATAGGCTCCATGGAGAATGATGTGGAAATGGTTTCTGGGTGATAATCGTGGCTCGCTTGGCAGGTCACCCCAGTCTTCGGCGTTAAAGTGAAGGCATAGCACGAGATCGGGCTTGATCGTATTGTTGATCAGCGCGGCGCGCGCCCGGATCTCTGCAGTCCGGTAGAACATTCGCTCAGAGAGGGAGATAATCTTCTTCTCGGGAGCTCCGCTAAGAAGGCGGCGCGCATAACTCCGCAGGTCATCAGGACGCAATTCAGTGACAGGCTCAGGGCTTGAGCGCACGAGAGTAACTACCGCTCCAAGGGCCTCGAGTTCGGGAGCAAGAAGCTCGGCGGTCAGGAGAGTCATGTCTCCTTCCGTGACCGGTGCTGTTTCTCCAATCTGGTACCAGCGTTCTTCCATTCGGGCCCACTTTCCCCCGATATGGCCCGGATCGATTGCGATGCGTATCCCGTCGAGGGGTCGACCTTCGGAAGCGGGGGGAAGCTGGGATACTGGTCGCCAGAAGCGCGGTGGGCGTCTTCGGCTTTTTCCCTGCGCAAAACTAACCCTGGGAACATGAGCTGAAATAGTTGACACTACTCTGACGCCCTCATCGGTAATATCGAAATGTCTGTTAGGGCCCAGGAGGTAGATATCCTGCAGNGCGGTATCAAATTCATTCCGGGACAGGACCCCGTCGTAGAGCTTCAAGACGCTCCAATCTGGAGCCTCGCCAAGATCTGCAAGTCTTGGATCCGGATCGGGGACGAGGGTGCCTTCNGAGGGATTTGCGGACCGCTGGAACCAGAGGCAGATAGAGCCAATGATCAACGCGGCTCCGAGGGAGCAGAGAATCGAGGTCTTCTGCAAGCNGCGTGGCATNGTGACAAGTAAATCCTGTTGTCGTCCNGCGGGGACCTGATTGAATTCCNGAAGNGNCCGCCGGTCGGGTGTTCTATACCATAGATTTATTGAAATGATCAGGATCCTGTTTTTGGGCGACGTCGTTGGTGAACCCGGGCGGAAGGCTGTGATCGCCCGGCTGGCCGCGCTGAAGGAGCAAGAGAATATCGATTTTATTGTCGTTAATGGAGAAAACGCNGCGGGGGGNAGAGGGATCACCCCGAAGATTTCCATTGATTTGCTCCGAGCNGGTGCNGCGGTGATTACCACNGGNGACCANGTCTGGGACCAGCGGGAAATTGTGGATTACTTTCCCACCGAACCNCGGCTNCTCCGNCCGGTNAATTATCCGAANGGAGCNCCCGGCTCNGGAAGCGTGGTCCTTGAGACNCCCAAGGGTAAGNTNGGAGTGATNAACGCNCAGGGNCGGGTTTTCATGAATCCTCCGCTTGAAAGNCCGTTGGAGGGNGTTGANAGAGCCGTCGAATCCATGCGGGAAGAGGGGGTTCGNGTCATCATGCTTGATTTTCACGCTGANGCGACNAGCGAAAAAATNGCCATGGGCCGTGCCATGGATGGGAAAGTCTCTCTNGTNGTNGGAACCCACACNCACGTNCAAACCTCCGATGAGCAGATTTTTCCCGGGGGAACGGCATATTTAACGGATGCGGGGATGTGCGGACCCGCTGACTCGGTCCTCGGCCGCGAGATCGCTTCNGTNGTNTGGAGGTTACGCACTGGAATGCCTACAAGATTTCCGGTGGCCAAGGGNCCTGTGCGAATTTGTGGAGTGATNGTNGGGGTGGACGAGCAAAGTGGTAAGGCGATGGAGGTAAATCGGGTAGANTGAATTATNTTCTGGGNACGATAAAAGCCTCGAAAAAGAGGNAATTNG
This sequence comes from Roseibacillus sp., assembly GCA_002715825.1. Classification (GTDB taxonomy): domain Bacteria; phylum Verrucomicrobiota; class Verrucomicrobiia; order Verrucomicrobiales; family Akkermansiaceae; genus Roseibacillus_B. Next base: position 35,677 of record PBAI01000039.1, on the reverse strand, counting down.
CNAGAAAAAGGGTNCTGATTGAGGNCCTGAGGCTNNGAGCNCGNNNCCAGAAGGNGGCGATATTGTTTGNACNCCNNGAATTTAGGGNGTTTTTGACGAATTTCTTTCCATTNTACTTTTTTTTTGACAGNGTAGAGGGCTTTGATAGGTTCCGCCCGCTTTTGGCGGCGCTGGCCATTTCCTTCTGGGGCAATAAACCTATCTCTTGGGGTGAACTGTCCACGCGTCGCANGGAGCAAAATACCTCGCTCATGTAGCTCAGGGGTAGAGCGCGTCCTTGGTAAGGACGAGGTCGCGGGTTCAATTCCCGCCATGAGCTTTGAGCGAAGAGAATAAAAGATCCACAGGAATCAAGCATATGGCCAAAGAACAGTTTGAACGGACCAAGCCTCACGTGAACGTCGGCACGATCGGTCACGTCGATCATGGAAAAACCACCCTCACCGCTGCCATNACNATGGTGCTAGCGGAAAAAATGGGAGGTGGAGACGTNAAGGCTTACGACGAAATCGANGCCGCTCCGGANGAAAAAGAGCGGGGTATTACNATCTCNACAGCTCACGTTGAGTATGAAACNGANAATCGNCACTACGCNCACGTNGACTGCCCCGGACACGCGGANTACGTGAAGAACATGATTACGGGCGCAGCNCAGATGGANGGAGCAATNCTNGTNGTGTCAGCCGCCGACGGGCCAATGCCNCAGACGAGGGAGCANATNCTGCTNGCNCGNCAGGTGGGAGTTCCCGCGATTTGNGTCTACCTNAACAANACNGANCANGTTGANGACGAAGAGCTTCTNGAGCTNGTCGAAATGGAAATCCGCGAGCTGCTNGGACANTATGAATTNCCTGGTGACGATATTCCGATCGTGAAGGGNTCTGCGCTGAAGGCGATNGAAGGCGACGCCGGNCACAAGGAGTCGATTCTCAAGCTCATGGAAGCAGTGGANTCNTACATTCCNGAGCCAGAGCGGCCNATNGACAAGGATTTCCTGATGCCTGTTGAGGACGTCTTCTCGATNGAAGGACGNGGNACNGTGGCTACCGGTCGTGTNGAGCGGGGAATCATCAAAAAGATGGAGGAGGTTGAGATTATTGGAATCAANGACACCCAGAAAACCACNATCACCGANATCGAAATGTTCCGNAAGTTGCTCGATGAGGGCCGCGCGGGCGACAATGTTGGCCTTCTNGTGCGNGGCATCAAAAAGGAGGANATCGAGCGNGGNCAGGTTATCGCCAAGCCCGGATCNGTGAAACCTCACACNGATTTCGANGCTGAGGTCTACGTTCTGTCCAAGGATGAGGGAGGGCGTCACACGCCTTTCTTCAGNAACTACCGNCCTCAGTTCTACTTCAGAACNACNGATGTGACNGGCAGCATCTCNCTCCCNGATGGNGTGGANATGGTGATGCCNGGCGACAATATNANCCTNAAGGTNGAACTNATTACNCCTATCGCNATGGAGGAGACCATGCGCTTCGCTATCCGGGAGGGTGGTCGCACGGTTGGTGCCGGACGGGTAGCTAAGATCATCAAGTAACGCTTCCCTTATNACGAAATCAAAACCGATTTTACCAAGGGGGCACTCGGGCGTTTTGCCGGGGTGCCCCTGACGCGCCAAAAGGACAGTAGCTCAATTGGTAGAGCATCGGTTTCCAAAACCGAGGGTTGTGAGTTCGAGTCTCGCCTGTCCTGCCAGCNCTCTCCCCCGGTAACCAGCCATCATGCTTAANTCTCTNAAAAANGTTCCCAGNAAAACTTCGACCTTNGTCGGCGANGTNAAAGGAGAGCTGCGCAAGGCCTCATGGCCCTGGGACCCNGANCCCAAGGTCANGGGCTTCAAGAANTATAAGGAGCTCGTTGACTCCACGGTAGTCATCCTGATCGCNATNCTGCTCCTNGCCGCCTANGTGGGACTNTGGGATCTGGTGCACCGCGAGGTCGTTGATTTNCTTACNCNGATTGGACGAGACTAATAGATCTNATGCCNACNATNCCNCCATCCAAGCAGCAGTGGTANGTNGTGCACGTNCTCTCCGGACAGGAGCAGAAGGTCGCCAAGAGGATTCGTGCTCTGACNGAGCAGGAAGAACTNAAGGANAANATTTTCGAAGTNCTCGTCCCCACCGAGATGGTNTCCGAGGTGCGCCGCGGCAAAAAAACCGAAACCAAGCGNAAGTTNTATCCGGGCTACATCATTGTGAACATGAGCCTTTTCACGGAGGANAACAAACTGGTTGAGGATACGTGGTATTTCGTCAAGGAGATGGATGGAGTNATNGGTTTTGCNGGAACCAAGGATCNGCCNATACCGATGCGCCAGCGCGAGGTGGAAAGTATGCTGGCNCAGATTAAAGAGCGCGAAGATAGTGTNCGNCCNGCAATCAGCTTTGAAGTNGGTGACACCGTNAAAGTTGCAGACGGNCCNTTTGAAAGTCAGAACGGGNTGGTNGAAGANATTGACGAGGAAAANGGCAANCTTCGCGTAGCTGTCACTATTTTTGGTCGCTCGACACCGGTTGAGCTTGAATTCTGGCAGGTCGAACCCGGCTAGGCGCCGGTCCTCTCCAGTGACAGCCCCCGAGACCGAGGGCAGGAATCACGCACTTAGACAAAACATTCACACTCAGACATCACTCATTCCATGGCAAAAGAAGTCAAAGGCACCCTCAAGCTTCAGATCCTGGCAGGACAGGCAAATCCTTCACCCCCGGTCGGACCCGCTCTTGGTCAGGCAGGAGTGAATATCATGCAGTTCTGCAAGGATTTTAATGCAGCCACGCAGCAACAGGCCGGAGATCTCCTGCCCACCATCATTACCGTTTATGCAGATAGCAGCTTTGACTTCGTCACGAAGCAGCCTCCAGCCGCTGTTTTGCTTAAAAAAGCGGCAAACATCGCGTCTGGGTCAGGAGAGCCCAACAAGCAGAAGGTTGGAAAAATTACCAAGGACAAGCTGATGGAAGTGGTTAAGGTAAAGTTGCCGGATTTGAATACTGACGACCCCGAGCAGGCTGCAAAGATTCTGGCCGGCACAGCAATGCAAATGGGGCTTGAGGTAGAGGGAATGTGAAGCAAGCAGATCAAAATATTTCGGCCATAAAGAAAACATAGATAACCGCAGGAGGATCCAGGCAGGTCCGCTTGAACTGCAATTAGACTAATGCCAAAGAAACGAAGTAAAAGATACGCGAAGGCCGCTGAGGTGGTCGAAGATCGCCCCTACGCTCTTGCGGAGGCTGTAGAGACCCTCAAAAAGTTTCCTGCACCAAAGTTTGATCCAACAGTAACCCTTTCGTTCCGGATTGGGGTAGACGCAAAGAAAAGTGATCAAATGGTTCGGGGGAGTGTGAGTCTTCCGCACGGAACGGGAAGAAATGTCCGTGTGGTAGTCTTCGCTCAGGGAGATTCTGCGAAAGCGGCTAGCGAGGCAGGAGCAGACCACGTTGGCTTCGAGGATTTGATTAAAAAGGTGCAAGATGGCTTTACCGATTTTGATGCCGCTATCGCCACACCTGATGCGATGGGCGAGGTGAGGAAGATTGCCCGTGTGCTGGGACCTCGAGGACTCATGCCCAATCCCAAGACAGGGACAGTAACCGATGACACTGCAAGCGCGGTGAAGGCAGTGAAGGCGGGCAAGGTAGATTACAAGCTTGATAAGAATGCGAACATTTCAGCGGGGATCGGGAAGGCCTCATTCTCAGAAGACCAGCTCCGGGAGAATGCCGAGGCCCTCATCGAAAGTGTCGTCAAGGCAAAGCCGGCGTCAGCCAAGGGGAACTACATCGAGAATATCACCATTGCTGCAACAATGCTGCCCGGCCTGAGGCTGGAGAGCACCGCATCTCTAACCGAATAAGAGCATGAATCCTGATAAACAAATTATCGTAGACGAATTACTTAGCAGGGTAAATGCCTCGCCCTTCATTCTCGTTGTAGAATACACTGGGATGACGGTCCCCCAGTTCGACGAGCTCCGGAGTCGTCTGAGCGAAGGTGGGGCCGAATGTCACGTGGCGAAAAATAGCCACATGAAGCGCGCTCTTGAAGCGGCAGGAATGCCGGGCTTGGACGACGCCTTGCAGGGTCAGACAGCATTTATCACTGGAGCGGAAGATGTGTGCGGAGCCGCCAAGGCCGTTAAGAACTTCCAGAAAGAATTTAAGAAGCCCGAGGTAAAGGGCGGTATCCTGGATGGCGCTCTTCTCGACGAAGCGCAGATTAAGGCCCTTGCCGATCTGCCTCCCCGGGAAGTCCTCCTTGCCACCCTGCTCGGAGTCATCAACCAGCCCGCATCCATGCTGGCACGGGTTCTTAACGAGCCGGGTGCCGCTATTGCACGGGTGGTCAAGGCCAAGCATGAGGGAGATAATTAGAATTCCCGCCGCGGAATGAGTCTATTTTCAATTACTGAACACACCGAAAACAACAAATTTGAAGGGATAGTCGGATCCGCTCAGGCGATGAAGACTTGCAAACACAGATGGTTCCTCGTCGGACCGCCGGCTGGCGGTCTGAAACGACACGGAGCTCCGTAAACGACGATACCGAAACTAAAAATACAATGGCTGATATCAATACAATCGCAGAAGAACTCGGCAAGCTTACCGTTCTGGAAGCTTCCGAATTGGTAAAAAAACTGGAAGAGGACTGGGGCGTAAGTGCCGCAGCTCCTGCTGCCGCTGTCGCAGTTGCTGCACCCGCAGAGGCTGAAGCTGCAGAAGAAAAAACAAGCTTCGACGTGTCTCTTGAGAGCGCCGGGGGCAACAAGATTCAGGTCATCAAGGCCGTGCGTGAAGTTGCCAGCGGACTTGGACTCGCCGATGCCAAGAAGCTTGTCGAGAGTGCCCCGGTCAATGTGCTGGAGGGTGCTTCCAAGGACGACGCCGAGGCTGCAAAGGCCAAGCTCGAAGAGGCTGGTGCCACGATCGAGCTGAAGTAACCGGCTTTTTTCTGCCGGGGCCTTTAATCTGGCCCCGGCAGAACCGCCTGGTTCGACTTCAGGGTCAACCTTCACGCAGCAGGAGGAGGAACTTGAAGTCGGAGCAGAAGCTCCGGACTAATGAATATCTGGGTAACCCAAGTCCTCGAAACCCTGCTGGTGCTGGGCGGAGAGGAAGGGTCCCTGCCGACAACATAGCAAATCGTCATCCCGCAAGGATGGCGCCATCCCATCAACGAGAAAGACCACCATGGCCGACCGTCGTTACTTCGGAAACATCGAAGAAGTTATTGAACCGCCGAACCTCATCGAGGTTCAAAGTAAATCCTATGAGGACTTTCTGCAGCAGGACATTGCTCCGTCCCAGCGTACGGAGACTGGCCTGCAGGCTGTTTTCAAGGAGGTGTTCCCGATTACCAGTTACGATGAAACCATTGAGTTGGATTTCATCGCCTACGATATCGAGGAGTCCAAGATCACGGCTCTCGAGGCTCTTCGCACAGGAGAGACCTTCAGTGCCGCGCTCTACGTTACTTTCAAGCTTAAGGACGAAACAGGAACCAAGAAAGAGCGGGTTTACATGGGAGAACTGCCCATGATGACCCGTCGGGGAACTTTTGTGATTAACGGTGCAGAGCGTGTTATCGTTTCTCAGCTGCACCGATCCCCGGGTATCTGCTTCGAGAAGTCTATCCACCTGAACGGGAAGATTCTGCATTCTTTTCGGATTATCCCTGATCGCGGATCATGGCTGGAGGTCCAGTTTGACACCAACGACCTTCTCTACGTCTACCTCGACCGTCGTCGCCGTCGTCGTAAGTTTCTTGCGACTACCTTCCTGCGAGCCCTCGGATACCCTAGTGAGCGAGAGCTTATTGAGCAGTTTTACAAGGTCAAAAAGCTGAAGCTAAGTGACTCCATGGATGAGGAGGAGCTCAGTCCAATGGTTCTCTTCGAAGACATCAAGGATGGCGACCTCGTCGTGGCTCGTGCCTATGACCCATTGACCATCGGGGTGGTGCGACAGTTGCTGGCCCTCAAGATCAAGACCATCGAAGTGGTTGACTCACGGGATGATGAGATTCTTCTCAAGTCTCTTCGCAAAGACCCGGCTGAGGACGAGGAAAGCGCACTTAAGGACATTTATAAGAAGCTGCGACCCGGTGATCCGCCTACGGCGGCAAATGCGAGGGCTCTCCTAAAGCGTCTGTTCTTCGATCCCAAGAAATATGACCTGACGCGCGTAGGCCGCTACAAGATTAACCAGAAGCTCAAGATAGATGTGGATTCTTCGGAACGCATCATGGTAGCGGAGGATTTTCTCAATGCGGTTAAGTATCTGCTTAACCTCAAAAAGGGAGACGGGACGATTGACGATATCGATCACCTCGGCAGCCGGCGGGTGCGTGCGGTTGGTGAGCTGCTCGCCAACCAATGCCGTGTCGGATTGGCCCGGACGGAGCGCCTCGTTAAGGAGCGGATGACTCTTTTCGATGTGAATATTGAAGGGATGACGCCACAGAAGCTCATCAACCCGAAGGCCCTCAGTGCGGTCGTTCGTGACTTCTTCGGTCGTAGCCAGCTGAGTCAGTTCATGGACCAGACCAACCCACTGGCGGAGCTCACTCACAAGAGACGCCTCTCGGCGCTTGGACCGGGCGGTCTTAACCGGGATCGTGCTGGTTTTGAAGTACGGGATGTGCACCCCTCACACTACGGACGAATCTGTCCAATCGAGACTCCTGAGGGACCAAACATCGGACTGATCAACTCGATGTGCACTTACGCGCGGATCAATGAATTCGGTTTTATTGAAACACCATACCGAAAGGTGAAAAAAGGGAAGGTCAGCAATCAGATTGAATACGTCACAGCTGATCAGGAGGAGACGTTCATCATCGCGCAGGCCAACAACCCGATCAACAAGGACGGGACCTTCACAAACAAACGTGTCACTGCGAGGGAAAGGGGTGAATTCCTTGAAATGGAACCTGATAAGGTTGACTATATGGATGTTTCTCCCAAGCAACTGGTGTCTGTGGCTGCAGGAATGATCCCGTTCCTTGAGCATGACGATGCGAACAGGGCGCTGATGGGGTCGAACATGCAACGGCAGGGAGTGCCACTTCTGGTGTCAGAGGCTCCTTTCGTGGGAACTGGTCTGGAGGAAAAAGCGGCCCGTGACTCACGGTCCGTGATCGTTTCCGAAGCAGATGGCGTCGTTGCGGCCGCAACGGCGGAATACATCGTCACGACCAAGGATGGAACCCTCCCTGTTTCGGACGAACGTTTTCTCAGCGAGCCCGAATCGGTCAAGACGAAGCCGGAAAAAGGGATCTACGTTTACCCTCTGCGGAAGTTCATGCGTTCAAACGCTGGAACCTGTATCAACCAGAAGCCTCTGGTCGCGTCAGGTGATAAAATAAAGAACGGGCAGATCATAGCAGACGGGCCCAACACGGATGATGGAGAGCTGGCTCTCGGACGTAATGTCCTTGTCGCCTTCATGCCTTGGAATGGTTACAACTTTGAGGACGCAATTGTTATTTCGGAGCGCCTGGTCAAGGAGGATGTATACACCTCGATTCACATTAGTGAGTTCGAAGTCGCAGCTCGAGATACCAAGTTAGGCCCCGAGGAAATTACCCGCGACATCCCGAATGTCGGGGAAGAAGCGCTCAAGAACCTCGACCATGATGGTATTGTTCGAGTGGGTGCGGAAGTGAGACCGGGTGATATTCTGGTCGGCAAAATTACGCCGAAGAGCGAGACAGAGCTTGCTCCGGAAGAGAGGCTCCTTCGCGCGATCTTCGGTGAAAAGGCTGCCGACGTTAAGGACACTTCCCTGCGGGTGCCCTCAGGTTGCACCGGAATCGTCCAGGATATTCGTATTGCTACTCATGGAATGGCTCGGAGACGTTCGGAAGAAGTCAACCCGGCTGAAATGAAAAAGCAGCTGAAGAAGATCAACGATGATTACAAGAAGAAGAAGGATCAGCTCACGGACCAGTTGACCGAAAAGCTCTCCGACATTTTGCTTGGAGAAAAGATACCTCTGGACGTCGTAAACGCCCAGAGTGGGGAAATTATCATTCCTGCGAATCGGAAGATCACTAAGACCCTTCTCAGGAAACTAGCAGCAGTCTACGACCACATCGAAATCGATCCGAGTCCGATCCGTAACAAGATCCTTGAAATCATCAGCTCCTTCGAAGGGCGATTCGGAGAGCTTGATGCAGATCGTGAGCGCCGCCTTGACCAGATCGAGAGTGGCGACGAGATTGATCCCGGGGTGATCAAGGAGGTTAAAGTCTTTGTGAGCGCAAAGCGCAAACTGTCCGTTGGTGACAAGATGGCAGGACGTCACGGAAACAAGGGAGTGGTTGCTGTGATCGTTCCGGAAATGGATATGCCCTATCTTCATGATGGGACTCCGGTCGATATCTGCCTCAATCCGCTAGGAGTGCCTTCCCGGATGAATGTCGGGCAGGTTCTCGAAACGCACCTCGGAGTGGCAGCCAAGGCCCTTGGGTTTACGGTCGCCACCCCCATTTTCGATGGAATTCCGGAGGACAAAATCTGGGAATACATGTCCGAAGCCAAGAAGGTTGATGGAACCAAAATGATTGGTGACGGAACCGAGAAAGCTCGTGAAAGAAAAGCTGATGAGGCGCCTGGTCCCGGCTTTACCTGGATCGGTGACGGCAAGGACGGCTCTACCGGAGGAAAGAGTAATCTCTTCGATGGCCGGACAGGTGACGCGATCGACCAGCCAGTGGTGGTCGGACAGATTTACATGCTGAAACTTGGTCACCTCGTAGCTGATAAGATCCATGCCAGAGCGGTCGGTCCCTATAGCCTTGTCACCCAGCAGCCGTTGGGAGGAAAGGCGCAGTATGGGGGACAGAGATTCGGAGAAATGGAGGTTTGGGCACTCGAAGCGTATGGCGCGGCCTATACCCTTCAGGAGCTTCTTACCGTGAAGTCCGATGACGTGCAGGGCAGGACTCGGATTTACGAGGCCATCGTCAAGGGAGATAACACTCTTGAAGCCGGCACTCCGGAGTCCTTCAATGTGTTGATTAAGGAAATGCAATCACTCGGACTCGATGTGCGGCCTGGCCGTCGTGGGGCAGAGGTTGCCGATGGCGGGGACTTCAACCTTGATGATCTCACTCTCTGAGCCCCGAGTACGAAACTGAAACCAGCGATTTTACAAAATAATGAGTGTTGAAACCAATCTGCGTGAGCTCTACGGGGTAGACGAAAAAGCCGAGGCCTTTGACCAGGTATCCATAACGGTATCTTCTCCGGATGTGATCCGGTCTTGGAGCCGGGGCGAAGTTAAAAATCCCGAGACGATTAACTACAGGACGTTTAAGCCTGAAAAGGGAGGGCTCTTTTGCGAAAGGATCTTCGGGCCGACCCGTGACTGGGAGTGTGCTTGTGGAAAATACAAGAGAATCAAACACAAGGGTGTCATTTGTGACCGTTGTGGGGTTGAGGTGACTCTTTCCCGTGTCCGGCGCGAGCGGATGGGTCATATCGAGCTCGCAGTCCCGGTAACCCATATCTGGTTCTACAAGTGCATGCCCAGCCGTATTGGACTCATGCTCGATATGAGCGCACGGGATCTCGAGAGGGTGATCTACTACGAAGATTACATGGTCACCGATCCAGGGAAGACTCCACTTGAGCGTGGTCAGTTGCTCCCTGAGTCCGACCTGCGTGATGCGGAAGAAGATTACGGTGAGGATAGCTTCCGGGCCGCGATGGGTGCCGAGGCGATCCGTGATCTTCTAAGCCAGTGTGTGCTTGATGACATTATCGTGGAGCTCGAGGAAGCGATGGAAAACACCCGCTCGAAGCAGACACGTAAGAAGCTGGCGAAAAGGCTCAGGCTTGCCGGGGGATTCAGGGACTCTAATTCCCGCCCCGAGTGGATGATTATGACGGTCTTGCCCGTTATTCCTCCGGATCTGCGACCACTTGTTCCCTTGGAGGGAGGTCGCTTTGCCACCTCAGATCTGAACGATCTCTACCGCAGAGTGATCAATAGGAATAATCGTCTCAAGAATCTTCTCCAGCTGAAAACTCCTGAGGTAATTATCCGGAACGAGAAAAGAATGCTCCAAGAGGCTGTAGATGCACTCTTCGATAACGGGCGCCATGGTCGCGCGGTAACCGGTGCAGGTAACCGTCCGCTCAAATCTCTCTCCGACATGCTGAAGGGGAAAGGGGGGCGTTTCCGCCAGAACCTGCTCGGCAAGAGGGTGGATTACTCCGGACGCTCCGTGATCGTGATTGGGCCTGAGCTCAAGATGCACCAGTGCGGATTACCCAAGAAGATGGCATTAGCCCTTTTTGAACCCTTCATTATCCGCCGTCTGAAGGAGTTGGGCCACTGTCATACAGTGCGATCGGCGAAGAAGATGATCGACCGCAAGACCACGGACGTATGGGATATTCTTGAGGAAGTGACCAAGGGACATCCGGTGATGCTAAACCGGGCCCCCACCCTTCACCGCCTTTCGATTCAAGCCTTCGAGCCAGTACTGATCGAGGGATCAGCCATCAGGTTGCACCCCCTTACCTGCTCAGCATACAACGCGGATTTCGATGGCGACCAGATGGCGGTGCACGTCCCTCTCTCGGTAGAAGCGCAATTGGAGGCGAGGCAGCTGATGCTGGCTCCTAACAATATCTTCTCTCCGGCGAGTGGCCGTCCGATCACCACACCTTCGCAGGACATTATTTTGGGAACATACTACCTTACCTACACCCGGCCCAATTCCCAACCTGGGCCGGAGGACCGGGTCCCCACCTTTGAAAGCCCCAGTGAGGTCGATTATGCTCTTTCCTCCCGGAAGGTGAGCCGGCACGACTGGATCAGAGTCCGCAACCCGGACTACGGAAAAGACACAATCTTCGGGGACAAGGAGAGCAAGATGCTCGTTACTTCCCCGGGAAGAGTCCGTTTCAACGAAATCTGGCCGGAAGGTCTGGGATTCATTAACCAGACCGTTGGCAAGAAGCAGATCGGAGACATCATCTGGCGTTGCTACCAGGTTGCCGGGCAGTCTGGAACCGTGACGACGCTCGATAGCCTCAAGAATCTTGGTTTTGAGGAAGCAACTCGCTCCGGGTGCTCAATCGGGATCGTGGACATGGTGATCCCCGAGGAGAAGGAATCGGAGATTAAGAAGGCCTACGCAGAGATCGAAAAGGTCTCCAAGCACTATCGGAATGGTATTATTACTGACGGCGAACGCTACCAGAAGGTCGTTGATATCTGGACCCGGGCGACGGACAACATTGCAAATGTCCTCTTCAGGAAGCTGGAATTTAATGATGGTGGTGAGATGGCTAACCCCCTCTTCATGATGGTCGATTCCGGTGCACGGGGTAACAAAAACCAGATCAAGCAGCTCTCCGGAATGCGGGGACTCATGGCCAAACCCTCTGGAGAAATTATTGAGCGACCCATTACTTCGAATTTCAGGGAAGGTCTCTCGGTGCTCGAGTACTTTATTTCGACTCACGGTGCCCGGAAGGGTCTGGCCGATACAGCCCTAAAGACTGCTGACTCCGGATACATGACGCGCAAGCTGGTGGACGTTTCTCAGGATGTGATTGTCACTGAGCCGGACTGCGGAACTGTTCAGGGACTGTATGTGGAAACGATCTACTCCGGCGACGAGGAGTCTGCGCCTCTTTCGACCCGGATCTACGGGCGGGTTTCCTGTGAAAGGGTGGTCGACCCAGTCTCCAGCGAGGTAATCGTCGAAGTGAATGAGTTGATTACCGAAGAGAAGGCTAATCGGATCGAGGACATCGGGCATGAGCGGTTGAAGATCCGCTCTGCTCTCACCTGTGAATCAAAGAGAGGTTGCTGCCAGTCCTGTTATGGCCTGAATCTGGCGACCGGAAAGCTCACCAAGATTGGCGAAGCCGTAGGAATTATTGCAGCACAGTCCATCGGAGAGCCTGGGACGCAGTTGACCATGCGGACATTCCACTCCGGTGGTGTGGCGGTTGGTGTAAACAAGCAGCCCTTCATCGAGTCACGCGCAAAGGGAGTCCTTCATTACGTGGACCTTCGAGTTGTCGAGGATACGGATGGAAACTTCGTGGTTCTTAACAAGAATGGAAGTATCTCGATCCGAGATAAGAATGGGCTTGAGCTTGAGTCGCACAAGATCGTGATCGGTTCTATCATCTCCGTGAAGGACGGTGACGAGGTTGCGAAGGGGGGGCAGATTGCCACCTGGGATCCACACAGTGTTCCAATTATTACCGAGAAATCCGGAGTAGTTGAGTTTCGGGATATGATTCCTGGTATTACCGTTCAGACCGAGACCGATAAGGAGACCGGAAAGAAGGGGATGACCGTTACCGAGCACAAGGAAGATCTTCACCCTCAGGTCGTGATTGTTGCTCCTGACTCCGGCGAGGTGCTGGCGAGTTACTCCATTCCTGTAGGTGCACACCTCTCAGTGAAGGAGAAGAAGAAGATCAGCGGGGGAACTCAGCTGGCGCGAACTCCTCGGAAAGTCGCCAAGACCCGGGATATTACCGGTGGTCTGCCGAGGGTGGCTGAGCTTTTTGAGGCTCGGCGTCCCAAGGATGCATGTGTGATCGCCAAGATAGACGGGGTAATTTCATTCGGCCCGAATGTTCGCGGTAAGAAAAAGGTTATTGTTACCGACGAAGAGACTGGAGAATCCGTGGATCATCTTGTTCCCATGGGTCGTCATATGATTGTTGCCGAAGGAGACTCCATTGCCCGTGGCGAACAGATCACGGAGGGACCTGTGGCTCCGGAAGACCTTCTTGAGGCCTGCGGCAGACAGGAACTGCAAGCTCACCTCGTCAACGAGGTGCAGTCGGTCTACCGCGCGCAAGGTGTGGAGATTAACGACAAGCACATTGAGATCATCATCCGGCAGATGCTCCGGAAGGTGAAAATCAGCGAGCAGGGAGATACGTCCTTCCTCTGGGGAGAGCAGGTGGAACGTTCCACTTTCCAGAGAGAGAACGAGGAGATTATCGAGCAGGGCGGGAAGCCGGCAGAAGCCGAGCCTGTTCTTCTTGGAATTACCAAGGCTTCCCTTGAGACGGAGTCGTTCATTTCCGCGGCATCGTTCCAGGATACCACTCGCGTCCTCACTGAAGCCGCGACGCTCGGCAAGGTCGACTATCTTAACGGATTCAAGGAAAACGTCATCATGGGACACCTCATTCCAGCTGGGACAGGCTTTGATACTCATCGGGAGGTCGATATTGAGTTCACAGTGGAAGAGCCTGAGCCTCAGGTGGAAGAGGAGGAGCCTCAAGTCGACCTAGAGACGGCCTGAGACACTAATTGCGTCACCAGTCAGCACCGGTCGGAAGGAGACTGGATGCGGACTGGTGGCCCTGACTCCTTACCTGATGGCCCGGCAGAAGCCCAGATCTGGCGCCCGAGCCAACCAGCACAGCACGGGTGGTTCGAGTAAGCGGTCTATTCCGGAAGGAGATCTTCGCGACATTCTCGAGCGTAGCAGCCGTCCCTTTGTCCTCGTCCTGGATGGCGTCCAGGATCCACACAATCTCGGTGCGATTCTGCGAAGTGCCGACGGTGCGGGAGTTGATCTGGTTATTGCTCCTAGAGACCGGGCGGTTGGCATTACCGAGGTCGTCAGACGCATCTCGGTTGGAGCTGCAGAGCATGTTCCCTTCATGCGGGTTACCAATCTAGCCCGGACGATGGATGAGCTAAAGGATCTCGGGATATGGCTGGTGGGGACTTCGGATCAGGGAGGAGAGAGCCTTTTTGACGTCGATCTCAGTGGGCCTGTTGGAATCGTAATGGGCGCCGAGGGGGCTGGATTACGCCGACTCACGGAGGAAAAATGCGATTTTCTCGTTCAGATCCCAATGCGGGGAAAGGTGGAATGTCTTAACGTCAGCGTGGCGACGGGAGTTTGTCTGTTTGAAGCCCTCCGTCAGCGGGCGGCAGGCGAACCCGGGCCATGACCTGATGACACGCCGACAAATGAAAAAACTACTGGCGATAATCACAATAACGCTGCTGCTCCTTGCCACCTTTTTCCTTAGGGAAAAGATTCTCGGAATTTAATTCAAATTTAACCTCCGCTTGGGTGGCATACGCTAAGGTCGAGTGATTTCCGTCGAGTCCTCTCCTAGTCCCGCAGCGCATAATGAATGTGCGGGGCGTAAAGAGAGGGCTCGAGCAAGAAGGAATCGTGACCTCGATCGGAATGCACCGTGATGTGCACAGGCTCGACGCCGGCCTTTTCCAGCTCAAGGACGAGCTCACCCTGTTCTTCGGGATAGAAGCAGAAATCAGAGTCGATGGAGAAGACAAGAAAACGCTGCCCTGCCTGTGCGCATCGCGTCAGAAGGTCACGATAGGTTTCCGCATCGCCCTCGCGAGAAGCATCATATCGGGACCACATATCGATAATACGTAAGTAGGTATTTGCATCGAAGCGTTGGACGAATTTTTTTCCCTGATAGAGCATATAGCTCTGGAAAGGGTCCCGCACCTGATACCAAGAAAGGACATCTTCCTGCTGAAGGACGTCCCTTCTCGCCCTGCGTTCAATAGCATCGAGATGAACGAAAGTCTTGTGAGAGATCATTCTTGCAAGGGCGAGACCGATATCAGGATGATTTGCATCATAATAATCCCCACCGTTGAAGTGTGGATCATTTTCGATCGCAAGGATCTGCTCGAAAAGAATGAGTCGATTCAAGACGGTAGTACGGATACCGCTTGCGATGGAGATCACGGTCTTCACTCGATCCGGAAAATTCGTTGCGAATGTCAACGCGGCAAGTCCTCCGACCGAGGGGCCGGCTACGGCGTGCAGTCGATCAATCCCGAGATGGTCCAAGAAAAGGGCTGCTACCGAGGCTTGGTCTGAAATGGAAAGGTGAGGGAAAGCTGAGCCATATGGGACTCCAGTCTGCGGATTGATGGAGGAAGGTCCGGTTGAGCCGTAACATCCGCCGAGAAGATTAAAGCAGACGACAAAGTATTGA
Source organism: Roseibacillus sp. (assembly GCA_002715825.1). GTDB lineage: Bacteria > Verrucomicrobiota > Verrucomicrobiia > Verrucomicrobiales > Akkermansiaceae > Roseibacillus_B. Next base: position 20,676 of record PBAI01000039.1, on the reverse strand, counting down.
TCAGTATCGATAGCTTTCCCGGGTCCTACGAGTCCATCCCACCAACCTTCTTTGACCTCTCCGTTCCAGAATTGTCCTGCCTCAGGAACTTCCGGGGTTTCTCCTGTGACATTTTGCGATCCCGAGAGCGCGTGGAAGATCAAAATCGCATTCGATTTTCCAGAGTTAAGGGAGCCCCAGGACTGATAAGAGAGTTGAACTGAATCCAGCGTTCCTCCTTCCCTGAGCGAAAGGGGAGCCTCCTTTTCTCCGACCGCTTGAAAGGTATGAGTCTGTTGAGGTTTGCCAGGCACGATTGGTGGCATATGATGTCAGAGGACCAATTGGAAACGGATTATTTTGACATCATGCTAATCCGGCCCTGAATTGCCGCGTGGACCAGTGTGTTGGATACAAGGAATGGGTGGCCGTTAGCGACGCCCTATTGGAGGGGAGGCAGCATCTGCTGTTACGCAAGGGGGGTATTCATGAGGGGAGGAAAGGTTTTTCTTTCCGCCATGACGCTTTTGCTGTTTTTCCAACCCGCTTCCACGCTCAGGCAGCCCAGATCCGCGGCCCGCGGCCTGAAGGGGGGGGAGCCGATGAATGGGAAGTAGGAGAAGAGGTGTTCTTTGAGGTCTGGTGTGAAGCAGTCTGGGCTCATACTCTCAGCGATTGGAATCAGGTTAAGGCCCTGGAACCCTTTCACATATGGACCGAGGACCTCGTCAGAGAGCGTTTTGACTGTGGAGACGTGCAGCAGATCCACTGTGCACTGGTCCGGGTCTACCGTTTAACCGAGCCTTTTACCGTTCCCTACGCCAAAGGCTACGGGGGCTGTCGCACGTGGGTGAATCTCCCGGTTCGTCCTCCGGAACTGATGGAGCCAGTGGTAGAGGATTCCGCATTCGAGGCGGCTCGCACGGCAATTGAAACTATTCTCTCCTGAGTTTGAGACAGGAAAGAACTGGAGGGGTGTGCTCTTCCACCTAGCTAAGGTTTCGCTCTCCAATAAGGTAGATCCCCCGGAGGGTAAGATTTCGAACAACTTCAATGATCTCCGGCAGTCCAGCTGCGATGAGGCTGGCATCACCGCCGGTGGCAATGACGGTCGGATTCTCGTCCAATTCGCTTCGAATGGCCCTGAGGACTTCCCGCACCATTCCGCGGTATCCGTAAACCGCTCCTGAGCGCATGGCTTCGGTTGTGGATTTTCCAATCGCGGAGGAAGGTTCCTGCAGATCAATAGCCGGGAGGAGAGCCGTATTCTGGTGAAGGTAATCTGTCATGGAAGGCAGTCCGGGGGAGATCACGCCGCCAAGGTAGCTTCCCTGATCTCTCGTTCCACCGAGCACATCAAAGGTGACTGCGGTTCCAAAATCGACCACGATTGCCGGTGCTCCCACCCGGGCATGTGCCGCCACTGCATTGGCGAGACGGTCGGCTCCGATCTGTTCTGGTTCAGGGTAGGCGATATCGATCGGGATATCGCTCCTGCACGAAATTTCATGGAGAGGTGCAGGAGATAAGAACTCCCGGAATAATTCGGCCTTTTCGGGAACAACAGAGGACAGAACTACGGCTTCAAAATCGAGACCTTTAAGGGTATTGATGAAGGACGGGGAAATCTCGGTAGTTGCAATGTGATGCGTCTCCATAGGAGCATCAACGGAATCTATCACCGCGAACTTTGTCCGAGTGTTGGAATTATCGATGAGCAGAAGTCGCATTGTTCTTCTTGAGACCAAAGCAGGAGAAGCCCAACCCGCAAAATGAAAAAGGCCGTGGATTTCTCCACGGCCTTTTGATTCGGCACTCCAGGAAATTACAATTCGGCACTTTCCGTCCCGTAGGCAGGAATTCCATGCTCGGCCACGTCCAGCCCCTTCAACTCCTCTTCTTCCTCCACCCGCACACCGATCGTGGCTCTGATAATACCGAAGACGATCAGAGAGAAGGCGAAAGCGAAGCCACTGATAGCGAGAGTTCCGATAAGTTGAATGTGGAAAGGGGCACCAGCGCCCTCCTGAGTAAGAAAGGGAAGGCCGACGGCCAGGGTTCCCCAGATTCCAACTACCCCATGGACTGAAATTGCTCCAACTGGATCGTCGATCTTCAGTTTATCGAAGAAAAGGATGGCGAAGACCACGATCGCTCCACCTGTTCCTCCCGCGATCACCGCTCCAAGAATCGTCATTTGATCTGCCCCGGCGGTAATTCCAACCAGTCCAGCAAGAATGCCGTTCAGTGCCATTGAGAGGTCGGGTTTCTTGGTAACGAGCCAAGCGACTGTAATAGTCGTCATTCCTCCGGCCGCAGCAGCGAGGGCGGTGGTAACGATTACGTATCCTATCAATCCAGGATCAGCGGAGAGAACCGACCCGCCGTTGAATCCAAACCAACCAAACCATAGGAGAATGGCTCCGATAGCGGCAAGGGGCATGTTGCCAGCCAGAATTGGCTTAATTCCCTTCTCAGTGTATTTGCCCTTACGCGGTCCGAGGATGAGCACGCAGGCGAGGGCAGCGAAGCCACCGAAGGCGTGCACCACACTGGAACCAGCGAAGTCATAGAAACCAATTTGGTCGAGCCAACCCGCACCCCATTTCCAGCTTCCTGTGATCGGGTAGGCGACTCCTACGAGAACGGCAGCAAAGAGCATGAATGAGGAAAGTTTGATGCGCTCGGCTACTGCTCCCGACACGATGGTGGCAGCGGTGGCAGCAAACATGGCCTGAAAAATGAAGTCCGCCCAGCCGGTCTGGCAGAGTCCGGTTCCACCGTAAGACATGTCAGCATTAGTTTCTGGACCACCACTGATTGGCGACCCCAAGGCGAAGATGTTGCTGACAGTCCAATCCCCTGGATACATCGCGTTAAAGCCCCAGACGGCGTAAAGCAGGAGCCCTGAGCAAATGATGAAAACGTTTTTGAACAGGATGTTTACCGTATTTTTCTTCTGGGTTAGCCCTGATTCGAGGCAGGCAAACCCCAGGTGCATGATGAAAACCAAAAAGGCGCAAAGCAAAATCCATAGGTTACTGAGTCCAAAGAAGGGCATGCTTTCGTAGCGGTCGGCATAACCCTGGGCTGCAGCAACTTGATTCTCGTCGAGGCCTTCGGTTCCGTTGAACTGGATGTGTTTAAAGAGGGCCATGCCTGCGAGATCGACGGCACCCTCGTCATAATCCTCATGTGCAGAGTCAACCATTTCCGTGGTGACCGCAGGGAGTATATCTTCGGCGAATATGGTGTTGGGCGCCAGACTTGCCAACAGAAGAAACATCCCCGTAAAGAGAGTTCGGAATCGTGGCAGGAGATTGTTGTTTGGTCGAATTTTCATCGGGCGGGGTGCTGTATTCTGAGTTGGATTCAGAAGTAAGGAGCATCCAGCGTGCCAACTTCATCAAAAAGAGGTCCAGAGAGGGGTGTTTAGAGGAAGCAAGAGCCCTCATGGCACACAATCTGCTTTAAATTTACGAGCTAGTTACACGCTGCTACCAAATGAAAAACCTAAGAAACTTGATAAAACTACTAATCGGTGGAGGCCTTCTCTTGGCTCTCACCGGGACTGCGGCAGGTGCCGAGGAGGCCGCGCCCATCCCCGACACCGGGGACACGGCTTGGATGATCACAGCTACGGTGCTGGTCCTCTTCATGACCCTGCCTGGATTAGCTCTTTTCTACGGAGGTTTGGTTCGCTCTAAGAACGTCCTCAGCGTGCTGATGCACTGTTTTGCGATTGCCTGTTTGGCCTCCGTTCTCTGGGTGGTGTATCTCTACAGTATGGGTTTTTCGGATGGCAACGCCTTGCTGGGAGACATGCAGCACCTCTTATTAAATGGGGTGGGAGGGTTCAACGGCAACACGTATCCCGAAACGGTCTTTGTGATGTTCCAGATGACCTTTGCAATCATCACTCCAGCGCTTGTGGTGGGGGCCTTCGTGGAGCGTATGCGTTTTGGCGCCGTCCTGCTCTTTACGGGGCTCTGGCTGACTATCGTTTATGTGCCGGTGGCCCACTGGGTGTGGGGTGGCGGTTGGATGAACGCCCTTGAGCCGGCTACCGAAGATCTTGCTGGTGGCATCGTAGTTCATACCACCGCGGGACTTTCCGCACTCGTCCTTGCCAAGATGCTTGGACCACGCAAGGGATTTCCGAACGCTGTTAAGCCTCCCCATAATCCAGGGATGGTCATGATCGGGGCCGCTATGCTCTGGGTGGGCTGGTTCGGTTTCAACGCAGGTAGCCAAGGCGGTGCCAGCGAAGCCGCTGGGCTCACCATGCTGGTGACCCATATTGCGGCAGCTACTGCGAGCCTTACCTGGATGGTCATCGAGAAAATCAAGACCGGGAAGGCCGGGCTGGTCGGAATCGTGACCGGGATGGTTGCGGGCTTGGCCACGATTACCCCGGCTTCCGGAAATGTCGGTCCAGGTGGAGCCCTCATTCTGGGACTTCTGGCCGGAGTGGTCTGCTACTTCGCCTGTGGATTCGTGAAGGATAAGCTGGGGATTGACGACACCCTCGACGTTTTTGCGGTCCACGGGGTAGGTGGTATCATGGGCTCAATCCTCCTGGCGGTATTGGGAACGAGCACTTTTGGGGGTTCCGGTATTGAGAACGTGGGTGCACAGCTAAAGACCCAGCTTATCGCGGTGGGCGCTACCGCGGCCCTTTCCGTAGTAGGAACGGTGTTTATCGTCTTTATACTGAGAGCGACAACCGGGCTTCGGGTCTCTGAAGAGGAAGAAAACGAGGGCTTGGATAAGAGTGTCCATGGCGAAAGCGCCTATTCGCTCGATTGATAGGGGCTATTTCCTAGATTTTTCCGCAGGGGCTGGTTCGCAGGAGCCAGCCTCTTTCGTTTGAATTACAGGGTCACGAGTCCAATTTGGCAAAGAGGGCTACATTCGCACGTAATTAAAGTAAATATAAACTGATGTTTAACTTTAATGTATGTTTGTCCTTTGATCTTGCTCGGACCTGTGTTTTTCTTCCCGCCGTTATGAGACCTACACATGTTCTTGCACTTGCAGGAGTTTCCCTGTCCCTGCTGAGCACCGCTCAAGCTGACATCGAAACTAGTATCGGCGCTGGTTATACTTCTGACTACGTCTTCCGTGGAGCCAACAATGGAGCTGACCTCTTTGATGCCAGCATCGGAGTTTCCGGTGGTGGAAACGCCTTTGATTGGGAAGCGGGGCTCTGGCTCGCCTCCTTCGACGGGGGCAACGAGCTGGATATTTTCGCTTCGGCGAGCAGATCCCTCTCGGACAACCTCGACATGACCATCGGTGTGACCAGCTATTCCTATTTTGGCGGACTCACTGATGCAAACGATCTTGAGCCCTATATCTCATTGGGAACTGCCCTCGGAGGAATCGATCTGAGTGTCGGTGCCTATTACGATGAGAGCGGCAACCAAGATCACGATATCTATTGGGAGATCACCGCTGGCTACAGCATGGAAGTTTCCGGGAATATGACTCTCGGTCTGACAGGCGTGCTCGGCCACTTCGACGATGGTCCACGCGACACCTACTATGGTGTTACTGCGGGGCTCTCAATTGCGGCTTCTGACAGTATTACTGTGACCCCTCACGTCACTCACATTATCGATGGTGAAGACGGCGACGAGACCTTCGCAGGTGTGAAGGTCGGCTTCGGATTCTAAGTTCATCAACCTATTCAAATTACATAACCAGAAAGGGGAAGCCGGAAGGCTTCCCCTTTTTGCGTTCACGGTTGGCATGGCTTTTGCTCAGAAGCACTCGTATGAAAGTAGCACGAATCCTTACAATTACCGGAGTCTCCCTCTCCCTGCTGGGTATTTCCCAAGCCGAGATCGAGACAAGTTTCAGCGCTGGATATACCTCTGAGTATGTCTATCGCGGCGCCCTTTTCGGCGATGATCTGTTTGACTTTGGTATTGAAGCCTCCGGTTCTGGCGAATTGGCAGGTCTCGGGGAGCTGGGGGTTACAGGGGGGATCTGGTACGCCTCATTCTCGGGAGGTAATGAACTGGATATTTACGGAGAAGTCTCCAAGGACCTCGGAAGTTTCAGTCTCGCAGTGGGTGTCACCAATTATTCTTACTTTGGCCTCGAGCCCGCTGTTGGCGATGACATTGAGCCTTATGTTTCTGTAGAAGCAGAGGTTGGTGGAGTATCCCTCGGAGTTGCTGCCTACTACGATGAGAGCGACAGCTATGGCTATGATCTTTACTGGGAGTTCTCTGCCGGTTATGCCATTGGTGGGGTGGTATTGTCGGCGACCTATGGCTACTTTGACGATGAAGTTGAGTATTTCGCCCTGTCTGCTGGATACGATATTGCGGTCTCGGACAGCATTACAATTTCACCTCACATAACTACCACCTTTTCCGACGACCTTGATGACCAGACCTATGCAGGCGTTGGAGTCGGATTCGGTTTCTAATTTTGATCCTGTGGAGCGAGTAGTGTCGCGTAGACCCAGGCAGGAGGGCCGAAAGGTTCTCCTGCCTGGGTCGTGATAGGCCAGGAAGGGGATCTTTCGATNCNGATAAAGGTTCGGGANCNTTATTTCATAAAATCTGATAGTTCAAATAAGCTTCATGTAACGGANGGAAATTGTTGGTGTGGATTGACAATCGTATCCTCCCGCTCAAGGGTTTCTCCGTTATGAGACCTACACGCATGCTAGCAATCGCAGGACTTTCAACTGCTCTGCTTGGCTCCGCCAATGCAGACATTGAAAGTAGTGCCTCGGTCGGATATCATTCCGACTATATTTACCGGGGTGTGAATCTTGGTGAAGACTTGGTTGATTTCAGCCTTGGCTTCGCGGGAAACACAGACTTGGCTGATTGGAATATTGGACTCTGGTACGGGTCGTGGGCCGGCAACGTTGACGAATTTCGGGCAGAAGCTTCTGTTTCCCGCTGCGTCAGCGACGCTCTCACCGTGAGCGCTGGACTCGCCAACCACTCTTATCAGGGTGGGGGTTTGCTCGTTGCAGACCAACTTGAACCGTTCCTTGGAGCAAGCACCAACGTGGGTGGAATCGCCCTGAGTGCATCCATTTACTTCAATGGATCGGANGATAGCTACACCCACGACTTCTATTATGAAGTTGGTGCTAGTTATTCCGTTGATCTGGGAGGCAGCCTTTCGGGTAGTCTCAGCGCCAATGCCGGAGTATGGGATACCGACCCTCTGGGCGGAGTTGCCGANGACGTNATGTTCTACTCAGTGACTGGTGCGCTCGAATATGCTGCAAGTGATGCAATTACCTTGAGCGCCTACCTCAGTCACTCTGTATCCGACGACTGGGTTCTCGAAGACGAGACCTTTGGTGGAGCCTCTGTTTCCGTCAGCTTCTAATCTGTTGCTGATCGAAACGATTCACTTCAGTAAAAATTCAATCAGAAAGGGGGGCCGACAAGGCTCCCCTTTTTCTTTGTCACGAATGACGCACGCGTAAGCTCTGCTCTGAACGAGGCTCCAAGTAACTTGCTTGTTAAGTTGCCCGAGGATGGGCCTGGTCGTATGCCTCTCTCAGGCGCTCTTTCGTCACGTGAGTATAGATCTGGGTTGTGGACAGGGAAGAATGNCCAAGTAGCGCCTGTACACTGCGAAGGTCCGCTCCTGCATCGAGGAGGTGGGTCGCGAAGGAATGGCGGAGTTTATGAGGGGTAATGTTGAAAGGAATNTCGGAATGGCGAAGGTATTTTTTTAGCAGNTTATTTATTGAGCGGGTGGAGAGGCGTTTGCGAAGTTTGGACACGAACAGAGGCCCATCAGTCACCTTGGCGGCTTGACGGTATGCTTCGATCGCCTTCATGGCGTGAGAGCCAATNGGCACAAGACGCTCCTTGGAACCTTTNCCAATAATTCTCAGGGTGTCNGAGAGGTTTTCAAGGTCTCTCACCTCNANGGCCGCCAGTTCGGCAAGGCGCAGGCCGGTTGAATAAAACAGTTCCAGAACAGCGGTATCCCTGAGGGCCTGCCATGGGGGAGCNTGCTTTTCCCTCGGTATCTTCGCTGGAAGTTCGAGGAGCTGTTCAATCTGGCTGAGAGTCATCACAACCGGAAGCTGCCGCTCGATCTTGGGAAGCTGTATTTCCGCGACCGGGCTTTTCGACAGTCCGTGACGAGAGACGAGATGCTTGTAGAAGGAGCGCAGTGCCGAAAAGTGGAGTCGAATCGTTGAACGTGCGAGCTCCTGCTTCATGCAGTCGAAGAGGTAGGAGCGAAAATGATCCGGATCACAGTTTTCCCACGTGGAGAACTGATCGCCCGCCCAGGTTCGAAACGNCCGCAGTGCATGTTCATAATTGGAAAGGGTTCGGGGAGAAACGTTCTTTTCCACCGAGAGAAATTCGAGAAATCCCTCAATCAGGATGTCCGCTTCGTCGGAAGACATGCCGTAGTCCGTGAGCTAGGCGGCACACTTGGGGCAGGTGCCAAAAAATTCGAGCTCGTGATAAAGATTCAAGTATCCGGTCTTGCTGCGTATCTCATTTTGCAGGTCATGGACCGGGCAAGGGGCATCAACCAAGGTAATCGTTCCGCATTCGGTGCAGATGAGATAGTCGCAACGTCGCTCGGGCAAAATAAGTGTGAAGTAAGCCGCTCGCTCGTGGAGTCCGAGCCTGCGGACAATACCGGCATCAGTTAGGCGGTGAAGCAGCCGGTAAATCGTGGCTTTGTCACATTGNGAGGANAGGTCATGTGATTCCGCTAAGCCGGCGAGGGTGATGGGNCTCTCGTTTGCAAGCAGNGTATCCAGAAGAACCTCAAGGGCTTTTGTTCGCCGTAGTCCACTCGTTCGGCAGCGGTCAATAAGGTCTCCCAGTTCCGTATTCACGAAGGCACTGTAAGCATAATGTTCTCTGAGAGGCAGGATTTTCCCTTGTTTCCTGTGCGATCCCGCCCGACAAGAGTCNNATGNACGNGAATTTGACTGCCNGTATTGCTGTTCTTGCCGCCCTGATNCTCGCCATTCTTCCAGTTAACGCGGCGGAGCTCAGGCTTCGGTGGGAGCCGGGAAAACGCTATATTTTCGAAAATACGGCTGATACTTCGATGAAAATTCCCTTACCCGGGCAGGGGTTAATCGAAACCACGGCGAATATGACAATGCGCATTCACAATGATGTGAGCCCCCACAAGAAAGGAGTCAAGGTCGGGCACGCGTTTGCTTCTGTTCGAATGAAGCAGCAAATGCAGGGCTTGGAGATGGAGTATGATTCGTCTGATCCGGCCAAGAGAGGAGGAATGCTGGGGACTGCTCTGAAGCCCCTTATGGAAACAAGGTTCGCAGCCGTCTATGGCAAGGACGGCAGCTTAGTCGCCACCGAAGGTCTGGACGATCTCAAGGGCGCCGGGCAGATGGGCATGGGAAAGGAAGAGCTTGAGGCAATGGCGCGGCAGAGTGTGGACTTGCTTCCGGGTAAAAACGTGGAGGCGGGCGACTCCTGGGAGACGGATGTTGAATTGCCCATGGGGGACCTCGGAGGCAAAGTGACCATTCGTTACGTTCTTAAAATGGAGGAAATTTTTGAGGATAAGGGTCGCAAAGTCGCCAGAGTTTCGATGAGCGGTGCGACCAAGGCGGCGAAGGACGAAAAGAAGGACGANATTCTTCGGACCGAAGTCAAGGAAGCGACGGGAACCATGCTATTTGATATCNAGCTGGGACAGCCTTTNGAGGTCGCNTCCACCGTCGTCCTGGAGACGGGTCTTCCCGCGGGAATTCCACAGNCGCCGGGCGCACCGGGGAAGATGCCGATCAAGGTGNTCTCCGTCCAGAAGCTGGTGGGGGTAGAGGATTTCAAGGAAGCTNCGTCTCCCCGTGAGGCTGATCTCANGGAAAAATCGGATGAGACAGCATCNCCCGAGAGCAAGGCTGAGAAAAGAGCTCGGCGGAAAGCCCGCAAGGAAAAGCGCCTGAGAGAAGAGAAGGGCAAGACGGAATAAACATCGGAAGGGGCTGTGGGCCTGCCCGAGAGCATACTCCCTAGAGAAATTCTCCCTGAACTCCGCCTGCTGGAAGCTCAGCTCCGATTTTCTGATAGGCTGAAGGCATGGCGACACGTCCTCTGGGGGTTCTTTTAAGAAATCCCTGCATAATCAAAAAGGGTTCATGGACCTCTTCCAGTGACGAGGAATCCTCTCCAACCGCGACCGCGAGAGAGCTCAGTCCAACTGGTCCTCCATTGAATTTATAAATCATAGTTTCGAGTATTCGTTTGTCCATCTCATCCAAACCGTCGTCGTCGATTTCGATCATGGCCAGGGCTTTTCCTGCAGTGACGGAATCGATAAGACCCTCAGCGCGGACTTGAGCGTAGTCCCTGACCCATCGCAAAAGGTTGTTGGCGACCCGGGGAGTTCCTCTTGAACGGGCGGCGATTGCCCGGGATCCTCCATCGTCCACGTCAATATCGAGCAAGCTGGCGGAACGCATGATGATGGTGGAGAGCTCTTCGAGGCTGTAATAGTCGAGTCGATTCACGAGACCNAAACGAGATCGCAGGGGAGCGGTAAGCATTCCGGATCGAGTGGTTGCTCCTACGAGAGTGAATTTTGGAAGGTTAAGCTGTATGGATCGAGCAGAGGGACCGGAATCGATTATGATATCAAGGCGATAGTCTTCCATTGCCGGGTAGAGGTATTCTTCGATTGCGGGGTGGAGACGGTGAATTTCGTCAATAAAGAGGACNTCACCCCGTTGCAGGTTAGTGAGAATTCCGGCAAGATCTCCCGCCTTTTCGACCTGTGGTCCAGAGGTCGTGTGGATCGTGGAGTGGGCCGCGCTCGCAATGATATTCGCCAAGGTTGTCTTACCTAGTCCAGGGGGGCCCGAGAGAAGAATATGCTCCAGAACGTCTTCTCGCTGACGGGCAGCCTCGACCATGAGCATGAGTCGTTCGGTGACCTTTGCCTGACCGTGGAATTCTGCAAATCCCGGGGGACGGAGTGAGAGGTCAAAAGGTGGGTCCGGTTCCTGAATAGGGTTTTCCGCCATATGTCGGTCTTGGTGAGCCAATAAGGGCCATCGAGCGCAGCTGTTTACAAGGATGCTGANGNGAAGGGTGTCATACCCNTTTGACGACCGCAAGTGCGCCGANATNGCAGAAAATGCAGGCAAGAATAGGCTTTACAGAGAATCGATCCGCCGTAAAGTGCGCTCCCTCCCGGACGAGCCATGAAAGTTCTCTCCTCTCTCAATTCCCTTAAGCGCCGACACGCTGGATGCCAGATCGTGAAACGTCGTGGCACNCTCTACGTCATTAACAAGACAAACCCCAAGTTNAANGCCCGGCAGGGTTCAACCCGNGGGACGCGNCTCTCCAAGAAGGGGGTTAAGTAATCAGCGGTNACATCGGGTCATCTCCAATCACGAGGGCGGCTTATTGCCGCCTTTTTCANGTGTNGGGGAGGTCATGAAATTAATCATTTCTCCGGCCGCAANAAGACCNAATGTTGCCGTGACGTGGGTAACTGCCCCCAGCCCTGCATCGCAGCGGAGNCCAGCAACCTGAGTGGAAGGGCGCTGTTTTGAGACGCAACCATTTCCCTGGGGGTATTGCGTGTCCTCGGGAGAGAATATGGCACGGATACCAAATTTTTTCCTGGAGCCATCGCCGCTGGGAAAGCCATGATTACTGCGGAGATTTTTTCGCACTTGATGGAGTAGAGCGTCGTTGAAGGTTCGGCTAAGATCCTCGATACGGATTAGGGTCGCATCACGCCGTCCGCCAGCTGCCCCGCATGTAACAATGGGGATCTTTCTTTTTACACACTCAGCGAGGAGAAGGCATTTTGGGCGTACTGCATCAATCGCATCGATTATTCCGTCGACTGGTCGCTCAAGGACGCTTTCGAGAGTCTTCTCGTTAAGAAAGTAACTTTCTGCGTTTAGACGGCAATTCGGATTAATCATGCCAAGCCGCTCTGCCATAACCTTGACCTTTGATTGGCCAACGGTCTGAGAGAGAGCGTGTATTTGCCTGTTGGTGTTGGAGATGCAGATTTCGTCAAGATCCACAAGGGTGATCTCACCGAGTCCTGTCCTCGCGAGCGCTTCCGCGCACCAGGAGCCTACTCCTCCGATTCCAATGACAGCTACGTGTGCCTCGCGAAGGGCATTTGCGCCCAAGTCTCCGTAAAGTCGACTTATGCCGGAAAACCGGTCCTGATATGGGTCGTGCATCGCCGATGCGGGCAATGGGCACTACAACCCGAGAAGATAAGTTCGCATGTTAGCAAGAACCTCTGCGCATCGGGCTCGGTTTCCGCCACCAACCTCAGCAGTGGCCCACCCCGTAAAGCGGATCTCTGCAAGAGCTTTTCGGACGTCTGCCCAGTCAACGTCTCCAGCACCGATCTTCGAAAAACCAGCCTTTACCCCCCAGTCCTTAACATCGAGCTTCACAATCCGATGTCCGAGAGAGCGAATCCAAGTTGCGGGTTTGCCGTATTTCTGGTGGTTCCCGATATCGAAATAGGAGCCCACCCAAGGGCTATCAATCGCATCAATATATTTCACCAGTTTTTCTGCTGTTTGATTGTTCGGACCGTCGTGGTCGTAGAGGAAACGGTTCCAGACATTTTCGATGAGAATATGGACACCTAGTTGCGCCGCGAGTGGCAAAGCCTTTCTGATCTGCTCAATCGAACGGTCCCACGCTTGTTGCTCACTGACTTTGGAATTCACCACTGCCGGGACCAGCAGGACAGAGGTGCCCCCTATAGCATCGCTTTCCCGGATTGCGGTGAGTAACCCTTGCAGTCCCTTTTCCCGAATTTCAGCCGAAGAATCGGAGAGCGTAGTTCCCCAGTGGATAGAGTCGACTACTCCGTGGGTTGGCAGTCCGACTTTCTCCGAGGCGGCTTTTGCCTCTTCCTTATTTTGTCCTCCCGGTGAATCGAGCTCTACCCCGTCATAACCGAGGCTCTTGAGGATCTGGAATTTTTCCTCGAGGGTTCGACCGTCTCCACACATGCCACATTTCAAGGAAAGCAGAATCGGAGGCTTCCTTTCTTCTTCGTGATGATTTGCGTGGACCCGGTAGACGCCAGCTGCGGCGGCAAGGGCTCCAGTAGATATAAAGCGACGTCGATTCGAAGGTTGCATGGGCCTACTAGGCACCGGGCTCGATCTCATTGCAAGCCGTGATCGTATCTCCCGGCCAACCAGAGTGTCGCATGAATTTTGGAATCAATCAGCATGCCGGAGGATTCCCTTTGCTGCAACCATTCCCGGAGATTCTGTAAGGGAACGCGGTGCACCTCAATCTCCTCTCCTGCAACCCCGCCCCCTGCGGATTTCTGCTGCAGGTCCGTGGCGAGAAAAAGATGTGTGATCTCTGGGGTCATTCCTGCTGAGGTGGGGGTGGAGAGCAGGAGTTCCATCGACCCGGCCTGAAAACCAGTTTCCTCGAGAAGTTCCCGGCGTGCCGAATCTGCTAGAGTTTCCCCACGATACTCCTTCTCGTCGCCGACAAGGCCTGCGGGAATCTCGATCACTTGCGCGCTGACCGGTTTTCGGAATTGCTCCACCAGAATGACCTCGGCATTTGAGGTCAGGGGGAGGATCCCAACTACCCCCGTGGCGTTGGGTCTGTCGGCAAACTCCCAACCGTCCCGTTCGTAGAGCCCCAGATAATTTCCCTCCGAAAGGATTCTTGTATCTTTCATCAGCACTCTTTAGCTGTGGGACATTGGCTGCAAAAGGCCAATTTTTCCTCTTATTACAGCGGAAATGATTGCCGGGAGTAGGCAGAGGAATCTGGACTAAGAAACTGTGGCCAATCTCCGTAGTCTGAGTTAACTAAAGAAGTTCATGGGTGCATACGATTTCGACATCCCGGTGACCTTCAGGCATCGCATCCGTTTTACCAAGGATGCCTTCGCTGAGGGTAATAGTGTGCTTGCAGATTTGCTGGAGGTAGAGCGTGAGCGCAAAGTCATTGTCTTTCTTGAGAGCTCAATCGACGAATTGTTCCCAAGTCTCCGGAAACAGATCCAGAGCTACCTGGAAACCCAGACGAATCTCAAGCTCACCGAAATTGTCGTCATGGCAGGCGGAGAGGACTGCAAGATCAGCAAGACCCAGATCATGGATGGGATTATCCCGATCGAACGCAATGGGATCGACCGACACTCCTACGTCTTCTGTATTGGCGGTGGAGCCTTTCTGGATGTGATCGGCCTTTCCGCGGCGACTGCGCACCGTGGTGTCCGACTGGTGAGATTCCCGACTACAACTCTCGCGCAAGATGATAGTGGGGTAGGGGTGAAAAACGGGATCAATGCCTTCGGAAAGAAAAATTTTATCGGAGCTTTTGCAGTCCCCTATGCGGTAGTTAATGATTTCCAGTTCCTCTACACACAAAGTGCTCACAACAATCGGAGTGGACTTTCTGAGGCTGTAAAAGTTGCCCTTGTGAAGGATGGTGAATTTTTTGACTGGCTGGAGGAGAATGTTAAGTCCCTCAACTCCCTTGATCCGGTCGCGTTGGAGGAAGCAGTTGAAAGGTCCGCTATCCTACATGCTCGACATATTGCCCTCGGGGGCGATCCCTTTGAGACGGGTAGCAGCAGACCTCTGGATTTTGGTCACTGGACTGCCCATAAAATGGAGCAATTGACCAACTTTGAGTTGAGCCATGCCGATGCTGTTTCAGTAGGGGTAGCACTGGACACTCTTTATTCTGCTCGCTGTGGCTGGTTGTCGGAAAAGGATGCGTGGCGTGCGGTGGGAGTATTGCAGAAGCTGCAGTTGCCTGTCTGGCATGAGTCTCTGGAAATCCGGGATGAGGAAGGGCGCCGTATGGTCTATCGGGGCCTCGAGGAGTTTCGGGAGCATCTTGGAGGTGAATTGACGGTCCTCATGCTGGAAGGGATCGGACAGGGCGCAGACCGTCATTCGGTTGATCAGCCATTGCATGAGTCCTGCATTAATGAATTAAAAGAGGCATCTCAGCAGGGATTGCCGATCTAGCCGGGAGTCAATCCAAGGACCCTCGATGAAACGTGTTGCTGTCTTGAATGTGGTGGGCCTCACCAAGGGTCTGATCGCTAAAAATCTGCCCCGGATCAGGGGGATTGCTGAAAGTCGTCAGACGACGAGTTTTGCCCCAGCATTTCCCGCGGTAACTACCACAGCACAGGCAACTTACCTTACCGGGACCTCTCCTTCCGATCATGGAATTGTCGGAAATGGTTGGTATGAGCGGGAAGATGCTGAGGTTCGTTTCTGGAAACAAAGTAACCATCTTGTTCGCGGAGAAAAACTGTGGGAGGCCCTTCGAAGAGAAAAGGGAGACTTCCGCTGCGCCAAAATGTTCTGGTGGTATAACATGTACTCCAGTGCGGAATGGTCCGTGACTCCACGGCCGATTTATCCTGCTGACGGGAGAAAGGTCCTCGATGTCTATGCCCATCCTCCTGGATTACGTGATGAGCTGGTAGGAGAATTGGGTGAATTTCCCTTTCTGAGTTTCTGGGGACCCCGGGCGGGGCTTCCCAGCTCTCAATGGATTGCTGATTCCGCTCGCTGGGTTGAGGAGCGGGAGCAACCGGATCTCAATCTGGTCTATCTTCCCCATCTCGATTACGGCTTGCAGAGGTGGGGGCCGGATGCGCCTGAGATGACGGAGGAATTCGACGGAATAGATCAACTCGTCGGT
Organism: Roseibacillus sp.; assembly: GCA_002715825.1. GTDB lineage: Bacteria > Verrucomicrobiota > Verrucomicrobiia > Verrucomicrobiales > Akkermansiaceae > Roseibacillus_B. The sequence continues at coordinate 5,011 of PBAI01000039.1, read as the reverse complement.
GACCTTGTTGACTTTTTCGAGGCAAGAGGCGTGGAGGTTGTGCTTCTCTCGGAGTATGGCATTTCAAAGGTCGACAGACCGGTGCATTTGAATCGGATCTTTCGTGAGAAGGGATGGATCCAGATCAAAGACGAACTCGGACTGGAGATTCTTGACGCAGGAGCTTCCCGGGCTTTTGCGGTCGCGGATCATCAGGTCGCGCACGTTTACGTGCAGGACGACTCTATTCGGAACGAAGTGCGGCACGTGGTAGAATCCGCCGAAGGCGTTGCTGAAGTCAGGGAGGGCTGCTTCGGCAAGGGAATCGGAGAGCAGCGGAGTGGAGATTTCGTTGCAGTTGCGTCGGCCGATGCGTGGTTTACGTATTATTACTGGCTTGATGATTCTGTGGCTCCCGATTTTGCACGCACCGTCGATATTCACCGGAAGCCCGGATACGATCCTGCGGAACTTCACATAGATCCTTCCATCGCCCTGCCACAGATCAGGGTAGCGTCTTTTCTACTGAAAAAAAAGCTGGGCCTTCGGGCGTTGCTTCCCGTTATTCCGCTTGATGCGTCTCTGGTGAAGGGCTCGCACGGTAGAGATCATGTCCAGGAGGATGAACAACCTGTCTTGATTGGATCAGACGCATCTTCGGTTTCCTCCGCGGAAGGTGTTTTCGGGTATCTAAAGGCACTCTGCATGTCCTGAGATGACTGATCCGCAAGTTTGAGACATACTGCCTAACCGAAAAATCCGGGGAACATTTCGTTCAACTCCCAGCGGAGCTCTTCATTATTTCAGGTTTCTTGGCGCTCTGCAGAACCCTTCATATGGAAGCGCCGCCGCTGGTGAGGGCATGGTGTCTCCCTGAGAATAGCGTCACGACAAACGTGTCAGATCCAGAGAAGTTTTTTGGCGCTTCTCGAAAAGAAGGGTTTCCCGATAACCTGCCTCGAGAGCAATAACCGCAGCCTGGTCGAAGTCTCGAGCAACTTCACCAGGAGCGTGGGCATCGGAGCTGAGTAGTAATGGAACTCCGGCACTGCAAGCCAAGCTGAGGAAATCGGCAGCAGGATACTGTTCCTTACAGGGCTTATGCCACCCCGCTGTGTTCAACTCAATCGCACAACCCGCCCTCGCGATGGACTCGATCGCAGGTTCGTAGAAGCGAGTCAGATCTCCCGGAGGTCGATAAGAAAATTTCTTGATCAGATCGGGATGGCCAAGGAAATCGAAAAGTCCGCTTTTCGCCATGGAGGAATACTCTTCCCAGTAGCGAGTCCATGCTTCCTCGACATCAACTTCTCCCCAGGCCTTCAGGAGGTGAGGGCTGTCAAAATTCCATCCATCAAGGTAGTGGATGGATCCAATTAAATAGTCCCACTCTGCCTTGCCTGAAAGTGCAGTAATCCACTGTTCGCACCCGGGGAGCCAGTCACACTCCAACCCCAGCCGAACCGGGATTCGGTTTTGCGCATAAGCGCGGGCGGTATCAACCCAGTTGAAGTATGCTGGAAGTTCAGAGGCAAGCATCCGCCAATCGTCGAACGGTTCCTCCTGCACAGGGCCGTGGCAGGATATGCCATACTCGCTGAGGCCTGCCCTGAGGGCCGCATCAATGTAGTCCTGCGGCTGTCCCTCAGCGTGGTGGCAGAGGGGGGTATGGGTGTGGTAGTCAGCCGGCATGTGAAATCTTTTTCGCCAGAACTACCTTTGGCGTTGTGGCTTGGTAAGAGGAATACTAGTTTTGTCCGGCGGCGCAAGGAAAGGGCCATGTCAGAGTCAAGCGAGCAAGCACGGGTAACGGCAAGAGACGTATTTACGCAGTCTCTTGAGCCGAAGTTACAAAGCCATCCGAAGAGGATCGTATTTACGGATGGTGCAGACGAGCGTATTCTGCGGGTGGCTGCGCGAATGGTAGAGACGGAGGTGGGAATTCCGATCCTTCTGGGAAACCGGCAGGAAATTTGTCAGTTGGCTGGGGACCTGAAAATCAGCCTAGACTTTGTCAAAGTGCTGGAGCCTTCCTCTGCGGCTGACTACGAGGTCTTTTGCGAATTTCTTCGTCGTACTGAACACGTCCGGGGATTTGAAATCTCCAATGTGGAAGAGATCCTCCGGCAGCCCGCCTACTTTGGGGCAATGATGATCCAGTACGGTCAGGCGGATGGACTTGTCGGAGGAAACCAGAGCTACCCGGCGGCCATCTTCCGGGCACTTCTACATCTGGTCAAACCGGTGCCTTCTGTTCCAAGAGTCTTCTCTGTTGCCATTCTCTCGGCTCCACATCTCGCACACTTTGGAAGGGAGGGAGTGCTCTTTCTCGCTGATTGCGGATTGAATGAGGAGCTATCAAGCAAACAGCTTGCAGCGATCGCGGTTGAGACCGGCCAGCTTGCCCGAATATATCTTGGTCGTCGTCCGCGGGTTGTTCTTCTCAGTCATTCCACGAAGGGCTCCGCGTCAACTTCTTCAGGGCGTGAAGTTCGTGTCGCGACGGAGATCGCTCGTCAGCAGGTTGACCCGGAAGAGGTCGAAATCGATGGAGAATTGCAAGCAGACGCGGCTCTGGATCCGCTCGCTTCGGAGATCAAAATTCCAAACGCAGAGTTCAAGCAGGCGGCAGATGTCCTCGTCTTCCCAAACCTCGACGCTGCAAATATTACTCTGAAGCTTCTTACCCATGTAGGAGGAGCAAACGCATACGGGCAGTTTATCCTCGGGTTGACTCGCCCTGCGGCACAGATCTCCCGGACCATGGATGAGGAAAGCATTTACGGAACGGCGCTCGCCGTAGGTGTGGAAGCAATCAAATACCACGAGCTTTACCCCGAGGGAGAGGCTTGAGGTGGGCTGTGGTCAGGCCGTGCCTATCCGCTCAAGCCATTGGGCTAATGCGAGACGAACAGCAGGGCCGGTGATATCCGCGAAGGGCTCGTGAAGAGCTTCAGGAAATTCGTGCACGGTCAGAGATGAAATCTCCAAACCCTCCAGAAGAGTCCTGAGGTCGTGGGGCGAGCAAATGGAATCCTTCAGCCCCTGCGTTATCAGTAAGGGTATCTGTGGAGGGCAGGACCGGAAGGCCTTTCGGACTCGCGCAGCAGTATGAATCAGGGTGTGACCCCAGCGAGAGGAGATGCGGGAATGCATCCTATCTAGTTTCCCTTCTCCTACATGGTCCTCTGGGAGTGCGCTGCACTGATCGTGAGAGACACCCGTCGACATCGTGAGTTTCGGAGAGAAGTAGGCGATGATTCCAGCAAGGCGAACGAGAAGAGGATTTTGTCCTGCCTCTGGCCTTAGAAGGGGAGAACTGATCCATGAAAACCAGTATAGTTGGGGCCTTTCAAGAAGCTCCCGGAGGGCCAGGAGGCCTCCGGCGGAGTGTCCAATAATTCCCAACTTCGTCTCTTTGGCCCCGGTAAGCTCATGGCAGCGGTCGCGGTTGGCTGCATTGATCTGGTCGACGATTTCAATTCCCGGGATGTGACCTCGTTTTCCCTCGGAGTATCCATGGCCTGGAAAATCCGTTCCCACACAGATTATACCTTTTTCAATAAAGGGCTCCAGGAATTCACCGTATCTCCCAGCCCAATCACCCTGTCCATGTAGAAGTAAAGCACTTCCGCAAATGGGAATTTCCTTTGGAGGATGAAAAATGTGGCGGCGAAGGGTATAGCCGCCCAACTCTATGGTTTCTTCGCTGAGAATCATTGCTCTCCCTGTAAAGAAGATAGGAGATCCCCTGTGAGACCCATGTCATCCACCCGGTCGTGCTGGGTAAAGGCGAGATGGAGGTTGCGGAGAATTCGCACGAGAATATCACGCATGGTACATGGACCCTGAATCGCTCGTCGGGAATCGGGCGTGAGAACAGCAGAGTTATCACGAACATCATCTACCGAAATAATACGCCCTCCCCCGAAACAATCAACGAGGTGCGGATTACCTTCGATAGTAATCCACGCAAGGAAGTGAGCAGGAAAATTACAGCCGCCAATATCTAGGTCCAGACGGTGACCAACTAGCATGGCGAGTACTGCCAAGCCGATCGGGTTACCCTTGCGATTTGTAATAATCCAAAGGAGATCGGCATTGCTTGGAGAATAGAACCCTTCCTTGTCTCCGCGAAAACGGCCCGATCCAAAAAGAAACTCACAGAGGGACTGTTCATCTCCCTGTGCGTTATTCAGGACGGCTTCATCGGCGATTCGGTCAATCGCATCGGGAAGTGAAGAACGCAGCGAAGTTCCATCGTGAAGCAACTCACTCAGGAGACGCAGAAGTTGTTCAAAGGACTCCCAGTCTGCGCCGCCTTCATCCAGACCCTGCTGTGGCACAACCCATTGATCCCGGATCTGGCGACGGCGACCAGGCGCCAGAAGATTACTCAATCTTGTTCGATCTTCCTCTGGTAGACGAATGCCTAGTCTGTCCAGCTCAGAGCTAACGTCACCCTGACACTCGGCGAAGCGCTCGGAGAGAGTCTTCCTCACTATCGGATTGTCATCGTCGAGCAGCCTGACGAGGTGTGGAAGCTCAGTCTCAACATGCATTTTCGTTGCTTACGACGTGGGGAACCAGGGAGTCTTTTCGGTTTGGTATCACACTCCGCAGGGGAGGGATGGTGCGCGATGCTGGATTTGAACCAGCGACATCTAGCGTGTCGAGCTAGCGCTCTACCACTGAGCTAATCGCGCTTACCGTTCTTGGTAAAGATGAATTGGGTCCCGCCATCGCGCAAGGAAGATTTATCGGACCATGCCAATGGGCAAGATGAAGATGTTCATTGTCGATAAGAGTCGGGGGGTAACGGGTGACCTCGTTACAAATTCCATCTATCGGAGTACAAAAAAGAGGGACGCCAAAAACGACGTCCCTCTTGATCGAAAGAATTTTCGGGGCCAATTCTAGCGACGCTTCCGTGCAGCCTTACGCTTAGCGGGCTTCTTAGCAGCCTTCTTAGCGGGCTTCTTAGCAGCCTTCTTAGCGGGCTTCTTAGCAGCCTTCTTCTTAGCGGGCTTCT
>PBAI01000038.1 GCA_002715825.1 Roseibacillus sp. | reverse complement strand
TCGCGGATAAGGTGGAGGTTTTTACCCATTCGTGGAAGGAGGATGAGGAGCACCTGCGCTGGGAGAGTGATGGAGCCAGTGGCTATACCATCGATGAGGTAGAAGGGCAGAGGAGGGGATCTCGGATCGTGGTGCATCTCAAGGAGGAGCACGAAGAGTTTGCGAAGACCCACAGAGTCAGGGGAATCGTCGAGCGCTACTCGAACTTTGTTGGCTTCCCTGTGAATCTGAATGATGAGCGGGTCAACACGGTCGAAGCCCTGTGGTTACGTCCAAAAAAAGAGGTAACCGATGAACAATACAAGGAGTTCTACCAGTTTACGGCACATGCGATGGATGACCCTCGCTACACCATGCACTTTTCTGCGGACGCCCCACTGGCGATCAATGCACTTCTATTTGTTCCTGAGGAGAACGCGGAGCGTATGGGTCTGGGAGCGCAGCCTCCCGGGGTCGCTCTCTACTGCCGCAAGGTTTTGATCGATGCGCAACCGGAAGGCCTTCTGCCCGAGTGGCTGCGATTCGTGAAAGGTGTTGTGGATAGCGAAGATTTACCACTGAATATTTCACGGGAATCCATGCAGGATACTGCCTTGGTCCGGAAACTCAGCGAGGTAATTACTAAGCGCTTCATCAAATTTCTAGCAAAGCAGGCGGAAGATTCTCCGGAGGACTATAAGAAATTTTATGAGAGGTTTAATCGCTTTCTCAAGGAAGGCATTGTCGCATCTCCGGCGCATCAGGAGCTACTCGCAGGACTTCTGCGATTTGAATCTTCCATGACGGATCCGGGAGAGCTTAGCTCTTTCGACGGTTACCTCGATCGAATGAATGAGGGACAGGAGGAAATCTATTTTCTGGTTGGTTCCAGCCGTGAGGCACTTGAGAGGGGGCCTTATTTCGAAGGATTTCGGGACCGGGGTCTTGAGGTTGCATTCTTTACCGAGGCGGTTGATGACTACGTCCTTGAAGGTCTCAGAGAGTATAAGGGTAAGAAGCTGATAGCTGCAAATCGGTCTGGAATTGAATTGGAGGACCTTCCTCAGGAGGGTGAGGAGGACTCGTTGGACGAGAAGGAGACGGAGGGGGTGATCTCATGGTTGAATTCATCACTCGAGGGCCGTGTCGCACAGGTTGAGGCTGGGAAAAGGCTAGTCAATCATCCCATGGTTGCGCTCCTTCCCGAGGACGCTCCGAATGCACAGATGCGGGCAATGATGGAAGCAATGGGGCAGGAGGCACCAGAGGCGAAGGCCAAGCTTGAAGTAAATCCCCGCCATCCACTTATTCGGCAGCTTGCATCCATTCGTGAGGAACGGGGAGAACTGGCATCAAAAGTGGCGGATCAACTGACCAATCACGCGTTGCTGGCCGCAGGTATGGAGGTCAACACTGCAGACATGGCGGAGGAGATGGCCGCATTGATTGGAGATCTGCTTGAATGATGGTCCGATGGTTCTGCTATTCGGCGCTGTCGGGATAGCTGCCGAGGAGCTTGACCAGAGAGCAATGTTTTTCAAGTTCTGCGAGAGCTGAAGACACTTGCTCGGTCTCGCAATGCCCCGCGAGATCCACATAGAAAATATACTCCCAGTCCTTCTGTTTTGAAGGTCTTGATTCGATCTTTGACATATTGATCTCAAAGGAATCGAAAGCCTTCAGGGCAGCGACTAGTGACCCTGGGCGGTCGTTAACTGAAAACAGTATAGAGGTGCGATCATGGCCGGTCGGGGGACATGTTTTTTCCCCAATGACGAGGAAGCGGGTTGTGTTGGTGGCGCGATCCTGAATTGACTCTTCGAGAACCTCGAGACCTGCGAGCTCAGCAGCCAGCTTGCCACCCAATGCCGCGGCTCCTTCAGAGGCCTTTTCCTTCGCGAGGTGAGCGGCCCTTGTTGTTGACGAAACTTCTACCAGTTCAGCATCCGGCAAGTTTCGAAGGATCCAGTTCTTGCATTGGCCAAAAACCTGAGGATGTGAGTAGAGCGTCGTGATGCTGTCGCGTGGAATTGCGGCGAGAAGATTGTTTTCGATTCGGAGAAGAATCTGGGCACAGATCCTCAGTGTGGAGTCGACAAAAAGGTCAAGGGTATGGGAAACCGCGCCCTCGGTAGAGTTTTCGATTGGAACAACTCCGTAATCCGCCCGACGCCGGGCAACATCATCAAAGACCTCTGCAAAGCTAGAGTGTGAGTTGTAGTTGACGGAATGTCCGAACTTCTTGATTGCGGCTTGATGAGTCCATGTGCCTTCCGGTCCAAGGTAGGCAATTTTGAGGTCCTCCTCGAGGGCGAGCGCGGCCGACATGATTTCTCGATAAATCGCCCGGATGGACTTTTCCGGAAGAATACCCTGGTTCATCTGCACCAGCTTTCTGAGAAGAGCATCTTCCCGGTCGGGCGCATATATCTGGAGGCCTTCGCGCTTCTTGATCAGGCCGACCTCATGCACGAGATCAGCCCGCTGCGACAGAATTTCTAGCAGCTGTTGATCGATTGAATCGATTTTCTTTCGGATTTCGTCGAGAGACACTTTTTGGTAGCTGGAGCGGATAGGTGTGAAATTCTAACCTTAAAATAGCTAGCTGCCGAGTTCTCCTTTTTCCGAAGAGACATTTTCCTCATGTGGTTCAGCGAGCGTAAGTTGTTTTTCCCCTTCCGAAGGTGCACCATCTTCCACTCCTTCCGAAGATTCCTCCGCGCTCGGAGGCTCCGGTATCTCAACTGCACGGAGTTCCTCAGAATTGGGGAGTTCATCGATAGATTTTATGCCGAAGTGCTCAAAGAAGAAATCCGTAGTGCCGTAGAGAAGAGGTCGGCCAGGTAAGTCCGCTCTCCCTGCGATTTTAACGAGCTCCCGATCGAGTAATTTCTGGAGAATGCTGTCAGATGAAACGCCCCTCACATGCTCAATAGAAGCCTTGGTGACTGGCTGGCGATACGCGATAATGGCCAAGGTTTCCATCGCGGGAGGGCTGAGGCGCCGGGGTTTTAATCCGGGAAAGAGCTGGCGTACGAATCCTCCGTATTCAGGCCGAGTAAAAATTTTCCACCCTTTCGATCTTTCCGTCACTGAGAAGGAGCGCTTGCCCCGATCATATTTACGATTAAGAGCATGGATGGCTTCAATCACCGCCTCTTCATCGACGTCAGAGCGGTCTTTTATGGTCCCGGCTAGAGCGGCTTCTGCCGCGCTAGGCTGTTCATCGTCAGCGATCCCGTCCTCGAGTTCAGCGAGTCGATTTCGAATCAAACGGGCAATTTCCGAGGAGCTCAGGGGGTCTTCGGAGGCGATGAGGACTGATTCAATGACCGCAGGGAGATCCATAGCGCGATGAAACCCTAGGAGGCCGGAGGTCAAATTCAAGCGCAGGACGGTCTGGAAAATGTGAATATCAACGGAGAAGTGAAGCACTTTCCTCTTGCAGCGTATGTAGAAAGCCAGTAGGCAATCCCGCCCGCGCTGAGAAGTTCGTGTGTCTAGCGGGTTATCACAGCACAATTCCTGTAAATAGTTTACCTCATGGCCGCGAAAAAGAAGGCTGCAAAGAAAGCTCCCGCGAAAAAGGCTGCAAAGAAGGCTCCCGCGAAGAAGGCTGCAAAGAAGGCTCCCGCGAAGAAGGCTGCAAAGAAANCTCCCGCGAANAAGGCTGCAAAGAAAGCTCCCGCGAAGAAGGCTGCAAAGAAAGCTCCCGCGAAGAAGGCTGCAAAGAANGCNNCCGCGAAGAAGGCCGCCGCGAAGAAGGTTGCTCCAAGAAAACCCGTCAAATTGACGCTTTTTGTGAAAAAGCAGCGCCAGCGCCTTCTCGATTTTCAGGATGAGCTGATGGACGCGATGGATGGAGTTCAGCAGGAGACCCTACGTAGCGGCTCCTCGGGCTCAGAGGCATCGGTAAGCGGCACCCATCTGGGTGACGCAGGTAGCGATGCCTACGATCGTGATTTTGCGCTTAACCTACTCTCCAAGGAGCAAGATGCCTTGCAGGAGATTCAGGCGGCTTTGGAACGTATTGAGGCCGGATCTTACGGCATATGTGAAATTTCGGGAAAAAGAATTCCCCAGGCCCGCTTGGAAGCGATGCCAATCGCTCGTCTCACGGTAGAATGCCAGCACAAGTGGGAGCAGGAAAATCCTAACCGGAAATTCCGGAGCTCTGATGCAATAGGGTTCGGGGCAGCCACAACTGGATCTTCAGCAGTTTCTCTTGACGGAAGCGCCTGATCCGCTAGGTTTTCCGCCCTTTTCGCAGCTATGCCACGCGACATCATCATTCTCGAATGCACCGAAGCGAAGGCGGAGGGCAAACAGCCATCCCGCTACGCGACTACCCGTAACAAGAAAAGTCTGCGGACACCGGGGAGGCTCGAGAAAGTAAAGTTCAATCACTACCTGAAGCGTAGAACACTTCATCGCGAACTCCGCTAACGACCGATACCGATCATGAGTGAGCCCAAGACCAAGGAACGCCGGATTGCATTCCGGAAGGCGAACAAGAGGATGACGCGGAAGCGGCTCGACCTCCAGATCGAACAGATCACCTATCTGAATCCTAAGGTGCTCGCAAAATTTACCACTGAGACGGGAAAAATTCTTCCCCGGAAGGTTACCGGTGTTTCAGCCAAGATGCACCGTAAGATTACTCGTGAGATTAAGCGTGCCCGGGCAGTAAGCTTACTTCCCTGATTCCTCCCTTGGATGCCTGACTTTGAATGGTCGGGGTCAATGGAGCGTGATCGTCTGGCTGGCCCACATGGGATCGATGCAGGATCTGATTGACACGCAGAACGAAAAGGACGACCGGAATCTGCCTATCGATCGGGTGGGGATCAAGTCTCTGAAGCACCCATGTGGGGTTGTTGGAAGGGATGGCGAGATCCAACATACTGTTGCGGATGTCTCATTGGCTGTGAACCTGCCTCATGACGAAAGGGGAACGCACATGAGTCGTTTTGTTGAAGTCCTCAACGAGCATGGAAACTGCCTGAACGTCAAGGAGCCAGGGCTGGTGCCACGCGAGCTTCAGAGGCGCCTCAGGGCAGAGACCGCGTGGGTAACGTATCAATTTCCTTTCTTTCGCTCCAAGCGGGCTCCGGTAACAGAGAAAGAGGGCAATCTCTGCTACGAGGTCCGGTTCGAAATCGAAGCTGGTGAGACGGAGGACTTTGCCCTCACGGTCATGGTGCCAGTTACAACTTTGTGCCCATGCTCCAAGGCCATCAGCGAACGAGGAGCTCATAATCAAAGAGGCATTGTCACCTATTCGATCAGGTCTTCGCAGGTGATCTGGATTGAGGATGCGATCGAGATTGTCGAGGAATCGGCGAGTTCGGAGCTCTACAGCCTTTTGAAACGGCCAGACGAAAAAGCGGTAACAGAGCGAGCTTATGATCATCCGGTATTCGTAGAGGACTTGGTGAGAAACGTTGCACGTAGGTCTGAGGAACAGGGATCAATCTCATGGTACAGGGTCGAGGCTGAGAATTTTGAATCCATCCATAACCATAGTGCCTATGCCGAAATCGAAAATGAGCTAGGGTGATGGGAGAGGCAGACAAGCAAAAAGGGTCATTGCGAAGCCCCTATATCAGCCTGCCAGGAATTACAGGAATGCCTGATATTGGGGAGATTCTTGCTCATATGCCGGCAGAGGCGCAGCATCGCTTTGAGTCCGCAGGAGAATTCGTCAAGCGGCTCGCGCACCGGGTGCAAAAGTGGCGGGAGCGTCTGGCCGAGGATGAGCAGCCAGTGATTCTATGCATTCTTGCCAACGGGAGCTCCATAGAGGTCCGTTCTGTAGGAGAAGATGGACATTCGGGCGTCGTGGTGGAGGGGATCGTGGATGGAGCCTCCTGTATGTTTGTTTCGCATCAAGCCAGCCTCCAAATTCTATGCTACACCCAGAAGGTAGAGCCGGAGGAAAGGCGAAAAATTGGATTCCATGTTGGCGGAGAGGAAATCGAGGTCTAGGAGGATCGGCTAGGGTGCAATGCAACCCGGGCAGTCTTGTACGTAGTGCCCCTTTGATACTTCTTTGAGTTCAGGTCGTTCATCCGTCATGCAGAGGCTCGGATCCCCGATCGTGTTGCGAGGAGTGAAAGAGCAGTGATTCGGTTCTTGGGACAGGTCTGGCGGAACTCCGGGAATCGTATACAAAGACTCCCCACTCTGGTGAGTAGCCGGGATGCTCTTCAGGAGTGAACGGGTGTAGGCATGAAGTGGTCTCGAGAAAAGTTCACTCGTCTGTGCGTGTTCTACGATCCGGCCTGCATACATGACGTTTACCAAGTCGCAGCTTTCGGAGACCACAGCCAGATCGTGAGTAATAAGTATGATGGAAAGTCCAAGTGCTTTCTGACGCTCCTTCAACAGATCGAGGACTTGCTTTTGAACGGTGACGTCAAGTGCTGTTGTGGGTTCGTCCGCGATTAAAATTTCGGGTCTGGTAATAAGAGCCATTGCGATCATGACTCGCTGCCGCATTCCACCAGAGAATTCGTGCGGATACGCATGAATCCGTCTGGATGCTTCAGGTATTCCGACCTCTTCAAGTGCAACGATAGCCCTTTTCAGAGCATCGGGCCCACTTATGTTCTCATGAACCTCCAACGGTTCGATCAGTTGTTTTGAGATTTTGAGGTATGGGTTCAGAGAGGTCATCGGGTCCTGAAAGATCATCGAGATCTTCTTGCCACGAATACCGGATAGTTCTTTCTCGGAGCTGCCCAGAAGATCAACACCTTTACGGTCTGCGCTTCCCCGGAATATGGCGCTCCCGCCATGAATTTTTCCCGGCGGTTGCGGAATCAGCCCCAAAAGGGAGTAACAGGTGACGCTTTTCCCCGACCCAGATTCGCCGACGATGCCGACTGTTTGTCCAGCATCCAGCGAAAAAGAGATGTCCTCTACCGCATGAACGACCCCTGCCCGGGTATGGAATCTGGTAGTCAGGTTTTTAACCTCGAGTATGGGCATGGGGGCATTCTGTACGCTCCGAGAGGCATGATCAACGACCAACACAGGAATAGGCGCCTCAATGTAGATGGTTCCGTTCCGAGAGCCATCGCCTTTCCTGGAACTATTGCTTCTCGGGTTTTCGGCGTGAGCGCACCGAAAAATTAATTGGAATTCCCAGAGAGGGATTTTCCTTGCGGAGCGCATTTTCAAGATAAGACCGATAGGTATCACCAAGAAGGCGCTTGTCGTTGACGAACAAGATATACAGAGGGACAGGAACGGCCGAATATCGGTCATTAATCGCTGCAGTGCCGTAAAGAATCTTGAGCCGTTTCCGTTGCCGCTTACTGGTGGGTGGAGGATTCCGTCGGAGGGCATCACTCAGAAGGCGATTGAGCTCGCCGGTCCCCATGATCTTCTGTGACCCTTGCCTGACCTTTTTTATTGAAGCAAAAATCCTGTCCAGTTCCTGTTTCTCTCTCGCCGAAACACAGATGAAAGGTGCGTAGTGGAGGAAGAAGAGCTCATTCCTGATCGTCTCTTCGGCCTCTTCCATTCGGGCGCTTCTGGGAGCATCGGGATGGTAGAGGTCCCACTTGTTGGCAACAATAATGCACGGCTTTTGTTCTTTCTGTACAAGACGGGCTATTTTGCGGTCCTGAGCGGTTATTCCTGCGGCGATATCAACGACCAGCAGGCAGAGATCTGCCCGGCGGATCGATCTCTCTGCCCTCATGGCAGAAAAGACCTCTACGGAAGTATCCATTCGCGAGCGCTGGCGCAGACCTGCAGTATCGATCAGAGTGTGACGTTCACCTGCGCGATCGTACGGAATATCAACCGCATCGCGGGTGGTGCCGGCAACCTCGGAAACAATGGTGCGGTCGTCATCAAGGATTGCATTGACCAATGATGATTTTCCGGCATTAGGCCTTCCGATCACAACAATTTTAAGGCCTGTGACGCGGGATGCCTCCTCGGCTTCATGTACTGATTCAGCAAATGGGGTCAGACGACTGTCAATTACGCTCAGAAGTAGTTTGATGTTTCTCCCGTGGGCTGCCGACACGCAAATACCATCTCCGAGTCCAAGTCCTGCGAAATCTCCCGCAACATGATCGAGTTCCTGATGGTCGCTTTTATTGATCACCAGACACACTTTGTCTGCAGCTTTGCGAAGTTGCTGGGCGATAGCTTGATCCACGGGGGTGGATCCTTCCCGAGCATCAACCAGAAAAAGGATGATGTCAGACGTATCAATTGCGATCTCTGCTTCGGTGCTGACTGCGTCGGAGAAGTCAGCATCAGCAAGAGCTCCAATGCCTCCTGTGTCAACCAGATCACAGGGTACGGCAGTTAGGTTGCAGGGCGAAGAGACCCGATCCCGAGTGACCCCCGGTTCATCATGGACGATTGAAATGCTGCGACCGGCCAAGCGATTAAACAAGGCGGACTTTCCTACGTTGGGACGTCCAACAAGTGCGACCACGGGCTTCCGAATACTGGGTTTCATAGTCCTTTCATTTTATGGACGAGATTTTTGCTGATGTAGCATCTGCACTCCTTGAAGAATGCTCTGACCGGTAGCCAGAACGATAAAGACCGAGGTGACAATGACAGGATAAATTGGATTGATAGGGATAATTTTCAGTCCTGTCCATGAGACGGTGACCATGATCGAAGCTGTGCAGGCCTTTCCTGTCCAATGCGGTTTTATTTCAACAGAGCGGTTTAAATAGCGTAGTATTACAATGCCGCCCCATACAATGGCATCTCGAAGAAAGACAAGCCCGACGAACCATACAGGGATCTTCCAGTTATCGCCCCAAGGCAGGAGGAAGAGGATCGTAATAGCGGTAAGAATGAGAAGTTTATCTGCAAAAGGGTCAAGAAATGCACCAAAACGGGTTCGTTGGTTGTAGCGACGGGCGATGACTCCATCTGCGTAATCCGTCATTGCGGCGACAAAAAATATCCCCACAGCCCACCAGTGGAGAGTCTCATTGGGGTTGCCTGATTTTACGCTCATCCCATAGGAGACGGCGGGCACCGCAAATACCGGAACCAGAATGGTCCGGAGAAGCGTAAGGTAGGTTGCCGCAGTCATGGCAGGCCTTAACTTAGTCAAGAGAGTGGCATGTGGCGAGTGCTTGATCTCCAGTCTCTCGTTTCTTGCCCCGTGGTCATGGTTCCCTCATTATTTCCCCGTGACCGGGAATGATGTCAGGGAGGCCCTCAAGCAAGCGGGCGTAGTTCCCTCCAAGAAACTGGGACAGAATTTCCTCACTGACCCAAATACCGCTAAGTGGATTGTCGATCAGTTAGCTCCGGGACCAGACGATTTCGTGGTGGAAGTAGGTCCAGGGACAGGCTCATTGAGCGAGGCTCTTGTCGGTAGAGTGCGCCGATTACTTCTTGTCGAGTTTGACCGAAGGCTCGCGGATTGGCTTCAACTGCGGTTTGCCAAAGACGACACCGTTGACGTAGTGCATGCAGATGGAGCCCGCTTTGACCTGCGGCCCTTGTTTAAGGAGGGGCCTGTTAAGCTCATCGGGAACCTGCCTTATTCCGCAGGTGGTGCGATCTTGCGAAACTTTCTCGAGCGACCGTCTCCGATCTGTCAAGCGGTCCTCATGCTCCAGCGAGAGGTAATCGACCGGATCGTAGCGAAGCCCCGAACCAAGGAATATGGAGTGCTTTCGCTCAGGATGCAGAGCGAGTGGGTGAGTAATCCAATAAAGACGATTGGCCCCAGTGTATTTTATCCGCGTCCGGCCATTGATTCAACTGTGGTCAAGGTCAGTCCGCGGAGCGACGATTTGCCGGTCTATGATGCTCGCTTTTTTGATGAGCTTGTCCGCAGGGGATTTTCACAGAGGCGTAAGCAACTTCGAAAGGCCCTGCCACCTGGGCCAGAATGGTCTGAGGTAGCTGCTGATCTTGGCGTCGCAGAGACTGCTCGAGCAGAGGAACTGGACCTCGCGCAATGGATAGAGCTTTGCAGATGCTATGATCCGCATCCCCTGAGCAAAATTCCACAGCGGGATGACGAGTTGTTTGATGTTGTCGATGAGCAAGATCAGGTAGTTGGTCAGGAGCAACGTTCGGTGGTCCATCAGGAAAATCTTATTCATCGTGCGGTCCATGTCTTCATTTTGAATAAGCGTGGGGAGGTGTTTCTTCAGAAAAGGTCGAAACTGAAGGATGCTCAACCGGGGGTCTGGGGCTCAAGTGTCGGTGGGCACCTCGATTCGGGAGAGAGTTATGAGTCGTGTGCAATAAGAGAGCTCGAGGAAGAGGCCGGTCAGAAGATAAGCGGGGAAGACGTAGGGCAATTAAGTCCTGTAGCGATTTTGCCGCCCACCAAAGAGACAGGCTGGGAGTTCGTGCACCTATTCGAAATCCGCCAAACGGACCCAATTCGCTTTCCCTGTTCCGAGGTTGAGGCTGGCATATGGATGCCTCCTGAGGAGGTTTGTGCTTGGCTCTCAAGGCGCCCTGAGGATTTTTCTACCGGATTTATTTCCTGTTGGAGAGCATGGAAAGCGGTTCGGTAGTTGCCAGTGAGGAAAACTCGGGTGAGACTCTCTGGGTTGTGTTCGCTCCAAGACCAGCGAAAGAAAAAAGTGTCGCCATAGCTGTAGTCGCTGCGGTGATTTTACATCTGATGGCATTCGGTGCGATGGTTGGAGGAGCAGTAATAAATATTCTGGCGGAACAGAAGGATATCGAGGTCGTCAGTAAGGCTCCTGCTGATAATGGGAGAGATTCTCTCGTTGAGCTGGACGCATTGGAGTTGATGGCGATGCGTGATGCTCTTGAACAGGCAGGTGCACCCCCCGAAATTTCTGATCGGTTAACTGACGACATATCCTTACCAGAGCCTGCTGAAGTTAATTCAAAGCGCTTTGCTGAAACATCGCCGGAGCAGGAGATTGAAAGCACTCCCGAAGGTGCGGTTCTTATCGGAGAACGTAATACCGAAGAGAGCAGTGAGTTAGCTCCTTCTCGAACTGACGGGCTAGCCCTTCCGACTCAGAATGGAAGAGAATCTGAGCGGAGCGAAAGAATTCTCACCGATTCTACATTCTCGCCAGGAGAAAACGAAGGTCAGGCTGATCCCGGAGAGCCCCGGAAGGAGGTGACGGGTTCTGTGATTCGAGAGCCTGAGAGCCCAGTCCCGCCAAATGATGAGGTAGAGCCTCCCCGAGGGCGCGATGTTGTTGAAGTTCCCGCTGGAGAAGAATCAGATTTACGGCAACAGAAGAATGAGAACTATCCAGACCGACCGGAAAATGTCGATGTCGATGAGAGCGTAGAGGAGGGCTTAAAAGAGACGTCCGAAGATCGATTAAAGAAGGCTTCAGAGCGGGCGGGGTTTAATACCGAAGCCCGGAAGACGAGGATGGAGGGGACGATTAGTCGCCGAGGTCAAAGTTCTCTAAAGGTAGAGGCAACAGCTCTCGGAAAATACAAAGCACAGGTGAACCGGATCATCGAGACCGAGTGGCAGAGGCGTTGCGTGATGCACAGGGATCATGTTCTTCCGGGAATTCTGACCCTCCGCTTCTATGTGGATAAGGCCGGTCAGGTTTCCGGGCTACGATACCTTGACGTCTTTCAGGCGAGCGCCATGCAGAAGGGTTTTACCATGAGAGCAGTCCAGCAGCCACAGTTGCCCCGAATGCCGGAGGAGGTTATCAACGAGCTTGATGGAGAGGATCTGGAATTTCATATAAACTTTCACTTTTGAGATGTTGCCTGCGTTTAGTCAATTTGCGGTATCAGGAGTTGCACCGGAAGCTCTTCAGAAAACTTGGAAGTTCTTCTCTGACGGAGGGCTCTTCATGCTCCTGATCATATTATGCTCGGTGCTGGCACTCATGGTGATCGTATATAAACTGCTGACCCTGACGAAGGCCTCGGTCGTGCCCGGGCGCTTGGCGGGGGAGGTTGAGCTGGTCGAGACGCATCACGAAAGTGACCAACTGGAAAGGTTGCGTTCAGAGTTCAGAGAGGGAGGTTCTTCTCTTGCGCGTTTGTGCGATGTAGCCATGAGGAATGAGGATCGCCCCTTGAGGGAGGCAAAGGAGGCGGTTCAGGCAAGCGCGAGAGAAGAAATCGTCCGGATGAATGCGGGATTACCAATTCTTGACGTAGTAATTACCGTTGCTCCCTTGTTGGGGCTGCTTGGAACAGCGAGCGGGTTGGTTGTCATTTTTGGAAACACCGAGGACCTGACTTCGGGTGCCAACAATGCGAAGATTGGTGCGGGGATTGCGCGGGCGCTGGGAACCACAATCGCGGGGATGGTAGTCGCGGTTCCATCAGTGGTAGCCCACAGTTATTTCACAAGAAAAATTGAGACAATGGCAGCTCGCCTGGAGGTATTGTTAGGGGAGATTATTGGAGCCCGTGATACTCAGGCAGAGCGTGGTGGGAAAATGGACGGTCAGCCGAAATTCTCTCAATTTCCAGACGCGGGCCGATAATGAAATTTTACGAGACAGGCCGAAGGAAAGAAAGGGTTCCCATTGTTCCCCTTATAGATATTCTCACAATCTTGCTTATCTTTTTCATCGTAACTCGTGGAGTTCCGGAAGAAGAGCAGAGTCCTGTGATACCTCCGGAACCAAGGCCAGTTGTAAAGGTGACCCTGCCTGTGGTGAAGGAAATGGAAACCTCCGAGGTCGTCGAGCGCAGGGCCGTGCTCGCGGTGGGATCAGGAGGCAGGATTACCCTTGATAACTATGAGCTCGCGAGTCCTGACCTTCTCACCGATGCGTTACTCGTATTCCGTCAGGAAAATCCCCTTCGCAAACTGGAGCTTGCGGCAGATCAGGGAGCGACTCTTTCACAGCTTTTCATGGTGCTGGACGCCTTGACCGCAGCACAGTATGACATCAAGGACGTTCCCGCCCGTATTCGTCGTCCCCAGCCTGTTGACTTTGTAGATCCGCTTCAGCCATGATTCTCCCAATCACCCAGTTTGGAGACCCAATTCTGCGTAAACGCTGCAGAGAGGTCAAAGAAGTCACAGATGAAATCAGGAATCTCGTGAAGGACATGATTGAAACAATGCACGATGCCAACGGAGTGGGTCTTGCTGCTCCTCAGGTGGGGATCGATCTTAGACTGGCAGTTGTGGACGTCTCTCATGATCCCGACTGCGTGAGTTTTCTCAGGGTGAACGGCGAGAATGTATCGGTTGCTGAAATAATGCCGCTGGTATTTATAAACCCAACTTTCAAAAAGGGAGGACAAAAGGAGCGTATGGAAGAGGGATGCCTGAGTATTGATGAGGTCCGTGCCGAGGTGCAAAGGCCGGGAACAGTAGATGGAATCTTTCCCCAACTGGATGGGAGCGAACTGCAAATCGAGACCGACGGGTTGCTGGCGAGGGTCATTCAGCACGAAACGGACCACCTCAATGGAGTTCTCTTTGTTGATCGACTGAGTGCCGCCGGCAAGCTGATGGTGCGTGGAGAATTGAAGAGGCTTAAAGCCCGGAGGTAGGGGGAAAGGCTGGTCTGCAGGAATTCACATGTTTGATCGAAGCCGCATTGGACTGGCGCGCTTGGATGAACCCCGGTTATTCACATCAAATAGGTTTTACATTTCCGGGAGAGGATACTTATTCTGGTGTCTAGTCGCTCTAAGGTATGTCGCACTCACATCATCAATCCAATTCATTAACCTCACGTCCGGGCGGAGAGTCTGCCGACAGAGGCGGAGCTAACGAGAGTCCATTTCAGGTAGATACAGACGGTTCTCAAAGTGATTCAATGGTGCTGTCGGAGCGTGAAACCCTGCGACATGAAAAAGGTTCCCGGGCCCCTGCTTCAGGAAGTCCATTTGAGCTCGTTGAGGGGGATCGTTCAGAACTTGACGGAAACGGGGGGTCTGGATTTCCCATGCATGGATTTCCCTCCGGTCCTGCAGCTCTTGCTCCATTGGAAATGGTGCCATCCCGATCTAGGGTTGAGGCTTCATCCAGCGGTGCGAATACCAAATCAGATGATTCTGAAGATCCCTTCGGCGAAATGGCCCCGCCACAGGAAAAGGCTGCTTCCGCAATGAACCAAGCTGTGCCAATTTCCCCAATTGAAACTAATGTGCGTGGGGACTTCTCGAAGCCTGTAGGTGGCAGTCAGTCAGGTGCTCGTGGGAGCGCCGGGGTAGCTTTGCCAAGGCAACCAGACGAGTTTCCAGTCGCTCTATCGGACCGCACAAAGCAGCTTGAGTTGCGGGCAATTTTCGGGGTGGACCATGAGTTGAGTCACCTCGAGATCATGGAGCGAATGCGCGATTTACCGGGGATCATCAACGTGGCAGAGATTGATCCTTCTGAGGTAGGTGCTTTCGGGAGTTTGAGAAGCTGTGCAACAAAACTCGGATTGGGCAAAGAAGATGCGGTGATAGTAAACTCCCCAAGTGGTGTAATTGATTGTGTTCAGTATCAGGGAACAGCCTTGGGGATCCTCATGGAGGGCGGGTATGCCCCCGGAGTGCGGGAAACGATCTATATCTGCACGAGAGAGTTGGAGAGGCTCAAGTAGCCTTCATGTGGCCTCAATCGCTGAAAGGCGCAGGAGCATTTGGACGGGTTGGTCTGGGCGACTAGGTGGGAGCCAAGAAGGTCATGGCCTCTGAGCGTGTCCTTGTTATGCTATGTCGGTGAAGAACATTCATAGGGCGGAGGAATGTTGGAAGGTTCGCGTTGACACGGGTGGCACATTTACGGACGGCTGGGCGCTGAGCCCGGATGGTGACGAACATCGCTGCAAGCTGCTTTCCAGTAGTGTCATAAGAGTGCGAATTGAGAAGGTTCTCGCTGGAGGTCGTTACCAGCTTGGGAGAGCTCATGGAGTTTCAGGCAATTTTTTAAGAGGTTTTCAAGTTGAGGGCGGAGGAGTGGTTGATGATTGGAATCCTGAGGAGGATCTGCTTTCCATCAAGGGAGGACCTGCCTTCGCGAGGGGAGATGCTCTCCAGATGTTCACCGGGGAAGAAGCTCCGGTCCTTGCGCTGCGAATTCTCACCTCTACTCCGCTTGGGAATCCGTTTCCGGATGTTGACTTCAGGGTCTCCACGACGAAGGCGACAAATGCATTGCTAGAGCGCAGGGGTCGCAAGGGAGTTCTGATTACGAGTGCAGGATTTGAAGACCTCCTGCGGATTGGTGATCAGCGCCGACCACATCTTTTTGACCTGAGGCAAAGCCTCGAGGACCCGGTGTTCGACTCCTGTGTCGGATTGAGAGGACGTATCGACGCTTCCGGACGGATCGTTGAGCCCCTCAGCAAAGCGGAGGGGGTGGACCTCGTCACGAAGTTGAAAGCCGACTCCATTGAGGTTGTGGCCGTGGCTCTTTTGAACAGCTACGCAAATCCTGTGCATGAGCAGGAAGTGCGAGATTGGCTGCGAGAGGCTGGGATTTCCTCCATCTCGCTCTCTACCGATCTCACAAGTGCCATTCGACTTCTCCCGCGGGCAGAGACGGCTACTGCCAATGCCTATCTTTCTCCAGTCATGGATTCCTTCGTGGCAGCCATCAGCCGTGGGATGAACAACGGAAGCGTTGAGCTGCTAACGAGTGGGGGAGGGCTCAAGGATGCGGCGGATTATCGACCAATTGATAGTCTGTTAAGTGGTCCGGCTGGTGGAGTGAGAGGCGCCATGGAGGTAGCGCGATCTGCCGGCTACGATAAGGTCATCTCATTTGATATGGGTGGCACCAGTAGCGATATTTCTCGGATTAATGGTGCACCTATCCTGCGTTACGAGCAGAAAATCGGTCCTGCGAGAGTGGCTGCTCCGTCAATTAAGATTGAGACGGTAGCCGCAGGAGGAGGTTCAATTTGTCAGTGGTCGGGAGGAGCACTCGCGGTAGGGCCAGAAAGTGCAGGGGCAGACCCGGGTCCGGCATGCTATGGTAAGGGAGGTCCACTAACGGTAACGGATGTCAATTTACTCCTCGGGTTGATGGATCCAACGCGTGCCGGGATACCACTCGACGTTGAAGCTGCGTGGGCCAGATTACATGAATTACAATCTCAAATGGAGCACGATGGCGTGTCTCCTGGATCTGAGCAACAATTACTTGAGGGGCTCCGTGAGATAGCGATTGAGCGAATGGCAGAGGCAATTCGAAAAGTTTCGATCAGAGAAGGATGTGATCCATCCACTTATGCCCTTGTGGCGTTCGGAGGGGCCGGCCCTCAGCATGCATGTGGGGTAGCAGCCAAAATCGGAATCAGAGAGATTCTCATTCCTGGCGATGCAGGGTTACTTAGTGCGAGGGGACTGCATCATTGTAGCAGAGAAAAAATAGTTGAGCACCAAGTACTGTCTCGCTTGGACGTTCTCAGCGAAGGATGGGTAGAGAGAGTCGAGGCCCTGATTCAGGAGGCCTTGGAGGCGCTGGGCGAAGGGGGAGCGTTGGCCAGAATACTTTGTGAAATGCGATTGTGGGGACAGGACTCCACGCTGGAGCTCGAAATGCATGTCATACCAGAGCGTGATGAGTTAGAGCGGGGATTTCTTGAGAGGTATCGAGAGCTCTATGGATATGACCCTCCGGCTGGAAAAGAGATCGAACTTGTAGCACTGAGGGTCGTAGCAAGGGTTGCTGAGAGAGGGCTTCTCCCGGAGGAGTTTGGTCCCGCCATGCCGGTTGAGACGATGGAAGTCATCCAAGATGCTTTCAGAACTTGTGTTATTGAACCCGGTTGGAGCTGGGCAAAGGGCTCGCGCGGAGGGATGCATCTGGTGCGACAGGACCAGATAGCACCAAGTCTACGGACACTCTCTTCAGGGTGGTCCCAAGAGATAGAGGCGGAGCTATTCCGTTGCCGTTTTGAAGGTCTTGTAGAGGAGATGGGGGAATTACTACGGAGGACCGCCATGTCTCCCAACATCAAGGAGCGCCTCGACTTTTCCTGTGCCCTGCTCGATGCAGCCGGAAGACTGGTAGTGAACGCTCCTCATATTCCCGTTCACTTGGGCGCGATTGGCCTCTGTGTCAGGAAAGTCGGTGAGGGGCGTAAATGGAAGGACGGAGACATGGTGATGGTGAATCACCCCGCCTTCGGAGGATCACATCTTCCCGATGTGACTTTGATAAGCCCCGTTTTTTTCGAAGAGGGCTTAATTGGCTTCATCGCAAACCGAGCTCATCATGCTGAGATTGGAGGGAAAGCACCAGGATCCATGCCAGCGGAGGCTCGCTGTCTTGAGGAAGAAGGAGTCGTCATCCCTCCAATTCTAATCTGCGAATCGGGAAGGAGCCGGTTTAAGGCGATCGAAGATCTTTTTCGGTCGTCGCGTTACCCAAGCCGAATGCTTGGTGACAACCTTGCGGATCTCGCTGCTCAGATCGCATGCAATCATCATGGAGTCAGGGCCCTGCAGGCGCTCGCTCAAGGCTCATCCTGCGACGTCGTCCTTCGGAATATGGAGGGGTTACGTCACCATGCGTCTCAGGTTATGAGGTCCAAACTTGCCCCTGTCATAGGCCACAGATGGCACGGCGAGGACGTTCTTGATGATGGAACAAGAATTCAAGTATTGCTGCGGGGCTCCAAGGAAGGCTTGCATGTTGATTTCTCAGGCTCAGGGCCAGTCCATGCGGGGAACCTGAATGCCACCGAGGCCATAGTGAGGAGTGCGGTTCTCTATGTGCTGCGGGCGTGGGTTGGTGACGACCTCCCTTTGAACGAGGGTCTTCTTGATGACGTTCGTATCAAGACGCCCGAGGGCATTCTCAGTCCCGTCTTTACTGAGGACCCGGCAATCTGCCCAGCAGTCGTCGGTGGGAACGTGGAGACCAGCCAGCGAGTTGTTGACGTCCTTCTCGACGCGCTGGATTTGCAGGCCAACAGCCAGGGGACAATGAACAACTTTCTTTTTGGAAATACAGCCTTCGCGTACTACGAAACCATCGGAGGTGGTTCTGGAGCTGGTCCCGGGTGGTGTGGATTGAGCGGGACGCATGTGCACATGAGTAATACCGCGATCACGGATCCCGAGATCTTGGAGCGTCGGTTTCCAGTGCGTATCCTTGGGTTTTCGCTGAGAGACGGATCCGGAGGTCGCGGGCACTGGGACGGTGGATGTGGACTCCAACGTGAGTTTGAGTTTCTCGAGGACATGACCGTCTCAATGCTGACTCAGAGACGGAGGAAGGGCCCCCGGGGAAAAAAGGGAGGGGCTGCCGGATTGCCGGGGAGGCAGTTCAAGGTCCGAGTTGATGGCACGAGGGAAGAATTACCGGCGATTTGCAGCGTGGCTGTAAAGGCCGGCGAACGTGTCCTCATACAGACCCCGGGCGGAGGAGGGTGGGGCAAGGTGTAGTGAGTTCAGTTTCACCAGAAATTGGCGAGGCTTTGTAACGGTGCTGCCTTTGCGCCTCCAAGGGTGTGAAGCTGGATTCAAGATTGCGGCCAGCGAATTGACTTCCTAAGCTGCTATCCCTCATCTCTCATGTTTAAACCCTTCCCTGCGAGTTTCTTACTCATCGTTCTTCTCGCTCCCATGGCCACCGCAGAGCTCGTCCTTAGTCTTCAGTCCCGAAGCAAGGCGCAGCCGGATCGAGTAGTAACCGTGAAAAAGACATGGAGAGCCGATCAAACGGCCCTAATCATTTGCGATATGTGGGATGACCACTGGTGTAAGTCAGCGGCTCGCCGTGTGGAAGAGATGACAGGTCCACTGAACGAGGTGGTAAAGAAGGTTCGGGACCAGGGAGTTCTTATAATTCATGCCCCAAGTAGTGTTGTAGATTTCTACAAGGGTACTCCACAACGACGTTACGCTCAGAATGTGCCGTTTGTGAAACCGCCGATAAAACTAAGTACTAAGAATCGTTGGGGAACCAAGTGGTGCTGGCCTGATCCGGATTTTGAGGGAGTTCTTCCGATTGACGATTCTGATATGGGATGCAGTTGCAAGGACCCGAAGTGTGAGATTCGTGAAGCATGGACGAGGCAGATCAAAGGGATTGAGATCTTCGAAGGGGATGCCATCACCGACCACGGGCAGGAGACCTTCAACCTGCTTGCTGCAAAGAAGGTCGAGAATGTAATTCTCTGTGGAGTTCACTTGAATATGTGCGTTCTGGGGAGACCATTTGGAATTCGGCAGATGGTGAAGCTCGGTAAGAATGTTGCTCTTATGAGGGATATGACTGATACCATGTATAATCCGCAAAGGCCGCCTGGAGTTGATCATTTCACAGGAACGGACCTTGTTGTGGCTCATGTCGAGCGTTACTGGTGCCCAACTTTCACCAGTGCGGACCTCACCGGGAAGAAGGCCTTTCGCTTCGCCGCCGATAAGCGCTGACTTTGGGCACGGCTGTTAGTGGAATCCGAAAGAGGCTTGCCGGTGCAAAGTTGCACGCAAACTAAGCGCAGAATTGCATCATATTTCGCCCATCTAAAGTGATATAGTTGAGCGGCTGGCGGCAAAAGAGGCGCATTTCGTGGAATTAGCGACGTAATATACGTCTAGAGTCTCGACTTTTCGTGCGTCTTGAGGCAGATACGGCGGCTGCTTAGCTTCAGACAACCCAATTTTCAAGCATGTCAGACCTTTCAAGATATCGCAACATTGGCATCTTTGCCCACGTTGATGCAGGGAAAACGACTACTACCGAGCGTATTCTCAAACTGACGGGAAAGATCCATAAGATCGGTGAAGTCCATGATGGTGCCGCTACTACGGACTTCATGGAGCAGGAACAGGAGCGTGGAATTACGATTCAGTCAGCTGCGACAACCTGTTTCTGGAATGACCATCAACTTAATATTATCGACACTCCCGGACACGTGGACTTCACCATCGAAGTATATCGATCCCTGAAGGTTCTGGATGGTGGAGTTGGAGTTTTCTGCGGTTCCGGTGGAGTTGAGCCTCAGTCCGAGACCAACTGGCGCTACGCTAACGATTCTGCAGTCGCTCGACTGATTCTTGTCAACAAGTTGGACCGAATTGGAGCCGATTTCTATCGGGTTGTAGACCAGATCAAAACAGTGCTCGCGGCCAAGCCGCTGGTAATGACTTTGCCTATCGGCATCGAGGACGATTTCA
The DNA here is from genome assembly GCA_002715825.1 of Roseibacillus sp. Lineage (GTDB taxonomy): Bacteria > Verrucomicrobiota > Verrucomicrobiia > Verrucomicrobiales > Akkermansiaceae > Roseibacillus_B. Next base: position 49,043 of record PBAI01000038.1, on the reverse strand, counting down.
ATGGTGTGATTGATATTCTGACGAGGAAGGCATGGATCTGGGATGATTCCGGAGATCCCACCAAGTTCACTATTGAGGACCCGCCAGCGGACATGGTGGACAAGGTCGAGCAGTATAGGAATGAGCTTATTGAAACGGTTGTCGAGCAGGACGACGATGTGATGGAAAAATACCTCGATGGAGAGGAGCCGGACGTCGATACCCTGAAGGCATTAATTCGCAAGGGAACTATCGGGCTTGCCTTCTTCCCGACGTTCTGTGGATCAGCCTTCAAGAATAAAGGAATGCAGCTGATTCTGGATGCCATTGTGGACTACCTTCCCAACCCCACCGAGGTGCCTGCTCAGCCTGAAATTGATATCGATGGCAACGAGACGGGGGAGTTTGCAATTGTTGACCCGGATCGTCCGTTAAGGGCTCTGGCTTTTAAAATCATGGACGACCAATATGGAGCTCTGACATTCACCAGAGTGTATTCCGGTCGGTTGCAAAAGGGAACGATGATCCTGAACACCTTTACAGGAAAAACAGAGCGGGTGGGCCGTATCGTTGAGATGCATGCCGATGACAGGAAAGAATTGGAGGAGGCTCAGGCCGGGGATATTGTTGCTCTACTTGGTCTCAAGAATGTGCAGACAGGTCATACTCTTTGTGACGAAAAGAATCCTGCAACGCTTGAGCCAATGGTGTTCCCGGATCCGGTTATATCGATGGCAGTGGCACCCTCCGAGGTAGGACAAGCCGATAAGCTAGGGGTGGCCCTTGCAAAGATGATGAAGGAGGATCCGTCTTTCCGTGTGGAAACAGATCAGGACAGCGGGGAGACTGTTCTTAAGGGCATGGGAGAGCTCCATCTCGACATCAAGGTTGATATCTTGAAACGGACCTACGGTGTGGAAACAGAGGTAGGCGCTCCACAGGTCGCCTACCGGGAGACCATTACCAACGCAATTGATGATTCCTACACTCACAAAAAGCAGAGTGGGGGTTCCGGTCAGTATGCAAAGATTGACTTCTCGATAGAGCCCCTTGAACCAGGTTCGGGTTTCGAATTCGAATCCAAGGTGGTGGGGGGCAATGTTCCCAAGGAATTTATTCCGGCCGTGGAAAAAGGTTTCAAGCAATCTCTCGAAAAGGGTGTTCTGGCTGGGTTCCCTTGTCTCGACTTCAAAGTGACACTTACTGACGGTGGACACCACTCGGTGGATTCCTCGGCGGTAGCTTTCGAGCTTGCCGCGCGGGCGGCCTATCGCCAGTCGATTCCAAAGGCGTCACCCAAGCTGCTGGAGCCCATAATGAAACTGGATGTGTTCACGCCGGAAGACAATGTTGGAGACGTGATCGGTGACCTCAATCGCCGCCGTGGAATGATTCATGCTCAAGATAGGGCGCCGACGGGGATTCGAATCAAGGCAGATGCTCCTCTGGGAGAAATGTTTGGCTATATCGGAGATCTACGGACCATGACTTCGGGTCGGGGCCAGTTTTCCATGGAGTTTTCTCACTATACCGCGGCTCCTAACAGTATTTCCGCGGAAGTGATCAAGAAGGTCGAGGAGGAAAAAGCAGCCAAGGCCAAGTAAGAAGGTTCAGACCCTCCGAATTAATTGGCTTTCCGGTGTCAGGTTGAAGAGCTGCGCTCGGTGAGCTGGAGCTGAAGACGGAAGTGATGTAGGACCCGCTCTCCTACTTCTTTTGTAGAAGGTGATTCCTCAGCTTCGTCGTGCAGGCAGGTAGTAGTGACCCCTTCAAGGCCGCAAGGGGTGATGTGAAGAAACGGGGGGAGAGATTCCGCTGTGACGTTAAGGGCGAACCCATGCATCGTTACCCACCTTCGTACACCCACTCCAATACTGGCGATCTTACGATTCTGAACCCACACCCCGGTTAATCCTGACCGGGATCGGGCAATCACGTCATAATCTGCAAGAGTGGCGATCAGGGAGTCCTCAAGGAGTCTGAGATAGGCATGTAAATCCTGCCCGTAGTTCCGCAGGTTGAGAATCGGATAGCCTACCAGTTGCCCTGGGCCATGATAGGTGGCCTGTCCTCCTCGGTTGATTTCGTACACCGGATGCGGGAGGTGAGTTGAGTCTCCAAGGCTACTCTGATTCCGAGTGCGTCCAATGGTATATACGGGAGCATGTTCCAGCAGAAACATTGTTTCAGGGGCTTCGCCGGAATGAATCTTGCGGACACGATCCTCCTGAAGATCGAGAGCCTCCTGATATGGAATATCGGGACCTAACCAGCAGGGAATCATTTGTAGGTTTTTTAGGGAGCTTTTTCTGAATAGATTCAGAGTTGAGTTCGTGGAAGAGAAGACTTCTTTAAAGGGTCAGAGGCAAAAAGATGGGCCAGAGCGATAGCAAGGGCGTCAGCTGCATCATGCGCTGGAGTTTCGCTAAGTCCTAGCAATGCCCGAACCATGAATGCAACTTGCTGTTTATTTGCAGAGCCCTTGCCAACGACGGCTTGTTTGATCTTGCGAGGCGCATACTCGTAAATATTCAAGCCATGGTCTGCGGCTGCGATAAGGGCGGCAGCCCGGGCAGCACCCATGGAAATAGCGGTGCGGTGAGATTGCACGTAGATAATGCCCTCCACCGCAACCTCGTCGGGTTCCCACTTCTCGATGAGGTGACTTAAGCCACTTCTAATTGCGGAGAGAGCTCCAGGCTGAGAAACCGCGCGCGGGATGGAAATTACGTCAAAAGCAAGGGCGGTTTGGGATCTGTGATCTCCTTCAACAATGGCAAAGCCGGTGTTTCTGATAGCTGGATCGATGGCCAGAATACGCATGGTTACGACTCCCTGAAGACAGGAAGAGAATTACAGAACCTAACAGGAATACAGGCTTTTTCGGTTACTTGCGGCGGCGTCCCGAGGGACGACGGGGACGGCGGATGGGCTTGGAGGGCTTGTCATCCAGAATAGCAGTGTAGGCATATTCAAAATCCTCCAGCTTTTTTCGGTCGATTTTCTTGTCGATGAAGCGCTCTACGGAAGTTGCAAAGTCGAGTTCATCTGCCGTTAGCAGAGTAAATGCGTCCCCTTCCTGTTCTGCGCGACCAGTTCTTCCGATACGATGAACATAATCCTCTGCGTTCTCTGGAACACGGTAGTTGATAACATGCGTGACATTTGAGATATCAATTCCGCGGGCCGCCACGTCAGTGGCGACAAGGACTTCGTAAAGTCCGTCCTTGAAGCCCTTCAATGCTTTCATGCGATCAGTCTGCTTAATGTCCGAGTGCATTGCAGCTACCTTGTCGAGCCCCTTCTGCCTGAGGAGAGATGCAACGGAGTCTGCTTCCTTTCGAGTGCGAGTGAAAATCATCACACTGTGAAAATCGGTTTTGTTCAGGAGGGCAAGAAGGAGCTCATCCCGCTGGCTCATTGCCACTGGATAAAACGCATGAGTGACGGTGGAGGGGACCGCACGTCGTGCTATTTCCACCTCAACGGGATCTTTGAGGCACCATTCAGCAAAGGTCTGAATGGCTGGGGGCATCGTTGCTGAGAAAAAGAGGGTCTGTCGCTCATCCCAGGGGCAGAAATTCACGATTTTTCGGACGTCTGGTAAAAAGCCCATGTCCAGCATCCGGTCCACTTCATCGAGGATCAGCGTTTGGATTTCGCCGAAGCGCATGCTTGCTCGGTAGAACAGGTCAATAAGCCGCCCTGGAGTAGCGACAACGATGTCAGCGCCGCGCTCCAGCTGTTCTACCTGGTTGCCGTAGCCGACGCCGCCGTGCAGGAGAGCGACCCGGCACCCGGTATGCTTGCCGTAGTGCTCGAAGGATTCCGCAACTTGGTAGGCTAATTCCCGGGTTGGTTCCAATACCAGACATTGAGGTTTTCCAATAGCTTTCAAGTTACTTAGCACCGGAAGGGCGAAAGCTGCCGTTTTTCCAGTGCCTGTCTGTGATGCTCCGACGACATCTCGGCCGGCGAGGACAAGAGGAATCCCTTTCTCCTGAATAGGGGTCGGATTAGTGTATCCAGACTCTTCAATGGCTTTCAAGACCTCTCTCGAAAGCCCCAGCTCGTCAAATGACATCTCGCTAGGTAAAGCGACTCTAGGGTGGGGTCAAGGGCAATGGATCGCCTTGTTTCCAGAGAATTACTCGATTATGACGGAACGTCTGGCCATTCAAAGGCGTCCGAGGTAAACTCTGATGCGATGTCGGATCTTTTGCAGTATGGTGGACCGGTGCTCTGGCTCCAAGCCGCCTTGGCTTTTCTGGCCGTTGTCTACATCATTGAGAGGTTTATCTATTTTCAAGGCGTCAGGGTGAACGTTGCTGATTTTCTCGTGGGTATATCGAATCACCTCCGACAAAAGGGTTTCGCGGAAGCGATTCATCAGGCGAACCGTTTGCGCGGACCCGTAGGAAGAATTGCTCATAGCGTCCTGATTCGCCATCACATGGAGCGAAAAGATCTGGTCATGATCGCTGATGAGGCGGTGTGTATGGAAGTTCCGCGAATTGAGAAAAATTTGCGAGCCTTGCTGGGGGTCGCCCTTATTGCTCCGCTCGCGGGTCTCCTCGGGACGTCTCTGGGCTTAATTGATGCGTTTACTGAAATTAATGAGGCTGAAGGTGAAGTAGCCTATGCCAGTCTCGCAGGTGGCATCTTTCAAAGTCTTGTAACAACTGCAGCAGGGTTATGCATCGCGACAGCGTCTTACGTCTTCTACCTGACAATGCTGGGCAAGTCGAAGCGTCTCTTATACCGGTTACAGAGGACAGGAATCGAGGTTGTGAACCTCATTGTCGATGCACGATCCGGAATAGATATTTTACCCTTTCGGGAAGAGATCGAGGCCCAGAAGAACAAAACAAAGGAGTCGAGAAGCGTTGAATCGTGAAAGCTCAATTGACGCTTCCAGAAAGGCCTTCGGTCCTTTATCTATTGGCGGTTCTGGATATCATTGCAGTTCTTCTGATTTTTTTCGCGCTGGTTCCCGCAGTGGCTGAGCAAGCTGGGGTTCCCTTGAACAAGATGAAGTTCAGCTCGCGGATGGACACCATCGTGCCTGAGAAAAGAGTGAGCCTTTTTGGCCGAGCGGGGTCTCCACCGAAATTTCATCTTGGAAGAAAAAAAATTCAATTTGAGAATCTTGCTGATGAGCTCATGCGACTCAAGGAGGAGAGGGGGATTGAGGTTCTGGTTGCCGTGCTCGATCAGAACATGAAGTTTGGACTTATCAGTGAGCTGGAAATAATTGCGGATGAGGTGGGTCTTGATGTGATATTAGGCGGGCGATTTGAAATGGAAAATACGGGGTTTGGTGGATTGGGAGAGACTCTTCCGGAGGAGAAAAGGCTTTCGAACGAATGAGATGGTGGACTAAGACTCGGCTTATTGTTGAGGATAGGAAAGCGGGCTTGCTCTTCAGCTGGCGTCAAGAAGACAATTCTTTTGTAAGAACCCTGTTTGCAGTTTTTCTTGGGTTGGTTCTGTTTGGGGCTTTTGCGTTTTTGATAAACGTAGAAGGGGCGGAAGGTGGTCGGGGATTTAGAGAGGCAGGGAGCTTAACTGTTTTGACGCCCGGAAGTGAGGCCTCCCGCCGATGGCTGTCCTGGGCTCATGGCAAGGCACCGGATTTGGAGCGATGGGAACCCAGAGTCGATAACGAATTGGAGAGGCGAGTTTCTTCCTTTGGAGAAATCCTCCAGCAGGAAGCACGGTTTGAGGCCCTTCTTTATCCCTCTGAATCTCTCCCAGTGCAGGTCCAGTTACCGACCATTATTAATCCGCTTGAGCGCAACCTTCCCGGAGAGACGGCAACGTCGACTGCGGATCAAGCTACGGCACAGGTCGATGGACGGGTTTATATGCAGGTTGAGGGCCAGCTGGGGAAGCGTTGGGACCACTCCAGCGGTGAGTGGCCACTGGAGGCTCTTCTTGGGAACACGCTTGAGGAAGAGGCCAATTTACGGATTCGAGATCTTCTTGGGTTGGATAGGAGGTTTATAATCAGCGTGGACGAAAAGGGGCAGATTCAAACGTGTCAATCTCTGGATCCCGATGATCAGGATCTGGATGGATTGCTAGGACGGTGGCTTCGTTTGCAGCGTCTGGTGCCAGGGGAGGAAGAGCTTGCGTGGGGCCGTGTGAGAATTCGGGTGGAAGGTTTCACGGTCGAAGCGCGCTAATCTGGAAGATGTTTGAGATCGAGCTTTCACAGTTTTTTTCTTTAGTTCTAATTGTCGCAATGGTTTCGGCAGGCATTCTCATGCTCGCGGGAAGTATTCGTGAGAGAAGGTGTGAGAGAGAGCTGGAGCAGAATAGTTTGCATTGCCGTGTATGTGGGCACTCTTACCGCCGGGATGGAGCAGGCTCGAGCGATTTGCAGAAATGTCCGGAATGTGCGAGCTCGAATCTTACAGGGCCTGACCGGCGGTTGGGATGATGGGATGAGGCTTGCGCAAGAGCCATCAGACGTTTAGGGATGGAGTCCCTAGTCAGGGAAAAGAATTCTTATGTCTGAACGCAGAGTTGTAGTAACCGGCATCGGTGCGATCAGTCCGCTTGGACATGATCTTGATACGACATGGAAAAGTCTCAAGGAGGGGCGCTCGGGGATCACCCGAATCGAACAATGTGATGCCTCAGAGTTCCCATGCCAGATCGCAGGAGAGGTCAGGGGTTTTGATCCCAAGCCGTTTTACACGAATCCTAAGGATGCGAGAAGATCGGACCGTTACACTCAGTTTGCCCTTCCCGCTGCCCGAATGGCCATGGATGACAGCGGTATGGATCCTGAGTCAGTAGATAAGACCCGGATCGGTGTCATGGTGGGAAGCGGTATCGGTGGTCTTCACACGCTCGTGGAACAGCATACGGTGTACGCGGAAAAAGGAGCGCCAAGGGTCAGTCCTTTTGTGATTCCGATGATGATCGCAAATATAGCGACAGGGATGATCTCCATGGAGTATGGTTTTGGAGGCCCAAATATGGCAATCGTGACAGCCTGCGCGACCGCTAACAACTCTGTTGGTGAAGCTTGGCGCATTATAAAATTCGGCGACGCCGAGGCTATTCTGGCAGGCGGAGCAGAAGCCTCTATTAGAGATATGGGTCTGGCTGGTTTCAGCAATATGCGGGCGCTAAGTTGCCGTAATGACGAGCCTGAACGTGCCTCTCGACCGTTTGACGTCGATCGTGATGGCTTCGTGATGGGAGAAGGAGCGGGAGTAGTGATGCTCGAAGAGCTTGAGCATGCAAAGAAACGTGGAGCAAAGATTTATGCTGAACTTGCGGGCTATGGAGTAAGCGCAGATGCCCACCACCTTAGTGCTCCTTCGCCGGATGGGAGTGGTCCTGCTCGCGCAATGCAGATGGCGATGAAGCATGCGCGGGTCAATCCGGATGAAATCGATTATCTGAATGCTCACGGGACTTCTACGCCTCTCGGCGATATTGCAGAGACCAGAGCAATCAAGGTAGCATGCGGTGATCATGCTACGAATGGATTGGCGGTAAGCTCGACAAAATCAATGACAGGCCACTTGCTTGGGGCAGCAGGAGCTGTGGAACTTGCGGCCTGTATAATGGCAGTTAAAGAAGGAGTTCTTCCGCCGACAATTAATCTTGAGAATCAAGATCCTGAATGCGACCTGGATTTCGTGCCCAACGAAGCGCGCGAGGCGAAGGTGCGAGTGGCTGCAAGCAATGGGTTTGGGTTTGGCGGTCACAATGCAACGCTCATCGTGAAATCCTTTGAGGGATAGTCAGACCCTGAGACGGTGCTGAAGCCCCTGCGACCCATCGGTGAAAACCGACAAGATCCTCAGGCGGGATTTTCCTGAACTGAATCGGCGGCGGCAGCTTTACGCTCTTCAATTTTCTTCTCCGCAGATTCGGAGATGTAGCGCCACCTCACGCGATTGCGCTTCACTGCACTGCGTGCTTTCCGGACCTTTCTCTGGGTAGGAGTCTCAAAAGCTCTCCGGCGACGCATTTCCTCGATGATACCTTCGGTATCGAGCTTTGTCTTTAGCCGCTTGAGAGCCCGATCTACGGATTCTCCCTTTTTTACATCAATGCCGCGGTCGTGACTGTTCGCCATGGAGTTTTACAGAGTTTTCCCACTGATTGGGGGCGCGGAGCCTAGGGACACCTCCCCGGAGCGTCAAGCCGAGATTTATACCTAAAATGGCCCAATTCGGGCGAATTCAGCGAGTTCCGTCTCACATACGCCAGACTATCCCTGGCGGCCGCAGCACGCTTTGTATTTTTTGCCAGATCCACAGGGACAAGGTTCATTGCGGCCAACCTTTATACTAGGTCGCCTCTTTGGAATATTCAGTTTCAACTGACCCTCCCCTCGTGCACCCCCGGCGGCCTGCGCACCCCCTGGACTGGGAATTCCGCCGGCGTTTGCGGAGTCTCCGTCATTCAACTCAAGAGGAAGATTGTGCAGAAACTGCTCAAACTTCTCAAGGTTGGTCGTACTTCGGAAAAGATTGGCGAGGACCTCTTCCTCGATTCGGTCCCAGAGAGTTACAAAAAGATTATAGGCCTCATTTTTATACTCAACGAGAGGATCTTTCTGCCCTTGTGCTCTCAAGCCCACACCCTCACGAAGGGCGTCCATATTGTAGAGGTGCTCCTGCCAGAGTTTGTCGATGGACACCATGACGATGTGCCTTTCCAACTGATCGAGAAGGGCGGGGTCTTCAACCTGAACCTTAAGCTCATAGGCAGCTTTAACCTTACTTATGATGACGGTGCTGATTTCATCACCCCCCATACTCATTATCGTAGATGGTGATTGTTCCCATTGGATTGGGAATGTCGTATTCACCCAGCTGATCAATTCGCTGAAGTCAGCATTATCACCTTCTTCTTGTTCAAGGTAGCCTTCCAATCTTGCAGGAATAACCTTGTCTATGATCTCATAGATCATTTCACGGGGGTCTTCAGAGGTAAGAGCCTCATTTCTGTAGCCGTATACAGCGGCACGCTGGCTATTCATGACATCATCGAAGTCGAGAACGTATTTCCGCCGTCGATAATGAAGTTGCTCTACTCTTCTCTGAGCGGTTTCAACGGACCTGTTGAGCCACCGATGCTCGAGGGCTTCGCCATCTTTCATGCCGAAGCGATCCATCATGTTGGTCATTCGGTCAGCTGCCGCGAAGTTACGCATCAAGTCATCTTCGAAGGAGATGAAGAACTGAGATGCACCCGGATCTCCCTGACGGGCACAACGTCCCCGTAGCTGGCGGTCAATCCTTCGGGATTCGTGTCTTTCCGTTCCGACCACCATAAGCCCACCAAGCTCAGAGACGCCTTCAGAAAGCTTAATGTCGGTGCCGCGACCAGCCATATTTGTTGACACGGTGACTGCACCTCTCTGCCCGGCACTGGTGACAATCTCCGCTTCCTGGCGGTGGTATTTCGCGTTGAGAACGGAGTGGGGGATCTTAGCGCGCTTGAGCATCCGGGAGAGAGTTTCCGAGGCGTCTACCGAAGCCGTTCCCACAAGGACAGGCTGGCCCTTCTGATGGCACTCCTGGATGGCGGTAATTACGGCGTTATATTTTTCTCTCCGGGTTTTGAAGACCTGGTCGTTCCGGTCTTCCCGCTGATTGGGCTCGTTAGGTGGGATCGGGAGAACGTCGAGATTGTAAATATCAGAAAATTCCGCAGCTTCCGTTTCAGCAGTTCCGGTCATTCCCGCCAGTTTTTCATAGAGACGGAAGTAATTCTGAATCGTAATTGTAGCATAGGTCTGCGTCTCACGCTCAATTTCAACTCCCTCCTTGGCTTCTACCGCCTGATGCAGGCCGTCGGACCATCTGCGGCCCGGCATTTCACGTCCGGTATTCTCGTCGACAATGATCACCTTGTTTTCCTGCACGACGTATTCAACATCCCGCTCAAAAAGACAGTAGGCCTTGAGAAGCTGTGAGATTGAGTGCATTTTTTCACCCCGGCGATCCAAACTTGCTTCAACTTGTTCCTTGGCCTCCAGTGCCGTTTTCTCGTCCAACTCCGGATTAGCATCGATCTCGGCAAAGGCTTCCACAAGGTCGGGGAGGACAAAAGCTTCCGGGTCACCCGGCGAGAGGAACTCGCGCCCCATCTCCATCAAGTCGGCGTCGTGCCCTTTCTCGTCGATGGTGAAATAGAGCTCTTCCTTAATGGCAAAAAGCTCTTTTTTCTGAGTGTCCTGATAAAGCGACAACTCACTTTTTTGGACGAGACGGCGAAGGTCGGGGTCTTCCATCGACCGCATGAGCTGGCGGTTACGAGGTTGTCCCAGTTTAATCTTGAAGAGGCATCGTCCGGCCTCTTCTTCATCCCCGTTTTCCAGATGTTTCTTAGCTTCAGCAGCCAGTTCGTTGCACAGAAGATTCTGTTTCTTAACGAGTTGCTCCACGAGTGCCTTGTGCCGAACATACTGCTCGGTCGACGAGTTCATGACCGATGGGCCGGAAATAATGAGGGGAGTCCGGGCCTCATCAATAAGAATAGAATCGACCTCATCAATGATTGCGAAGTAGTGGGAACGCTGAACCTGTTCATCGCATGAAGACGCCATTCCGTTATCACGAAGGTAGTCAAAACCAAATTCTGAGTTGGTTCCATACGTGATGTCACAGCAATACTGCTCTCTTCGGATTGGGGGAGCCTGCTGATTCTGGATACAGCCCACAGTAAGACCCAAATATTTGAAGACAGCACCCATCCATTCAGAGTCTCTTCGTGCCAAATAGTCATTCACGGTCACCACGTGAACTCCCAGTCCGGTAAGAGCGTTCAGAAATACCGGGAGTGTTGCCACCAGAGTCTTTCCTTCTCCGGTTTGCATTTCCGCTATCATCTTGCGATGGAGGGCGATTCCTCCAACGAGCTGAACGTCGAAATGCACCATGTCCCAGGCAAGAGGTTGGTCACAGACGTCAACAGTCTCTCCTACAAGTCGCCGCGCCGCATTTTTCACCACCGCAAAAGCCTCCGGAAGAATTTCCTCGAGATATTTCCTCCTGAGTTCAGGAAACCGATCCTCAATGCTGCGGAATGACTCCTTGGCATTCTCGATGGATTCAGGATCAGGGGTTACGCGCTCTGGTAGACTTGGAAACTCATCTCTGAGAGATTGCATGCGCTCCCCCACGGAGGTGGCCATTTCGGAAAGCTGATCGGCGTCTAACTGTTCAATCTGACGCTTGGTGGCAGTTTCGAGGGGCAGATACCGTCGCAAATGCTTCTGCCATCCTTCAACCTTATTGAGGATCGCCTCTCTGGACTCGCTCTGCAGAGATTCCTCGATCCGGTTTATTCGGGCTACCATCGGCCGCATGCGCTTGAGTTCGCGCTGGTGTTTCGATCCGACGATTTTCTGGAGAATCCACTTGATCATGAGGCAGGAAAGCTGTGAGAGCTGAAAGTCCTAAAGTAGCTTGTTCAATACACGTAGGGAGGGCGAAGGGCAAGGCGCGGTACCGTTAGAATCCTGTTTCCGAGGTTTCAAACGGGGGGATAAACAGATCCAGGTGTTCGTAGTACAAAATTCCATGTGCTTGATTTAAACAACGCCGAAAAAGGCCTTTCATGCGGCAGTTGACTGAGAATTCGCTTAACGGTGTCCAGCGATGGTTTCTGAAGCGCTTCTGCGAGAGAAAAAAGCTTAAATGCTTACAGCGTTGAACCCACCATCTACGATCATTTCAGTGCCGGTGATAAATCCGCCAGCTCGATTTGACGCGAGTAGGAGAGTCGCTCCCACCAGTTCGTGAGCTTCACCAAAACGATCCATCGGAGTGTGACTCATGATCTGCGCCACCCGGTCAGGAGTGAGAACTTTGCGATTTTGTTCCGCGGGGAAAAATCCGGGAACAAGGGTATTTACCCGGATTCCGTGAGGTGCCCACTCCCGGGCGAGGTTACGGCTGAGATTGTGAACGGCTCCCTTGGATGCGGAGTAAGTAAAGACCCGCGAGAGAGGGTTGAGGCCTGAAATAGATCCCAGGTTGATTATTGATCCCTTGATCTTCTCCTCGAGAAAGTAGCTGCCGAAGCTCTGGCATCCCCGGAGAACTCCCGCCAGATTAATATCAATGATATTGGCAAATTCTTCTTCTGTTATATCAAGAACCGGAGTCGGAGAGTTGATTCCGGCGCCGTTGACGAGGATATCGACCCTTCCATGTTTTGCGATGACTTCGTGGCGGAGGGCATCGAGGCCAGCTCGGCTACTTACATCAGCCGCAACAAAGTGTCCCCTGCCGCCTTTGGAGGTGATGGCCTCAATACGCGCAATGGCCTTCTGCTCATTCCTCCCGACCAAGACGACTTCTGCTCCGGCCTGTGAGAGGCCTTCTGCCATCGCTCCACAGAGTTCACCGGTGCCACCAATGACGACCGCGATCTTGCCTTCCAGGGAAAATAGTTCGGAAAGAAATGTAGGCATGGGGGCGGGTTCTAAAGGTGGATACAAGACAGGTCAATCGCGCTGTGGGACTCGAGGACCGGGCAAACTTTGCGTGACTCTGAGGGTTGATGACGACGAATTCACGGAGGTTGCGGGGTGCCGGCGGCACAAATTACATGAGCCCTGACAATTCGAGATATCGTATGCCTTTTTTAAAAAGATACCAGATATTGTGTTAAAAGGGTTCTTTCCTTGCTCGAGAGGGTGCCACCATTTATTTTTTACGCGCACGCCGGAATAACACAAATGCATTTAAAGTCTCTCATTCTCCAAGGGTTTAAGTCATTCGCAGAACGCACCACCTTTGAGTTTCACGAAGGAATTACCGGTATCGTGGGGCCCAATGGGTGTGGAAAATCCAATGTGGTTGATGCCATTCGCTGGGTTCTTGGGGAGACTTCCGCCAAGGCGTTGCGGGGTGGTGAGATGGCAGACGTCATCTTTAACGGCACGGACAAGAGGAAAGCTCTGCCCATGGCTGAGGTGACTCTGAATCTTACGGAGTGCGAGGGCTCTCTCAAAACGGAATATCATGAGGTGGCAATCACTCGGCGGGTTTTTAGAGATGGAAAATCTGAATACCGCATCAACGACAGGCTGTGTCGTCTTCGCGATATTCATGAGCTCTTCATGGATACCGGCATCGGACGGTCAGCGTATTCAATCATGGAGCAGGGAAAGATCGACTTGCTGCTCAGTGCAAAACCGGAGGATCGTCGCCAAGTTTTTGAGGAGGCTGCCGGTATTACGAAGTTTAAGAAGGAGAAAAAGGAAGCTCTGCGGAAACTGGAGTATACGGAAGCAAACCTACTTAGAGTCCATGATGTCCTTGAGGAGCAAGCAAGAAGGATTAATTCCCTGAAGCGACAGGTAGCGAAAGCGCGTCGTTATCAAGCACTCGCGAATGATGTCAGAATTCTTGATACCCATCTCAGCCAGAAAAGATTCAGCGAGGAATCTGCTGCAAGGGAAGAGCTGCTGACGTCCTTGAAGTCGCTGGAAAAGCAAAGGGCAGCACTGGAGGAGAGTCTCCCCGAAGCTGAAATGGAAGTTGTCAAGGCGAGGGACAACGCGACAAACCTTGAGGGTGAGCTCTCAGAGCTTCGTCAGCGACTTTCGAATCACCAGAATGCGGCCAAGGCTGCAGGAAGCAGAATTCTCTTCAACGAAGAGCGATGCCGGGAACTGCAGGAGCGAATTGAGACGAATCGTGGTGACTTGGAGGCTGGGGGTGAAAAACTTGCGCAGCAGGAACTCGACTTCAATGTTTCTAAAGATGAACTGCATGTCCTGCATGAACGAATAGAGGAGCGGAGTGGGGCTCTTGCCCAGAAGGCGAATCTGGTGGAAGAGTTGAAAAACCAGCGTGAAACCAGTGCAAGCAGCCTGCATGAGGCTCGCGAAGAATCGAAGAGACTTGAGGCAGTGCTTGCCTCCGCTGAGGCGAAAATCGAGAGCGCGGAGCTCACTTCGGCCACCAATCGAGAGCGCCTCCTGCGCCTCACCGAGGAGGAGGAAGTATTGAAGGTGGAAATGGTGGAGCTACAGGGAACAGAAAAAGATCTGACTAAAAGAATTACGGAGGAAGAAGGTCGAACGAGGCAAATCGAAGAGCAGAAACTTGCCTCTGAGAGGTCTTACCAGCACGCCAGAGGTGACCTTGAGGCCTGCCGGGAGCGATGTGCTGAGCTCGATCGGGATCTGACGGGCCGGCGGTCCCGTCTCGAGTTGCTTCAGCAGCTTCTGGCGCGGGGTGAGGGGTTGAACGAGGGAACCCAACGGGTCCTGGCCGGTCTGGATGACCCCGGGTTGATACAACCTGGATTACGTGGTGTTCTGGGAAGCAAAATCCAGGTAAAAAATGGGTTTGAGAGGGCGGTGGAAGGGGCCTTGGGCGCCAACCTTGAGGCGATTCTTGTTCGGGATGCTGATCTTGCCGATGCCATTCTGGATCAACTCGCTCAGACCGGGCAGGGCGAGGTTTCTCTGATCGCGCCGGAATGGGTTGCTCCCGATCACGATAGACAGCTCATGACTGTACCTGAAGGAGCAGAGTGCTGGGTGGCAGACTGTGTTGATGCGGAACAGGAAGTGGGCTCGGTCGTGGCCCGCCTGCTGGAAGACATCCTCGTCGTAAAAGATCGTCCGGCGGCTCATCTGCTCCGAGGACAGAACCCTTCCTGGTCCTGCGTGACTCTCGCAGGCGAGATTGTGAGGGCGGAGGGTGTTTTTCGGGGAGGACGAGCGGAGGGAGATGCTGGGAAATCCATGCTTGAGCGGCGTAAAGAGGTGAAAGAGTTGGAGGAGGAGGTAGAGCATCTCGCTGCGGTTTTACGCGAAGAAACGGACAAGATGGATGGTAATGCTCATCGTGTTAATGAGCTTTTTGCCTCTGCGGAGCAGGGAAAAGATCGTCTTCAGAGACAGCAAGTCGAGCTTTCCACCTTGCGTGGACGAGCTTCGCTGGCGGGACAGGAGGTCAAATCATTCGAGGGCAAGCTGGGAAATGTTCATCGCGAGCGGGAGGATATTCAAGGCCGGGAAGAGAGCGAAGCTGGATTGAGAACAGGACTGCAGAACGAGCTCGTAGAAGCCCGCGGTAAGCTTGAAACAGTGGAAAGTGAAATTAACCGTCTCAGCATGCAGGCAGAGGAGCTCGGAAGAAGAGAGTCCGAAGAGCGTGAGGCGCATGGCAAATTGCAGACGGCGTTGGCGGTAGAACGTCGAACCCGTGAGGCAGCAGAGCAGCAGCAAGTGCCAATCCAGACAAGAATTGGCGAGCTTAAGGAGCTTAATACCCGCCGGCTTTCTGAGATAGAAGAGTTTGAAAGGCGGATTCAATCTGCCGGGCAGGAAGATGAGGGTCTCCGGGAGGAAATAGCTGAGCGAGGAAGACAGGAGGAGAAAGTTCAATCGCAAATTGACGAAGTGGGTGCTCGTCGAAGAGAGATTCAGCAGGCGATTAATGCCGCCGAGGCGGCTCTCTCGGATTTACGGCGCAAGCTTGGCCAATCGAGTGAGCAACGGGGCCGAGAGGAGGTCGCCCTCGCAAAGATCGATATGCGACTCGAGAAGCTTCTCGAAAGTATCATGGAGCGCTACCAGGTAGATCTTCAAACTTTTGAAACAGATTCGCATGCGTTGCTTGCCTGCATGATGGAGCAGCGAAAAGCGATGCGCTCTCTCGAAAAGCGTCGAGCTACCATTGCGGCAAAGGCACCTGTCAGCGATGAGGACAAGGCAGCTACAGAAGAGGAGACCATGGATGAGGAGCAATCACGATCAGGGGAGGATCTAGATTCTCCCGTTGAAGAAGAAGGGACTATTGCGGAGCGAGTTGAGGAAGAACTCCAGAATGTCGATCTGGAGGATGGTCCTGATTGGAAGTTCATCGAACTGGCTGTCGACGAGCTCAGAGGAAGATTAGACAGCATGGGACCGGTCAATATCGACTCGATCGATGAATTTGAGGAGTTGGAAGAGCGTCATGATTTTGTGAAGGGTCAGCATGACGATCTGGTTGTATCCAAGGAGGAGCTCCTTAATGTGATCGAAAAGATTAATACGGAGACGACTGTTCTTTTTGCTGAGACCTTCAAGCAAGTGCAGACCAACTTCCGCGAGATGTTCAAAGAGCTGTTTGGTTCGAGCGCCAAGGCAGATTTGATTCTGCTCGACGAGGGAGACCCCCTTGAGTGCGGGATTGAAGTCATAGCCAAGCCACCTGGAAAGAAACTGCAGTCCATCACGCTTCTTTCTGGCGGAGAACGCTCGATGACTGCCGTTGCGCTCCTCTTCTCCATCTACATGGTCAAGCCGAGCCCGTTTTGCGTTCTTGACGAATTGGATGCGCCTCTCGATGAGTCCAATATCGGACGCTTCCTCAAGGTGCTGGATCGCTTTGTGGATCAGAGCCAGTTCATCATCGTGACTCACAACAAGAGAACCATGAACCGGGCTGATGTCATGTATGGAGTGACAATGGAAGAGTTCGGAGTTTCCAAGCCTGTCGGGATGCGGTTAACAGCGGCGGCGGCCATCAAGGGGAAGGCCAAAGGTGCGGCTTCGCGCGCAGCTGAGCGCCTCGATGCAGAGGAATAGAGTAGCCCGGGCTTTTGGCGGGTAAGTGATCGAAGACCCCTTAGAAGGGGAGCTTTGGCCCGCCTTTACCTCCCATCCCTCCCATCAGATCTTTCATGGAGTCCAGATCTCCGGGGCCCCCTCCGCCGAGGGCTCCCAGCTGTTTCATCATGTTCTTCATTTTGCCCTTTGATTTCATCATTTTACGCATCATGCCGAACTGCTTCAGGAGTTGATTGACCTCCAGAAGGCTGCGGCCGGATCCGCCTGCGATACGCTTGCGCCGGGTTCCCTTGATGATCTCAGGGCGACTTCGCTCTCTTGGTGTCATTGAAAGGACGATCGCTTCCATATGCTTGATGCGACTTGGGTCGAGTGCGCCAGACGGAAGTTGTTTCTTTATCTTGTTAAATCCAGGAAGCATTCCCATGAGCCCCTCGAGAGGGCCCAGGTTCTGGAGCATTTTCATCTGCTCAAGGAAATCGTTGAAGTCAAAGCGCCCTTTCTCGAGCCGGCGCGCGGCCTTGGCGGCCTTTTCCTCGTCGAGATGTTCGGCAACCTGCTCGACCATCGTAATGGTGTCACCCATGTCGAGGACACGTCCAGCCATGCGGTCTGGATGAAATTCATTGAGCTGATCCAGCTTTTCTCCTTCTCCGACATACTTGATCGGTCGTCCTGTGATTGCTCGCATCGAGAGCGCCGCACCACCTCTGGCATCACCGTCAAGCTTGGTCAGGACGATGCCGCTAAGACCAACTGTGTCATCAAAGGTCTGAGCGACTTTCACAGCCTGTTGGCCTGTTGCCGCATCGGCTACAAGCAGGGTTTCGCCAGGCTTGAGAAAGGCGTGAAGCTTTTTAAGCTCTTTTACAAGGGTGTCATCCACTTCTTGTCGACCAGCAGTATCGAAGATGATGCAGGATCCCGATTGTTGATCAGCCCATTTCAAGGCAGCCTTTGCGACCTTAAGAACATCTTTTTCTCCCGCCTCGGGAGTGTAGCAGGGAACTTCTATCTGTTCCGCGATTGTGGCCAGCTGATCAATCGCTGCAGGCCGATAAAGATCACATGCAACCAGAAGGGGACGTCGTCCTTCTTTTTTCAATCGCAAGGCAAGTTTGCCTGCAGTGGTGGTTTTGCCGGCGCCATTCAGGCCGCAGAGAAGTATGCGGGCCGGGGGATTCAGGTTAAGGGGAGCTTGGTCACCACCAAGAAGGGCGGTAAGTTCATCATGAAAAATTTTAACGATTTGCTCGCCCGGCTTGATGGACTTGAGGACATCTTCGCCTACCGCCTTCTTCTTTACCCCCTCAATGAAGGTCTGGGCCACCTTGTATTCGACATCAGCCTCCAAGAGGGCGAGACGAATTTCACGAAGGGCCTCAGAGATGTTCTTTTCGGAAATACGCCCTACGCCTCTCAGGTTCCGGAAAGTCTTGTCTAAGGTGTCAGAAAGGGAGGAGAACATACTATTTGTCCGCAAGTTTAATTTCTAGAATATAGAGAGCGCCTCAGGGGTTGTGTCTCCTCCGAACGAATAACTCAATAAATAAGATAAGTCCGCTCATTCTCCGGCCCCGACCTGATAGGCTGCCTCTCTCTCTACGAGGAAGCTCCAGCGCATGGGGGGTTCGTGCTTGGCGCGACCTTTAATCTGCCACTGGACATTAATCTCACAAACCCTGTGCCGCAGCCGGCGGTCGACAGTCCAGCTCACGTGACCTGACGCAGGATCGTATTCGTGGTCCACTTTGCCGAATCCGGACACCCTCATGACGATAGAGTCAGGATTGAGATTTTCTACCCCGGAGAGGTCGGCAGTGATCAAGGGGAGCCGCAATTCGATTCTGCTCCCGGGTTCGGGTTTCACCGGGTGAGGGGTGGTTTGGACAACCACTCCGCTCAGTGCTTCTGCGCCACGGAGCGCTTTAAAGGTGGTAGCCTGTTCAAAGTGAAGATCGGAATTTCCATGAATAATGTAGCGGGGCAGGCGCCGATTATCCAGTCCTCTACGAATTTTACCGGGTAATACCGTGAAGAGATATTCGTAATCGCACTCTGCTGCAACCGGGTACATCGCCTCGGTAAAGTAGCCGCCCGGGTAAGCGTAGGTAGTGATCGGCTGGCCGAATCGTCCTTCGAGAAACCGTTTGGAATCACCGAATTCCCGCCTGAGAAATTTAAGGTAGGCGGCTTCTCCCTTTCGCGCGTGATACTTCACCGTTCCTGGGAAGGGGTGAGAAACGGAATGACTTCCAATCGTGCACCCGTGTTTCTGCATTTCCCTGATCATCGGTGTTGTTAGAGCGCGGCCACCTCCGTCCACGTAGTCCTTGTAGAGGTATACCGTGAAGGGGAACTTGTGTTCTTTCAAAATTGGAAACGCTTCGGTGTAAACGGATTTCCATCCGTCATCGATTGTGATCATCACTGCGCGGGGTGGGATAAATTTTTTCCCCTTCTTCCACTCAAGAAAATCATGCAGGGAAATCACGGGGAGTCTGAGAGATTTGAGGGCCTCCATCTGCTTTTTGAACGTTGCCGTTCTCATGCGCATCTGCGACGGCGCCAGAGAGGAGGAGAACTCATGGTATCCAAGGACGGAGACTCTGGTTCCGTCATCTTTTGAAGGGTGCGGCTCTCCGGTCTGCTCAGACTCTCCGCAAAATGATGAATAGCCCCCTTCCTGAGCGAAGGCTGAGGGATAAGCCAGAAGCAGCAACGCTGAAAGAAAAAGGAGGGCGTGTCGATGCATCATCAGGGCGTCCTGACGCTACCAGAGGTAGGGCGAATTTCCAGATGTTTGGGGCTGATTCTGGGCCGTAGCCTTGGTTTGGGTGCCGTCATTCCCCGGAGGATAGCCCCAAGGGAGCAACCTATCCCCGCGCCGGG
Organism: Roseibacillus sp.; assembly: GCA_002715825.1. Lineage (GTDB taxonomy): Bacteria > Verrucomicrobiota > Verrucomicrobiia > Verrucomicrobiales > Akkermansiaceae > Roseibacillus_B. Next base: position 29,611 of record PBAI01000038.1, on the reverse strand, counting down.
TTCACCTGAGCCTCGAGGTTGGCATCCAAGAGTTCCCGGCGGAGGTTGACGCCCCGCTTGCGACTCCAGATCAGGACGATTGGCGAAGCCACGAAAATCGAGGAATACGTTCCAACCACTACCCCAACCATGATGGCGAGTGAGAAAGACTTAAGGGCTGGACCACCGAAGATGAAGAGAACCAGCACCGTGATGAAAGTAGTAGCCGAGGTGAGGATTGTGCGGGACAGGGTGGCATTGATAGCAATATTCATTACCTCCTCTACTTCACCTCGTTTCATCTTGAGCGATTCCCGAATTCTGTCGAAGACGACAATGGTGTCGTTGATGGAGTATCCAGCAATGGTCAGGAACGCTCCGACGTGAATCAAGGTAAGTTCCTGGCCCAGAAGGATCACAATTCCGATACAGATCAGGATATCATGGAACAGTGCGGCGAAAGCACCCATCGCGAAGGAGAATTCAAATCTNATCGTGATGTAGGCGAGAATGGCGATGAGGCCNAGGCCNAGNGCNATCAGCGAATTCGTGAGAAAGTCNGCTCCNAGGCTGGCTTCCACCGTATCACGGGAGGAATNGTATTTCCATGCCGCCTCAGCAGCTGCNGAGNCNTCCTCNNCTGTTTCCGCNTTCANTCCNAGCANNGGAANNTNNTCNCGNAGNGTNTTNNCAATCATCTCGGCATCCTCGTCGGCACAGCGAATGGAGAGAATCTGCGANTTGTCCGGNGCGGGNAGGGTTTCNTTCTGAATNATNGGATCNTTTTTGAGGTCGAGGCCGGCAAGTGCGGCAGTTGCTTCGGCTTCCGGCACGATATCCTGTTGAGTCTGAAACTGGATCAGTGCGCCACCGGCAAAATCGATGCCGAGAGCGTTTCCACGTTTTGCTCCGACCATGATCAGGCTGCCTGCGAGGAAGGCCAGAGAGATGGCAAAGGCTGCTTTCCGCATTCCCATGAAGTTCAGAGTCCGATTCGGAACCAGGCTGTTCATGAACCTTAACTTGCGACGGTCATCACGNGAGCTCTTCTCGGAGTTTCGCGAGGTCCACCAGAAGGCGACCCGAGTGACGACGAGGGCCGCAAACATGGAGGCCAGAATTCCAATAGTAAGGGTGATTGCAAACCCCTTGACGGTTCCTGAGGCCCGCCAGAAGAGAATGATAGCGGTAATCAATGTAGTGATATTGGCATCGAAAATCGCAGTGAATGCNTTCTCGTAGGCAGCCTGAATTGCCGCAAACAGGGATTTGCCAGCAGCACGCTCTTCCCGGAGACGCTCGTAGATGAGCACGTTAGCGTCTACCGCNACACCGATAGTGAGGATAATCCCNGCGATGCCGGGCAGGGTGAAGGTGAATTCAAACATCGCCATGGCACCAAAGAGGATGAGGACGTTTACGGTGAGTCCGATAAAGGCGATGATCCCTGCGAAACGATAGTAAATCCCAAGGAAGAGAATCGTGAGAGAGATGCCGGCGATGCCGGCCAGGATGCCCTGANTGACAGTGGCGGCGCCAAGACGCGCGGTGACGGTGGATTCCTTCAGAATCTTGAGTGGATTCTCGAGAGGATTCATCAAGGTCGCGGAAAGGTTGCGGCATTCCTCTGCGTCACCGACACCCTGAATGATGAAATTCTTGTCGAGCACGGCCTGCACTACGGGTGCGCTATCCACTTCTCCATCAAGAACCACGGCAAGACGGTCCACGCCCTTGCGCATGGGAGCGGTCAGATTCCGCATTAGTTTTCCACCAGCACCGGTAAGAGTAACCTGAACGACTCCAGAGGTGGCAAGATCGGGAGAGGCTCTCTTGACATGTTTCCCCTCGATTTTATTCCGATTCTCGAGCAGGAGCTGCTCGGTGCGGGGCTCTCCCCGGTCATCGGTATCGGTATAGGTAAAGAGCTTGTATCCTGGAGCGACAGTCTCCTTGGCAGCAACCCGTGCGGCCAGCGTGTTATTATTTGGATGCACCGCACGTAGCTCGAGGACCGACTGCTTCTGGATGATTTCGCGTACCCATGCAGCCTCTTCTTCCGAGACCCCGGGCATCTCGATNATGATCATGTCCTGNCCCTGAGGCTGNATAAGCATGTCCTTGGTCCCGTCCGGGTTNAGTCGCCCCCGGAGTGTCTTGATCGCCTGCTGGATGGAATCCGCACTGACGCGGTAGGCGTCTGCATCCTCATCGTTGGCTTCCTCCGAGTCCTCGCGGACCTTGGGCTGGACCTGGAGAGTGAAGGATGCGCCACCTGCAAGGTCGATGCCGGGTTTCAGAGAGGCGACTGGGTCTGACTGTTCGACTAGAGAAGCGATCTCCTCGGCATCCTCCTTGGAGAATCCCGGCATTGTGATGGTGATAAGGTTTGGCAAAGAAGAGGAGTAGGTGACGCCATCTTCCTGACGGCCTATTTTAGCCTCCAGAGTTTGAACTCTTCTATCGAGAGTGTCCTGCTCCATTTCCAGATCCTCACCTTTCCCGTCCTTGGCGAGAATTGCCGTGACAGAAAGTTGGTAGCCAGTCCCATCAGTCATTTCAGTGATGTCGCCTGCGAGAAACTCCGAGGTTTCCGTCCGTGGGGACAGGGACCATCCGCACATCACGATAATACCGAGGATAAGAACGGTGCCTACCTTGCGCTTGCGACTGATATCATCACTGGCGAGATACCAGAAAAGGAGAGCGAGAATGAACAGGCCAGAGAGAAAAACGATCGTAGGTTGCATTGGTTACGGGCGGGGGGTTAGAGGCCGCTAAGCTTACTTGGCCAGAGGCGCAAGTGGTATGAGTGATTCGATCAGGAGGTTGGAGGAGAGGGGCTTGTTGAGTGAGGTGGCCAGACTTTCAGCGTGCTCGAAGGAGTTGAACCCCTCAAGCGTTACTGGGGTCCACAATTCTTCAGCGACCACCGGGGCGCTGATAATCCGTTCATCGTAGATGATGGCAAGTCGGGAGCGGCCTTTTTGCATTTTTTCGGTTGCGGACCTAATTCTGGATAACCCACTGCTCGTAAGTGATATATGCACCATATTGTCGCCGTCCCGGGTCGCAAGGGCGCTCTTCACATGCGAATTATTGAGGATCTCAGCCCGTGAGACGGCTAATTTCTGTCTTTTTGGGCCTTCTTTGCCTTGGGCGTCATAGAGGAGAATTTGATGGTCAGAAGGAAGCCTAGAGGGGTCCTTGGAGGCGATATCGGTGATGTAGGCACTCCGATCGTGGATGGCCCTGATGCTGATTGTGCCACTGACGCAAAGGCGCTCAAGACGTGCCAAGGCGTCGTCTCGATCCGTTCCATAGAGCTGCAATTCAATNACGCGGGCCGAGCTCTTCGCGGCTTGAACGCTTGCTGGCAGACCAAGCAGTTCGGCACGTGCGGTGAGTTCTTCGACAATGGGAGCTAAGGAGGACGTCCGATCGTCAGGAGGCAGCGACAGGACGGCTTCGTAATTCAATTCCTCCTTCGGCTTGCAGCACGTCAATGCGAAGCAGCTGAATGATACAAGAGCTCCGACCAATGAGGAAGCTTGAGGCATCGAGTAAGAGACGGGTGGGCAAGGTCTAGGACTCCTCCCCCGCGGCTTCCGATTCTTCAGAGCTGTCCTGCTTCGAGGAATTGCCAACCTTGGTCACTGATCGGATTGCATCCTTTTCAAAAGGGACGAAGACGTTCTCGGAGAGTTTCACAGTTACTGTGGTTTTTGAAATGTGATGGACCGTTCCATGAATGCCACCGATCGANACGATTTTGTCCCCCTTGGAAAGGGAGGCTACTCTCGCAGCCTGCTCCTTCCGCTGTTTGCTCTGAGGCCGGATGATCAGAAAATACATGATCACAAACATCAGAATGAGCATCACCCACATGCTTCCGAGAGGACTTTGGCCTTGGCCGCCGGGTGTCTGGGGGGGAGCAGCGGCGATGATGGAATAACAGTTCATGTTCTTTTGTGGTTGTAGCGTTCGCAGAAAGAGGAACGAAATTCCTCAAAATGACCCTCGCTGATAGCCTTTCGTGCATTACGCACGAGGCGGAGGTAAAAATCAAGATTGTGAAAAGAAAGCAATCGTAAAGCCAGCATTTCTCCGGCCTTGAAGAGATGGCGCAGGTAAGCGCGGGAAAAGTCTGCAAGATGAGGGTGGCAATCTTCGGTCAGGGGTGACTTGTCGCGCTCGAAGCGGGCATTCTTTATATGGATCGGTCCATCCTCTGTGAATGCGAGGCCGTGTCGGGCGGACCGGGTTGGGTGGACACAGTCGAACATGTCCACTCCCCGGGCGATCATTTCAAGCATCTGGGGAGGGGTGCCAAGTCCCATTGCGTAGCGGGGCTTCCCTTGTGGGAGAAAAGGCTCGCTGTGCTCAATCGCCCGAAACATTTCCTCCTCCGGTTCGCCGACAGAAACACCCCCAACGGCGTAGCCATCGAAATCCAGCATGGCGAGGTCTTGTGCCGAGGTTGCCCGTAAATCCTCGTAGGAAGAGCCCTGGACAATTCCGAAGCAAAGTTGGCGGCCCACCGAAGAACGAGAATCCTCTGCGCTGTTCCTCTTCGTGGGTGGCTCGGGTAAGTGGGCAGGGGAATGTTCGGCATGCCAGATTCGACATCTTTCAGCCCATCGAGTGGTGAGTGCCGTGGATTCCTCNGCATAGGCGCGCTCGCATGGGTAGGGTGGGCACTCATCAAAGACCATGGCGATGTCAGAACCCAAGGTAGCCTGAATCTCCATACTTTTTTCNGGAGTGAGGAGAGCAGGGGACCCATCGAGATGATTCTGGAATTGAACGCCCTCCTCAGTGATCTTGCGGGTCTTGGCAAGGGACCAGACCTGGAAGCCCCCCGAGTCGGTGAGAATGGGGCGATCCCAGCTGGTGAAACGATGAAGTCCACCCAATTCGCAGATCGTTTCCTGTCCAGGCCTGAGCCAGAGATGATACGTGTTTCCGAGAATAATTTCTGACCCGAGCAGCTTAAGCTCGTCCGGGTGGAGAGTTTTGACGGATCCCTGGGTTCCAACAGGCATGAAAATGGGCGTCTCGACGATACCATGAGCAGTGGTAAGGCGGCCGTATCGGGCCTTGGAGAAAGAGTCGGTGGCAAGAAGCTCAAACACTGTAGATAAAGAGGATTGACCTCAGGTATCATGTTCCTGACGGGAGACCACGTAAGAAAAACGGATCTGCTGAGATCTCAATTCTCAGCAAGTGAAGTTCCGGGTCGTTCCAGTGCTTGTTTTACTGTTGAATAAGGCGTGGATCGTCAATACTGGGACTCACTTGCTGATAATTATGAGGATAGTCTGTTAGAGATTTCCCGGGAAGATCTTGAGGGGGCTCTGGCAGATGAATTGAGCATCCTGAGGGGAGAGAATGTGAGCGTAGCTGACTTGGGGTGTGGTCCCGGAAGTTTGCTGCCACTTCTCGTTAGATATTTCAAAGATGTAACAGCCGTTGATTACGCCGAGAGGCTGCTTGATCAGGCGCGCCGCCGCTGCCGTGGTAAAAAGATCAGATTCGCGAGCTATGACCTGAGCGAAGGACGGGACTTACCTTTCAGTGTAGAGGTAGTGTGTTGTATCAATGCGCTGATAGATCCCGATCGCAAGAAGCGTTCCGGAATGCTCCGCTCCGTGTGTTCGGCGATTCAGGAAAAAGGAGTGGCGGTGATTGTCGTTCCGGCCATGGAATCGGTATTTCACGTTTATCACACGCTTCGGATGATCAGGGAGCGGACGGGATCTATCGATGGGCTTGGAGTGTCTGAGGCGGAGCGCATGCTGAGGGCAGAGGTGCAATCGTTCTCCGACGGTATTGTCCGGGTTGGAGGAACGGCAACAAAGTATTGGATGAGAGAGGAGCTGATCTCCTGCCTGAACGAGCAGGGCCTGAAGGTTCGAAGAATCAGAAAAGTGGAATACGAATGGTCTCAGGAAATCGATAATGCACCCGACTGGCTAAAGGAGCCCCCTCCGTGGGACTGGATGGTGAGGTGTGAAAAATCAGCGGCNGAGGCGGCTGGGGAGTGACTAAATCGACGGACTGTTTGCAGCCTTTCAAACGAGGACAATTGCCTTTCGTGAGAACTGTCGTCTGGGTGGTTAATTGCTAAATACGAGGGACTTTGGGGAATTGCTGCAAGCTCAGTGTCAGGAGTGGAAGCGACGGAGAATTGGTGATCCGGGGCCTTTGGATCGAATGTTGTGGACAAGAAGATAGGATAATGCGCTTGCGATCGTCGGGGCGGAGAGCTAGGCACCGGTCAAATGGCAATTCAGCGTGCGCTCTTATCGGTTTCAGACAAGGCAGGGTTGGAAGACTTTGCGCGAGCACTTCACGAGGAGTTCAGCGTAGAGCTTCTTTCAACCGGTGGAACCGCGAAGGCCCTTCGGGAAGCTGGTCTGCCTGTCATNGATGTCTCCGATTACACGCAGGCCCCTGAGCTTTTTGAGGGAAGGGTCAAGACCCTGCATCCAAAAGTACACGGAGGCCTGCTCCACAAGAGAGACTCAGAAGAGCACAGGAAACAGGCAGAGGAGAACGAGATCAAACCCATCGACCTCGTGGTTGTTAACCTTTACCCGTTCGAGGAAACAGTTGCAAAGGACGGCGTCACCGTGGGAGAGGCAATTGAGAATATTGATATAGGAGGCCCATCGATGTTGCGAAGCGCCGCCAAGAACGCTGCCTCGGTCACGGTGGTCACTGATCCCAGTGATTATGCCACAGTCATGGATGAGATGCGTAGTCATGATGGAGACACCAGTCTTCGGTTGCGAGAGGAACTGGCAGTGAAGGTTTTCAAGAGGACCTCGGATTACGATATTGCCATCGCAAATTATCTTGGGAAATGCGACGAAAGTACGGCCGCGTGCTTCTCAACCACGATACCCCTCGAGCGAGAGCTGCGCTANGGGGATAACCCTCACCAGAAGGCCCGCCTTTATGGTTCCTTCAGTGAGCATTTCAGCAAGTTGCAGGGGAAGGAGCTCAGCTATACTAATATTCTCGATATTGAGGCAGCGGCCGATTTGATCATGGACTTCCGCAGGCCGACAGTGGCAATCCTGAAGCATACNAATCCATGTGGAGTGGGGCAGGACGATGAAGATCTGAGAGTCGCATGGCAGAAAGCGTTCGAGACAGACCGCCAAGCTCCCTTTGGAGGGGTGATCGTGTGCAACCGACCTCTGACAGAGAGTCTCGCACGGGTCATCAGTGAAATTTTCACAGATGTCATCATCGCGCCTGATTTTGAAGCAGAGGCGCGGGCGATCTTGCAGAAAAAGAAAAATCTCAGGCTGATGAAGATTAACGAGAGCTACAAAAAAGAGAAGAAAGAGCCTTTAATTCGCTCTGCACCTGGAGGCTTGATGGTAATGGATCGTGATCACACGGCAATGGGACTGGAGAATTTAGAGGAGAAGGTTGTAACTGAGCGCCCGCCGACCAAGGATGAAATTCAAGCAATGCGCTTTGGGTGGAGAGTGGTTAAGCACGTGAAGTCCAACGCCATTGTTTTTGCGACCACCGATAGTACCATCGGAATCGGAGCAGGTCAGATGAGTCGGATCGACTCGTCGCGTATTGCGGTGTGGAAGGCGGAGGAATCGGGGCTGTCTCTGAAGGGTAGTGTGATTGCCTCTGATGCGATGTTTCCGTTTGCCGATGGTCTTGAGGCTGCAATTCAGGCAGGTGCAACGGCGTGTATCCAACCCGGAGGATCGGTAAGGGACGAAGAAGTGATCGCTGCGGCGAATGAGGCGGGACTTTCAATGGTATTTACCGGACACCGTCACTTCCGGCACTGAGTTTTCGCTCGTAGCTGCACACCNATTCAGAAGTTTTCACATTTGGCAGCAAAATGCTCAAACTAGGAGTAAACATTGACCACGTGGCTACGATCAGGCAGGCCCGTTATGCCACAATGCTGGAGTCGGATAATGCGGAGCCTGACATTGTGACGGCCGCACTTGCTGCGAAGCGAGGCGGAGCGGATTCAATAACCATGCATGTAAGGGGAGACAGAAGGCACGTGCAGGAGGAGGATGTCTTCCGTGTTAAGGAAGCATGTGAGCTGCCGATTAATTTCGAGATGGCCAGTACGGCTGAGATGGTGGCAATGGCTACACGCCTGCATCCGGAATTTGTCTGTCTGGTCCCAGAAAACAGGCAGGAAATTACCACAGAAGGAGGGCTCGATGTGTCCGGGCAGAGGGAGACTCTTCGAGCAACNGTGGGAGCTCTGAGAGACGGAGGAAGCAAGGTAAGCATGTTCATCGACCCAGAGGAAGAGCAGGTCAGGGCGTCACGGGATATTGGGGCAGATATGGTTGAGCTGCATACAGGGTCCTTCGCAAATTGTGAGGGAGCAAACAGGAAGGAAGAGCTTGCACGGTTGGCAGCAGCTGCACGGGTTGGTAGTCAGCTGGNTCTGGTCGTTAATGCTGGGCATGGCATCAACTACGACAATCTGGAAGAGCTTTTTGAGATCCCTCACCTCGGAGAACTCAATATCGGGCACAGCATCATTTCGCGGTCCGTCATGATCGGGATAGAGCAAGCAGTGCGGGAAATGGTGGTTATGATGGCAGGATACGGGGGTGAACAATGAGGATTTTCGGGATTGGTATCGACGTGATTGAAATTGAGCGTGTCGAGAAGGCGATGGAGTCTTTCGGAGATCGTTTTATCGCACGCATCTTTACCGTGGATGAACGAGACTACTGCCTGAAACAGAAACGTCCCGCGGTGCATTTTGCTGCTCGCTGGTCTGCGAAAGAGGCGACGTCAAAAGCCCTGGGGACAGGCATTGGCGAGTTGCTTTCCTGGGGAGATATGGAAGTTGTTCGCCGGCAATCAGGTGAGCCGGAGATGGTTCTGAGGGGCGCAGGACTTGGATTCTGTAGTCAGCATGGAATTGAGCAGATCAAGATCAGTCTCACTCACGCCAAGCTGTATGCGGCGGCGAATGCGGTGGCACTCAGTATTTCCTGAGTCTGCGAGATGCTGTTGTCTCAGTCTGCCGGAGGCTGGGGTAAGGANAGGAGTATTTCCCGGATAATTTTCGCAGCGAGAATGGATGATCGGCCAGTTGGATCCAGCTCGGGAGCTAATTCGACAACGTCACAGGCAACCACCCTGTGCCACGGTATTGCTGCAAGTAATTCCTCGAGTTCCTGCCAGTTAATGCCACCCGGCTCCGGCGTTCCCGTCCCGGGAAGATCTGCCGGATCGAGGAAGTCGAGATCCAGAGTGAGGTAGAGAGGTAAGCCCTCCACTTTTTTCAGTGCGCTGCCCAGTGAATCAACGTCCGGAGGGACGAGGCAGCCNGATTCTCTGAGGTCGTCNAACTCCATCGAACTGCCTGAGCGGATACCGCACTGTAAAATTCGCGAAGGCGAAATCATGTCCCGAATACGACGCATGCAGCAGGCATGACTCCATCGTGTCCCAGACCATTCGTTTCTGAGATCAGCATGAGCGTCGAATTGAATAACTGCCAAGTTTGGATGGTGCTTGAGGACTGCTGCTACTGCTCCTGGAGTGAAGGAGTGTTCTCCTCCAAGCAGGAGGGGAGTTAATTCTTTCGAGAGAAGGTAGTGGGATGCTTCTTCGACAAGGATATTGATTTTTTCAGCACTCGCACCAGCCAAGGTGAGATTTCCCAGATCGCTGAAAGGCCTCAGGCTTAAATCACGGCAAAGCGATGGAGAGTAGCTCTCGAGGCAATCTGACGCTTCCCGAATCGAGTCAGGCCCCAATGCAGCGCCCTTGCGGAAGCAGGCCGTGCCATCAAATGGGACGCCAAGCAGGACGGGAGCCCCGGTAACAGGTTCCGCGGCGGATTCAAGGTATGGAACGCGGGGTGGAGTCAGGTTCACATCAGGCGTTGCTTAAAATCTTGGTAATCATAGGATCGAACTATCTGATCTTTTCCGCTTTCGTCACGCAATACGATGGAAGGATGCTGGATTCCATTAAACATCGTAGTTTTGACCATGGTGTACTGAGCCATATCCTCGAAGACCAGTCGGTCTCCAATTNTCAATGGTCGATGGAAACTGTAGGAGCCGATACTGTCCCCGGCCAGACACGTGCTGCCCCCGAGATGATACTTGTGAGGTCCCAGTTCACCCGAGGGTATGCCGTCGAGGGTCAGGTCCGGGCGATATGGCATTTCAAGGACGTCTGGAATATGCGCCGTTGCAGAGACGTCAAGAACAGCAATAGTCTGTTCTCCACTCTGGAATATATCGAGAACCGAAGCGTGGAGAGTTCCCGATTTGAGAACTGGTGCTTCACCGGGCTCAAGCCATATCTCGTCCAGATGATAGCAATCTTGGGATTTCTTAATGAGATCAACGAGTAGTTGCTGGTCGTAGTCAGGACGCGTCAGAGCGTGTCCCCCGCCCATATTAAGCCACCGAATTTGAGGTGATTTAAGAAGAGCGCCGAAGTGGCGATCAAGGGCTTCGAGTGTCGTAGCAAGGGCATCGCTGTTCTGGTCACAAAGGGAGTGGAAGTGGCAGCCACTGAGACCCTCCAGATCTGCGTTTTTCAAGCTGTCAGGAAGAGCGCCTAGACGAGATCCCGGACGGCACGGATCGTAGATCGGGGTGGAGCCAGTTGAGCACTGTGGGTTGAGCCTTATCCCGTAGGAAATGATCCCCGCCTGGTAACGAGGATGATTCAGGGCGTAGTGACGCCAATGCTGCCAGTGAGACAGGGAGTTGAAGATAAGATGTGAACTCAGATCGAATAGATCAGTATCGGTATCACGGTAGACTGGGCCACAGGTGAGCACTGTTTCGCCAAAGTATTCTCGAGCGAGCCGGGCCTCCCACAGACCTGACGCGCAGCACCCGTCAAGATGAACTCGCAGCANTGGAAATGCTGCAGGAAGAGCAAAGGCTTTCAGCGCCTGAACGATCCGGCAGCCTGTGCGGGCTTTGAGGTCGGAGAGGGCTTCGCAGTTCTTCCTGATCACTGCAAGATCGATGAGGTAGGCCGGGGTAGGCAGTCTCACAGGAGATGTTTAACCGGTGGCACTCGCATTGTCGATTCTGAGCTGGCAGTAAACTTCTCACTGAGCAGCTTTTCCGTGGAAAGGGTCACTCTCCACGATCGACCAGGAGAGTCCGAAGGAATCTAGATCTTGCATGAAGGGGTCCGGATCGAAGTGCTCCATATTCCATACCCCAGCCTCGAACCATTTCTTCTGGAGTATCATTTTGGCGCCGATCATGGCGGGTACGCCCGTAGTGTATGAAACTGCCTGAGAGCCGGTTTCCCTAAAGGCGCTTTCATGGGAGCAGACGTTGTAAATGTAAATGCTTCGAGATTGGGCTCCCTTTTTTCCACGGAGGACACATCCGATGCAGGTTTGTCCAGTTGTAGATTCTCCGAGCCTTCCGGGATCGGGTAAAATGGATTTCAGGAACTGAAGGGGCACGATGGATTTGCCGTGGTAATCTACCGGATGAATACTGGTCATCCCCACATTGGTTAGGACCTTTAAGTGTAGCAGGTAGGATGGTGAAAAGGACATCCAGAATTGCGCTCTACGGAGTGAGGGGTATGCCACGGTAAGAGACTCAAGCTCCTCGTGATACATGCGGTATATTTCAAAATCACCGATTCCCTCCGGACAGGAGAAAGAGCGGTGAGTGGAAAATGCTGGAGACTCCACGAACTGGTCTCCTTCCCAATGACGACATGCTGCTGAGACTTCCCGAATATTAATTTCCGGATTGAAATTTGTGGAAAAGGGCTCGTGGTTTTCTCCGCCATTGACATCAATAATGTCGAGCTCGTTGATCTCATCGAAATAATGCTTGGCCCCAAATGAGGTGAAGACATTTGTTACTCCNGGATCAAATCCCGAGCCGAGGAGAGCACAGATATTTTTTTCTCGNAATCTCTCATGATAGCGCCATTGAGATTTGTATTCGAAGCGAGCAATTTCGGGGTGTTCGTAATTTGCCGTGTCGAGATAGTTTGTCCCGGTAGCGAGGCAGGCCTCCATCAGGGTCAAATTCTGATACGGCAGAGCTAAATTCAGAAGAACGTCAGGCGACAGTTTGTGCAGGAGGGCAATTGCCTCAGTCAGATTATCAGCATCCAGACAGAAGGTCGAAATTTCCCGCCCGGTTCTCTGGCGAATCGAGTTCGCAACAAGGTGGCATCTTGACAGAGTACGGGAGGCTAGATGAATTTCCTGAAAGATTTCAGGGAGCTGTGCGCATTTGTGGGCGGCGACACTGCCAACTCCACCAGCNCCTACAATTAGAATCGTATTCACGTATAAATGAGGACGACTGGAGCCTCGCAGTTTGGAATCTGACCGGGAAGATTGGGCTTAGTTCCGGACGGAGAAGGAGTGACCCGAAAAAGAAGAGAGCTTCTGGTTATACGATTGCCGAAGCCGTTCGTGAATTCTGTAAAAGACACAACATGGGTGATCGTGCATTGCCTGCAGGAAAAAAGGAGCGTAAGTTTCTCCCATGACAATGTTGGCAGATAATTCACCGGTCATGGGTAAGACAAAAGAGCTTTGTTCGGCGATTGCGGATGACCCGGAGTATCAGTCTCTGATGGAAAAGGTCGAGCGGTTCATGGAGGATGATGCCGCCAAGTTACAATTCCAGAGTGTTCAGGAACGCAGTCAGGAGCTTGGACAGAAGCAGCAATCCGGATTGGAGCTAAGTGTTGGGGAGGTTGAGGATTTCGAAAATGCCCGCGAGGCCCTTATGGAAAACTCCGTGGCGAGAGAGTTCATGGACGCTCAACAAATTCTGCAGTCGGTTCAAACCGCGATCGGAAAGTATGTGGGGATGACACTTGAGCTCGGCAGGGTGCCAGCGGAAGAAGATCTCGCAGATCAGGGCGGCTGTTGCAGCGAGGGAGGTTGCGGTTGCGGCTAGAGACACCCCCANCGGGAGTATGTTTTGATGCCTGAGGCACTTTGGGTTCAATCCAGGCTATCACCGGCCTCCTGATCAAGAAAGAATGTGGTGTTGTGATGTGACTGAAGGTAGGTGGCAGGGACGTCCGCTGTGATCCCCGGTGTGAGTGCCCGCTTAACGATGTCCGCCTTGCTGCTTCCGAAAGCGAGGAGAGTGATTCGCTGAGCGGCGAGTATTGTCTTCACCCCCATGGTAATGGCGCGCTGCGGAACATTGTCAGCCCCACCGAAGGCTGCGGCCGCGTCACTGATGGTGACNTCGTTGAGCTGGGTTACGTGTGTAGCAAGGTCGGGACTGGCGCCGGGTTCGTTAAATCCGATGTGACCGTTTCTGCCAATGCCGAGCACTTGGAGATCGATGCCACCTGCCTCTTTAATTTGATTCTCGTAGGCAGAACAGTGACTCTCAANATCCTCCGCACATACCATCCCCTCCGGGATATGGATATTTTCAGGAGTAATATCGATCTGATTAAAAAGGCGAGAGTGCATGAAATGCCAGTAGCTCTCGCAGTGCTCTCGGTCGATGCCGATGTATTCATCAAGATTGAAGGTGACTACGTTTCGAAAAGATAATCCTTCANNGTGCATTCTAATCAATTCCTCGTAGAGCTGGACGGGAGTATTGCCGGTAGCCAATCCCAGAACGGTGTTTTCTCCCTTTTTGTCGCGTGAGCGAATGAGCTGGGAGATATCTTCGGCGAGAGCTCTCGATGCGGATAGCGATGATTCGAATAGACGGTAGGAGGGAATTTCAGGCATGGAAAAGATAGTGGTAAGAGCTACACAGATTTGTCGGTTGGAATCAATATGAACGGACCGGCAAGAGAACTTTGCTGATCAGTCCTGCAAGAGGTTGTGAGCAGCTGTGATAATCTCGGAGGATGGACAGTTCCCGTTTATCGAGGTCAACCAGCTTTCCCGCCGGAACCAGCTTCGTTGGCGCTTTGCATACTGACGGGTAGCAATCACAATTTCCTCCTCACAGGTATTACGGTCGATTGAGCCATCGAGAAGTCGCTGGATTTGCGGGACTCCGATAGCCCGGGATACAGCTGGACCGGGAGAGGAAAGAGCGGCCAGTTCTTGTGCAGCGTTGTTCTTAAGCATCTCAGAGGTTCGCTTGCGGATGCGCTGGTTGAGGTCCGAGGGATCCCACGTAAGCAAAAGGCCGCGAAGGTTGTTTCGTTTTGCTTGAAATGAGGATCGCTTTGCGGAAGCGGGATGACTGCCGGACAGGCTTATTTCGAGCGCACGCTGTAAGTATCGAGGATTTTTGCGATCAATATTAGCCGCTGTGTCCGGGTCAACCTCGAGCAGACGCTCATTTAGTTCTTCGAGGGAGAGCTTCTCAAGCTGAGCCCGGAGCCCAGGGGCGGTAGCAGGTATATCGTCTGGCCCGTGGGTCAGGAACTTGAGATAGAGGCCAGAGCCACCTACGACGATTGGAAGTTTGCCCTTTGCGCGAATGCTCTCGATGACAGGAAGGGCCATTGTTCGATATCGGCCAGCGGTAAAGGTTTCAGAGGGGTCTGCCACCCCGTAGAGGTGGTGAGCTATCAGCAGTCGATCCTCTTTGCGGGGTGAGGCAGTGATGGTTTCAATACCCCGATAAAGCTGCAGCGCATCACCATTCACGATTTCTCCGTTCAGCGCGCAGGCGAGAGCGATCGCGTGAGACGATTTCCCAGATGCAGTGGGACCACAAATATAGAGTGCCTGTGAAGAAGGTTTCAGGTGTTCCTTATGTTAGAAGCTGCGCTATTTTCCCCGATGTGGAGCCTGTAAGTCATGCCATAAAAATCCCCATGAACCAGAGTTCATGGGGATAAACACTTATCGACGAAAACTTATTCGGGGGTGGACTCGGAATCACGAGGAGACTTCGCTCCGCTGACAATCATCTTTCGACCCATGAATGGTTGGTCGTGAAGAACTTCAACCGCTCTTTTTGCCTCCTCGATATTTGCCATTTCGATAAACCCATAGCCCTTGGATTTATGGGTATTTCGGTTGTAGACGATTTCAATGCTTCTTACTGCACCGACACCCTTGAAGAGCTCTTCGAGTTCATATTCAGCTGCCTCATAGGACAGGTTCCCAAGATAGAGTCTGTTGGAATCAACCGGGCTGGGAGTCGGAGCTCCCCGGGAGGAGCTTGCCGCTTTTGCAACCCTCGTGCCGGATTTCGGCGCCTTTCGGGGCTGTCGCTTGCTTTGCTCAGAGGAGTTAGCGTCGCTACGTTTGCGAGGAGGTCGGACCGTTTCCTTGTAGAGGCCGATCTTCTTGAGAAGCTTCTGCCACCAGGTTAAAGGAACTCGTTTTGGTCCCCTGCGTGGTCGGCGACCGCCAGAGCGGCGGCCTCCCGATTGGGGGTTTCCTCCTGAGCCTCCTTCGCGGGGCCGTTTGCGATTGCGGTTACGATTGCGGTTGCGGTTGCGATTGCGGTTGCGGTTGCCGGAGCCTCCCCCGGATTCTGACCGCCGCGCGCTATTGGACGAATCGGACATGGTTCTTGTTGTATTTCAGGTTCGCGCGGGGACAAGGTGGACGCTTCGATAGAATTCAGCGGACTCTCAAGTTGCTCAAACCGGCTGGGAAGCACTGGCGGCTCTGGTGTCATACAATGAGTCGACTGCTTCTGGTTGAGGTTAAATAGAGTCAGGAATCCGCCTGCTTGGCGTGTTTCTGATTGCGTCCCCGCATAGTGGGGCCTGTTGGCCTGAGAATTTGGCAACCACCCGAGTAATTGAGTGGCTGTTACGGAAATCCATTCTGATGGCCCGGCAGAGCCGTTTTGGCCGCCGTTCGGATCTCGAGTGGCGAGCATGTTCATCGAAGGGATTTCCATAGAGAATATCGGGGCTCGACTCTTCCGGCAAGGCAAATGGCCTGAACCCCGGCACTGCGGGGATTTGAGAGTTGTCCTGCGCCAGTGCAAAGATCTATATTTTCGGGGTAAAAAGCGTAAATGCCCGTGTTAACTTGTTTCCGAGCTGGTGTTCTTAGCGCCATTTTACTGCCTTTGGGCGGTATCCTACCATCGTTAGCCAGAGAGTCCTATTTCGTTGTCGAAGCCAACTCAGGAAGAATTCTTCTTGCGGAGGGCTCTGACCAAAAGCGACCGGTTGCCAGTTTGACAAAAGTAGCGACCGCGATCGTTGCTTTGGATTGGGCCAAGGCCACCGGGACCGATCTGGGAAGCGAGATGGTGGTGCCTCCATCGGTTGCCAGCCTGGGTGGCTCTAATCCAATGGAGCTGAAGCCGGGTGATCGAATATCTATCAGAAATGCGCTTTATTCCGCCTTGATGGGTTCGGATAACTCGGCGGCTCAATCACTTGCGCACCATGTAGGATTTGCCCTGCAGCAAGCACGAGGCACCACGGGAGATCCAGTGAAGAACTTCGTATCGGAAATGAATACCCTTGCCGCAGAGCTGGGAATGAGAAGGACGAGATTCTCAACCCCACATGGGCTGTATGTCCAAAGGAACAAGGGCTACTCAACGGCCACGGATATGGCCCGGCTTTGTATCTATGCGATGCGGAATCCGGGATTTGCGTTCTTCGTGAAGCAGAAAAGCAGGGTATTGTCTTTCAAGCACGGTGAACTCACCAAGGCTTTTCGTGTGCAAAATACCAACGAGCTCCTCGGACGTATTCAAATTAACGGCATCAAGACTGGAATGACGCGGGCTGCCGGGCAGTGCCTTGCAACGTGTTCGGAACTGCGGCCGATCGTGGAAAAGTTGCCAGATGGAGCAACCAGACTCACGCCTCGCCGCCTCGTTTGTGTCGTTCTAGGTAGCCCGGATCGATTCGTGCAAACAGAGGCTCTCGTAAAGCAGGGATGGAATCTCTACAACCAGTGGGTTGAATCGGGGGCAGTGATTAAATCCGGAAGCGAAAGGCTCGTAGTGCCGGACCCAAGAAAGCGGCGGTAATCCTTTCTCGTCTTTGGAGTCAGGAACTTGAGATATGGTTAAGCCGGGTTCCCGGAGGGCTCTCCGTCGTTCTCCTGCCGTCCGGGCATGATGACCTCCTGCAGGGCACTTTGTAATTCGCGGACCCTGTCTGGCTCAGTGAGCTTGGACTGATGATGAGTTGTCCGAACGTAGAAGGTATCCAGCGCGGCTCCCTTTTCGGTGGCGATACGGGCGTGGATTGTATCGAGGCCGTGTCGGTTTATGGTGTGAAGCAAATTGTGGAGAAGAGCGATTCGGTCTATAGCTTGAATCTCTATCACGGTAAACCGTGGATCGCTCTCGTTGTCAATATAGGCCCGCACCGGGAAGGGGATGGCGTGGTCATTGGAATCACGAAGAAAGTTCTCCTTAACCTTGAGATAGGTCTCAGGGTCATAATCCTCGTCATGATTTAGCTCATAGAGAGTTACCACTACGCTGACCTGCCGATAGGTATCCGCTACGGCCTCCATGTCACCGGTGCTGACCCTGAAAACGTCAAGGGCAACGCCATCTGGACGGGTGTAAATGTCAGCAGAAAGAATATTGATTTCATGAGCAGCGAGGGCGCAGCAAATTTTTTCGAGAAGCAAATTCCGGTCTTCGGTGGCGACCGTTAATTCTGTGTAACCCTGTTCGGGATACTCGAGCCACTGAACGGCAGCTTCGAAGGGAGTGTCGGGCCGCCTTTTCCTTCGATCCAGATATTGCCAAATCGCACGGATGTGAGTTCCTACACTTAGAGCGTCGCGGTAGCGAAAGTAGCGCTTGGGCATTTGCCCGAAGTGTTCACCGATAATCTTCGTATAGCGTTCGTGAAGATCTTTGCTGACCTTCTTTCTCAGGTTTTCCAACTTCCCCCGAAACTCGGCGTCGTAAGTTTCATATCCGCGTTCAAGAACGGCACGCGCAGACCTGTGAAGTTGAACGAGCAGGGACTCCTTCCATGATCCCCACGCCTCTTCATTTGTCCCCTTGGAGTCCGCGTAGGTGAAAAGCAGTAAAGCGTCTAAAAACCTCCTGTTTTTCATGAGTTCAGAAAACTCGGCAACGACATCCGGATCATCAATATTGCGCTTTGTCGCAAAGCGCCAGAGGGTCAGATGATGATCGACAAGGAACATGATCAGTTGGCGGCGGCCATGGCTGATCTTTAGTCGTCTGCACACCTTGTTCGCGAGGGTCTGCGAGCCATCGATGTGTTCACGCACATTTTCCGCTCGGCCCGAATCGTGAAGAAGAACAGCGAGGTAGAGCGCATATGGGTCCTCAATATCAATCAGAATCTGGCGATACCGATCCACAGTCGGATCGTCGGACTCAATCAGCGCGTCAAGTTGGTCAAGACATTGCAGAGTATGCTCATCAGCCGTGTAGCGATGAAAAAATTCGTGTTGAACAAGGCATTCAAGTGCGCCGAATTCAGGGAGATATCGGCCAAGAACTCCACAACGATGCATCAATCGAAGGATTCGCGCGACCTGACCCTTTTTTTCCAGAATAGTCTGGAATGTCTGTCGATTTTCCTCGTCGTAATTAAAACGTCGGTCAATCCGGTGCCAATTGGCCTTGATCAGCTTTCGCAGTGCAGGCGAGGGTCTGAGATGGTGTTTCTGGCAGTGCAGAAACAGACGAAGGAGGCGTCCCGGATCTTGACTGAACACCTCTTCGGACGTCGCAAAGAGACGGCCATTCTCGGCTATAAATCCATCGATTTTTTTGCTGGAAGATCCGCGAAGGAAGGGGATTCGAAAAGGGAGTTTGAAAGGACGGAGCACGGGAGTCTCAATCTCCGCGATCTCGAAGACGCTGGCCGTATGCTGGTGAATATCTCTCGCGTGGAGGTAGTAGTCCCTCATAAGAGCTTCAATCCTGCGAAGCTTGGTCTTGTGTCGATAGTTGAACTCACCTGTGATAACCCCCTGGAAACGGAGAGTGAGGATATCAGTGCCTTTGCCCGTATGGTAGTGGAGGCAATTTCGGACCCGGTGAAGAAAATCGAATCCTTCCTTGAGCTCGGCACAGGCGTTTACGCTCAGGATGCCAAGGCGCCGGAGCTCGTCAAGATCGCGAGTATTAAAGAGCGCGTCGGAGATCCAGATCAGGTTGTGAAAATCCCGCATGCATCCCGGACTTTCCTTTAAGTTGGGCTCCTGGAGAAAAACGGTAGAGGAGAATTTGTGGTAACGGGCTTCGATGTCGCTCTTTCTCTCCTCAAAAAACCGGAGGCGGTCCTTGACTATGCATTCCTGCCTGAACCTCTGGCCAAACTCCTTGGAAAGATCGTCGTTGCCAGAGAGTTTGCGGTGATCGAAGAGAGAGGTGCGGGTAAAGGGATCCCTTCTTGCCTCTGTGATACACTCATTGATGGAGCGGGAGGCGTGACCTACCTTGAAGCCAAGATCAAATAACGGGTAGAGGATGCCCTCAACGAGCTTTCGCTCCTTTTGACCGAGTCGATGAGAAGGTTGAGGGAGGAGGAACAGGAGGTCGATATCAGAGGAGGGGTTGAGCAGGCCCCGGCCGTATCCTCCATTGGCCATGAGGCTGAGAACAGGTGGGGTAGAGTTTCGCAAAGTCGCAGTCCGAAAGAGGGAGCGGAGGAGCAGGTCAATGACTCCTGAACGTAAAGATGCGATTTCACATCCGCCGCGCCCTTGATCGTGAAGGCCACGAATGCGGGAGTTCTCACTCTTCAGGTATCCCCTGTATTGTTCGAGCTGCTCGCCAGCCGTTAATTCCGCGAGCCGCTCTGGATTCAGGGGATCCGGAAAGGTTTCGGTATGCTCATCGGGCAACACACGGTGAGTTTGCCCCAACCGACGGAAAATGGAAAGTTTCCGTGCGGATTTGAAGCGAGTTATCGAGCTCGTTGGTCGCTCAAATCCGGGCGCGGGGATTACTCAAGGCGGGCCATGAGGTCTCGGATCCGTTCCAGATGGATTCCCTCGGGTTGGTTGTCGAGAATCCACTGTAAATCCGGTTTTGCTCTGCCCGGTTGATCTATCTGCAGGCTGAGCAGGGCGCGGTTGAGACGGTCCTGCGCCGAGCCCGGCTGAATTCGAACAACAATGTCGACGTAGTCGAGCGCGTCTGAGAATGCTTTCTCCTCTATTGCGATGGTTTGCAGGTTTCTGAGCATGCGACATATGATTTCCCGGGGTGCTGCAGTCTCCATCTGGGAGGAGTCTATCTGCATTCCGGCATTGGCCAGCAGTGCGTTCGCCTCTTCAGGCCTCATTACGTTTCCTCCATCGAACGAGTCGACGATCACCCGTTTTCCGTCAAATTCATAGCAGGTCGCAAAGTGTCCAGGGAGAGCCAAGCCATGCATCTCTACTCCGATTAATCGGGCAAGTTCCATGACAAGAAGGGATAGAGTTATGGGAATTCCTTCACGGTCATCAATCACCTCGTTGAGATAACTGTTGGATCGGTTGTAGTAGTCACTTCTGCTCCCGTGAAATCCATTATCCTTGAAGAGGTAGTTTCTGATAGCACTAACCTTATCGCTCAGGCTGGCTTTTTTCGCGATCGTTCCATTGATCTCGGCGGCCATCCTGTCCAGTTCTTCGTGGTAGTCATTGATCCGGAGTTCGGGATTATCCAGCCGCGCGATTAACAGTGCAGCGTGAAACAGGCCCTGATCTTCATCGTTCTGCAGAGAAACGGTGATTTGATCTGTGATTGATCTGCGGTGTATCTCCCGAGATTTCTTCTCAAGTCGATCGGCCTGAGCTCGCAGGTTCTCTACCTCGCGCCTGAGAAGCGGGCGAACGAGATCTGCATTTTTGCTGAGCTTCTTAAGAGTGCTTTCTTGATTCGGATTTTTTTTCAGTCTGCTGACCTGTTTCTCGATTGCAATGACCAGTTCGTTCGGAGGCTTCTCTTCGGCGAGGTCTGGTCCGACGCGGAAGCTTCGGAAAGTAGCTTCTGTCTGACGAAACTTAGCGAGACCGATACGGCCATCTCGGAGGACACTATCATCAAGCTGTGTGACTTTCTCTCCGTTTACGAAACAGGAGATGGTCTTCTCCTCTACACGGACACGAAGGCGATTCCACTCTCCCGGCTGGTAAGCGTCACTTTTTAGTTGTGCGAGGATGTTCCAGCTGAAGACATCCGGACCGTCGAAGCGAGTAAGGCGTAAACTGCCACTGCTTGGGTAGAACCCATAGTGTCGGTTTCCTCCGTCTGATTCAAAGGCAAGCCCGGCCGCGCCTGACTCGTCATCAAGCTTTACTTCAACAGATATCTCGTAAGGGAGTTCAGGAGCTTTTCGCTGTGAAAGACAGAGGCTGCGTCCGCCAAACCCATCCCCCGGGCTGTTCACGGTAATTCTTCCTGCTCGCTGTTTCCAGTTCGCGCCCATGAGGATCTGCCAGCGCTTGGGGTCGAGGCTGCCGATCGTAAGCCATTTCTCCATGGGGACGGAGTTAGGGTTGGCTAATAACCGGTGGAGGGCCCCTACAGGAACGGCAAAGCCCAAGTTATCTGTCACCGCTGATTTCATGGTGAGCAGGCCATGAACGCTACCTTGCCGGTCGAGGAGGGGGCCTCCGCTATTTCCTGGCTCAACGGGTATGGCGACTTGAAGAAGTGCGCGCCCATCAAAGTCGCGGAGAGCGGAAATGACACCTTGTACGACACTAAACTCAAGGCCGAGAGGAGCACCTATCGCAATAATCTCTGCGCCCTGCGAGATAGCGTCTGCAGGTGCAAGTTTGAGAGGTTGCACGATCTTACCGCCGAGGTCGATCTGGAGGATGGCTAAATCCAATTTTGCATCCCAAGCGTGGATGGCGGTGACTTGGTGCTCTGATCCGTCATCGAAATGAACCGTCAG
This sequence comes from Roseibacillus sp., assembly GCA_002715825.1. Taxonomy (GTDB): domain Bacteria; phylum Verrucomicrobiota; class Verrucomicrobiia; order Verrucomicrobiales; family Akkermansiaceae; genus Roseibacillus_B. The sequence continues at coordinate 7,834 of PBAI01000038.1, read as the reverse complement.
GGGCCTCGATTCGCCGATGACGTGCGCGCAGGTCGCAACCAGCCCATTCTCTGAGATCACAAAGCCACTTCCAGTCCCGCCTTCACCTCCGGATCGACCTCCGTGGCGGATGACCACTGCAGAGCGGCGGGAGAGTTTGGCAAGCTGCTCTACCGACTGAGGCTTGGCTTCTTTTGCAGTAGTTTGTGGCTTTTGACTATCCGGAGCGTCAAGGAGGGCATCCCGGCTGGGCGTTGCACCTTGCTCGGCGGCAAGGACCACGGCAGAGATAAGCCAGAGGAGAAAGGAAAAAAATCGGTGCACTCCTGACGCTAGCGCGGTTGCTCCTCCGGGGCTATCGTGAAAATTCGAAGTAGGAAAGTGTATTTTGCCTGCGCTGAGCTGACATGTGTCCTGCCGTTGGTTCCTGTGTAGTTAAGCGAGTAAGTAGGAATGGTAAGTATGATCGCTGGTTGCTTTGTGCCTCAACAAGTTCCTAGTAAGAGATTAATGAGGTGACAGATCTCGTGCTCAGTTTGCTGCGGCCTCCGAGAAACGTAAGCTCAATGAGAAATGACACACTGATGATATTGGCTCCCAGTTCATCCAGCAGCTTGAGAGCTGCTTCTGCGGTCCCACCGGTAGCAAGGAGGTCATCAATTAGAAGAATGTTCTCTCCAGCTTTAATTGCATCTTCGTGAATTTCTACGATCGCCTCGCCGTATTCCAGTTCGTATGCAGCTTCTCGAGTCGTTGATGGAAGTTTTCCCTTTTTCCGAATCGGGACGAATCCTGCGTTCAGACGATCAGCAACCGCTGCAGCGAAAATGAAGCCCCGGGCATCAATGCCAACGACCTTGTCTATCGTTGTGTCACCCGCCGTCTCGGCCAGTAGTTTTATGGAGTCCTGAAAGAGCTCATTGTCGCCAAGAATCGGGGTAATGTCCTTGAAGACGATCCCGGGCTTGGGAAAGTCGTGGACATCACGAATTGCTGCGCGGAGGTGATCGGACTTATCCATACGATTGCCTATCTGCTCGCAGACGATTGGGATAGTATAATTCCCTGCCTTGAGGAGTGTTCTGCTGGGATAATTCGAATAGACACTGCTTATCTTGAGGGATTTTATCGTGGTCCTTGGTATCGCTGACAGGATGCCGAATGGCCGGCACCAAGACGATCGTGAGGTCTCGCAACATTGTATAAATTGCCCTGAAGACATGAACTTTCGCTTGCATCAAGGGATGGCGGAGAGCATGGACAAGTTATGGTTCAATGGCTTTTGGTTGTGGCGACTCTGCTTGTCGTAATTGGCGGGGTATGGGGGACGACTGCTTTTCGGCCCGGGGGGCGAAATATTGGGACGCTTTCCTGTATGGTTCTCGCATTCATGTGTCAGATGGGAGTTCTTGGTATTCGCGGAGAGCTGCGAGGCAAGTGCCCGCTGGGAGATTACGGAGAAATACTCGCGTTTCTGGCATGGGCGCTAGTCCTCTTCTATCTGGTGGTGGGCCCTGCATATCGGCTTTCCCTTCTGGGCCTTTTTACCGCACCTGTTGTTGCCATTTTTCAGGTGGTCGCAGTTTTGCCGGGAGTAATGGACCCTGACCCTGTGGCAGTTGTTGAGGTTGACCCTTGGGGTGAGGCTCATGCCGCATTTTCCGTATTGTCCTACGGGGCTTTCGCGCTGGCGGCGATCGCCGCCCTCATGTTTCTCGTTCTAAACAAGAAGCTCAAGGATCAACAGCTGGGCTCATCCCTGTTTCGGAAGTTGCCACCCGCTCGATCGCTCCTTGATTCAATCGTTCGGCTCACTTCGATAGGGGCTGGAATCCTTACAATTGGAATTGTCTCTGCCTTTCTAATGGAACGAGACAATGCGCTTGGTTCGCATCTCATTGCCGCAATCGCTACTTGGTTGGCCTATCTTGGAGTGGTCTTCATGTATTTCTGGCGCGGAATTACTCCTCGGCGACTGTCAAGCAGCGTCATCGTCGTCTTCATCCTTTCTCTTCTTGTGTTCGCGTTCGTCTAGAGCAATGGATATTCTCTGTCTTGGTCTAAATCACCAGACTGCTCCCGTAGAGATACGGGAGATTTTTGCTGTGTCCGAAAGCCTTCTCGGAGAGCACGCGGGACGGGTATGCGAAGTAGAGGGAGTCGAAGAAAGTGTGGTTTTGTCGACTTGTAATCGAACTGAATACTACGCGGCAGCAGTGGATTGCGGGGTTGCAAGCGATCAGCTCCGCGAATTTCTGCAGTCTCAGGCCGGCAGTCGCCTCAAGGTCGAGCATCTCTACGAAAAGCAGCAGCTGGAGGCCGCCCGACACCTCTGCCGGGTTGTGTCAGGAATAGACTCGATGGTTCTCGGTGAGACAGAGATTTTCGGACAGGTCAAAAAGGCGTATCAAGCCGCGTTGGAGAAGGGAAGCACTGCCAGAAGTCTGAATCAGTTATTCCAGAAAGCTTTCGGTGTCGGAAAAAAGGTGCGAACAAACACGGGTATCCAGCAGGGTCAGACCTCGGTAGGGAGTGTAGCGGTCGACCTCGCCGAAAAGATATTCGGGCATCTGCGGGATAGTAAGGTCATGGTAATCGGGGCAGGGGAAATAAGCAGGATGACTGCTCAAAGTCTCCTTTCACGGGGTGCTCGCAGTATTTTCGTTACTAACCGGTCATACGAAAGGGCAGAAGAGCTGGCGGATGAACTCAATGGAGAATCGGTTCGTTTCGATCAATGGCATGAGGTTCTAAAGGAAGTGGATGTTGTGATATCTTCCACCGGGGCACCTCATACTGTAATGAAGCGTGAACACGTTGAGGCGGTCCGTCGCAAGCGGCGTTATCGGCCTCTCTTTGCGATCGACATAGCAGTGCCGCGGGATATCGAGGTGGAAGTCGGTGACATTGAAGAAGTGTATCTGTATGATATTGATGCCTTGAAAGAGATCGCTATGGAGGGAAAGGGTCAGCGTGAGGATCAGATCAAGTTGTGTGAGAGGATTATTGACCAGGAACTCATTGAGAGTGGATTATTTGGATCGTGAATAAGGACCGGGAAGTGAGCTCGATCATCGTTGGAACAAGGGGTAGTGCCCTTGCGCTGGCACAGGTAGAGATGGCAGAGGATGCACTGCGAACTGCGTTTCCGGATCTCGCTATTGAGCGGAAGATCATCAAAACTACTGGCGACCGGCGCACCGATATTCCGCTTAGCGAAGTTGCCCGTGCCGTCGACATGGACAAGGGTGTTTTCATCAAGGAGTTGGAAGTGGCCTTACAGGATGGAGAGATTGATATTGCAGTGCACAGCTTGAAGGACATGCCAAGTCTGCTTGACGAGGAATTTTCTGTTGCAGCGGTTCTCCCCCGCGCTTCGCGTAAGGATGTACTCATTACGAAAGAAGGTGGGGGTCTCGAGGGCATCCGTCAGGGGGGCAGGGTAGCAACCAGTTCCGTTCGGCGCCGTCGACTGCTGGAGGTAATAAGACCAGATATCGAGGTTGTAGATATCCGGGGAAATGTTCCAACACGGATTCAGAAGCTCCGGGATTCAGAAGAACTGGAGGGGCTTCTGCTGGCTAAGGCTGGCTTGTGCAGGCTCGGGCTTCTGCACGACGGGGTGGTGGATAGTGGAGGAGACGTTCTTCATGTTACGGAGCTCGACGAGGCAGTTTTTGTGCCGGCGGCGGGTCAAGGCGCCGTTGGATTAGAAATTCGCTCTCGGGATCTGAACGCCCTGACCGTGTGCAAGGAGGTTAATGACAGCAACACCATGCGCGTTGTTGCTGCAGAGCGCCGTTTTCTCTCTCTACTGGGAGCTGGATGCGAAACACCCGTGGGAGTCGCCGGAACGGTAGCCGAGGACGGCAAACCCGGAGAGATTCGTCTCAGAGCGGTTGTATTCGAAGATGGAGAGAATGTTCCTCTTCGAGGAGAAGTTTTGGGTTCGGGTGACGACCCGGAGGGTCTAGCCGCCAAATTACTGGCTGCCATGAAGGAATCAAATTCAACGTAATCATGGAGAGAATGAATGGAAAATGCTATCTTGTCGGGGCGGGTCCTGGAGATCCAGGGTTGCTCACGGTTAAGGGAAAGCAATGCCTCTCGGTGGCTGATGTGCTCGTGTATGACGCATTGAGCAGTCTTGAATTTCTTCGAATGGTTCCCAAGGATTGCGAGAAGATTTATGCGGGAAAACGGGCCTCGGATCATGCTATTCCACAGGGAGGAATCAATGAGCTGATCGTAGAGAAAGCGAGGGAGGGAAAGACCGTTGTCAGATTGAAAGGGGGCGACCCGATGATTTTCGGGCGTGGAGGAGAGGAGGCTGCCGAACTGGCAGAGGCGGGTGTTCCATTCGAAATCGTGCCAGGAATCTCTTCGGCAATTGGAGGAGCTGCCTATGCCGGCATCCCGGTGACTCACCGCGATCATTGTTCTCAGCTGACATTGTTTACGGGGCATGAGGATCCGTCCAAGGAGCAGACCAGCCTTGATTACGCGAAGCTGGCCGAGGCAGAAGGAACGAGAGTATTCCTTATGGGGGTCTCGCGGCTACGGGAGATCACCTCTGCCCTGATCGAGCATGGTGCTGATCCTGAAATCCCCATGGCGTTAACCCGTTGGGCGACCACCGGGCGTCAGCGCACAATTGAAGGAACACTGGGAAGTATGGCCGATATCGCGGAGAAGGAGCACTTCAAGTCTCCGGCAGTGGCAGTTCTCGGGAATGTGGTCAGGGAGCGATCGAAGATTAACTGGTTTGAAAATCGACCTCTTTTCGGGCAGCGCGTTGTGGTGACCCGCACCAGAGAGCAGGCAGGAGAGTTGAGCTCTAAGCTTTTCGAGGTCGGTGCGGATGTCATCGAGTTGCCGACTATACGGATCGAAGCTCCATTGGAACGTGAGGAGTTCTCTCGGCTGGTGACGGACGTTCACACTTATGACTGGGTTGTGTTCACAAGTCCCAATGGGGTGGAGCGTTTCTTTGATGCATTCTTCTCAGCGTATGAGGATGCGCGGAGTTTCGGAAAGCCCAAGATTGCAGCGATAGGTCCAGCTACCGCGAAAAAGATCGCGCAATATCACTTTGCGACGGATCTGCTGCCAGAGACTTTCGTGGCCGAGGGTCTGGTGGAGGCATTTAAGAAGCAGCATATCGAGAGCCAGACAGTGCTCTGGGTCAAGGCAGAGGAAACCCGTGAAATCATCTACGACAAACTGATGGAGCAGGGAGCAATTGTGGATCGATGTATTGCCTACCGGAATGTCCCTGAGACCGGAGATCCTACCGGGGCTCTGGCGAGTCTGACAAAAGATGGTGCCGATGTGATTACGTTTACGAGTGCTTCCACAGTAGAGAGCTTTCTAGCGCTGGGAGTTCCATGGCCGGAGGGTTGTAAGGCTGCCAGTATTGGGCCGATCACCAGNCGCAANCTTCGTGAGCACGGAATTGAGCCCGAGATTCAGGCCACTGAGAGCAATATCGAGGGCCTCGTGGCTGCCATGGTTGAGTACTATCATTCCTGAAACAGNGAGCAAGGGCGGCTATAATTCCGGATTGCCCCAGTTGGAGGCCGAGGGATCAGTCGGGATAGCGCAAAACTGGGTGGCTCCCACGACGGCGTGAAAGAAAAGGGCCACCCCGGGATTAACGTTCCTGGGATGGCCCTGAATGTTATCGGCCCNCTTGAGATGGTCCCGGAGGCCCACCGGTCGTGCAACAGTTATTCGGTCTGGCTGGCGTCATCTGCGGCAGACTCCGAGGTGGGTGGTTGGTTATCAACCTCTACCTCAACNGGCGCTGTCCGCTTGGCTTGTTGCAGGAGTTGAGCGGCTTCCTCAGGATTATCGCTGAGTTTGCCGAGAAACTCAGGGAGTTCGATCCCAACATTTTTGGTGAGCTGATGTAAGGGAGGCAGAGCTCCTACCAGACCCGAGACAAATTCGGCGGTGTCATTCTTACCGCTTTTACCTTTGCCGCCCGAGTCCCAGACGGTCACTGAATCAATCTGGAGGTTTGAAATGGCCTTCACCTGTTCTTCAACAAGAGCTGGTAATTGCTCCGTGACGAGGAGCAGGGTCGCGTCGTCGGCTGCGCCGCCGGAGGCTTTGACGATGTCCCCAAAACCTTGTGCCTTGCTCTGCAGAGTGGCGAGGGTTCCGCGGGCCTCAGCTTCCATCACAGACTGAATACCATCAGCCTTACCTTTCTCGATTCGGCGGATTTTTTCTGCGTCTGCTTCAGCAAGAGTCTCAATCTTGGATTTTTCGATTTCGGCCGGAACAACGACGTTAGCATATTGGGTGGCTTTTTCACGAGCAGCACGTGCAGCTTCCGCCTTTTGCTCAGAGGCGTAGGCTTCCTCAAGNGCTTGGGCGCTCTTCACCTTCTCGGCCGCAGTTGCGAGGCGTTCCGCCTCTGCCTCTTGCACCTGCCGCGCCGCATCCGACTGGGCGACTTTGATCTTGGCGACGTTCTCACCCTCAACGGCTGTGGCCTGTGCGGCTGCCACTTCCACACGCTGGTCTCTTTCTGCGTTGTTCTTTCCGATCTCACCAGCCCGCTCCTGCTCGGCGACGCTGATCTTGGCCTCATTAATAGCCCGGGCAGCAGCCTCTTTACCGAGAGCTTCGATATAGCCAGATTCGTCGGTGATGTCCTGAATGTTGACGTTAATTAGCCGGAGGCCAACCTTGGTAAGTTCTACCTCGACACCCGCAGTGATCTTCTCGATGAGAAGGTCCCGGTCAGCATTGATGGACTCGATGTCCATGGTGGCGATCACAACCCGCATCTGACCAAAGATAATATCCTGCCCCAGGAGACGAATTTGGTTGAGATCGAGTCCCANGAGACGCTCAGCNGCGTTNTCCATCACGCCGGCCTCCGTGGAGATTCCGACCGTGAAGGTTGAGGGCGTGTTGACCCGGATGTTCTGCTTNGAAAGAGCGCCNTCNAGNTTAATGTCGATGGGAATCGGNGTCAGGTCNAGNAACTGGNANTCCTGAAAGACCGGCCAGACGAAGGATGCACCCCCGTGGACGCAGCGNGAGGATCCGCCTTTGCCCGTTTTACCATAAATGACCAGAACACGGTCCGAGGGACAACGCTTGTAGCGGGAGAACGCGAACATGATTGTTCCCAGTCCCACGACGAGCAGGGACGCGNNGAGCACAAGGNNANAANNTGAGNNNNCNCCGGACTCNGCCANNACTATAATGTTTTTTAGTTGGTTCATATNTTTANNTNGTTANTCCTGTTNTNTCAGGANTTAGGGTTTTGATTGGAATCCCCGGATGAAGAATCATCCGTNTTGNGANAGTCTTCNCTNTTNGGGCTTANNGTCTCNACCAGCAGNGTTCTTTCATCGACCAGTTCGACGACCTTGACCGCTGTNCGATTCCCGATGCGNGTGTCGTTGTCGGTGAGAGCCCGGACAGTCGTCATTCTGTCTTGCACNAGCACTTCGATCTGGCCNAGGCCCTCCCTTCTGGGAGGGATCGGAACATAAACGCTNCCGATNTGGTTAAGCGCGTTNCTGTAGTCCATCGTGCCGTCNGATCGAAGGCTATGGAGCCANCGCATCAGGAGNACNAANAGAGTNAGGGTGANCGCTCCNACANNNGTGGCNGNAANCANNGCGATGGNGAGGNNNTAACCGAGGTCGAGGGCTGNGGCCCCGGTCCAGCCAAACCCGGTNAAGAAAGCGCCAATGCCACGAACGGAAAACATTCCNGCTCCTCCCCCGGATCCGGTATCGAGGTCGAAATCGGGAAGATCGAAGGATCCGCCGAAGAGAATGACGATCATCTGAATGAAAAGGACCAGACTGGAGGCCATTCCAATCGT
>PBAI01000037.1 GCA_002715825.1 Roseibacillus sp. | reverse complement strand
GAAAAATAAGAGTTACTTGGGGGCGCCGTTTACTTATTCTCTGGCTCTGTCGCAGGGGATGGGGCAGCCACCATGGATTTCGTCCTTATAGCGATTCTCGTAAGCGTGTTTCTCGCTCCGGGACTTGTATTGCTCGACCGAAGGAATTCCAGAGCGCTCCTGATGCTTCTAGCTCTCAGTCTGGGGCTTTCTTATCTGGCAGTGTGTCGGGGGGTAGCCATGATTTATGAAGAGAACAACTGGATGGAGAACACGCAGGTTGTTATTCTCCTTACCAGTTGTCTGACCTTTGCTCTTGCTGCTTCGGTTCTGCGGTCCCGAGACAGGGCTTTGGCACTTTTCCTCTCAGTCTTGTGCTTTATTTTTTCTTTTCGCGAAGTCGATGTTGATGAGCTGCAGGTTGCTGGATGGTTAATTTTTCTGCTGGCTGAGGAGGGAAGAGCTGTTTTTTTTGTGGGTGCTCTTATTCCCCTGGTGGGATTACTGAGAAACTTCCGGCACTTCCGGGAACACTTAGGCCTCTACTTGCGGTCATCCATCGGCATATACCTTCTGAAGGCTGCATTTTTGCTGATCGTGCTTAGCGGTGCGTTCGAAAAGAATATTTTCGGAAGTAGTTTCCATGTCTTCGCGGAGGAGTTGTCAGAGTTTCTGGCTTACGGCCTTTTGTTTCTGACATCCCTCGACCTCGTGCGTGCCCTTGGTGAGATCGAGCGCAAGGTATCTGCCGGGAATTGAGGCTCAACGCTGATCTTGAGATCTCGCTTCAGCGCTTATCGGGAGTGATTTGAAAAGTGAGTTTCTCCTGACCGCGCGCTACCTGAATGGGATAAGTCTCGCCTGGCTCCAATTGGAGCAGGACCGCGATCAAGGCTTCTCTGTCATCGATATTTTTCCCGTCCAATTGCCTGAGAACGTCACCTTCCCGGAGCCCTGAGCGCGATGCTGCGGATTCCTCCTGAACGTTAGTCACCCTGAGACCGCTCTCTCCTCCCTCGAAGCGTATGCCAAGAAGGACTCGCGGAGCAGGACGACGGGCATTCCGTTCAACCCTGATATAGCCGGGTGGCTTCGGAATCGTGGTCAATTGAAGGGCCATGTCCTTGACGTAGCTGGTGACCTTAAGCAGGCCCGGAAAGTTCAAGGTTTCAATGGTATCTCTGGGGGTGTGATAGTCATCGTGGAGCCCGGTGAAGATAGACAGGATTGGAACCCCCGCATTATACAGCGGAGTGGTATCGGTAGGCAGGAACGGGCTGGAAGACCTGAGGATAGTCATACCGTCGTCAGCTGTATCGATCGTATTCAGCAGGTCGTCCCACTCCCCGCTTGATCCAGTTCCCTGAACATTAAGACCCTGTTCCCGGAGCCGCCCAACCATATCGAGGTTGATATAGGCTGCGATTCTGGGATAGAGATTGCCTTCTTTTTTTCCTTCCTCGACGTAAGCGGTCGAACCGAAAAGCCCCATCTCTTCTCCCGACCATCCGGCAAAAATCAGGTCGCGTTTCAGCGTAAGACTGCCCTTCGCTTTCTGAGCGGTGAAATACTGGGCCAACTCCATCATCGCAGCAACTCCCGAGGCGTTGTCATCTGCTCCGTAATGCAGTGCTTTCGCATCTTCGCCCCGGGCTCGAGTCCCTCCACGGTTGCCATAGCCAAGATGGTCTATGTGGGCTCCAATCATGATGGCTTCTGCAGCTGGTTTGCTGCCTGAAACAAGTCGGGCAATTACGTTTCGTCCCTCTTCCCTATTCTTTACGATTCCAATCTGACTCGAGATTGTTCCCTTGAGGGAAAACCCTTTCACCTTTTCTCCTTCAGAATAGGAACGGAAGAGCTCCTTCAATGCTTCCTGGTCTTCTTTGCCGGTAAGGAGTGGCGCCGCGAGGCGATCCGTGATGCAGAGGGCTGGCAGGATGGGTGCACCCCCGATCTCCTGGCTCAGAGGGAAGAGCTCGGTAGCGATTTCCTCATTGGTTCCTTTGACGAAAATAATACCAGCGGCGCCCTTTTCCTTCGCGAGGTTGGCTTTCACGAGCAGGGGAGCAGAGCCGCGCAGTTCAGGCCGGGATGTGGGCACCCCCCGAAACACTACTATCCAACGGCCCCTTGGCTCGATACCAGAAAAGCTGTCATAGTCTCCTGCTGCGATCCCGAAGCCAGCAAAGACGGCTTCTGCTGTGGTTTTCCCGGAGGTTGAGATCGAGAGAGGTTGGTAATCTTTTCCGAGCATTACGGGGCTTTTTAAANCCTCCGATGCTTTGTCTGCAAAGGACAGGTCATTGGCCCCCTCCGTTCGCATTCCGGCTGCGAAGTCGAAGGTGTGAAAAAAAGATGAGNCAGGGACCTCGGGCGATAATCCAAGCCCTTTGAAAAAGGTNGCNAGGTAAGAAGTCGCCATCCGCTCGCCCTTATCGCCGGTTCCGCGCCCCTCATATTGTTCAGAGGCAAGGCGGGTGACATAGTTTCGCAGATCATTTTCTGATAGCTCTGCTGCAGACTTCTTTAGTGCCCGGTTGCCTTGTTTTCGGGCAATTCGCTCCGCTTTTTCGAAGGTCTCTGCCGCTGCAAGGGACGCAATCAGGCAGACGAGGACGAAAGGGATCAATCTCATGGNAGGCGGATACACCAAACGAATCNACAGTGAAAGCGAGAGATCTCTGGAGAGAACCAATCTTCGTGGCNGGTGAGAAGCAGCCGGGGAGGTCTTACTTGATTCTCTGCGAGACAAGTCTTCCGCCAATAATGACTCCCGTACAGTGAGTTACGGTTTCCAGAGGGTCTCCATCAAACAGAGCCAGATCTGCCTCCAGACCCGGGCGGAGGGAGCCTATGCGGTCNTCCACTCCGAGAATTTTGGCTGCTGCTGACGTGCACCCTGCCAAGGCGACTTCATGGGGAAGTCCGTANGCGACGGAGAGTGCNGCTTCAAAATGCACCACTCGCGTTTTCGGAACATAGGCCTCGTAGCCTGACTGGAAAGCAAAAGGGATNCCGGCAGCATGCAACTTTGCCGCCANAGTNAAAGTGACATTCTCATTTTCCCCATACGGGCGAGCCATAGTGGGNTGGATGATGATAGGGACCTCGGCCTCCNTGATTTCCTCCAGCAGNAGGTAAGCCTCCGAGGCGCCATCGAGAATCAGTGGAAAGTTGAACTCCCTCTGAAGACGAAGGGCAGCGGCAATATCTTGGTGGCGTCTGGCTGTCACCAGCAGGGGCACCTTTCCCTCAAGAACTGCCGCCATTGCGTCCAGTCTCAGATTAGGTTCTGGCGGTTCGTCTTCCTTGGCCTCGGCTCTTTTTCTGAGGTGGCGCTGGGTCTTGAGGAGATGCTCCCGCAGCATGGCCAGAGACTTAGCACGGGTTCCGGGGGATTTCCCTCCTCTTCCAAAGCCTGCTTGCCCGAGACTACTTGCCACCATNGCAAAGGGGCGAAGGGTGTTCTTCANTGGATCGGTAATGGCAGGAACGTTTGTCTTAAGGANCATGGTCTGACCTGACACCAGTGCACCAGGAGCATGTCCTGTGTGGATAGTCGTGATTCCCAGCTCGCGAACCCATTGAACAAGAGGGTCTCTTCCGTTGTATGCATCGACGGCTCTGAGTTCGGGCTGGATNGGAGCGGAGGTCTCCAGCTGTTCCTGATCGTGGCGATCGAGATTCAGGATTCCAGAGAGCCCTACGGTTGTATGAGCATCAATAAAACCGGGGGTTGCTACCGCAGCCTTGAGGAGGCGGTATCCCTCGGGAATTTCCACCTCACCGAACGGGCCAACNTTTTCGATNTTCCCGGCTTTTGAACAGAGAACCACGCCATTACGCAGCGGCTTCAAGTTGCCGGTCATCGTATAGAGTGTCTCTGCCTGAATCGCTACCTGAGCGNTTGTGGGAGCAATACAGTAGAGCAGTAAGCTGGCAACCAGGGGGTAAATCTTCATGNGNGAATCGTTTTATTTGTAGAAGCAGCAACCACTGGCCAGTCTGCGATGTCCGGCGCCGAAACCTCCCTCAGCCCAGAGCCGGTCCCCGGGGTCGGCGAGATCAAAGACCTTGTTCCCTTCCACGTNAGTCTCAAGAACCCGCGTGTAGACCGAAAGGGGATCCCCATTCAGGACCACAAAATCCGCTTTTTTCCCGGCCGTGAGAGATCCTGTATGCTTTTCCTGGTCCATCATTCTTGCCCCTGCAATGGTCACGGCCTCGAGNGCCTTCTGCCTGGACATCCCAGCCCGGACTGCAAGGCCTGCACTACGTAGAAACCACCGCGAATCNTTGATAGGGTCATCGGTATGAAATGCGGTCAGGACACCACGTTTTTCGAGCTCGGCGCCATTTTTCCATTCGAGATCTCTGGCCTCCAGCTTTCCTCCGGGGGAGTCGAGATAGATGATGGAGCAGGACGCTCCTGATTCTGCAATTTCGTCGGCCACTTTCCACGCTTCGGAGACATGGTGCAGGACGACCTTGAACCCGAATTCCTTTTTCAGGCGCAGGACCGTGATGATGTCATCGTGCCGGTGAGTGTGGTGGTGCACGACCTTTCGTCCCTCGAGCACGTCAACGAGAGCCTCCATGGCGAGGTCGCGGTCAGGGGGGTCATCCCCGCCTGCGGCAATCTTGTCTCGATATTGCTGAGCCTTGATGAACTGTTCGCGGACCAATGCCGCTGATTTGCCACGGGTGCCCGGCGACCCACCCGAGCCCTTGATGGAATTTGTACCATTGGCCATCTTGATACCTCCTGCCATCGAGCCATCTTCATTACGCAGTGCCAATTCTTCAACAGTGACCCCATCGCGGAGTTTGAGGTATGCGGTCTGTCCCGAGAGAAGGTGTCCTGATCCCGACATGAGATTGGCCATGGTAATGCCTCCGGCTCGCGCTTTCTCAAGGGTGCTATCGAGAACATCGATGGAGTCGAGGACCCTGACTCCGGGCTGGATGGGAGAGGAACTGTCGCCTCCCTGAACTTTTCCGATGTGTGAATGGGTGCAGACCAAGCCCGGGAAAAGGAACTTGCCCTTCAGGTCGATGACCTTGGCTCCCTTCGGGATGGCAACTTCATCGCGTTTTCCAACAGTGACGATGGTTTCTCCTTCTACGAGGAGGACGCCGTCGGGAATTTCCGGAGCCGTAACAGGAATGATATGAGCTCCCACATAGGCCCTGAGCGGAGATGAGTCCTCGCCGCCACCCAGCGATGCTACCGCGATGACCGCAAGTATCGCAAGGGGCGTAAGATAACGCAGAGAGGCAAACATGTAATTCTCTTACAGCAGGTGAAAGCACTTCGCCATCTGGAAAACCCGGGAGACGCATTTGGGAATTACCGGGGTGTGCGATGGATCAGGGAATAATCTTAAGCTGAGAGGATTGGCTCAGGTGGAGGGAAGTGCAGATAAACCGCATGAATTTCTCTTAGGGGTCTTCACGGATCGGAGCAAGCTCCTGCACGGAACAGAAGGTAGTCGGATCAGGGGAGAGGGATGACGTCTTTCCTCTTATTTGCCAGGGGTCAGAGGGCAGAGGATCGGCGACTCCTTCTCTTCGTCGAGCCAGGAGACGCCTGCTGGGTACGGTAGAGGGTTTTGAAAGGGATCAACACCCGCGTGATCCCGGGCGTGATTGCTTTGAAGGCAGTTCTTTATGTCTACCATGTTTCTGATGACTTCGACCGATTGCTTCGGGTTGAGAAATTCCAGCGGCGGAGAGAGAGAGCAATCGTCCCCGAACTTGTTTCCTCTCAGGAAGCTGATCGCATCAAAGAGGATCTTCGAATATCCCCGTTGCTCCTCATCGGCAACGTCACCATCAGTAATCGATCCGGAATATCCGTCTTCAGTCGTTGGTTCTGGAAAGTCTTCCTCGGCGATATCTATTGTGAAGAAAGGAAGGTCATCTTCGTCGCAGCGTGGGATAATGTGCACTTTCTTGTTCTCTTTCATCAACGCTTTTGCACTCCGGATATAAACTGTCACTGTGCGGGGGCAGCTTCCGTCGGGTTCCGAGACTCTAAGCTCGATCCTGATGCTGAAGTAGGTTTCCTGATTCAGACTGGTAGCGCCAGTATCAGTCTGAATCTTATCTGCCGCGGCCATAAAATTCTCTTCGGATCCCACCGCGAGGCACTCGCATCGATCTCTCACTACCATAACACTCTTGCCGGCGAAGAGAAACTGGAGAGCGACAAGCGCGTGCGGCATCATATCATTAAAGAGGCCGGTGCTTGCCATGTAACCTGTGCGAAACATTGGGATGGACTTCTTCTCGGACAGATCAATGACTACCCGGTCCGTGTTGGAGACGATGTCCCGGAAGGTCTGAATTTCGTGCACCATGCCCGGGAGGCGGGACAGGGTCCACTTGGCTGCGTAGTGATCAACGGAATAGAATTGCAGCCCAAGCGACTCNTCTTCCATGGTCTCCAGATCCNNAGCAAGGTCAGTGGCTTCCTCCAGTGTCGTCTGGAAGGGNTTTTCGAGCAGAATCAGCTTTCTGGTTTTNGAGGCCTCGGAATGGGGTGTNGCGTTCCTGAACGCATTCNGAATGCGACGGCAGGTGTCCGCGTAGGCTGCTGGTGGTAGAGCCAGGTAGAATATCCAATCCGAATCAATTATCTGGGAGTTGGTGAACACCGAATCGAACTCTTCGGCGGTGCCGGTGGTGCAGTAGTTCGCTACGAGGAATTGCCCGAGAGAGGTCAGGATCTCTGTCTCGGAATTCGTGACGGCATNGCTGATTTTCCGCTCCAGATCCTTNGAATCCGGTCCTCCGGTATCTCCGCGTTGTTCGAAGGAATCGAGGAAGGCACGGGTGAAGTAGGATTCCAGCTGGTGGTAGCTCTTGCACCTCGAATAAAGCTCCCCGATCAATCCGGGCNTATCGTAATCGGCAACTCTACCGCAAAAATAGACTTCGCGCAGCGACTTGGGATACACTGTGGANGTGTATTCGTGGACCTGATGGTTGATGCGGGACAGAGCAAGATCCCCAAGGGCTCCGAACAGNGCGAATTTCACGGGGTATTCTGGCCGNTCGGCGGAAGGGTCCCGGACAAACAGGCTGAAGCTGNCATCAGATGCTGGAGGNGCTGGNGTCATATGNAGNGGGCGATTGCAATCAAACCTGATTGCCGNTNCNTCGCAAGGGTGGCATGTGGTAATATTGCAGNNTGAGNATCCNCTGGCACAGGAGATCTANGCCAGAATTTCATTTACCACGCGGCCATGCACGTCGGTGAGCCGGAAGTCTCGTCCCTGAAAGCGGTAGGTGAGCCGTTCGTGATCAAAACCCAGCAGATGCAGGAGAGTGGCGTGCAAATCGTGAACGTGAACTTTGCCATTCACGACACCGAAGCCAAGTTCGTCGGTCTCACCATGGATGTAGCCCTTCTTCAATCCGGCTCCAGCCATCCACATGGTGAANGCGTCGATGTGGTGATCGCGTCCTGTAGTCTTGCGGTTTTCTCCCATAGGGGTGCGACCGAATTCCCCGCCCCAGATGACAAGGGTGTCTTCNAGCATGCCCCGCTCCTTGAGATCGAGGACGAGGGCAGCACTGGCCTGATCGGCTGACTTGCAGACTTTTTCGAAGTCTTTGGAGAGGGTTTCGCCCGGGCCGCCATGGCTATCCCAATTGCTGTGGTAGAGTTGTACGAAGCGGACTCCGCGCTCTACCAGGCGGCGGGCAAGGAGGCAATTAGAGGCATAGGATGGCTGGCCCGGAGTCACCCCATAGAGATCGAGCGTGCGGGAGGACTCTTTGCTTAAATCCATCAGCTCGGGAGCGCTGCTCTGCATCCGGTAGGCCATCTCATAGGCATTGAGTCGGGTCAGGATTTCGGGGTCGCCGGTTGCNTNCAGGCGGGCGCGGTTGAGGGCGCCCACCGCNTCGTAGAACCTGCGCTCGCGTTTCCGGNTCATTCCCTCCGGGCTCCGCAGGTGGAGGATGGGGTCACCCTTGCCGCGGAAAGGCACGCCCTGGAANGATGTTGGGAGGAANCCGCTGGCCCAGAGCGAATTGCCTGCGCGTGGTCCCCGNGGCCCGCTCTGCAGNACCACGAATCCGGGNAGACTGTNGTTCTCGCTGCCAAGGCCGTAGGTTATCCAGGAGCCCATGCTCGGACGCCCCGGAGCCTGNAATCCGGTGTTCATGAAGAGCTTTGCCGGGCCGTGGTTAAAGACATCAGTGGTCATCCCACGAAGCCATACTACCTCATCTACGATCTTGCGGTGGTGTGGGATCTGATCGCTCAGGGACATCCCGCACTGTCCGTGGCGTAGGAACGGGCGTGAGTTGCCGAGGAGCGTTTCATTACCCTTCAGGAAGGCGAAGCGTTTGCCTTCCATCAGGCTCTTGGGGGGCGTCTTACCATGGAACTCACGCAGCTTCGGCTTGTCTTCGAAAAGTTCGAGCTGGCTGGGAGCACCNGCCATATGAAGGAAGATAACGTTTTTGGCCTTCGCCTGCAGGGGTGGAATGCGGGCGTCCATGGGTTGGGNAGGATCGATGACCGGGAGGTGACGGGCCTGCAACTGCCCGAGCAGTGAATTCAAGGCAATGGTCCCGAGGCCTACTCCGCAGTCGCGGAAGAAGTGCCGCCTCGTAGGCTCTNCNAGCCAGTTTTTGACGTGATCGTGATCGTTCATTCGCGCGTAATGAAATTGTCAGTGTTGAGGATGGCCCGGGCNACGCACACCAGTGCTGCGCTCCGGGCGTAAGATTCCGGACCAGCCTTCATCGCNGNNGTGGNNAACTTTCCNGCGGCNNCTGCATCATTNGCAAAGTCGGCNGCNTGCGCTTNAAAGTANTCGNTGAGGAGCTTNTGTTCCNNNTCGCTGGGNANNCGGNAGAGCGCGAGNTGATANGCCCTTTTAATGNGNGNNGTGATATCGGCNGAGGGTAATTCNCGCAGNAGCCGTTCNGNTAATCCCTGAGCGAGNTCGAGGAAGGCGGGATCNTTGGCNACNGTGAGNGCCTGAAGAGGCGTNTTTGANTTTACNCGNCTNGTGCAGGTNGTCTGNAAGTCGGGNGCGTCGAAGGTTTGNAGAAGGGGATAGGGAGCGCTNCGGTAGAAGAAGATNTACATGCCGCGNCGGTAGCGGTCNTCTCCNGTNCTGGTCTTCCAGTTCTTCCTGCTCTGCGTAAANGCGTANATGTCCGNGGGCTGNGGAGGGTAGACACCGGGCCCGCCAATTTTNGGNGNGAGCAGTCCGCTGGCGCAGAGAGCAGCNTCACGCACAATCTCGGCATCGAGCCTGATCCGGTTCTGGTGGGCCAGAAGATAGTTGCCCGGGTCGANNTCCNCGAGGTCGGGCCGGGCATGCGAGGAGCGCTGATAGGTCTTNCTGGTGACGATNAGNCGATGGATNTTNTTCNTCGACCAGCCTTCNGCCACNAAACGNTGGCTCAGGTAGTCGAGNAGANCGGGGTGACTNGGGGGGCTTCCCTGNGTNCCGAAGTCTTCCTCTGTTTCCACGAGACCGCGTCCGAAGTAGCGCATCCAGATCCGGTTGACNGTTACGCGNGGNGTAAGNGGATTCTCAGGATGNACCAGCCAGCGGGCCAGCTCGAGNCGCGTGGGGCGTTCGCGGGATTCTCCGAGAGCAGGGCGAATTTGTGAGAGGGTGTCCGGGGCGATTTCGCCTGACTCCTTATGAGGGCGGGTAAAGTCGCCGCGGGTGAAGAGGAAGGTCGATCGAGGCTTGGGAAGCTCCTTCATCACCATCACCCTGCCTTTACGGGGTTTGACAATTTCAGCAGGCTTGGAGGCTGGTGCGGGAGGAGCTGTGGGAGACAGTTCGATCGCGAATCGGCCCACCAGATAGCTCTCGTTGAGGGTGTGCTCCATTGTAACTTCGAGGGGACCTCCCTTTGTCTCGAGAGGTTCCCTGAACACAAAAACGGCCTCGTGTGGCGAATTCATAGTTGCCTTCCGGGTTCCTCCGACATTGATGGCCCATCCACTCTTCGCGTCCTGATCTAACGTGCCCGCGATGGGGTAGCCTGGCTGTTCGTGATCAGCGAAGGCATGACTTATGGCAATTGGTTTTCCTCGTGACTGGATACGCAACTTGGTGAGAACGAAATTGCCGTTGGCAGCAGTGCCAGGGCCATTCCGGGGGAGAGATTTGTCCGGTAATACGCGGAGGCGCAAGGCAGCCACGCGGTCGAGGTAGGTCGTTGCCTGCACACGATAGGAGTCATTCCTGCCTGCTGCCTTGTCCACGAGGAGAGAGTTGTCTTTTTGCAGGTGCAGAGGCTTTCCGGAGCTTGTAACGGGGTTCCGGTAGCGCACCGGATTCCACTTGGCCCTCGCTGAGGGGAAAGTTTTTACGGGTGGGGCTTCAGGTGCGTTTCCCAGGATTTCGTATTCTTCCACCTCTACGGTGGCGCCGGTGCTGTTAGCATCTTCCGTATTATTGAAGAAGGCGAAGAGCTGGTAATACTCACGCTGTGTGATGGGGTCAAACTTATGGGTGTGGCACTGTGCGCAGCCAACAGTGAGTCCCAGCCAGACTGCCCCCGTGGTGTTGACACGATCAATAACCGACTCGACCCGGAACTGTTCGCGGTCCGATCCNCCCTCTTGGTTAATGAGAGTGTTACGGTGNAAAGCCGAAGCGACATGCTGGGCCTTGGTGCGATTGGGCAGAAGGTCTCCCGCAAGTTGTTCGATAGTGAACTGGTCAAAGGGTAAGTCGTCNTTCAAGGCCTTGATTACCCAGTCGCGGAAGGGCCACATCTGGCGGTCGCCGTCGATGGAGTAACCATGAGAATCGGCGTAGCGCGCTTGGTCGAGCCAGTGGCGGCCCCAGCGCTCGCCGAAATGAGGAGATGCCAGCAGACGGTCGACTGTAGACTCAAGGCCTGCATCNGNAAAAGACTTCTGCTCTTCCAGGCTTGGCAATAGGCCNGTCAGGTCCAGCGATAAGCGGCGNAGCAGCGTTTCTGAGTCGGCCGGACCACTGGGAGTGATTCCTGACTCCTTCAGGCGTTTCTCGACAAAATAGTCGACGGGGTTGTTTGACCAAGATTCGGGAACCCTCACATCGGCGACTGGCTCGAAAGCCCAGTGACCCTGGTAGGGAGCGCCTTGTTTGATCCATCTGCGGAGAAGAGAAACTTCTCCCGTGGTAAGTTGTCCTCGATTGGAATCGGGAGGAGGCATCAGTTCAGAGGGNTCTTCGTGGGCGAGGACCCGGGCGAGGAGTTCACTCTCATCTGGCTTGCCTGGTACGACGGCGGNATATCCGCCGAGGTNGGCAAGCGCGCCGTCCCGCTGGTCGAGACGCAGGTCTGCTTTCCGTTTTTTCTCGTCNGGTCCATGGCAGAGAAAGCATTTGTCTGAGAGAATGGGCCGGATATCGCGGTTGAACTGGATCTCCTGCGAGAATGTTGATGGCCCCAGCAGGAGCGGAAGAAGGAATGGCAGGAAACGAAACATCTCGACGGGCAGGGCCATCTTTAGACAGGAACGCCACTAAGGGCAATCTCTGGAACAGAGATCTGCTGGGTGAAGCTTGTGCTTTTGTTNCCTTCTCTCTAAGCACTCGACACCATGAGCGTGATTGACCTGCGAAGTGATACCGTGACCCGACCGGGATCTGCAATNAGGCGTGTGATGGCGGAGGCCGAGGTGGGAGATGATGTTTTTCGCGATGACCCCACGGTGGACAGGCTGGAGGATCTGACTGCGGGGATGCTCGGCAAGGAAGCCGGCCTTTTTGTGGCCAGTGGAACCCAGAGTAATCTCTGTGCCTTGCTGACTCATTGCGGNCGTGGAGACGAATATATCGTTGGCCAGCAGGCGCACACCTATATCTATGAGGGAGGAGGGGCTGCAGCCCTTGGAGGAATACANCCACAGCCGATAGAACAGGAAAAAGATGGGAGCCTCGACCTTGAAAAGGTGGAGCGACTCATCAAGCCAGATGACTATCACTANGCGAGGACCCGTCTCCTGTGCCTTGAAAATACAACGAATGGGAGAGTCCTTCCTGAGGGTTATGGCCGGCAGGCGCACGAGCTGGCGACCCGCTTTGGGCTAAGCCTCCATTTAGACGGAGCTCGCCTCTTTAACGCAGCTGTTCAAATGGGGCAGCNTGCCTCTGCTCTTGCCGCTCCGTTCGACACTGTTTCAGTCTGTCTTTCCAAGGGTCTTGGTGCGCCAGTTGGCTCAGTGCTCGTAGGAACCGCGGAGTTTATTGCGGGTGCCAGGCGGTGGCGTAAGGTTGTTGGAGGAGGGATGAGGCAGGTGGGAATGCTCGCTGCAGCGGGGATTCACGTTCTGGAGAATCACGTCGNTCGACTGGCAGACGACCATGTCAATGCGAGAACAATGGCTGAGGGCCTCCGTGCTTTAAACGGATGTCGGATCGACATGACTCTCGTGCAGACTAACATGGTCTATCTCGGATTGCCGGACGACCGGGCGAGTGAGATTCCAGANAAATTGCGAGAGAGAGGTATCCTGGTCTGTCCGGGTAATCCAATGAGACTGGTCACTCATCTGGACGTTTCTGCTGAGGATGTTCAGAGGACTCTGAGGGCGTTTGAGGAGATCCTGTGAGGAAGTNGAGNGCGGAGNTCTATAATGGGGGACCAAGGGTGTGAATCGTATTATGCAGGGTGCCGATCATTTCATCCCCGCTTGTNGTCTCGAGATCAAAATCAATTTTCATCTGCATGACGGGAGCAAGACTGGGGATTTCGAGGAAAACCTCCTGCCCCCCCGGGAGGAGTCGAGCAGAACGGATTTCCACCTTATCGTGTCCGGGAGTTGATGGCTCCGAGACCTTGTATTCCTTTGAGCCGTATTTGCTGGTCCACTGGTAATTCCATTGTTCGATCTGCCAGCTATCGAGGTCTTCGGCGAGTTCCTCGTCTAGCTGCTGGGTAAATCCAACACGAATACCATTTGCATGGATNTTCAGGCTTCGGGGCATACTAACNTNCTCCCCGGTAAAGCGAACCCGCTGGAGGCATCCGTCCTTGGCGCCNCTTGTCTGCCACCCTTTAAGGCCGCTGACATAGAGNTGCCNANCATGAGGGTTGAAACGGGCCCGCATTCCACCGGATTGAAACTTGANTGGGAACTGAAAGACGCCGGCCTGATCGACACTTCCAATGGTTTCCTGCATCACGAGGNAGAGAGTGCACTTTCCGTAGGAGCAATGAACCATGTGCCCCTTGAAGGGCCCCCACTTATCAGNGGTATTCCATGCCTGCCCANCACAGGAATTATCGACCTTGTGAGGGATCCAGCAGAGAGGCCCATCGTAGGAGGTTGGAGGATTCTTTCGGTGATGAGCATTCATGAATCCGTAAAAGCCGCCCTTTTTGATCAGATCTACCCGCGATGACGGGACCCATGTGCCTTGCTGGTCGGCCACCGTGAGTTCGCGGTTGGGTCCTGCGCCGGAACCGTTGGGCCAGCGGAACCCTGTCGCGACCACGCTGATATCTGCCCCATCGGGAGAAACTTTCAGCAAGGTACCTGCGTGCTCGTTATTAGCTCCGTGTCCCTTGACGTAGTAAAAGTGCCCCTCAGGGTCCGTTTCCAGTCCGGTAGCATATTCGTGGACGTGTTTCCCGATACGGCATCCGTTGTTGAAGCATTCGTATAAGTCAGCCTCCCCGTCCCCGTTCAAATCGTGAAGGCGGGTGATCTGGTCTGTGCCGAGGACATGCACTTTGTCTTTTACGATCTTGAGCCCGAGAGGCTGGAAAAGTCCGGTAGCAAGACGGCGCCAGTGGATTGTACCCAACTTTGAGTCAATACCTGAAAACCGCCAGACGTCGCCATCTATTGGGCACACGGTAATGTCTCCATTAGAGAAAAAATCGTGTCCACCGAATCGAAACAGGATTTTATCCGGGTTATCAAATGGGGGAGTAATCGTGTCAACCACGTAGGGCCCTTTCTCCGTGCCGATAGCCCCCTTGGTCACTAGTGGCGAGGGATGACGCGGAGGCCCTCCTGTAATAAATTGCGAGAGGTCCTCGACCGGAGAAATATTCGCGGAGGAGATCGTAATCTTCCGGATCTGATCTGCAGTCGCCGATGCCAGGATGACCTTGATACGACTTGGGTTCTTTCTCGGCTTGATATCAAGATGCCACTCATCATCTTTCTTCGCGAGATTGAAGGAAGAGCCAGGCTTGCCGTGAGGTATGACAACAGTTGGGGCTTCGGTGTTGTCTCTCGTCTGGCAGATCTTCAGGGCCAAGAGTGAGTTCGAGGGCGCGATCTCCAGTGTTCTTGTTAAGACCTTCTGACCCGCGATCTCTTCAATCCATGGCATGTCGAGGATGTCGACTCCATTGATTCTGTAGGTGAAAATCACTCGCTCGCCATGACGGTAGAGTCCACGGTAGTGAGCCCACGACCTTGGGAGCGGTCCGGCTTTCTTGCCCTCGCGGAGATCGTTAAAATTTCCTCCCTCATTGGCCCACGCCGGCCCGCTCTCAGGGGTAAAAATCAAGGAGATCCAACCCAGTGACCTGCTCCGCCCAGTCCGTCCCGGTAGGTATTGAACATCACCGGTTTGTCGGGAACAGCGCAGGCCATTCTCATCATTTCGGTATCAAAGATAACGGTGCCGGCCTTGCCGGCNTCTCCAAGCCGTACTGCGATCGCCTTGTAAATAGTGCNATGGGATACCTTTGCATCTCCACGCATATCCACTGTGCCGCTGAAGACGCCTCCAAGTTCCGATTTGGAGAAGCGGGGCTGGGGGGCATCCCACCAAGGCTTCTTTTCTTCTTCGACCTGCTTTTTCTGTGCGTGGAGGGGTCCTGTGGCTGCGAAAAGGAGTGCAATAGTNGCTAGCGAATNGACGAGGATTGGGCGGGTGTTGCTCATGAANCTGGAAGAGNNTTTCCTTGTNTAAATGGGTCCTCATCACCCTGCGAGATGCTTTTTTCATCCATTCGGGTGGACCTCTTTGCCACACTGTGCGAAGCGAAAGGTATGACCCAGAATGAGCGAGTCTATATGGCGAGTCATCGCTGTCATGATGTGGACTTCCTCATGAGGCGCTGGCGNGGGGTTGCNAGGNAGGCAGGCATGCGTGTAGACGGCCTNGATGCCGCGAGCCAGACGACTCTTCTTGCGCTGTCAAATTTAGANAAGGGCTCCGANGGAGGTATTTATCTCAGTGCTGGCATTCATGGCGATGAGCCCGCGGCCGTGCAGGGGCTACTTCAATGGGCAGAGGAGAACATCCCTTTCCTGAGGAATCACCCCGTGATTATCTTTCCGTGTCTGAATCCATGGGGTTTGAGGAATAATATGAGAGAGGATGAGGAAGGGAAGGATTTGAATCGTTGTTTTGACCAGCTTGAGAACGAGCTTGTGGCCTGGGTCCACCGTTTGATCGAGGGGNATAGGTTCCNGGTCGCTGCCTGCCTGCATGAGGATTTTGATGCCAAGGGGGTATATCTCTATGAGCTAGCTCGCCGGGGTGAGCACTTTGGGAGCNCTCTTCTCAAGAAGCTGGAGAAGATCATTCCCCGCCATCGCGGAAGAGTCGATGGCAGGGAATCGAGGNATGGCGTAATGCGGAGAACNAGGGGTCTCAAAAAAATCGTGGAGGAGATCGGTGGTATGCCGGAGGCAGGCTACCTTTTTCTTAACCATGCCCGAACGGCCCTGACATTTGAAACACCCTCGGAATATTCACTCTACCGTCGGGTTCAATGCCATGTTCGGTTCNTGAATGGAGTTGCCGANATTGGGCGCTGAATGTCGNAATAAGATCCTTACAGGCGGTCCTCTTCCACTCTCCAGAATCCCCGCNGGGAGCTTCCACTGCCACGGTGCCGGAACTGCAACGTTTCCCTTCCATTNGAAAAAACTGAACCGACCGCATTCCATGTTTCGAGNTNAGTAGAATAGAGAATGCGATAAATGTAGGATCCCGGGGCGGCTTTTGTGCTAAATGTGATGATGANGTCCTCAGCNGCCCTNTCAACGGCAAGGAGTTTAAACCGTCCACCAAGGCCTTTCAGGGNAACCTCAAAAATCGGNACGAAAGGGTCGCTGCTCANNATTTTGAGATCNGCGACACGCACTCCCTGCTCTATGGGGCGAAAGTTAATACGAAGGGGGAATGTCTCCGCCGGATCAAGCTGAATTGGTGGAGCACTGGAGATGGTGAATTCAGAGCTGTGCGGGCCAAGCATTTCAATATTGCTGATCGTNAGCGTAGTGTTGCCNGTGTTCTCGATAATAAAAATGCGAGTCGAGATTGTTTGCAGGTCGGCCTCAGGAAATTGGGTATGATCCTCCAGCCGGGGAGAATCGTCCCCGGGACTGATTTCGATGCCGTTCCCGGTGAGNGTGATTTCGGGTTGCTGCAATACACCAGTCCCCCGGAGGTTAAAGCTATAGGTTCTCTTGGTTGGGGAGGGGTCATTGCTGTTGATAAAGACGGTGACTCGATGAGCACCTTCCCGGTCCGGATCATAGCGAATCTCGAAACTGGTCTCATTACCCGGAGGAATAAAAGTAGCGGGCGGTCTGCTGATTGCGAATTGGTCGCTGTTAATCCCGGTTATGCTGAGGCCCCCGATCCGGAGGGTTTGCTCACCATCGTTCCGGATGGAAAAGGTGCGAATACGGGGCGGATCTTCNAGGGTAATGGTGCCATAGTCCGTATTGTTGGATGCAACGGGTGAGGANGCTCCATCAGGGATCTCCACATCATTTCCCAATACGATAATATCGGGNGCGGGCAGAATAAANTCACCAGCCACGTCAAATTGGAAATCACTGTCGATAGAAGATGTGGTGACGAGTCGGATAGTAGCGCTTCGCAGCCCTCCGNTGGCAGGAGGAAGAAAGCGGACCGTGAGAGAGGCTTCGCCATTTCCTGGAATAGTCGGTTCGGGGGGATTGATGATAGTGAAGCTGCCCGGGTGCGTNCCGATCCGNTGGAAGAACAGGATTTGCAGGGGGATCTGGCTGAGGTTTCGGATCAGAAAATTCCGGTCGACAGGTCCAGATCCCGCCGATATCTGGCCAAAATCGGTATGGTCCCTGCTGCTGGGAGTCGTGTCCCCNTTGTTGATAGTTCGTCCATTCCCGGAAACNTGGATCAGCTGCCCTACAGCTGGTGTAATCATGAGGAGAGCGAGGGCAACCGGCGCGAGGCTCATTTGGAGAGGGAAGAGCGGGCGCAAGATGAACATGACAGAACGGNTTGTTATGAGGGTGCCGCTGGTGAAGCAAGGGTCAAGGAAAACCCGGAAGGGCTCTGCTCCACAATTNTGAGGGANCGCGCTCTGNGCATTCCTGCATCGGTTAAGAGAGATTCAGTCAGAGGAAGAGCGCGGATTCTGCTATTTACTTCTTTTCCCCACTACCCCCAGCTCTGCTGCGGAGCCCCACGCCTTCCCATTAACCTCGGAAAGGACGCGCACCTTGACGTAGCGACCATGAGCAGTTTTTACGCAGCGCACGGACTGAGCCTTTCTCGTTTTGGTGAAACGGACCTTCGCTGCGCAGTCAGTAAAGATCGTGGGTGAATCGCTGACGTAGAATTCGGTATCTGCAAAGGCTCCGTTCCACCCTCCATCCTGCCGTGCAAGGTAGCGGAAGCCTGTGATACTGCAGGAAGATCCAAGGTCGATGACCAACTCGTGAGGATGTGCTTTCAGCCCATCAGACCAGCTTGAGTGCCATAGCGTATCTGGTCGGCCGTCGATCGCGAACGCCGCCTTGCGATTGTTCGACTGGTTCTCGCTGCTGGAACTCAGCAGTTTCATGTCCTTAAAGGGAATCAGGCCTTTGTCCTTCAGGCGGTTCATTTTGTCCGCACCAGAGGATCCCTGAGGACGGGATGTTCCCCATTTTGCCCACCGATCGCGTTCGTGCCGCTCTCTCGTAGTATAAGTGCCAGGACGAGCAGGTTCATGGCTTGCGGCGATGATCTTTGTCATCTTCTCAATGATCTCCGGGTGATCTGCGGCGACATTGGAGGTTTCACTGACATCTCGTTCGAGGTCGTAGAGTTCCCACACCTGTTTGTTTCTAATGTAGATCCCCTTCCAGGATCCGATCCTGACAGCCTGCATGTTACCGAATTCCCAGTAAAAGTGAGAATGCAGCTCCTGCTCCCCAGCTGTATTCCCGGCTTTCAGCAGGGTCGGCAGGATAGAAATTCCATCAGTATCGGTCGGGATCGTCGCTCCTGCAAGTTCCGCCAACGTAGCAAGAATATCATACTGAGCGAACATCAGGTCGCTAACCTGCCCAGCCTGTATTTTCCCAGGCCACTGAACAAGAAATGGGATGCGAAGTCCCCCCTCATAAAGGCTGCCCTTGCCTCCGCGGAACTCTACTCCAGTTACAGGGTTTTTGTTTGGGCTGAAAAATCCCCTCGGGTGCTCAGGACTGCGAAAGCGATCCTGCCCTCCATTATCTCCAGTAAAGAACACAATGGTATTTTCACTCAATTTGAGCTCGGCAAGGAGGTCAATCACCTGGCCGAGATTGCTGTCGACCATGGTCACCATGGCAGCGTAGTTCTTAACGTCCTGCGGAATCTTATCATCCTTGAGCCATGACTCATTCTTGTAGTGCTCCCATGCGGGATCGTCGCTGGGAATGTCAAACATGCCGTGGGGCGGAGTAATCGGGAGATAGCAGAAGAACGGAGAGTCCTTGTTTTTGCGGATGAATTTGAGGCCCTCTTCCATAATGGCGTAATGGGAATAGGTTTTCCCCGTGCGTCCACCGGCGTTTCCGGCAAGCTTCACCTCTTCGCTGTTGCGGATCAGATAAGGTGGATAGAACGAATGAGCGTGGACTTGATCGTAGTAACCAAAAAAGATGTCGAATCCGTGTTTCTCTGGAACACCGGTGGAGTCCCGGCCCCCAGCACCCCACTTGCCAAACCCTCCAGTTGCGTAACCCTTCTGCTTCAGCAAAGAGGCGATAGTGACTTCATCTGCACGCAGCGGAGTGCCCCCATCGTTTGCTCGAACTGAAGTGTGTCCAGCGTGCTTTCCGGTCATGAGATTGCAGCGTAGTGGCGCGCACACTGGAGCGGCTGCAAGAGCATGTGTGAAACGAATGCCGGACTTTGCCATGGCGTCGATTCGCGGCGTCTTGATGTAAGGGTTTCCCATGTGGGAGAGCTCATAATAGGCAAGTTCGTCCGACATGATGTAGACGATGTTAGGCGGTCGGCCGCTGGCAGCCGACACGATGGCCATGCAAATGAGCAGAAGATGAGAGAGTGCGCGCATACCCGGTTATAGGTAACGGTTGATGACTTGAAAAGGCCTTCCGTGAGATCGATGGTTGACAGGACGGGTAGTCAGTCCGCGGTGACCCATGCGCTCAAGGTTGAGTTGTCGTAAAAAAGGAGAGTGCGATTGAAAGAAAGAAGCCGCTGTCCGGAGGCTTTGAGAAAACGATCTTCAGTAAAGCGCTCGGTCTGATTTTCAATGACGCCCTCGGAAATGGTTCCACTGGCAATATTTATGAGTGAGAGCTCCTGTTTGTCACCGTGGTGGACGATTTTCAGGAAATGCCCATCGGGAAGCTTCACAAAGATACCGTTCTGGTTACGTCGTGAGCCCGGTTTCTCCGGAAATTCGAGAAACTGTTTTGTCTTCAGGTTGGCAACTGAGATCTTTTGGCGGCCCATCGCTAGCCAATCTCCCTCGATTACAATATGTCCCTGGTGTCCATGGTTAATCTGCGGGGTCAGTTCGAATCGGTAGGAAGCATCATCCGAGCGCCGCAGGATGAGTTTACCCTGAGAAGAGATCAGGGCATAGGACGCGTGCATGGAAAGAAGCTGGGCCTGATTCTCAACAAGTTCTGTAGTCTTTTTTTCGATGTCATATCGAAAGACAGCCTGATCCTTGCCGGGATAGTTACGGGCGTCGAAGAAGACAGCACGTGGACCGAAATAGTTACGATTTACTCTGAGCCGGTTCACTAATATTCCAGCAGCAACCGGGGTGCCCCAGTCCTGATGATTTTCCCGGGCATGAAACTCGTAGTCGCGGATCATGCCGTTGTTATTGTTGATCTTGGCAGGAAGGTAACGGAACCCGCTGATTTTATAATTCTTGCCG
Organism: Roseibacillus sp.; assembly: GCA_002715825.1. Lineage (GTDB taxonomy): Bacteria > Verrucomicrobiota > Verrucomicrobiia > Verrucomicrobiales > Akkermansiaceae > Roseibacillus_B. The sequence continues at coordinate 60,270 of PBAI01000037.1, read as the reverse complement.
AGGTTGATATGAATGAAGTGAGGATGGGGAACGATTTTTCCGATACGGGGATTTTCAGGATTCTTCCATGGGGAGTGCCACCATGTGAGTGGGTCCCCGTCGATCAGATTGCGAGGCAGGGCGCGGAGGCCGTTGTTCCTTTCATGCTCTGCCTCTATGGCCCATTCGTCTCTGGGCAAAGGATTGCCTTCCTCGTCCAGAACATGGAGTTCTGCCGCAGAGGCCCAGCCCTGCCCATTGACCTCGGAAAGGGCCGCAAGGCGGATCCAACTCGCGGTCCGGGCGGGAAAGCGTACTTCCAGCCATCCATCATCCACGGGCTTGGCAATGTTCGGGGCGGATGTTGCAGTCATAATGACAGGATCACGAGTAACCGTGTTTCCCGTAGCAGGATCCAGAACAAGGAGGTGAGGACCATGCCACGACGACGTGTGGAAGACCTGTAGCTGCTTTCCGTCCCAGTGTGGATCGACCCGATCTCCTTCATCCAGGGTGCGCTGCCAGATCGTTTTCCCGGTTCCAAGATCGAGGACGATCATTTTCCCCCGGCCGTCATGATACATCAGCTTGCTTTCGAAGAAGAGTGGATTCCCGAGCGACGTGGGGACCATTGATTCCCATAAAATGCGTCCGGATTTGGCGCTGAATGCGACGGCCCGGCTGAAGCCACGCCGGTTTCGTCCGTTTTCCACGAGGAGAAGCTTGTCATCGAAGAATGACAACTGGGCCTTGTGGGCATCCACAAAGCGGCGCCAGTTGATCGACCCACTCGGGCTGAGGTCGATGGACTCGAGAATTCCCCCGGAGAGAATGTAGGCAGACTCCTTCAGGGTGGAAGAAGCAGGCGGGATGGCAATGCGTGCATTGCTACGGTTGAGCTGCCACGTGCGTTTGAGAGGGAAATTGAGAGCACGGGCAGGTGTGTCAACCTTGGCCAGAGGGTTCCCAAGCTCATATCTCCGGTCCGCGGCAGGGCTGTCACTTATCACAAAGAGCTTTTTTCCGTTGAGGGTGAATGCCAGAGGTCTGGCATTGCCCATAGACCATGGGCGTTGCTCCAGAACCTTTCCCGTTGCGGCATCCATGCGGATGAGCTGGTTCCCGGAACCTACATAGACCGAGTTCTCCAGCAGCAGCGCTCGCCCCAGCACGCCTTCCGGGCTGGAGCTGAACCACCGGGCCTTTCCGGTGTGGACATCCAGTCCCGCCATAACGCCTGCTCCTCTAACTATAAGAAGATCGTCGTAAATCCCAATGGCCTCGGTGCCAACGACAAGAGGATTGTCCCAGACTAGAAGGCCGGTCTTCTGATCGAGGGCAAAAATCCTGCCATCGTCCCGGGGCATGCAGATTACATTACTGCCGCTGATAATGGGCGGAGCTCCCAAGTTTTCGGAGACGAGGCTGGAGTTCTTTCGGCGGTAGTTGTGAGTCCAGTCAACTTGACCATCGCGAATATCGCAGCGGATGATCATTCCGGCATTGGTATTACAGTAGACAGCTCCGCGGTGAACCGTAACGGAATTTCCGTATAGGGTATTCTGGGGTGTTGATTTTTGAATACTACCGGCCATGTCCATGGCTTTCCCCGAGCTCGCAAGATCAGCGGACCAGCGGGGTCGCTGTTTTTGCAGGTCGAAATTTATCAGGCTGATCGTGCGGTTCCGGTCGGTAACGTCACCCGGAGTATGCCATTGCAGGTAAAAAAGACTCCCGTCTGCTACTGTTGGATCGCCCATTGGAACACCCTTGGAAAAAGGAGAGCTCCCGCGATCGTAAGAGTAGGCCCAAAGTGGCTTTCCTCCTTCCAGCATGAACGCGGCGATCCCATCAGGGAGAGAATAAAGTCCCCATCTGGTATAAATCACGCCATTGCTGATTAACGGCCGGAAGTAGCCGGGATGATATCCGGTTCTACGATGGAACTCAACGGGATGACGTTGGAGTTGGGACCACAGTGGAGTATCTGGGTTCTCGGCATCGTAGCTGACGATCAGGTTGCGGCCACTGGCAAGGACCTGCCCTCCGGATACCTGCAGGTCGATGCCGAAACCGACAGCCGGGGTGTCTGTTGGCCACGGAGAAACCGGGGGGAGCTGCAGGATGTGTTGGCGCAGGGACTCGAGGGTGGGGGCTACTTTGTTCAGAGGAGCAGAGCGGTTCTTCAGGAGCTCACCTCTGATCTCTGCCGCCTTGGCGGTCTTGCCCATCCATGGATACATTTTACCAGGGTCGAGAACACCCGCGGCGGCCTCAATCTCGGCGGTGGCCCCGATGAGTCTCAGGGCGGTCCACAGCCCAGTCTGGGCACTCCCCCTCAGTTCCGGATCCTCGGTGTGATCGAGGAGTTCCTGAAAACTGCGGAGAGCGGACTCGGGGCGACCCGCCCAGAGAGCTGTGTTAGCCAGTGCGAGGAGTTTGCGTTGCATGGCTGTGGACCACGCGAACCTTCGGCTGAGAGACAGAAGCTCATTCTCGCTGGGAGCTGTCGGGAGCCTTTCCCGGGCAAAAAGATCGTTCTGGAGTTTGCGCAGGGCCCTGAGCTCCATGGGAGCTTTGCTTTGAAGGTGCAGATCAAGAGCCCGCAAAGGATCGGTGAGTCCGGTCTGGTCCGCCCATGGAACAATCTGAGTAGCGGAGAGAGCGGCAACCCGGTCCACCATGGTGGGGACATCTGCAGGAGAACGGTCGAGGACTATTCTCCAGTAACCGTCTGGGTCATCGGGCTCCATAAGAAGGAGGGGAGTTCCCTTGGGGAGGGGATAGATTGGGCTGGGAAGCTGCTCGATGGCATTGAGCTCTGGTTGCATCCAAGCCCAAAGTTCGCGGGTGGACGGATGAGGATGGTCAGGATCATACTCCTCCTTCAATTTCTGGTAGAGAGGAAGAGTGTCGAGCAGATCCATTCTCCGGTAGTTGTAAGCGTGCCGAATGCGCCAGTAGAGGTCATTTGGATTCTTCTGCAGGAACCGGTCGCTGGTCGCGCGGGCTTCAAGGTGACGGCCCTCCACGAGCGCTTTGTCAATGACGCGGGAAACAGCTTCGTGGACGACTTCGGTATTTGCCGAGATTGCCCCAAACTGCTCAAGAGACATAAGCCTGTCAGCTGCAAGATCAATCCAGGGATTGGATTTCAGAGGTTGTCCCTCCACTTCAAGAATTGTGGAATAGCAAGCTACCGCAAGGCCAAGCTCCCCTGGATTAGAGTCCGCGAGTGCAACAAGCAGTTTGTGGCCATCGCCCTTGTTACCCTCCTTATAACTGCTCTGCGCCCTGGCCCAGCGTGGGTCAGAGGTTGGTGGCCCCTCGGGAGCAGCGAAGGTCTTAGCGCTGAGCAGGAGAAGAAAGCAGAGGAGCGGTCTCATGCTCTGACTCATGGTTTTCGGAAAGGAATGGGGATTCCGTTGGAATCCGTAAGGCGCAGGCGAACCCACCAGCGATGATCAATGTTTGCGGATTTGACGATGAATCGGTTGGTTCCAGCAACGAGCTTGATCTTAAGCCCCTTGTCTTCAGCGATACAGTCCTTGCGGTGTTGGTAGGGTGCGATTTTTTCTGAGATCTTTTCGTCGTTAAGCCATACCCGGAATGCGTCGTCCCCATCGATGTCGAGAAACACCTCTCTCTCACTATCAACGTGGATATCCGCTACGGCATAACCCACCGCAAAGGATCCAGGCGGAGGTAGCTGCGAGGACATGGAGAGTTTTCCATCTGTCTGATCGACGAGACCTTCACCCCAGGTAACTTCCCGCTCGATAGGTTTGTCGCTCCGTCCTTCAAGGAGCCAGATATAGGTCGCCTTGTAGCTTTTATCGAAATCGAGTTCCTTTTCTGGTTCGTGGATTTCGTGAAAGGCCTTGTGCTCCTTGTCGTTGAGGAAGGTGCCGATTACCATCCAGTGAGCAAGGTATCCCTGAGCAGCGACTACCTCCCCGATTTGATCCTCAGGAGCGAGAGCGCCAAGTGCCTTTGCGGCGGCCGATCGAAGGATTTCATCGGTGCCGGTGAGAAGTTCTTCGAGAGCGGCCATAGCCGGACGAAAGTCGGCTTCGCTCCCTGCGTGGGCGAGAACCTCATATGCGAGCGCTCGGATCGACTCGTTGTTGCTGGAAAGAGGAGTTTCAAGATAGGAGACGAGTTGGCCCTTTGGAGCATTTACAGCAGGTTGGCGTTTGAGGGCGCCGAGGGCAGCCTCAACTACCTCATAGTTCGAATCATCGAGACTCTCCCTTAAAACTTCATAGTGATTGATCTCTTTACAATGAGCGAGGCAGCGAATGCTCAAGGACCGAATCGAGGGTTGCTCGTGCTTGAGTTTGGAGCGGAAGAACTCCTCATGCTCATCGGGATTCATGATCGCAGAACCTAGAGCGATCAGGCCAGCCTCGATCGTTTCAATCTGGGTCGCCTGACTCAGTGCGACGCGAAGAGGGGCGCCAAGTTCGGGGGAGCGCGTCAGGGTCGTGATGAGACGAGCACCGGTTTTCACCTTCTGCTCGTTTCCACTCTGAATGAAGGCCGTAAGGCCCGAGGTCACGGCCTTCCATTCCTGATTCTGTAGTGCGGTCAGAATCATTCCATAATTCAGATGAGTTTCCTCCAGATTCGGCAGCAGATTCAGAAGAATAGGAATCAGCTGCGGATCTTCGATACTCCGGATGCCCCTGAGTGATTCCCGCATCAACCCGGGTTGCGAAATTTGTGTCGTGAGCCGCGCGTGAGCTTCTGCGGTGCCAGTGAAGGCGAGAGCCCTCGCGGAGGCTCTTGCAGTAGAGATTGCAGGGTCGAGGGTGAGCGGATCCACGACGTTCCAAGCGGCGGCCTTGTTGCGTTTTGCATGAGCTGCTGCGGCGTGGCATCTGACGCTCAGATCCGGGTCCTTCAGAAGGATTTTGATCCAGGTTACGGCAGAATTCCCTCCGTAAGTCTCGAGGACCTCAGCGGCCGACGACCGGATAGCAGGGTGCTCGTGGGCCACCCATTTCCCGAATTCGGTCGGATCCACCTTGCCTTTGATATGAGAGAGGGAAAGAAGAGCCTGACCGCGGGTCCAGGGGTGGACGGTCTGGGACTCCAATAGTGCGCCCACGGCAGTCGCTGCCATCTCTACACGATACTCCCCGAGGTAGTGAAGGGCTTCGGCCTGTTCAATCCAGCTCTCGCTCTGTAGTTGCTGTATCATCCGCCCCGCCCCCGCGGGTGGGGGAGCCGCCGGACTCCAGCTGCTTATATGGACGACGAGGCCAATGCAGATGCTGAGGGTAAGTCGTATCATTGGTAACCTTGACGAGTGAGATGGGGCGAGCCCCGGTTCTCCCGGTGCTTGCTGCTCTCGGTCCGGAAGAGGCCGGCTGCTATCGTTGATAAATCGGTAGATAGCGGTAAGGCACCCCAAGGATGAGAATCGAAAATCCAGTCCCATAGACAGTGCCGTGGGCTCCACTCCAGCTTCCATCCTGCTGCTGCTTGGAGACGATTGTCGCTGCTATCCTAGGATACCAGGACTGAAAGTCCGACTCTCCGGCCTGATACATGGCTTGGATGGCGTAGTAGTGTGAGTAGTGAAAACGGGGATAGTTCTTGTCGAACTTGCGATCGGGATAGGCTTTGAGGAAGGCCAGTCCACGCTGGGTTGACTTGTGTCGGAGCTGTCCGCACATGATNAGAGACATGACTCCGGCTGCGGATCTTGCAAATCCAGGCTCTCCCCCGCCGGGCTGGTAACGGAACCCTCCGCTGTCTTCGTCCTGGCAGGAACGGACATATTCGGCGGCTTTTTCGATGGTGGCATCNGGGACCGAGATGCCAGCTTCCCTGGCGGAATTGAGTGCCACNACGTGCATGACCGTCATGGAGAGGTCTGCGTCGCGGGGTTCCGGGTTATATCGCCATCCACCCTCTGCATTCTGGGCCCGTAGAATGATATCGACCGCGCGGCGCAGGCCGGTTTTCAGACGGGGGTTCTTGCTTTGACCCCAGGCNTCTGAAAGAGCCAGCACGGCGAGTCCGTGCTCATACATACCAGCATGATTGTTCGGGGTCCCCATGAATCCACGCTGCTCCCGTCCCTTGTTGATGAGGTAGGAAATGGCCTTGTCCATCAGNCGCCCATATTCTCCGCGGCCGGGGACATACCCTTTCAGCATGAAAGCCATCAGGCCCACAGATGTTTCGGCCACCGGGTTTTGAGATCCTCCCCAGCTTCCATCTGGATTCTGAACTCCCGCTTTGGCGAGGTAGGCCAGCCCTTTTTTTATGGAAGCCTCGGCTTCCGGGGTGAGCCTTGCAATTCCCACGATCTGGGTCGGGGCAGATTCATCCTGTGCCTGCGTCNGGGTCGGGCAGAGGGTCAAACTGAAGAGAGAGGCTGTCGTCAGGGCAGCCATGGTTGTGGTGCGAAGTGTTCGGGTATTCATTCTTCTAGAGCTTCATAATACTCNGCAACCATCTTCTTGAACTCGGCCGGAAGGGGCTGCACGTANTNTTGGATAGCAGCAGAGCGTCTGCGCCGGGTAAGAGAATTATTCGATTGGCGGCTTCGAGCTACAGCATCTCCCTGNGCGACGGTTGAAGATGTTCCAGCAGCGGAGCTTTCCTGAAGATCGAGAGGGTTGCCCTGACCTTGGCCTCCGCCCTGACCTTGCCCCTGACCTTGTCCACTTCCTTGGCCTGCTCCCGCGCCAGCCCCCGCGCCTGCCCCAGCCCCTGCGCCTGCACCAGCCCCTGCGCCTGCACCAGCCCCTGCGCCTGCACCAGCTCCTGCGCCTGCACCAGCTCCCGCGCCTGCACCAGCCCCTGCGCCTGCTCCAGCTCCCGCGCCTGCTCCAGCTCCCGCGCCTGCTCCAGCCCCGTCGGCTCCAAAGCCGTCATCGCCAAAGCCGTCATCGCCNAAGCCGTCATCGCCGAAGCCNTCATCTCCGAAGCCATCGTCGCCGAAGCCGTCATCGCCGAAGCCGTCATCGCCGAAGCCATCGTCGGAAAGGCCATCACCAGATCCGAGCTCAGCTTCTGCGCCAGCCTCTGCTGCGGCAAGAGCCTTTTCCAGAGCGGCGATGACATCACTTTGAGCCTTGATGCCGCCGTCCGTGTTGCCGGTGTTGATTTCCGCGGCTGCGACACTTACGTGCTCTCCTGCCTCGGTGAGGGCATCACGGAGTGGGTCCTCTGCATCCGGAGTCGTTTCCTCGACCAGATGCTCCGTCGTCACTTCCTCGATCTGGATGCCTATCTCAAGTTGACGGGCTTCCAGTTGACTCTGTTCCGACTTAAAGACCTCTCCCTCGGCCTCCACTGCTTGGATCGTGTCCTGCTGAAGATCCTTCTGATCGGCAAGGATCTGGGCGATATCAGCTACCAGGTCCGACAGGCCGCTGGATTCAGCGGCGAGAATTTTTTCGACTTCGCGGAGAGCCTCCAGAGCCTTTTCCTGATCAGTTACAGCATCAGCCGCCTTGGTCTGGGCAATCTGCTCGATGGCTCGAGCCATGTGTGCAACTGGTTTGCTTTCAAGCAGAGAAAGCTCCGCCCTGCCGAACCTACTCAGGGTCTCCTCGTCTACGGCCTCTTTCCTGGCTTTGACGAGAGTCTGGAAAAACTGCCCGTAGCGATCGATGACGGCTTGCTGGGCTCTTCCTAGCCGAGCCTGGTCCACCTTGGCGGCTTCTTTATTGGTGTAAGCCTCGATACCCCACTGCTTGGTCTGACGCTGCATGAACTCCTCGGTCTTGATGATCTCCCGGATCTGCTTGATGAGCAGGTCGTCGACGAGGACGGTGTTGGCGCCAGAGATGATCTTGCCAAGCTCTTCCACGATTTCCTCGATCGTTTTACCTGCATTTGCGAGATGAGGATGAGCGACCTCGGGTTTACCGGGTTGGAATTTTTCCCGAGCGTTCGACAGTTCGTCGCGGGCTGCGATGATTTTCTGGGTTCGGAGTCCTCCGAGAGCATTTCGTGTTTCGCCCAAGGTTGTGGCGTTGCCCTGTTCCCCGAGCCCATTCGATTGCAGATCTTCAAGGAGAAAAGTGAGGCGTCCTACTACCGAATTCATCTTGCGGCCGACCCCGTTCTGACGGTTGACCTCTGTGCCGAGCCGCTGCTTGGTGCCAATGATACTGTCAGCGCGCTCATTTTGCTCCTGAGCGAACCCTGAAACCATGAGAAGACTCGCAGTGGCGAGCGTCATACTGAGTAATTTGCTATTCGTTTTCATCATCTTCTTCTTGGGCTGGTTTGAGGCCCTCTTCAGTTTGTATCCGGGTTACTGCTTCCTGGGCAGCGAGTTCCTGGTTACGAGAGCGTTTCAGTTCTTCGATCTGCGATCCATACTCTGTACGATACCATTCTAGGTAAGCTTCGGGAGTAACGATAGTCAATTGTCGAGGTGCGGTGCGCCGCAGGTGGATGTCCCGGTCAGGATGCCTGTCCGCGACCTCAATCGCAAAGGATACCCGGTCGTCCGGTTTGAGCTCCGCGAGGTTGTCGGCGAGTTTCCAGCTGTAATCAAAGGTTTTGTTGGTATCTCCCTCGAAATTGAAGATTTCAACCTTAGTTTCGTCGGCCCCATTGAGAGAGTAGACCAGCCACGCTTTATCGAGACCGATGTCATCTGTTCCCTTGGCTTGCATTTTGACAACCTTCCCCACGGTGGCGTAACCAACTTCCCGGGGCTCGATCAGGTCCACATCAGGGAGTCCGTCGGCGGTCACCTTNACACCATATTGAACATCTTCGTACTGGAATCCATTGGCCTTTTCAGTCCACCGGAACGAATACTTAAGAGCCTTGGCGATCGGGATTTCGAATGTGGCGGTGGTTCCAGCTTCGTCGAGATCCGCGAAAATAGAGCGAACCTTGGAGGCATCACCATCTGCCTCGGAACCAGCCTCGCTGGGTTTATTCTCCGCTGGCTGCTCTCCCCAATCCGAGGGCACGAGGACTTCCCAGGAACTCACAGGAGTATCACATGAGATAGTCCATTTTACGGTGGTGTCTTCTGGAACCTCAAGGTTCAGGTCGTCGAGGTCCTGAAGGGTGCCTGCATCCCTGTTCATATACTCCGGATATTGGAGGGCAATATCGACGCTTTTGATTCGTGGGGAGGTAATGACTTCAATGGTGTATTCCTCACTACGATCATCCCCGACCCTCACATAAAACAGAGTATCCCGGTCGATGGGCTTGAGTTTGAAAGAGAACTCGTTGTCGGGGTTTTTGCTCCTTCGCATGGGGACCTCCTTCCATCCGGACTCAGAAGAATTCTTGTCCTTCACGAACAGGCGTCCGTCTTCCGGAATCTCACCGTCTTCCGCAACCGTTGCAGTGATCACCGGTTCTCCTCCCACCCGGATAGTAAGGTTCCCACTGGTTTCCGTAATCACGGTATTCGTTGGATACTCCGCGTCCTGTCCCAGCAGGCGTTGGAAGAGAACTCCGGTGTGCTCTCTGTTGATAATTCCGGCGATGGAAAAAACGACAAAAAGGAGAGCTGCGACTGCTCCGATATTGCGAAGCTGCCCGAGGTCCACGATATCCTTGAAGTCAATCGGGCGACTGAATTCGATAGCCTGGTCCCGCATGGCCTTGATCAGCTCCTGCGAGACATTGCCCTCGTCCAATCCTGGCTCGTCCTTGAGCTCAATGTAGGAGACAAGCAGGGAACTCAGCTCCGGGTGGCGCTTTTCTACCTCAAGAGCGGTCGTGAGAGAATCATACCTCCGGCGGTATTGCCCCCATTCGCGCCGGTAGACCCATATCAGGATTCCTACGTTCACGACGAGTAGAGCAAGGCTGGTAAAGGCCGGCATCTGGGTCTTGGCAAAGAGCCCCCAGTCGATGAGAAAGGCCACCGCCAGAAGAGCAATCAGCCAGAGAGTAAGTCGCGAGGCTCCGCGGATGCCATACCATCGTTGTTCCTCACGGTAGGCTTGTCTAAGGCGTTGTTCGATGCCGTTGTCTTGTCCTTCGGACATTGTTTTATTCAGTGGTTGAGTTGTTCAATCTCTCTTAAACGAGGTTATCTTTCCGTCGCAGGAACCACTCGGCACCTGCCAGCACGGCGATGAGGATGAACCAGAGGGGGGTATCCCAGAGCTCCCTCTCGATCTTGACGGTGTTGGCGATCAGTGTCTCCTCGGGGAGAGTTCCGGGGAAGTCACCGAGACCTGCCAGGCTTAACTGGCGTCCACCCGAAATTTCGGCAGCCTGGCGTGCGACCTCGGGCTGCATGGCGGTTTCCTGATCCTCAAGATCAACAGTCCGCACCGAAAACTCTGCGATGTTTGATTTATCAGCGTCCTGCGGCTGGGCCTTGATCTCGTAATTGCCATCCTTACTCGCGAGATAGGATCCCGCGTAAAGCCCGGGGGTGTCCTCGACCGCGGTCATCTCAATGATGGTGGACGAGTCCGGGTTATCTTTCTCCTCGAGGACGACTTCATAGCTTTCCCCGTCCACGGGCTCAAAGGATTCGGTCAGCCTATTGGCAAAGATGCGGATCTGGTCCCCCGAGCTATAGCTGTTGCTATCGGTCTCGATGCTGATCTGCTTGTTGGCCCCAAGGAGTCGGGAGAGGGTCAGGAACTGGATGGTCTGGCCCCAGAAGCGAGCATGGAAGCGGTCACCGACCTCAAGGCGCATCCGCCAGAGATCCTCAGTTGCCACAAACAGGCTCTTGCCGGTTCCATATCGATGCCATGCGACCAGCGGATAATCGGCTTCGGCATCATTGGCCTTCGGAAGACGCAGGAGAACGGTAGCTCCGGATTTTGCTCCGGCAAGATTTGGGAGCTCCATGTAGTTGACGCTGCGCCAGATGCGGGCACTGACATCCGGAGAGAGAGAGAGGGAGGTCGCAAGGCTCTTCTGGCCGTCTGCGGTAACTTCCGGGGAGACGTTGTTGCCGGGGTAGAAAGTCCCCCCGGTGCCGATGTTGATGGGCANGAGATCGCCGATGGNNNTATCNCGATAGGTGGANGGAGCNGCCATGGGAGCCNGCCAGCATGAGGAGNGATCCCCCGCGNTCNCGNACGAGNTTCTCGATCAGCTGAGTCTGGGCCGTATTGAAGTAGGACGACGAGACATCGCCGAGNATAATGAGATCGTATTGCAGAGCGACCTTGGGGTCCTCCGGGAAGCGGCCGATATGCAAAGGAGAGGACGCAGCGAGGGCAGGATCACCCTGAGTCATGAGGAATTGAACCTGAAGGCGGGGGTCGCGCAGGAGGACCCAGCGAAGGTAGCGAAATTCCCACCTGGGCATTCCCTCCACGTAGAGGACCTTAATCTTCTCATCAAGGATTCGCACCCGGTGGCTGGTGGCATTGTTCACCTCGGTGATCTCGCCCTCCTGCAGCTTGATCTCGAAGCTGAGCTCGAGGGTTCCTGATTCGGCCTCCGGGATGAACATGAACTCTTCGAACTGAACTCCATTTTTGAGGGTAACCTGCTTGCTTTCCTTCTCGTCCTCATTGACNCGGAAAGAGAGTTGGACCGCCTTTCCCGCAAATCCACGAGACTCAATTTTTACTCGCAGTGGAACGCGGTCGCCCTTGAAGACAACCTCCGGAGCGATCACGCTGCGAACGTTGATGTCTGGTGGGGCGGGGAGCCCCACTGGAACGGTGTAGAGAGGGACACGGCGCTCTTTCAGCCTGCGGGCCACATTGACGGGGTCTTTGCCTTCAACCCATGCAAAGTCGCTGATGACCATGGCCCCGGCAAGAGGTTGTCCCGAGAACCGGTCCACGGCATCTTCGATGGCATTTCCGATCTGAGAGGAGATGCCCTCGGCGACGGGCAGGGCAGCAGGTTGCGAGTCGTCCTCGGCCGGCGGAATTGTGGTGGCACGAGGGTCCTCGCTGCGTAGCTGAGAATCGAAGGTAAAGAAGCGTAGGTCGTAGCTCTCTTCCAACTGGTCGAGAAGATTCATGTCTTCGTTGGCGAGAGCAGCCCGAGCGAGATCGATGCGGCGGGTAGAACCAAGTTGCTCTTTCATGCCCCGAGCGTCGTCAGATCCGAGGGCAGGGGCGTTGAGTTTCATCTTACCCAGGGTTTTGGCCGCTTCTTCAACATCGGTGGCGGCAGTCCTGGGGTCCTCGATGGCCATACTCCGGGAGGTATCGAGCATGACGATCATGGAGCGCTTGGATTCCTTGCTGGTCCTGATCTTGGCGTAGGGTTGCATCAGAACCAGAATCAGGAGGAGCAGGACCGCCGTTTGCAGCACGATCATGGTGATGCGGCGTTTGGTGGTCACCAGTTGCTCACGGCGATAAAGGAAGATCGCGAAAGTAATGGCAGCCACAATGAGGAGAATTCCCAGGAGAGGGCCGCCCCGGAAGGCGAGTTCCCACTGGTCGATCTCTTGTGAAGAATCAAGTCCCAACAGTTTCTTGAGCATGGCGTCTGGTGTTAGTGATGTACTTCGAAAAAATTAAATGACTGGCTAGCTACGGCGAGCGGCGGCGACCTGACTCATTTGGAGAGTCGTGGAAAGGTCTTTGGTGTCCTCCCTGTTGATGCGATTGGTGAAACGGCGGGCGAGGATGCTCTGAAGGATGAAGATGATGAGAGCGGTAAGCAGAAGTCGTTGTGAAAGTTCGCTTCCACGTCGCTCTTTCTCGATGGCATTGGACATTGATCCTTCGCCCCTGATCACCTTGACGCCAATCGAATCGAGAGTGTTGCTGAGGACCGCAGATTCGACGACTCGAACATTGGATTCACTCGTATTCACATTGGCGGCGAAGACCACGCCAGGTTTATCCCCCTCGGCTTTGATTTCGTAGATCCCGTGCCTCGTGAGAGAGACAGGCGCTGCCATTTGATCTCCATTCTGGATCACGCGAATTTCCTCGGGCTCCTTTGTGTCCGGGCTCATCACACCACCGGGATACTTGAACAGGGCGACAAATTCACCCGCTTCCCGATTGGTAATGGGAAGTGAAGCATCATTGCCTACAGTGAGCTGCAGGCGATCAGGATCACTGGTGAGCATTGTGACAGCCTGTTGGAGCAGGATCGTGTAGAGGGGCTCCCGGGGGAGATTGTTCCAGCGCTTGCTTGCTGAGGTTGTGAACAGCAGGACGGTGCCGGACCCGGTGGAACGACTGAGCAGAACGGGATTTCCTGACTGGGACGTGATGAGAACTTCACCGTTTTCCGCCGGAGTAGCTTCGATCTGTTTCGTAATACGGATGGCATCAAGAAGCTTTTCCGGGTAGCGGGCGGTAAGTCGAGCGAGGAGGTGGTCGGACTTGGTGGCTTCCATGGTCCAGCCCTCTTCGGTTTCACTGGAGGAGATTTCACCGAGTTCGGCGGGGAGGATTTCCTCTCCTGCCGCACCGAGGCTCTCGTTGTAGGCGGAAGCTTCCACCCGGTTCCCCGCGAAGACGATCAGCCCCCCGCCCTCCGAGACAAAGCGCTTGAGTCTTTTAGCCATTGAGGGAGAGACGGTGAGAACGTTGTTCATCACCACCACGTCATAGTCCTTGAGCTTCTCGAGGGGAAAATCAGCAGGATCGATTTCGTTGACAACCACGCCTCCGTCCTCATCGCTACCTCTGGGGCTCAGCGCCACCTTGGCGTAATAGCCACCACTACGATTCCCAACAACGCTTTCGATATCCCCCTCGAGGAGGAGAACGCTGATACCTGGTCGAATTCGGGCAACGGCATGGCGAACATTGTCGTCCAAGAGGGCGTCGTTACTCAATTCCGCACGAAGTCGAACGTCCCCGGCCGAATCGAACTGGGTCGTGAATGCGAGGGGTCGGGATTCGCCGGCTGCAAGGCTTCCAACCGTGAGGCGCTTGATCCTGGTATCGTCGACGAAGAAATCGACGTAAGCGCCCTCCTCGGAGCTCCGCCCGGTGTTGCGAACGAGGGCCGTGAAGCGCGCCAAGCCGGACTTCCGGAGCGATCCGGAGGTATAGTTCAGGCTTTCAATTGCGAGGTTATTCTCCCCTTCCGTGACTGCAGGGACGACGAAGACGTTGGCATTTTCCTGAAGGTTTTCGAGAGAGTCGCGGGCCGCGGGTGGGAGCTCCGCCCAATCCATTTCCTGAGAATCTGTGATGAGGAACACTTCCTTGCCCGGGGTCTTCAGCTCGGCCACGAGCTCGTCAAGAAGCTCTATATTGGTCTCAAGGTTCAGGGAATTTGGTCCTGCACCTTCAGCGCCTTCTTCAACCGCTGGATCGATTGCATCGAAGATGGCTTCGACCTGAACGGGGTCATATCTCGCAGTCCGGAGAAGGATCTCGGGACGGCTGCTCATGAGCACAATGCTTACAGGGTCTCCTTCCTTTGCTGTTTTGAAAATATCTCTCGCTTTTGTTACAGCGCTTTCGAAGCGGGATTGCTCGCCGTGGTTCATGCTGTAGGAAGCGTCAATAGCGACAACCATACCGATTCGTTCCTCCCCGATGACAGATTTGGAGTCGAGAGTGATCCGCATCAAAGCGAGGGCGAGAAGCGCGAGGACGAGGCAACGCAGGACCAGAATGAGGAGGTCCTCAATCTTGACCTGACCTGACCGGGTGACCAGAGCCTTGCGTAGAAGCTCCATAGCCGCCCAGTCGGTCTGGCGGCGGTGTTTCCGGTAGAGGAGGTGAATAATGACTGGTACTGCGACGCCAAGCAGGCCAATGATGGTCCATAGTCCGACTGAATTGAGTGCTCCCATGAGGTGTTTCCTTATTCGGGGTTGAGATGGTTTCTACGAATCACGTGTGCGTCCCGCAGGTCTACCCCACAAGGGAAGGCCAAGGGTCCGTCAAATGTGACCTTGATGGTAAGTTCCTCGCTCCGGGGGAGGTCGAGGGAGAGGGGAATGGGCTCGAAGCGACTCTGAATCTTGCGCGACCAGATTGGGGAGTCTCCATCGAGGATGGCGACTTCCAGCTTAGCTTGATTGCCAGGAACAGGATGAAGCTGTCCTCGAAAGACTGCCGGCCCCTGAGAGGGAGGTAGAGATAGCCGGAGAACAGTATGTGGCATGATGCGCAANGAGCGCGCGTGGCTNTCGCTCACAGTACTGGTGAGCTGGGGAGCCGGTGGAGGCAGGGCTGGACCAATGGCCTCCATGACGGTTCTGGCAACTTCATCGACCCAGATCAGACCGGGGATATTGCGGCGAAGATAATGAACGCTGCTCCAAGCGATCCTGATCTCTCCCAGGGTTTCATGCTGGATAATGAGCTGATTGCCCTCAAAGGCTGTAGTGCCAAAAAGAATGCTGCCATCGGAAAGCCCGATTTCATCACCTGAACGCTTTTCTGGAGGAGTGGGCTTCGCGAGGACAAAGCGGAGCGCCGACGCACGAGGCACAGGGATCACGCCAAGGGGCGAGCGAATAGCAATATCCTTTGCACGAACCCAGATCAGACTGCCAGGAAGAGGTTCGCCATCCTTGCGATAAAAGGTTCCTGGTTCTCTGCTATCACCTGGCTCGCCGGCAACGAACTCCATGCTAGCGAGTGAAGAGAGCGGAACTTTCTGTTCACCGAAGATCTGGCTTCGAATGTTGAGAAGCTTCTTCTTTCCAACTCCNTCGACGGTTTTCACCTCAGCGTTCCAGACCTCTCCATTGAGNAGTCNGATTGCTCCAGGNAGCCTNGNGGTGCTCTCGGGNANGGNGTTGACCGTAAGAAAGACCTCAGACTCGATGGCCTTGCCTTCGCAGGAGAGTTGCCCNTTTTCAAGCGTGAGCACCCCTTGATGGTGCCCACTGCCTGAGATCACGAGGCCGCCAGTGGGAGCTGGTGGAGTCGGTCGGATGTCGATGACCCGGGAATCTGCCGGCTGGGAGGTCATGAGAATCTCGTCAACGTTGAGATGGCCCCAGAGTCCACGGTGCTGATCGCGAAGTTCGATTCGCGCGAATTGGCCACGGAATTCCCGAACGTCCATGGCGACGTTCTCAAAGTAGTCGTCATTGCTGCCTGTTGCGCTTCGAACAACTCCGGCAGAGGTGTGCAGGTTGACGCAGACCTCGCCCGGATGTCCCCCACCGCTCATGCGGATCAGGATGTAATCCTGCTCAATCAGAAACACAGGGGAGCGAAGACTTCCCACCGAGCGCTGGCTGTTGCTGATCGTGGTCAGGAAGAGCTTTCCTCCGAATGGCCCGACCCTGCGCCGCATCATCTTCGTGCCTGACTGCAAGTCCCGGTTAAATGCATCTCCTTCCTTTTGCCAGGTCCCTCCAAGAGCGCCCAGAGGGTTGTCCTTCAGAGGTGTCGCATGCACCGGGCTCCAGCCAGGATTCTGCCCAAGGTTATTCTGTTCGAAATCGTGAATGATAATATTGCCGTCAAGACGCACTGGTAGCAGCGGAGCCTTGGGATTCTCCGGGTCGTTTGGACGCTGCAGACCGAGAAGCGCTGAGTATTCCTCGAGGGAAAGCTGCCCATCTGCATTCTTGTCGGCATCAGGGCTCTCGGTCAGGGCGCGTTTTAAAGCCGGGTGATTTGCGGAGGTGATGGCCTCCCCTTTTCCCGTGGCCAGACCCGAAAACGTCATCGCCGTGCAAAAGGCGAGGATACGGGTCGTGCTCGAAAAGAGGAGTGGCATAATCACAATTCTTTGAAGATCTGACTATTTTGCCTTGGCCAGCGCAGAGCGCTGAAGGAGGTAGTTGCTAATGGTCTGTTCAATGGGGTCNTTCGTGTTAACCAGNAAATGTTCCACTCCGGACTTGTTGCATGCCCGCTTGATCCCGGTGACGAATTTCTTGAGTTCCTCCAGATAGTTGTTACGGACGCGGCCCGGCTGGGTAATGACTTCGCCCTCACCCTCGAGTCCCATGAACTTCCACATCCCGTTGAGCGGAAACTCGATTTCGTAAGGGTCCAAGATGTGCCAGAGAATCACGTTGTGGCCTCCGTAGCGAAGGTGATTCAGCCCTTCGATAAACTCTTCGGTGTTGTCGAAAAGATCAGAGAAAAGCATGACGAACCCTCGCCGGTTCATTCGACGTGCGAATTCGTGGAGAACCGCACCCACATTCGTTCGAGGTGCCGGGGTGACCTTTTCCAATTCGGAGGATATATCGTGGAGAACCCCCATATGACTCTTGGGGGCAATGTAGTTCTGCAGCTCGCCATCAAAGATCCCCACTCCGGCGGAGTCGCCCTGATCAATAGTGAGATAGGATAGGCTGGCTGCCAGATATTTGGCGTATTCCAGCTTGGAAATCTTGCCGGACTGATAGGTCATTGACTGACTCGCATCGAGCAGCATGTTCGAGACGAAATTAGTCTCGGCATCGAAGAGCTTGATGTAGTAGCGGTCGCAGCGGGCATAGGCTTTCCAGTCGATGTTGCGCGTCTCATCACCCTGAGAATACTGCCTGTATGCGGTGAACTCCGAGCTGATGCCCCGGCTGGGGCTCTTATGCTGTCCTATGCGCAGGCCCTCAACGACCTTGCGTGCCACGATGTCCAGCGATCCGAGTTTGGAGAGGGTCTCCGGGTCGAGATACTTGGGGCCGCGCGGTTTGCTTGAATCTTCTGGGGAAGGCTCTCGGGATGAAGTAGTCGCTTCAGGCATCTTGAATGGCCAGGGAGACGTCAGGGCCTTCCTGTTTTTGTAGTTGGGTGTGTCAGATCGAAATGAAAGAGGGCTGTGAGCCGCTGGTCAGTGTCGGACCGGTAGCTGGCTGGAGTCGCCCTCTCCCCCTGCATGAACTGCAGGGGAAACAGGGTGAGAGCCGGCACGGACGGAATCTAATTGAAGAGGCGCAGACAGCTGATCGGATCAGGCCGAGGCCCCTTCTTTTTCGTAGAGTTCCTTATCGCTTGGGATTTCATCGAGGAGACGGCCAACCACGTGATCGGCGTCTACGCCCTCTGCCTGTGCTGCAAAGTTGAGCCCCATGCGATGGCGCAGGACCGGTGCGGCGAGTGCCTGGACATCTTCCAGAGAAGCACCGAAGCGCCCGCGCAGGATCGCCCGGGCCTTGGCTCCTGTGATCAGGTTCAGGCCGGCTCGTGGACCACATCCCCAGGAAACAAAATCCTTAATAAAGCCGGGTGCATTTTCCTCAGAGGGCCGGGTGGCGCGCACAAGAGCGGCGACGTATTGGAAAATATGAGGGGCTACCGGAACGCGGCCGACGAGATCCTGAAGCAGGAGAATATCCGCCTTGGTGAGCACCTCCTGAGGGCTGCCGCCACTACCTGAGGAGACGCTGCGCATGATGTCAATCTCCTCCTGCTCAGACGGATAGCCAACATGGATCTTGAACATGAACCGATCAAGCTGGGCTTCCGGCAGGGCATAGGTTCCCTCCTGTTCAAGGGGGTTCTGCGTGGCGAGCACGAAGAAGGGAGGGTCCAAGGCGTAGTCATCACCTCCAGCGGATACGATCTTTTCCTGCATAGCCTCAAGCAGTGCGGCCTGAGTCTTGGGAGGGGTCCGGTTGATCTCATCTGCCAACACGAGGTTGGAGAAGATCGGGCCCTTAGTGAACATGAACTTGCGTTCGCGGGTCTCGGGATCGTCCTGAAGAAGCTCACTGCCGGTGATGTCCGAAGGCATCAGGTCCGGGGTGAACTGAATTCGCTTGAAGGATAATGAAAGAGTCTTGGCGATCGAACTGACCAGAAGGGTCTTGGCGAGACCAGGAACTCCCTCGAGCAAACCATGGCCACGGGAGAAAATAGCAATGAGGACTTCGTCGATGACCTGATCCATTCCGACAATATTCTTGCGAAGCTCTCCGACGATCGAGTCACGAGCATCATGCAGTTTCTTGACNGCGGCAACGTCATCAATTTCACCAGCTTCATCAGGCTGGAGAATCGATTTTTTAGCAGTTGCAGCTAACTCTTTTGCCGCGCGTACCTTGCTGGTTCGCGAGGCCGTCTTTTTCTTGGTGGTCTTCTTGGTTGCTTTTTTAGCCATGGTNTACCGTCTTGTGAGCTTTTTTTTTGGTAAAGAAACGCCCTAGGGGAGCCTCATTTAGCGCCCAAATTTCCAGAATGGAGAGGAGGGCGATATTTCTTTGCGGGGAAGATCTACAACCAAAGACCTCTGCTCCAACAAGCCTGAACTGATCTGAAGTGTGGCGCACGATAAGGTGATGCCCTCAGGCGGGTGGTTTGTGCAACCCGGAGCGATTTTAACTGCTTAGGGTAGGATGAAAACTCACCCTTCAAGTAATCAAGATAACTGAAGTGAGCGATCTAACAGCTCTCCCGGAAGGAAGGAGTTGCGAGCCTTCAGAAGCTGCAGGACAGTGCTGCTTCCTGCTGACGAGCGGCTCAAGTTCCGTTGGACTTGCTCCTCCTTGGAGATCCTGCTACCTGCCGATCCACAATCTCAGCATCCACCAACTACTTTTCCGGCCACACCATGATTGATCTCAAGCCCGACTGCAAATACGCTATGGTGATTCCCACTTCGATGGGAACACGCCTGACTCCCCTGAATGGCCAGCCGTTCCATTGCTCTGACAACTTTGTTCTTACTGCGAGTAGTGCAGAATCCAATGTGGGGAGCGTCTCTTCTTACCTCGGCCTCCCGGTTAAGATTCTCACCTCCTTCGTCAAGGGCAGCCCGGTTTCACGATTCATCAAGGATAACCTTGCAGGCCGGCACATGGATTACGAAGGCCCCGATATGGAGCAAGGCGGTCCTTGGGGCTACCGACACCAGATCAATATGGCAGACAGCGGAACGGGCTCAAGAGGTCCGCGGGTGTGGAATGACAGAGCCGGAGAGGTCGGTCGTGACCTGAAGGCGGATGACTTCGACCTTGAGCGCATCTTTGGTGAGGAGGGGGCACAGATCGTTCACATGTCGGGATTGATAGCGGCCTTGTCACCGGATTCCACCCAGTTCTGTCTCGACGTTGCCCGCCTCGCCAAGAAATACGACACTAAGATCTCNTTCGATCTCAATCACCGAGCGACTTTCTGGAAGGGGAGGGAGCAGGAGTTAAGCGATGCTTTCAAGGAGATTGGGAGCCTTGCAGATATTCTGGTCGGAAATGAGGAGGACTTTCAGCTTTGTCTGGGTGTCGAAGGCCCCGAAGCGGGGGGAGAGGACATCGGGGGCAAGATCGATAGTTTCAAGGAAATGATCGACCGGGTAAAACAGCAGTTTCCCAATGCCTCGGTTTACGCCACGACACTACGTGAGGTTGTCAGTGTGAGCCTGCACGAGTGGGGAGGCATTGTGGCCGATGGAGCTGACTGGCATGTAATCGAGCCGCGGGAAATCGGGGTTCTCGACAGAATTGGGGGAGGAGATGGATTCGTCGGAGGATTGCTTTATGGGATCCTGAAAGGATGGGATGGAGAGAAATGCGCTCAGTTTGGTTGGGCTACCGGCGCTCTTGCTGCTACCCAGCTCACAGATTATGGCCAGCCCGCTGATGAGGAGCAGGTGTGGAGTATCTGGCAAGGCAACGCCCGGGTGCAGCGTTAGACTTCCCCCCCCTCACATTCTTCCTTATGGTCCGATCATGGAAGAGTCGCGCCGCCGTCAACGTCGACTATGGTTCCCGTGGTGAAGTCGTTCTTGAGGAGAAAAAGAACGGCTTGGGCAACCTCTCCAGCTGTTCCGGGGCGGGGAATGGGATGAGTTCCTGTGGCTTGTCGGAAAAATTCTTCTCTCTCCTCCCCCTCTTGCGGGAAGAGTGGGGTATCGATGAAGCCTGGGGACACGGCATTGATTCTTCGGGGTGAAATTTCAGGGGCAATAGCCCGGACAAATCCCTCTATCGCCTTGCCGACTGTAGAGATCGCAGAGGCNCCGGGGGGNCATTTCCGAGCGGGNAATCCGCTNACCAGAACGATNGANGCGTTNGTNTTGAAGCTCGCNAGCCCAAGCCGAACGCTGTTTACGTANCCCCAAAGTTTGTCGAAAGTTGCTTGAAAGCCGTCNAGAGTCATCTCTGCGAACGGNCCCTGAGCTCGCACGGAAGGAACNGCGGTGTTNACCATTATGTCGAAAGGGCCGTGGTCGGNATAGAAATTGGCCAGAGCTTCCCGGTCGAGGACGTCGACCGTGTGCCGGGGTGCACCTNCTTCNGGCTTTTCCNCGTCNGCAGCCGTGCGACTCGCNGCAAGAACATCCNCNCCCTCAGCCGTNAGTTGATNNACGATGGCAAGGCCGATCCCCGAGGTGCCTCCAAAGACAACTGCCCGNNTACCNGTAAGATTCATNATGGGGATATGAAANCTTCNGCNGTTCGTGTCCAGCCCTCGATCANGCAGNCCCGGCCNCACAATGACTAAAAGNTGCCGGGGGAGACAGGTTTTGCTCGACCGGCCTCGCAAGGGTCGGNAGAGTANGNCCCATGATCATCAAGCCGAGNGTTCGAGGATTTATCTGTCTCACGGCTCATCCGACCGGATGCGCGGCGCACGTCCAGGAACAAATTGACCATGTCAGNAGTCAGGGGGCGATCGAGAACGGGCCANGCAACGTTCTNGTTGTCGGGGCCTCGACGGGCTACGGGCTGGCGTCGAGGATTACAGCCGCNTTNGGCAGTGGAGCTAAGACCATGGGGGTNTTTTATGAGCGNCCNCCCAAGGAGGNCAAATGNGCAACCGCCGGATGGTATAATACGGCCGCCTTTCACAGNGCNGCANNTGCTGAGGGTCTCTACGCNAGAAGTTTNAATGGNGANGCATTTTCGGACGAGNTGAAGGCGACGGTGGTGGAAGCCATCAAGGAGGATCTCGGCCAGATTGATCTTGTGGTCTACAGTCTNGCNTCTCCNAGAAGGCAGCACCCCCGCACNGGAGAAGTCCATAAGTCGGTCCTCAAGCCTATTGGAGAGCACTACTCTGCGCGGACTCTGGACACTGATCGGTCCGAAGTCAGCGANGTANCGATTGANCCGGCTACGGAAGNGGAGATTCAGGACACCGTTACCGTCATGGGAGGAGAGGACTGGGAACTTTGGATGGAAGCATTGAATGGNGCAGGCCTGCTTGCTCCNGNAGCGATTTCGGTGGCCTACGACTACATTGGGCCGGAGGTGACATGGCCGATTTACACCAATGGAACGATNGGGAGGGCCAANGTTGACCTCAGGGCGNCCGGACAGCGNATCANCCAACTNCTNAAGGCTAACGCCGGGGGCGACGCATTCATTTCAGTGAACAAGGCNTTGGTNACTCAGGCTAGTTCGGCGATCCCGGTTGTCCCACTCTACATTTCCATTCTNTANCGGATCATGAAGGAGAAGGGGACTCATGAGGGAACCATCGAGCAGATCCAGCGNCTNTTCGCCACNCACCTGTTCAATAATGAGGNGCCAANGCTNGATGACAAGGGGCTCATTCGAATNGATGATCTCGAGATGGACCCTGAGGTTCAGCAACAAGTGAATGAGATATGGCCTCAGGTGACCTCNGAAAATCTGAGAGAAATTACAGATTTCGCAGGATATCAGGATGATTTCCTGAAGCTNTTNGGATTNGGGCTGNCGGGTGTCGACTACGATCAGGAGGTGGACCCCATGGTCAGCCTCGATGGGTAANATTTCCTNGTCAAAGNAGTTANGGCTTCACNTGGATCTGTGGTCGGCCACTGACCGGCCAGTCTATGTGGAAGGTGTGTCCACGATCGCGGTCGACNCTCTCGTAGGTNTGAGCCCCGAAAAAGTCGCGCTGNCCCTGCAGCANATTTGCNGGAAGGCGCTCACTNCGGTAGCTATCGTANTATGAAAGAGCGGANCTGAAGCANGGNAGCGGGACCCCATGCAGTGCNGCGGTNGCCACGACCTTGCGCCAGTTGGCCTGACACCGGTCAATTTCGCTTTTGAAATATGGATCCAGAAGCAGGTTCGCGATATCAGGGTTAGTTTGATAGGCCTCAAAGATCTTNTGGAGAAAACGNGCNCGGATGATGCAGCCNCCNCGCCAGATCATGGAAATCTGNCCGAAGTCCAGATTCCAGTCATACTCATTCTGCGCNTCTCTCATNAGCTGNAAACCCTGTGCNTAGGAGCAGATCTTGGAGCAGTAGAGGGCATCGTGGATGGCTTGAACGAACTCTGCGATGTCTCCGTCAAAGGGCTCGAGCTTTGCGTCGAGAACCTTGGCTGCGGCAACTCGCTCTTCCTTGAGGGCGCTGAGGCATCGTGCAAAAACGGCCTCCGCGATACAGGGTGCTGCAATACCCATGTCCAGAGCATTGATCGAGGTCCACTTACCGGTCCCCTTCTGTCCTGCGGTATCGAGGACAATATCTACGAAGGGCTGGCCAGTTTCCGGGTCCTCTTGCCCAAGAATGTCGGCCGTGATTTCGATCAGGAAGGAATCAAGAACACCCTCATTCCACTCTCCGAATACGGAGCTCATTTCGTCTGGCTTCATACCGAGGAGATTATCCATCAGGGTATAGGCCTCACAGATCATCTGCATGTCGCCATACTCAATNCCGTTGTGCACCATTTTGACGTAATGGCCTGCCCCATTATCACCGATATAGGCGGCGCAGGGAACACCTCCCTCGACAGGCTTTCCGGCTTCTGCCCCTTCGATGGGCTTTCCGGTAGTCTCGTCGACCTTTGCGGCGATGGCTTCCCAGATGGGCTTGAGTTCATTCCACGCACTTTGCTTACCCCCGGGCATGAGTGAAGGGCCGAAACGGGCTCCCTCTTCACCGCCGGAGACCCCGGATCCGATAAACCGGAATCCTTTCTCGTTGAGCATTTTTTCCCGGCGGATTGTGTCAGTCCAGAGGGCGTTCCCTCCGTCGATGATAATGTCATCCGGGTCCAGTAATTCTGTCAGCCCATCGATCACTGCGTCGGTGGGTCCGCCAGCTTGAACGAGGATGATGACTTTGCGGGGTCTTTTGATAGACTGCACGAATTCCTCAAGGGTGCTTGTGCCAACCAGTCCCCCGGGAGTTTCCGGGTTTGCGGCCACAAATTCGTCAGTTTTCGAAGTAGTTCGGTTGTAGACGGAGATGCGAAAGCCGTGATCGGCGATGTTCAGAGCAAGGTTCTGACCCATGACCGCGAGGCCCACGAGTCCAATATCAGAAGAGGATTCAGACATGTTTTGCGTAAGTTGGGGGCGGGGTTTAGGCCGGTTAGCGGGCTCCTTCAAGGCTTAAAACCCAGCTGTTGAGGTTGCTTCCAGCCTTGGCGGAGAAACAGCGAGTTCCTGATCGCTTCTCCTGTAATACCATTGAGCATGCAAGGCATGATGAGGTATGCGCTTATGTTACGGCTCGGAGTCCTTCCTGTGCTTCTTGGGCCTTTCGCGTCTTCGGTCTACGGAGACGACCGGCCAAACCTTGTTTTCCTGCTAACGGATGATCAAAGCACTTCTTCGATGGGGTGTTATGGAAACGCCGAGGTGAAAACGCCAAATCTCGACGCGCTCGCGAGGGCAGGGATCGTATTTGACTGCCATTATGTGAGCACCGCGATCTGTATGGCGAGCCGGGCAAACATCATGACCGGGAAGTTTGAGTTCAGGCATGGGTGTAACTTTGAGCATGGAGCTCTGCACAGTTCCCACTGGGCCGAGTCCTATCCTGTCCTTCTGAAGGAAGCTGGATACCGAACGGCGATAGCCGGAAAGATCGGTTTTGAGGTGACAACGAGGAGTGGGAAGAAAGGGGTCCTGCCCGTGGGCGACTTCGATCGCTGGGGGGCAGGACCTGGACAGACGTCATACCAGACTGCAAGAAACAGATCGATGGTGGAATATGCCGGGGAGTTTCCACACTCTTCACGTTCTTACGGAGCTTTTGGAGCGGATTTCATCGAGGAGTCGGCGAAGTCCGGGGGCCCATTCTGTCTCTCCATCAGCTTCAAGGCACCCCACAAGCCAGCAACACCCGATCCGGCCGATGATCACATTTACGCCGGGGTACGCTTCACGAAACCCAGAAATTTTGGCCGTGAGTATGGCCTTCACTTCGCACCCCAAAGCCGTTACGGGCGTCAGTATGAGCGGTTTCACAGCTGGAACTACTCAGACAAATACGATGAGGTGATGGCGACATATTACCAGCAGGTCTATGCGGTTGATGCTGCGGTGGGAATGATCCGGGAGGCACTCAGACGACATAAATTAGAGAAAAACACGGTGGTAATTTTCACCTCGGATAATGGATTCATGTGTGGTTCTCACGGTTATGGATCCAAGGTTCTCCCCTATGAGGAATCCTCGCGGGTGCCGCTGATCATCTATGACCCACGCCACGGGAACAGTGGCAAGGAGCTGCGCTGTGACGCTCTAACGGGCAATGTTGATCTCATGCCGACCTTGATTGATCTGGCCGGGATCACTGTTCCAAAGGGTATTGATGGAAAGAGTATTGTTCCCCTCTACGAGGATACCGCGGCAGAGATCCGGGAATCGCTCCCGCTGGTGAATGTCTGGGGCCCCTCCGAGGTTTTCAGTCTGTCGGTTGTAACTAAACGC
Source organism: Roseibacillus sp. (assembly GCA_002715825.1). Classification (GTDB taxonomy): domain Bacteria; phylum Verrucomicrobiota; class Verrucomicrobiia; order Verrucomicrobiales; family Akkermansiaceae; genus Roseibacillus_B. The sequence goes on along the minus strand of PBAI01000037.1, from coordinate 34,858 downwards.
CATAAATACATCTACTGGCCCTGGGCCGGGGAGGGATTCAGGGCGGTAGAGGAGCTCTACGACACCGAGAAAGACCCCCTCGAGTTGCAGAATCTTATGACCGACCAGAACGCAGGTGGGTCACGTCTTGTCCAGATGCGCAGGCAATACGATGCATATGTGGATCTCTGGCGACGCGAAGCCGTCGACTATCATAACTACAAGCCACTTGCGCGTCTCTTTGACCGGAATCTGCCCTGGTTGAGCAAAAAGGAAGCTCTCCGAGTCAGGAAATAAGGGAGAGGTTGGTAACGATTCTCCGTGCAAGATTGACAGAGTTGGCTCCTAGTGAGCCCTGATGAAGACGCTTCTTGCCGCTTTCCTCATGGGAGCTCCCATGCTCCTCGCCTCCAAACCCAACATCGTCCTTATCATGGCAGATGACATGGGCTGGGGGCAGACAGGCTACTACAATCACCCGGCGCTCAGGACTCCCCATCTCGACGCGATGGCCGCGGGCGGGTTGCGCTTTGACCGATTCTATGCAGGCGGACCGGTGTGTTCCCCAACGCGGGCAACAGTCCTGACCGGGCGAACGCACAACCGGACCGGAGTGCAGAGCCATGGATTTGCGTTACGAAAGCAGGAGAAGACTTTGGCGGTAGCGCTCAGGGGAGCAGGTTACGCCACCGGGCATTTCGGCAAGTGGCATCTCAACGGATTGCGTGGGCCGGGAGTTCCCATCCTGAGAGAAGATACCCACGGTCCGGGCGGATTCGGATTTGACCAATGGCTCTCGGTCACCAACTTTTTCGACAAGGATCCCGTCATGAGTCGCGGGGGCAGGTTCGAAGAATTCGTTGGAGATTCCTCAGAAGTTATCGTTGCGGAAGCGCTGAAATTTATCGGGAGGCAGGCGGCGGCGGCGAAGCCCTCTTTTTCGGTGATCTGGTATGGAACGCCGCACAGCCCATGGATGGGTCTGGAAAGGGATCTAAAGCTCTTCGCGGATCTCGATAGCAAGTCGCAGCACCACTATGCGGAACTTGTGGCCATGGATCGGAGTATCGGAACCCTGCGGGCTGGATTGCGTGAGATCGGAATCGCCCGCGACACACTTGTCTGGTTTTGTAGCGATAACGGGGGCCTTCCAGGATTCAAACCCGACACCGTAGGGGGCTTGCGGGGCTATAAAGGATCACTTTTTGAGGGTGGGCTGCGCGTTCCGGGAGTGATCGAGTGGCCTGCGGGAATCACCAAGCCCCGGGTAACCTCTTTTCCGGCTGCTACCATGGATATTTTTCCCACTCTTGCGGAAGTAGCAGACCTCCCTGCTGCTGCGATGCTCCAACCGCAAGATGGGCAGAGTCTGCGTGCGCTTTTCGAGAAAGAGCTTGGCCCGCGCCCTAAGCCGATCGGGTTCAGGAGTGGGGTTCGGGGCGCGTGGATCGACAACGAATTCAAACTATACTCGAACAACGTGCCACGCGGGGACTTCAATCTCTACCATCTGGGTGATGATATGGCAGAAAAGGCCGATGTGAGCGCCCAACACCCGGAGATGGCTCAGCGCCTTCGCGAGGATTTTCAAGCATGGAATGCGACAGTCGACGCGAGTGGTGAAGGAAAGGATTATCCCTCTGGCAAGGTTGATTCACCTCAGCCGCCTCGCATGTTCTGGACGGATTTAGATGCGTATCGACCTTACTTCAGGGCGTGGCGCAAGCGCCCTGAATACAAGGGGCGACTCCAACGGAAGTAAGGAGGGGATCAACCCGCTACCGGTGGCTCCTGAGTAATCTGGTCTCGGTGCACGCCAAATATTTTCCCTCGTTCAGGGCCCCTCAGCTTCAGCCTCTCGTCGGCAATTCTGTTTATTCGTCCACAGAGACTCGATAGAATCTTCGGGACTCTCCGATAGCCTGGGGGTCAAGCTGCAAAGTCACCGTTCCTACTGCGATGACCCCTGATGAGGTTACCTCCCAGTTGATCAGGTCNGCACTTGCCTCAAGGGTATAACTTTTCCCCGGAACACTATCCCACCTCACCGTGACGAACCCGGTCAGCGGATCCTTGCTGAGTGTCGTTATCTGGAAAAGTGACGATGCGTCGAGAGGGTCTGTGCCAGCTGCAACTTCAGATCCATCGGTAGCGCCGTCTCCATCCGTGTCCGGGCGAAGCGGATCTGTGCCTGCCAGCGCCTCACCGGCGTTACTTAGTCCATCGCCATCACTGTCAATGAGCAATCCGCTACCTGGAGTTCCTCCAACCTCTACGCTGGCTGTCCAGTTGTCGGGGGCCGAATAATCAGGGACTGGAGCAGTAGTATTCGTGAGAACAAGGCTGAAGCCGTCTCTTCCCGCAGCCTCCGGCCAGGGATCCCGGTCGTTGTAGCGGAAGTTCGCAATGGTGGCTCCCACTCCGTCCACCAGGTGGAGTCTNTCTCCCGCGTTTTCAAGGCGGGTAGGAAGAAATTCACCTGCTATGCGATCGCTGTGGGATGTGCCGTAACGGGCTTCGAACGAGGCNCTGTTGCGAACAACGAGAACGAATTCTCCAGGGGCCAGTGTGGTTACATCTGAAAATGTGAAATCAAAATCGATGCCCTCGGTGAACNTNACNGCAGTAAGGTTGATAGTGTCCCCACTCACATTCTTCATTTCAACGAATTCGAAGTCCGAGGCGTCGTTTGCGGCCGCAAGCTCCTCGGAGGTTTCCGGGGGAAGTGGTGCGTAGTGGACTTCAGTCACGACAAGATTTGACGCATTCGCAATTGGTCCCACGAGAAAGTGGGAAGTGACAGGGCCGCTCCACGCCGTCAGTCCCCGCCCNTTGCGGNCTCTCGCGGTGATGGTAGTGGTGCCGTCCAAAGTAATCGGCTCGTCAGTATTAGCGAGCAGNGCACTGCCAGAGGCGTTGCCTCCTNGAGCACGGGGATCTGTCCCATCGGTGGTGTAGTANACCACTCCNTCGCCTACGAAGGAGAACTGATCTCCCACCTCAACNACGCCAGGTTGCTGCATTTCCTGATCAGAGCTGAAGAGGGGCTTGGCGGTATACTGTCGATCAATCCAGCCAACTCTCGTTCTCAGCCACTGCTTCAGAGTCCGGACCTCATTCCGATGACTGGCGTTGCCCCACTTGTCGTAGTTTCTCTCGGCNGGGCTGCGCCCGAGTGATGAGTCGTTAGCGCCAAGCGGGTCCCGTCCATCGATTTGCCTCGCNAAATCGTTGATGACGTTCTCGATGTTCTCTGTAGAAAACACATTCTCCCGCAGGTCCTGCCACAGGTCTGTATGGGCCTGCCGGAAGTCGGGCTTGCTAAGAACCTGTCCCCACCAGATGTAGCGGCCGTCACTCCATGTTCGACTTGAGTCGCCAGANCCGTCCCACTGGGAAGGATTGTTGTCCCGGCTATCGGTAGAGCCCATGGTACGGTCAAAGTCCCAGATCGGGCCCGCCCCNAGCTTCCCGTCATTGGTGTCACTACGGTGCTTGTAGTAATACCCGCTAAGGCGAAATCCATCGACGTTCATGGCCAGCGTGTTGAGCCAGTGATGACGCAGCCATGAAAATTGATCGATGTATTCGGTGAAGTGTTTTCCGGTGCTCGGATTAATTCCGTTGCCCGCGCTGATGGCGGCATTGATTTCATTCATGTGAGCGGTAAGCCATGATCTCTGCCGGCTGGATACTTCTCGCTCCTTTGGTTCAACCCATCCCAGCGTTCCCAGACCCGCTACGCTGAATCCACTGTCTCCGGGATCAAGGCGGTCCTTCTTGAACATGTATCCGCCTGAGACTGCGGGCTCCCTTGAGTCTCTGGGGTCGATACGTGCCACGGGTACTCTGCTGTCGTCTCGTTTGATTTTTTCGATGAGTGAGTAGACCCCAAAATAGGATCCAGAATANGTAAGGGGGCCGCCGCGCACGTTGTGNACAACTTCAACGAACTTGGTGCGGGTAGCATATTCACCAGTCTGGCGACTCAATTCNTACATGAGATCATTACGCATGAGCGCCCGATCAAACTGATATCTCCCACTCAGGATCCAGTCGGATTCGCGGGGCAGNTCGAGGGGGGTGATGCCCTTATCAAGCCCTTCTTCATCTCGCGCTTCTATTGTCATGGAATATTTGGGCCAGCCAAAGGAAGAAGATCCGCGTCGTTTGAGACCTACCCGTGTGTCGGTGGCGAACTCATCCGTAATCCGAGCTCTGCCTGTTTCGGAATCAGGCTCAATGATCGCCATGAATCCATCGAGGTGGGTGTTTCCACCNGGATCACCTCTGTTCCACGTTTCGATAATAAGNATTGGCAAGTTTGAATTNAATTGCTGAAGGACNGCTTCTCCCAGCTTCAGGTAGCTGCGCATCTTGACGGGGCCCTGCGCATTGTTCTCACCGAAAACCCGTGCCCTTATCTGAATCGAGTTATTGACTGGAATCGGGTCCGTGTAGCGAGGGGAGTTTGCGTTCGGCTCTGATCGGTCGGTGGTGTAACGGATGACTTCACTTGGGAAGGTGCTGGAGAGAGTTACCTCAAAGTTGTCGATAAAAGTCTGACTCGGGTGAGAAAATACCACCTCACTGGTCGGGAGCTGCTCCTGACTGCCGTTGCGTTGCCCCGGAGTGGGATTCGTGAAGTAGGCCGATTCACCCAGTTCCAGTGACAGGGTGCGGATCACACTAAGCTGGGGCCTGAGGAGCAGGTCGTCATCGTCCGCCGAAGAATTCATGAGATGCAGGGACAGGATATTCTCTCCCGTTCTGAGCCGGCTGAGGTGACTGTTGAGTTGGATTGTTTGAAAATCCAAAGCCTCGGAGTCGGCGCGATCGCTTAATGCNCTGGAATTGAAAACTGGCGCTCCNGGAGCATTCAGGGAGGTGACGCGGACACCATTNAGGTAGGCGACAAGTCCGTCATCATATTGAACATCGAGAGAAAGGCTGAGAATATCGTCAGTGCGTGCAAGATCGAAAGGAATTCGNACATAGACTGAAGAATTGCGATTGAAGGCGACCTGCTCAAGGTCNCTTTGGATCAGATCACCATAGCCTGTGCCCCGCTCGTAACCNGCCCCGAGGAAACCGGCACTCCATAGNTTGTCGTCGAAATTGGTCTGGGTCCAGCTGAGGCCCAGGCCATTGTTCGGGGGCACGAAGGTTCTGCAGGCAGAGTCAACCCCGATGAGGATCTCCTCACCGGTGATCGGAGTCTGCTCAATCCCAAAGGATGCATCGTCGAACTGTGCAGGATAGGTCGGGGTGTAGTTGTCCAGGATGGAGATTCCATCTGAGAATACTAAAGCGAGATACTCCCCACTGTTATCGAGTCCAAAACTGGTATGAAGTTGCTCGCCGGTGATGGCACGGTCCTTTCCGGAGGCGAAGATCACCAGAAACCCTCCTGGCGNAAGAACGGTGTTGTCCGGGATNCGCCACTTTGTCNGNTTNTCCGGATTGTCCGTGAGANAATGGCCCCCAAGATCGTAAGNGGTGGAATCGGGATTGTAGAGTTCAAGCCAGTCCTCCCGTTCGCCATCCTCATCCCTCAGACCCGATTCGTTGTCGGCAAGAATTTCGGAGATAATTGGAGCCGCTGAAGAGGAAAGAACTCCTGCGATGGCGAAGAAGACGGAAAGGGCTCCCACCGCCAAGTGGGTTTTTGGNGGTTCCATGCTATGGGAATAAAGTGCAGAGATTCGGCTGGCAAGTCTGCTTACCGAGAGGGCTGANGTTTACCCTATCAGAGTTNACTCATTTCGATCAGCAGGAACCGACAGAAGGCCTTGCGGGATTAAGAATCGGGGGTGGTGATTGACCGGAGGTGCTGATTGCGACAGCGTATGGTGATTTGATTTTATGGAAGGTTCATCTTTCAGATTTCCAAAGGGTCACCTTTTGCTCTTCATAATCGTGCCGGTGTTGATCGNGAGTGTCGANGCCGGAGAGGATCACTGGCCGAGATTTCGTGGTCCGGGGGGGACTGGGACTGGTTCCGGATTTGATCGCCCGGGGGGAGTGGACAAAACGGCAAGGGCATGGTCGGTTGCCCTGCCGGGCCCGGGATCAAGTTCTCCTGTGGTGTGGGGCCCGCGGATATTCGTGACGTCAGAAGATCGACTTCGCGGCCTTGTTCATCTCGAGTGTCGTCGGGTGGACGACGGGAACGTGTTGTGGAAGAGGACGGTTGAAGTTGGGCCCTACAGGACCCACNAGATGAACAATACTGCGGCTGCGACCCCGGCCGTCGACCAGAACATGGTGGTCTTCAGTTGGTATCACTCCGGTCGGAAGATCGCGGTTCTCTCGGCATATTGCCATAGGGGAAATCATCTGTGGGATTACGACATCGGATCATTCAAGGGAGCACATGGACTCAACCTGATGCCTGTCATCCACAAGGGCTCAGTCATTTTTGCTCACCTTCACCAACAGGGTGGATACGTGGCATCGATCGATGGCAGGACCGGCCTCCCTGATTGGAAAACGCTTTATCCACGGCCCAGTCCGAAGACGACATACATGACTCCGCTGATCCGCAGGCTGGATAAGGATCCGTCGCGCTATGAGGTTGTCGTTAGCAGTACAAGCACAGGGGTATGTGGTCTTAATTTCGAANATGGGAAGGAAGCGTGGTCGCTACCAGGTATTTTCAAAGAGCGCTGTATTGTTTCTCCGGTTAACATTCTGGCCGGGGGCCCCCTCCAAGGGTCCATCATCACGGCGGGATGTAAGAAAGAGGGGGGCAACAACGTCTTTGTCGCACTTCAGCCACCCGAGGGCGGAAAAGGTCGCGCCGAGTTGCTTTGGCANCTCGAGCAGGATGCTCCCTATGTGCCTACTCCGGTGTCAGATGGAAAGACTCTCTTCGTCTTGTCCGACCGGGGGATGATTCAGGCGGTTGACCCGCACACGGGAGAAGTGCGGTGGGCCAAAAAGCTCAGAGGGAATTTTTATGCCTCGCCGCTTCTCGTCGGGACGACGATGCTGTGCCTTTCGCGGGACGGTGANATATATTCCATTGATGTGAGTGGAGTTCCNAAAGTGCTGGGGATCTATGATCTTGAGCCGGGGGATGAGGTGACATGGGTGGATTCCAGTCCTGCTCTGGCACGCAACAGCCTTTTTTTGCGGGTTGGGGCCCGCCTTGATTGCTACCGGAGTCAGTAGGCGTGGTCGGTAGTGCNTCGGGGGGAGCATGCGGCCGGGCAGTCTCAGGCAACCGTCTTTCCTTAAGAAGAATTCANGAAATTACCTCTGCNGTGCCACCGCTGTGGACGTTTTGTNGAAATCACGGCTTGTGAAGGNAGAAAGNCCCGCCTAGGAAGGNTGTTAGCTTAAAAAATCCAATGAATAATCTCACCATCCTTATTCTGGGCGCAATGGCCATTACCCTTGGAATGGCCCCGCGCGCGGAGGCCGTTCTCGCGCGTTTTATCAACATTAAAAAAGGCGCGGGGGATACCCGGTTTCACTTGGGAGAACTCGAAGCGTTTGAAGCGGGAGTGGTCCCTGACGAAGCAGGTGCCACCGGACGAGGTGGTGCGACGAGCACGAACGANATCGCCGGAGTAACGACATTTAATATTACGGATGGCCCCGAGATTGGAACCACCCAGAGCCTTGAGCATGGTCCTGTCGGAGGCCCCATCGACAATGATCAGGAAAGTGCTGGAGGAGTGTGGTCTGNAAGAAGTGGTCTCGCCAACAANGCCCAGTACACCATCGATCTCGGTGCGGAGTATGAGGTCACCACGGTGGTAGCCTTTGCTCGGAATGACACTTGCTGTGATGATCGTTGGTATCCTCTCGAGGTTCGTTTGTTCGCAGATGATGGGACGGGGCAACCAGGAGAGATGACGGCAGAGGATACGACCACCGGAGGTCCNGATAACGACAATAGCAAAAAAGTATGGTTTTTCGAGGTTGGAGCGGACGCGGATCAGGACGGACTCCCTGANTCCTTTGAACAGAGCATCATCGACGCTGATCCGNATGATGAGGTATCCGATCTGGAGGACGTTTCAGATCTGACTGACTTTGACAACGATGGAGTGAGCGANGCGGCGGAGCACGCTGCGCAGACTNATCCTCTTGATTCAGATTCGGATGATGATGGTTNCACAGACNGTGAGGAAGTCGCTGCTGGCACGGATCCTCTCGACGAGGATAGTGATAATGATGGTTTGCTTGATGGGGTGGAGACCGGAACGGGAACCTTCGTGAGCGCCAGTGATACGGGCACGGACCCTCTTGACCCTGACACCGATAATGACCTTACTTTCGACGGACAGGAAGTAGATGGAGGATTCGATCCCAATGATCCTGCATCCAAGCCGGAAATTAATCTCGCCAACCACACCCCGGAGAGAGTTCTCTATCGCCGCACGGACAATCTGCCCGGGGCAGACTTCACCGGGGCCCTCCCTCAGAACGTTGATCAAATTGCTCCATTCGGGGAATTGGATGATCCAAACTCTCTTCTTCTTGAGGGAATTGATGTCGACCGGGAGCCCGGCGGACTTGGTACTGACCTGCTGGGCGACAATCACGACCTCGCCTATGTGTTCCAGTTCTATGACGAGGACGGTGTGTTCTCCTTCACCGAAAACTACGACGACCGCGTCAAAGTTGTGGCAACTCCGATCGCCGGGGCGACCAACCTGAATGCCCGGGGCAACAATCTGCAGCATACCGATGTATCCTGGAACGTGCGAACTTATGCCAACTTCGACTTTGGCGAAGGAGGATGGTTTAACGTGGATATCTGGTTGAGCGAAGACGGTGGTGGCGCTCAGTCCGCGGCTGACATCGGATTCGGCTATTACAAGGACTTCTCCACGAATACTGCAGACTTCGGCGGGATCGGCTACGCTAGTGTCTTTGGAATTAGCAGTGGTGTTCCTGCGGAATTTGATGCTGATGGAGCAGGCTTAAGCTGGGGGGTTTATCTCGACAGCTTTGATCCGTCCATTGATGCCGACGGTGATAGTATTCCCGATGGATACGAAGAGCAGTTTTTTCCCGGTGATCTGACCCAGCTGGGTCCAGGCGACTTCGATGAAGATGGCGTAAGTGATGCCGAGGAATACGTCGATGGAACGGATCCAACTGTCGCGGATGCCGATGAGGATGGATCCAACGATGGCGAGGAGAAGGCTGCCGGAACGGATCCTGCAAATCCGGACAGTGACGGAGACGGCTTGCTCGATGGCGTGGAGACTGGCACTGGAACGTTCACCAGCGCGAGTGACACCGGCACCGATCCACTCAATGTGGACACCGACGATGATGGTGCTACCGACGGCTTCGAGGTCGCCGAGAACTTTGACCCTAATGATCCGAACAGCAACCCGGATATACCGATCGTCCAGCCTTCCTTCGTGCCCATTGATGAGCTGGCTCCCGGCGCTTACGGTCCTGATCTCAATCAGAACGGGGTCAACTATCAGGAAAACCACTACGATGCCGGGGTGATCAGCGCTAACGCCGCTCAGGTAAACTACGATGTGCATATCTCGGGTGACCCGGCTCCACTTCGCTCCTTTGATGCCATTGAGCCCCTCACCAGTCATGGAACCGGAGGGAATGCCATATCGTTGCAGAACCGGCCGTGGGGAGACGGGGGTGGAGAGAACTTCACGGTGCGCTACAACGGTTATCTCGACATGTCGGCTTTCTCTCCGGGAACCTACAACATCCACCTTGGGGCAGATGATACTAATTTCTTCATCATGGACACCGTGGACGGGCAGGTGACCGCGGGGCACAATTGCTGCCCGCAGAACCAGATGACCCCTTTTACTATTACCTCCCCGGGGCTCTTCCCGTTCGACAATGTCTTCGGTGAGCAGGGCGGAGGAGATTGGGTCGATATCGGGATCAGCGGCCCCGGAATTGTCGGGATCGTGGCAATTGGCGACACCGATGCCGGCAGCCCGCCAGTCTACCCTATTGGAGTCAAGTCAGAGGACACTGATGGAGACGACCTGCCCGATGCATGGGAGATCTCATGGGATGATATTAACGACCTCACCCAGCTCTCAGGGACCGGAGACTTTGACGACGATGGCAGTAGCGATCTGGAAGAGCTTGACGCCCGCACCAATCCCACCAATGACGATACCGATGGAGATGGAATTCCAGATGGCTCCGAGACTGGAACCGGAACCTTCGTGGATGCGAGTGATACCGGGACTGACCCTCTCGATCCCGATACGGACGGGGACGGCCTAAGCGATGGCGTTGAGAGCAACAGTGGGACGTTCACCGGTATTGATGATACTGGGACAAGCCCTCACGATGTGGATACCGACGGCGACGGATTTGAAGACCTCGATGAAGTGGAGAGTCTGTTTGACCCGACTGACCCTGGAAGCGTGCCGCCAATTCCTCAGCCTGTGCTCCTCGCCTACTGGGATTTCGAGGGGCAGTCTGAGGACCAGAGCGGGAACGGTGCTGATCTCTCGATAGAGGGGTCGGCGGTTCTTTCCCCGGACGGCGACGGGCACCTGGGAGAGGGTCAGTCGCTCGATCTCGGGGCAGCGAATAATGGGGCCTACGCAAGAAGCGAAATGGGCCCCTGGCTCGATCCCGCCTACGATAATAACGCGATGGCTGTGAGCTTCTGGCAATATAATGTCCAGATTGGAAACACGAGTGCCTTCTGGCTTCACGCTCCTTCGGCCACAGGAGGAGAAAGAGGTTTTCAGGCCCACACCCCATGGGGCAACGGCACCGTGTATTTTGACCAGTCCGGCTGCTGTGGGGGTCCGCAGCGGCTTACGATTGGAGGGGTCGTCAATCTCAACCAATGGCAGCACTTCGTCTTCCAGAGGGATACGGAGGGAAACCGTGAGATCTGGGTGGATGGAGTGAAGGTTGCTGAGGCGGCAGGAGGAGAACCTCTTGATGCCTTTAATGGGATTATTACAGTTGGGTCCGATAACACCTTGAACAATAGCTTCGGGGGCCGGATTGACGAAATGGCGATCTTTGATCTGCCTCTGCACCCGTCGCGGATCGTGGAGCTCGCGGAAGGAGCCCCGGTAGGTTCAGCGCCCGCAATTGATCCGCTTGGCCTGTCGGTGAACCCGATGGCCGGAGGGGAGATTGAATTGTCGTGGAAAAGTACGCTCGGGAAATTCTACGATATCCTCGTCAGCCCGAACCTCTCGACTCCGAGGGAAACCTGGTCGGGGTTGACCGATGCCCTCGACATTGCGGCGGATCCGTCGGGCACCAATACTCTGGTCATTCCCCTTCCGTTCCCGGAAGATGGATTTCTGGCGATTCGCGAGAAGAATCCACCGCCTCTCTTCTCCGATGATCTGGAGACCGGAGCGGCAGGGTGGACCACCATTGTAAACGATGCCTCTGGCAATACGGAGTGGGAACTGGGAACTCCCAACGGGACAACGGGCCCTCTTGCGGGGGCTGCTGATTCCGTTAACGCATGGTGCACCGGCCTGGGTGACTACGGGGTTGAGTCGGATATCTCCCTGCGCACCCCTGCCATCGATCTTTCCGGGGTAGCCTCCGCTCTGCTCAGCTTCGATGCCTATCGCGATGCCGACGGGTTCGGGGATACTGCGAGTATCCGATTTCTGCGCTCCTCCGACCAGTCTCAGCTGGGTGAGGACGTGCCGATTGATATGACGATCTTTGACGTCGATTACGAAGCTATCGAAGTCCTTGTTCCTGCGGCCGCAATCGGGGAGTCAGTTCTTATCGAGTTCAACTTTGTCAGTGATGGGACGCTGGATACCTTCAGTGGGCTTTGCCTCGACAACATACTGGTGCAGGTTCCATAGCCTGTATCATTGCGATGCCATTTCGTGTGGAGATCACGCGGCGCCTCCCGGTCAGGGGAGGTGCTGGACAAGGACTCGTCCGAAGAGTTGAGCGTAGCCTGCAGAAGGGACGGTGTATCGATAGGTGAGAGTCTCAGTCCCATCGTCGTTTTCAAGGCGGGTCATTGGCAGGATCTTCGGGTCCCCTTCTGAAATCCAGTTCTGGAGGTCGGGACTGATCTGGACTGTAAACCTTACGTCATCTGCTGCCATGTTTCTGGTATAGGAAAAGGTCATGTAGTCCTCCAGAGTCTCGCCGTCAGTGAAGCCATGGATGGAGGCTGAAGGCTGGATCATGCGAGCGCCGGGGACGGAAAAGGCGTGCTGCAGCAGATTATTTAAGCCGTTGTCGTCGTCGTCATTCAGGGGAGATCCTGTCAGGAAGATACTGTCGGAGCTGCCCGGCACCCCGTTCGGCGTAATACTTGAGCGCCAGTTAGGGGGATAATTATGATCAGGAGCACCAGCCGGGCTTCGCAGGACCAGCGACAAGCCGCTTCCATCGGGTGCCTCCGGCCACGGTGAAGCGTCGTCGTAGGTGAAGTTATGGATGTCGCTACCACTGGCATCGGAAAGGATGATGGTTTCCCCATCGTTGCTCAGATTGTTGCTGAATTCACCCGCGATTCGGATCTCTGACAGTCGGTTGCCGTATCTGAGCAGGAAGGCATCCCGGTTGCTGACAATAACAACCCGTTGACCTGGACCGAGAAACTGGACGTCTCCGAGGTCGAAATCGAAGTCGACGCCCTTCGTGAACGCAATTCCATCGAGGTCGATATCAACTGAGCTGATGTTCATGAGTTCAAGGTATTCAAAGTCGGTGCGTGCATCGAAGCCGGCAGATTGTTCCTCCGGTGTTGGAGGTCCGGGTCGGTAATTGAGTTCGCTGATCACGAGGTTGTCTGCGGAGGCCAGCCGGCCACCTGCGAGGAAGGACTCAGTCTGGAGTGCGCCCCACCCACCGGGGGTAAGAATGCGGGCGTTTATCGTCTGGGACTCTGCCAGAGTCAGCCGGGACGAATAAGTCAAGGCAGAGGGTGAGACAAGGGATCCGCTGTTGCCGCCAACCAGTTGTGGATCTAGGAGAAGGTCGCTGCTGGTGGTTCCCGTATTAAGCAATTGAATCGCCAGAACGTTGTTTCCAACCCTCAGTTGGCCGAGAGATGAGGAAATATCAAAAGCTTCGAAGTTGACCGCCGCACTGTCTGGATTGGAACTCGTGGCGTCTGAGTCCCAGACCGGATTAACCGGTGCATTTGGGCCCGCTACACGTGACCCGTTAAGGTAGGCAACAAAACCATCGTCGTATCGGATATTGAGAAAGAGGTTATCGAATCCATCGATAGTAGTCTGATCAGCGATATTGAAATCGAATCTGGTGTAAACACTGGTTGTTCTGCGGGGAACAGAAGTTTCGATCAGCCCGTCAAAATCGTCAGGAGAGTTCTCATAGCCTATCCCGGCACTCCCAGATTCCCAGAACGCTAGATTGCCGGGTCCGTTAATACTGTTCCAGCCCGCTACAGGTCCCTCGGGAATGATCCAACGCAGTGGGCTTCCGGGTGGTAGAAGAACACTTGAGCTCCTATTTCCAGGGATCCGGGGATCTGATCCATCGACCGTGTAGTAGATCGTACCATTCCGACCGGAGTTGTTGCTCATGGTTAGAGAGCTGCCCGGATTGACAGGACCTCCAGAGCGGCTGAATGAGGGAGGAGCAGTATACTGGTCGTCGATCCAGTTCAGTCGCGCCCAGAGCCACCCCTTCATCCAGTCAACTTCATCCTGATGGGAGTTTCTTCTGGAAGCTCCCGAAAGATTGCGGTTGCTACCCGGGAGGGGAACGGGGGGCGTCCACACCCTCGCATTGGGCCATAAGTTCGTACCGAGAACGTCCCATCTTTCGAAATTTCGAGTGGTCGCTTCTGAAATCTCTGATGCTAAGGAGTCGATCAGGCTCATCAGCCGGTCGGTGGCCATCATGGTCTCTCGAAGCTCAAACCACCGGTCCCAGTAGCGCGTCACGAATTCAGGATCCTGAAACAGGCGACCATACCATGGATACTCCTGGGCGCTGACCAGCGAGTAATACCATCCCTGAGGGTATTCTCCCTCAAGGTAATCCGCATTTCCCAAGGAGAGATTATAGTCCCAGACGGGAGAGGCGATCAGTTTTCGGCCCCTGTCCTTGTAGAAGTAACTACTCAGGCGGTAGCCGTCGATGTTCTTGAAGACTTCGACCCATATGTGGGTGTCGATAAATGAATCGACGTCAATGTAGTTTGCATAGCCCTGCAGGGGGTCGGCAAATTCCGGTCCGTGGAGGGCATTTTCGAAACTATTCATATAGTTCCGGAGCCATGCCTGCTGGGGGCTGCTGGGAAGATCGGGCTCGACGAAGGCGAGTTGGTGACCCTCCAGTGCGGTGGTCAGGGTGATATCAACGGTCTGCCCCTTGTCTTTCTTGATGATATAACCCCCAGTGATTGAGGAGGGGTCCGAGTCGCAGTTTTCCAGCTCCTTGATATTTACCCGGTCCTCGTTCCGCTTAATTTTCTCCATAAACACATAGATTCCCCGATAATCTTCCATGGAGATATTGTCGCCGTTTGAGTTAAAGAAGAGTTCACAGAACTTCGTGCGAACAGAGGGATAGCCAAGCTCCCGGCTGCAGTCGTAGACGATTTTGTTCCGCATGAGGGTCTTATCAGAGTAGGGGGCATGAAGGATCCAGTCGGATTCGGAAGGCCAGCCCCAGATGCTTACGTCTTTATCGTTTCCATCGCTGTCCCAGGTCTCGAAGGAGTATTGTTTCTTCGGGAATCCTGACGAGGTTTGTCCGCGGACCCGCATTCCTCCCCGCCCTGCAAAATCCGGAATATCAGATACTGATGCTCTTCCGGATAAAGTGTCCACATCGAGGAATATGGATTGGACGGGGCGTCTAGGGTTCTGGGAGTTGGCGCTCGATTCTCCGTCGATGTTGGCCCCGAAGGAGTCTATAATGACGATCGGGAGGTCCGAGCTGAAATTCCTGATGTCGCTGGCGAGGCGGAGGAAGGTCCGATCTCTCACAGGGCCAGGCTCTCGGCCGGGTTCGAAGATGCGGGCCTTCACCCGGGTGGTAGCGAAGATACGGATGGGTGTGACGTAGAGTGAGGAACTTGAGGTAGGATCACTTCCGTCGGTGGTGTAGCGGATGGTAGCGGTGGGGGACGAAGTGGAGAGCGCGAGATTAATACTTCGGATGATGACCTGATCGTCATGGGAAAATACCGGCTTTTCCGAGACTGGGATACCCTGAGGAGCGATATTGATACCACCAGGGCTGGGGCTTCCAAAGTATCCCTCGGACTGAGCCTCTCCAAGTCGCCCGTATGAGACGTCTTCGTATTGTTGACCGAAGTCATATGCGGACACCACCGTCAGGCCATCTGGTTTGACAAGCGCGAGGAACCCTCCGTCCTTATTGATGGCAAAGTTGGTGTGTAACTCCCCTGTCAGTCGATCCTTCCCTGAAGCGAAAATAATCCGGCGCTCATTTGGCCCGAGGGAGAGATCCGGAATTTGCCATTTCGTGAGGTCTGCGGGATTATCGGTAAGATACCATCCTTCGAGATTCCGTGTTTCCGCGGTCGAGTTTAAGAGTTCAATCCAGTCTGAGCTCCTGCAGTCTTCATCCTCCAAGGTATTTTCGTTGTCCGCCATGAATTCCGAGATGATGGGTTCCGGAAGTAGAATGAGAGCAGCATCAGTGGTGGTAATCTGGAGGTTGTCGATGAGAACACTCTGATGAGCCCCTCCTGTTCTGGCACTGAAGGCGAATCGGTAGCTGTCATTTCCTGAAAATCGAGGGGTAGGCACCTCCGTGAAGACCGGAAGTAATCCTGACCCGAGATCAATTTTCATGCTCGCCCCCGCAGTTGGGCTCCATGACACCTCCATGGATCCAGAGATTGACTGACCGTTTCTGAGAATGGTTTGGTTTTCGAATGCGATGTCTTCGCCATTTATGGCGATATTCAATCCGTCCTCGCCGTTGCCGTTGTCCCAGGTGTCGACCTCGAAGGAAATATGTGCGACGGACGGATGCCATCCTTCCTCGCCCCCGCCATGGGCATTCGAGGCGCTTTCTTCAGACTGCGAAGGGTCGTAAGCTGGAATCGCTCCATAATTGAAAGAGAAACCGTCGGCAGGATTCGAACCTCCGGGAAGATCTGCGAGGAGGAATTCGAACGTTGCGTTCCACCCCTGAGAGGAATTGCCGAGGGAGGGAATCCGAAAAGAAGATGAAGTGTCACTGGTCCCGGCACGCGTCAGTTGCAAGGCTCCATCCTGAATCGACGCGATTCCGTCGGACCCTGCGAGGGTCGTTCCGTCGCCGAGGCTGGTTGTTCCATTGGCGACCGCAAAAGCCTGAGGCCCATACTGGTCGGCCAGAGCGACAGTAGATACCATCATGGCACACAAGCTTATCCTGATAAGAACGGCAGAGTCAGATTTCATGGGGCATTCCGGCTGCATCTGTAAGCTCTTCAAGCTCGTGAGAAACCCTTTTCTGGTCAATTCCTCTTAATGAATAGAAATTCCAACCCATACCCGGTTAGGGTATTTCGTCGTTTCGAAGATTCGTGAGGCCTCTTTCCGGCATGTGCGGCCACCTTTTCTTCCCCGGGGCTACGTTCTTTCGGTGATCCGCATACCGTATGTGTCTGGTCTCTAACGGATAAGGGGGGTTGCAGAATCCGGGAGGACCGCTTTCAGGTTTCTACGCGCAAGGCGCATTTTAAGGGAAAACAATCAGGGAGTGAGTCATTTTGGCCGTGTCAGAAGGAAGGGGACAAAGGCCGGGATCAGCAGAATCGTTGGCGATCACTTGAATTTGAAGGGGACACCACTGAATCGCATTGGCGCCACGGACGATCTCGGTTAAGTGGCAGGGAACAAATACCCATCAATTTTGAATCGTCTTCTGAAATCTCTCCTCCTTGGCGTTCTCGCGACAGTGTTACAGGCAGAGTCCGGGTCCGGGCAGGCACCCAGTCCTGCAACCTCTCTCCCTTTGGGAAAAACTTTCGAAAACATGTTCCCGGTGACTGAGGGACCCTGCGAACTGGAAAGTGACCGGCTCTATTCAAACTTCAGACTACTCCTCGATTACGATTCTAAAGAGTCCTCCGGTGCCAAGGTTGTCGTTTTCGGTAATCACCAAGTGGATCTTCCTGCAGGGGAAGGGCGCCGGGTTGAGCTCGCCTATGAGCACGCCATCGGACGAACGGCGCGGGTCCGGGTCTGGCACGAAGGCAAGCTGATTGAGTCAGGAGAGGAATTAGAAGGTTCGACGCCAGAGGGCGAGTCTGGATCCGATGCGATTCTGGCTGACGGCAAGGATTCCTCAGAGGTGTTTAGATTTGATCGTGATTTCACGGTGATGGTGAAGTTCAAGACCAAAGGAGAAGGTCCTCTTGTAGCCAAGGCTCCTGCCGCAGGGCCATGGGTGAAAGACGGCAAGATGCTATTCATTCGAGATGGCAAACTCGTTTACGATGTGGGTTGGCTGGATGAGATTGAGGGGGACAGGAAAGTCAATGATGGCAGGGCTCACGTAGCGGTCCTGCAAATGGACGGCACTACCGCCCGCATATTCGTGGACGGTCGCATGGAAGCAGCGAAGCGGGAATTCAGAAGACCTGATGTGGATGGTCACCGTTTTAAGATTGGCGCAGGATCTTCCGATTTTGGAGGATCGTGGAGCGGTGAGATATCCAATGTTCGCTGGTGGAAGAGGGCCCTCAGCCTTGCTGAGGTGAAGGCGCTTTCAGAGGGTAAGGAAGACACCGTCAATACGCCTGACTACAATTGGAAGCCCGGAACAGAGCCAGCCCCCGAAGCTGAGAAGAAACAGTTGGTGGCGGTTAATTACGGGACCGTTGCAGGCTATGGGACGAGGGTTCAGCTGAAAGCAGGATCAGGATTTCACCTCAAAGGGGCACGGGTCCAACCTCTGGAAAAAGCGGATCACGCGGCTCTTGTCCGTAGCTGGGACAAGGACAGCCTTGTCCGGGGGCGTCAGATTTACGGCCAGTTATGCGTGACCTGCCACGGGAATCTGGAGAAGGAGGGATCACTCCCGACAGCGATGCGTTTCCACAAGGGCAAATTCCGGAATGGCAAGGACCCCTACCGGATGTTTCAGACCCTTGAGCGGGGTTATGGCCTCATGGTTCCGCAGCCTCAGTATACGACCGCGCAGAAATACGATATCATACACTTCATACGAGAAACCTTCCTGAAGGATGTTAACGAGGGTCAGCTTTCTCAACTCGATGAGCAATATCTCGCGCTCTTGCCTCGTGGGATGACCACCGTAGAGGAACGACAGGAACAAAAGAAAGCCCCGCAATATGTTCTTCAGGACTACAGTAACGCCCTGTTCTGGACCATGCAGGTGGAGAGCGGCAATATCGCTCAGAAGGGGATTACGATCAGGGTGGATAGTGGCACTGGTGGGGTTGCTGCGGGAAAGGCGTGGATGCTCTATGATCACGATACGATGCGACTGGCAGCTGCTTGGACAGGGAGTCAGTTTGTCGATTGGCGGGGGATTGCTTTTGATGGTTCCCATGGGACCCATACGAGCATCGCTGGGGATAAGAAGTTTGTGTTTCCCAATCTCCCCATGTGGGCAAACCCGAAAACTGGAGATTACAAGGACCTGCGCATCACTGGTCGGGATAACAAGCCTTACGGGCCCCTGCCCGGCGAATGGGTAAGATTTCGGGGATTACGATACGCAGGAGATGATGTCGTTGTATCCTACACGGTAGGGCAAAGAGAGGTTCAGGAAGTTCCCCAGTGGAATGCTGGGACCGGATCTTTTGTGAGAATTATGAAGGTGGGCGCTGGAAGGGAATCTCTCCGAATGAAGCTTGATACTACGACAGAGCACACCTTTCCGCCGCACGACAAAGCGAAGGTCTACCGGATCGTCATTGGAAAGAACGTCACAGTGGAGGTTGCGGAGCAGGGGGAAGAAAGGCGATTTGATCCGGAACCGGAACAGAGATTCCCCGGGCGGCTTGTTACTACGATCGTTCCGGGTAAGGAGGAGGGCCCTTTCGCGATTGATGTCCTGCCAACCCCGCCGCCCTCTGAGAACCCGTGGCAGTCGTGGATGAGAACTTCAGGATTTGATTTTTTCGCGGGGGGTAAAAGTGCCGCAATTTGCACCTGGAATGGAGACGTTTGGATTGTTGATGGTGTCGACCGCAGCGAGGGCGTGCTCCAGTGGCAGCGAATCTGCTCAGGGCTCTTTCAGCCGCTGGGTCTTCGGATAGTGGACGGAAAAATCTATGTTGGATGCAGGGACATGATCGCCCTTCTTCATGATGAAAATGGAGACCGTGAAACGGACTATATTGAGGTTTTCAATAACGACCATCAGGTCACGGAGCATTTCCATGAGTTCGCGATGGGTCTCCAGACGGATGATGAAGGGAATTTTTACTACGCGAAGTCTGCCCGCCATGCTCTTACCGCAGTGGTGCCACATCACGGCACCTTGCTCAAAGTGGATAAAAATGGTAGCCGTACGGATATTCTTGCCACTGGATTCCGGGCAGCCAATGGGGTTTGCCTGAACCCTGACGGCAGCTTTATCGTGACCGATCAGGAGGGTCATTGGAACCCCAAGAACCGGATCAATTGGGTTCAAGGAAAGGGAGAGGAGGATTTCTACGGAAATATGTTCGGCTACCACGGAATCACTGATTCCGCCGACTCCGCCATGACTCCTCCTCTGTGCTGGATCACGAATCGGTTTGACCGTTCACCGGCGGAACTACTTTGGGTACCAGAAGACTCCGCGTGGAAGTCTCTGCGTGGCTCACTTCTCAACCTTTCTTACGGCTACGGTAAGATTTATGTGGTCCCTCACGAGAAAGTTAACGGTCAGGTTCAGGGCGGGATGTGTCAGTTGCCCTTCGAAAAGTTACCGACGGGTGTAATGCGGGGGCGCTTTCATCCGGGGGATGGGCAACTGTATGCGTGCGGGATGTTTGCATGGGCCGGTAGTCAGCAGCAGCCGGGAGGGTTCTACCGGGTGCGTGCTACGGGAAAACCTGCCTATGCTCCGGTCGGTCTTGAAACCTCCCCGCGCCAGATGCGGGTGTCATTCAGTGAGCCTCTCGATCGTGAGTCCACAGTGAAGGCAGAGAATTGGGAGATTGAAGCTTGGGACCTCAAGCGGACCAGAAATTACGGGTCCCGGCATTATAACCAGCGCCGCTGGCAGGTCGCGGAGGTGGAGTTGAGTGATGACGGACGGGTCGTAACTCTGGAGGTTCCCGATCTGGTGCCTACATGGGGGATGTCAATCCGATGCAAAACAAAAGGGATTGAGGGGATGCCGGTAGTCCGGGAAATCCACAATTCTGTCCACAATATCGGGCGGTAGACGCCCCATCTCTCGCTATTTTCAATTATCACTATGACTATATAGTCAATTACTATGGATAAAAGTCTCCTTGCTTGATTGCTGAGCTGGGGACAAGTTGAGGTGAAGTTTGCTCCATTAACCGTATTGATCATGAAAATTCCCCCTAGAATTTCGGTAGCGCTGCTTGTGGCGTCGATCGTGCCATCGCTCCCGACCCACGCCGATTACGAGGTTGACCTCGACCTTGGCTCACTCCCCGAGGGCATCACGACCATTTCGGGAACAACCGCGGAATTCGTCACCGATGATCCTTTGAATCCTGAGGAGAAAATTACGATTGGAGGCAAAAACAACGCGGACAATATCAGAGGATCGGAGAACGCTCTGGTGGTTTTCAACATCAACGAGACCCTGAGCTGGGGCGCAGAGCTTGTTCATCAATTTACGCTCGATGCCCCCTCGGTTGTTAACTTTATTCCTAACCTTGCTGACGCAGAGGGTGACCCTGATTTCTTCCTGCTGGAGGGTCTGGCTACGGATGCCGATCTCTTGCCTGGGAAGAACGTGGCAACCGAAGGGATCTGGTATGCCTTCATGGATGGAGTTGATCCCGCTACCGAAACTGTCACGCTTCGTCCTGGGACCTATTACTTCGTGGTGGAATCCTACAGCGGTCCCGATGCTACTCCAATAGTGCAGGACTCAACATTCTCGATAGATATAGAGGTGCTCCCAGCTCTGTTTCCCGATGAGGTAAGTATAGACCTCGGAGTGCTCGGGACGCCGCTGACTCCTCTCAGCTTTGATACCTTTGGTTCAGACTATGACACCCAGCTCGCTGTCTTCTCGAGCGACACAGGCGAGCTTATCGAACAGAATGATAATGAGCCCGATGACGGAGGCCTCGGGGACGGAACCCAGAGCAGGATTGCCTTTGTTGATGGCCTTGCAGGAGGAAATTACATTGTCGTTGTTGCTGGAGCCGGAGCGACGTTTGAAGCCGGTCCCGTGACAACGGTCGGGGGTGCCACCGGGAGCGTCGTGTTGAACCATACCGCAAGCAACACCGATCCGGACGCAATCGACGGTTTAGGAACGCAGATTACAACTACTTCGCCGGGGGAAGAGGTTTCTGAGACGGTCTGGTTTGAGTTTCAGATAATTGACAGTGGACCGTCGAGTTTTCAAGACATCGGCAAAGTGGCGGACGCATTCGCTCCGTTCGAATTGAATACTTTTACCGGGACGACCATTGACACGGAGCTTGGACTCTACGATGCGGATGGCAACCTCGTGCTCAACAACGACGATGCAGGCGGCGTTCTCCAGAGTCAGCTCGATTTCCCTACGGGACTGGCAGAAGGCTTCTACTTTTTAGCGGTTGGTACCTACAACACTCAGTTTGATCCCGTTGACTTCGGTCTTGTGGATCTTGGAGGGCCCGGTGGGTCCTACGCTCTCACTCATCCGAATGGTCTTGAGAATGGGGTCCTTCCTGCCGGTGGATTTGACTGGTACAGGCTCGAGGTGGGTAGTCCTGTCGGCGGTGGCGGCGGCGGTGGAGGAGGAGGTGGCGGCGGGTCATCCCCGATTCAGATCACGAGTATCAGTTACGATCAAGAGCGGGATGAGTTTACGGTGGCGTGGGAAGCCACGATTCCCGGACCTTTCCTCATCGAACTCGGAACGGCAACTGACCTCGCTGCGATCACCCCTCAGGTGAACATCCTGCCGGAGGTTCTGGCTGCAGGCATTACCGAGTCCCCGATCACAGTCCGGGTGCCAAGCAACCTGGTTGGCGAACCGCAGCTCTTCCTGAGGGTTTACGAGGATTCCCAGTAGACGACGCCTACTGACGCGCAGTGGGCAGGGAGGCTCCAAGTCTCTTCTGCCATTCGACGAGTTCAGCCCGCAAGACTTGGGTTTCCTCGGGATGTTTCTTGGAAAGGTCGGTCGATTCCCCGAGATCCTCCCTCAGATTATATAGCTCTGTCTTTTCAAAGTGATAAAACTGGATGAGCTTCCAGTCGCCCTTTCGGATCGCTGCCCCGGGAGTCCACATGGAGCCATGGTAGTGCGGATAATGCCAGTAAAGCGCACGGNACGAGCTATCTTGAGCTGTGCCGTCCAGAAGGCCCGAAAAGCTCNGCCCGTCCATGTGTTGCTTTGGACGAAGAGGAAGGCCAGCAAGTGAAAGGAGAGTAGGATAAATGTCGGTGCTAACTACGGGAGTGCTTGGCTGCAGACCTGCGTTTAGTTTGCCAGGAATTCGCACAATCAGCGGAACGCGGATTCCCCCTTCGTAAAGCCAACCTTTGCTTGCACGCAGTGGGAGATTACATCCGGGCCCGACGCCTTGTTTNGTGGCGAGACCCCCATTGTCTGAGAAGAAGAAAATATACGTGTTCTCCAGAATCCGCTGTGAATTCAGGTGCGAAACAAGCGCCCCCACCGAATCATCGACGGACTGGACCATGGTTGCGAGGGCCGCATTGTCCTGACGAGGCCGGCTCCGACCATCATGCTCCCTGATTGCAGCCGGCGAAGGACCGAGTCGTGCGGCCTTTTCCCGGTAGTGCGCATGATATTTGTTTTCCGGAATGATGGGAGTATGAATGTCGTAATAGGAGACGAATGCGAGGAACGGCACATTCCTGTTTTCCGTAATAAACTTTTTNGTTTCGCGGGTGAGGTCGACGGTGCCGTGTTTCCTTCCAGTGGTATTTCCGTTCCCGGGGGACCCCTTGGAGGGTTTCTCGTGAGGATCGTAATACCGCTCGAATCCCTGTTTGTCCGGGCTGAACGAAGCTCCGCCCAGATGCCATTTGCCGGTGTAGAAAGTAGCGTATCCACCCTCCTTCAGNGCCTCGGCGATTGTGACCTCCTCCAGCGCCAGCTGGTGATCATCCCGAGGGGTCTTTAAC
Source organism: Roseibacillus sp. (assembly GCA_002715825.1). Lineage (GTDB taxonomy): Bacteria > Verrucomicrobiota > Verrucomicrobiia > Verrucomicrobiales > Akkermansiaceae > Roseibacillus_B. Next base: position 11,657 of record PBAI01000037.1, on the reverse strand, counting down.
TTGTNACCATTTCCGCTGCTCCCGGGGATCCAATCAGTGATATTGACTCTTACAGGATGCTTCCCGGTCATGATGGAGGCCCGGGTTGGTGAGCATATTGACGCTGCGGTATAGGCGTCGGTGAAACGCACTCCCTCTTTGGCCAGCCGATCAAGATGTGGGGTTTCGTGAAAGGTTGAACCGTAACAAGCGAGATCAGCCCAGCCNAGGTCATCGACCAGGAGAAAAAGGAAGTTAGGTCTGGCCTCGTTTTCGGAATTCTCTGCGATGACGCCTGAGGACAGAACGAGGAGAGAGGTGAGAATGAAAGTTAAGGCATGCATGGTGATCACTTTCCGAGGTAGAGGTCCCTGCCTATCGCAAGGGCTGCAATCTTACGATCAGCTACCGAGCGTTTGAGCATCCAAAATCCACAATCAGGATGGATATACCGCACTCGCCCNGCTCCGATGACCTTTTCGGCCTCTTCGATAGAACGTGCGATCTCTTCCGCAGTCTCCACTTCGTTGATCTTGATGTCTACCACGCCCAAACCAATGCCGACCGAATGGTTGAGATCCTTCAAAGCCTGAAGATCATCCTTGGGCCGATGAGCGAGTTCNAGCACGAGGTGATCGGCGTGCAGGGAGTTCAGGAACTCCAGTAGCGGTTGCCACGCACCTGCCTGAACGGTCTGGCCTCCATAGTTGCCGAAACAGAAGTGGACGGCAGTTGGCCCCTCGAATGCATCGAGGACCTTGTTGATGGCAGTAGCGGCGAGTGGTCCGTCCGACGGATTACCCGGTATGTTAGCCTCATCCACCTGCAGGCATGAGCANGGGCACCCCGAAACCTGTTCCGCAATCACGTCTGCAAGAGCGAGGGTCAGGGCCGCAAAGTCATGGTAGTGCTGGTCCAGCAGAGTACGGGCCAGCATATAAGGACTGGTGACGGTAAACTTGAACGGTCCACCGGCAACTCNGGCTGCTCGTTGGCAGTCCTCCATAAGGTTAAGTCCTCCTCCGTAGAGTGCTTCACGGACCACCGCNGCAGGTTTAGCCCGGAANCCCATGCTGTGCATGGAGTGGAAGGCTTCGGTNTCCTTCCGCCCAATCGAGGTGTCGCAGCCGCCCATGGGCGCAACGAAATAATCGATCATTCCGTTGGTATCGGGATGGTTGATGTCAAACCGGTAGAGCTCACCATCTGTCGGGAGGTCGATCCCTGCCTGCCGCTGGGTATCAAAAATGACCCTCGTGGCATCGTTGACAGCTTGCTCAGATGGAAGCGCACTCAACCAGTCGGGGACGGGGTAAGACCCTACCGTGGTAGTCAGGATGCCCGTATTCTCGGGGAGAGGGGTGATGGTGTTCATGTTGAGCCGTAGATTGCTGCCGGAGGGGTAAGTCTTGAACCGACGGGATGAACTTGCAAGTTACGATCCNTCCTTAAGGTCCCGCGNAAATGCCTCACGGTGACTCTTCTCCGGGCGAGGGCTGAAGAAACTGACCAGCGTGAAGACCATAACGTTCACTATTATGCCGCACATACCCACATCGAGGAGGCTCTTGAGGGTCGAAGTTCCCGTGAGAATCCAGTTTTCGTCGCCGAGCAGAAGTTCTCCGAGTGGAGGAAAGAGACAAACAGTAAGAAGGCCTGCNGCAAGACCTGAGATTGCGCCCCTGCGGCTTCCTCGGCGGAGGAAAATCATGTCGAAGGTGATGGGGACGAGCTGGGCCGAGAAGGCCATGGCGAGGAAGAAGAAGGCTGTGATGGTATCGAGAAGCCCTCGCAGGTCCTTACCGGCAAATGTAATGGNTGCGGCAGCAATAGTGGCCACGATGATAACCAGCCGGCCAATCCAGGTCCGCTCTCGTTCTGAGGACTTTTTCCTGTGCGGGTGATAAAGGTCCCGGGTTACGATCGCACTCNCGGCATGGAGATTTGAGTCCGCAGTGGACATCGATGCNGCCATGACTGCNACGAGAATCAGGGAGACGAGGACAAGACCGATAGTGCCGAACATTTCGGGGAAGTAATCCTGAATGACGTGAATCAGGATCTGGTCGACCTTTGATCCATCTGGAAGCNGGACTACTCCATCAATCGTTTCTGGTTCGTAGAGAACCCGCCCNCCGAGACCGACGAGAAANACTCCAAAAATGAAACAAAAGGGAAGAATCGTGGAGAAAGCGATGGCCGCCCGGCGAAGGGTTTTGGAGTCGCGGGCGGCATAAAAACGCATCCACTGAGCGGGTTGAATAATGCTGGCTAACGATGCAAAGGCACAGAAAGTGAGGATTTTCCAAACGTTATGGGGGTTGGAATCTCCTGGCTCCGGAACAGTGAGAAGGCTCCCGTCGAGTTCCGCGGAGACGCGGGCAAAGAAGTTGGAGGGGCCCTCAAGGGCATAAATAACGGCTACCCCGGACAGGACCATGGCGCTCAGCAGGATAATCCCTTGCATGACATCGGTCCATGCGACCGACCGCATTCCACCAATGATCACATAGATCATGGTAACGAGCGAGAGAGNCGCTACCCCGGCGTCCTCCATTGTGATTTGCCAGCCGAAGATGGAAANATATTCGATTTCCCGGAAGAGGCCATCGGCGAGGAGGCCACCACCCTTGATCTGGATGACGACGTAAGGAATCACGTAAAGAGCTCCGGTGAGGGCGACTATGATGCGGAGAGCAGGGGAATCACCGTAGTAATCGGCCACCATGTCTGCCGGGGTGATGTAGCCACGTTTGCGGCCAATTCGGCGGATACGATTTCCAAGCAGGTAGATTGCCACCGCTGCTACCGGAAGGTTCAGAGCGTAGAGCATGGGTGCAATTCCTCCTTCGTATATCCAGCCCGGAAAAGTGAGGATGGCGAAGCTCGAGAAAAACGTCGCCATGATGGTGAGGGAAGTGACGATCACACCCTGCCCTCGCCCCGCCAGATAGTAATCGGTTTCGGCGTTTGTGGCGCGCCTGCTCCGGAGGAGGCTGATCACTCCCAGTGAGAGTAGCCCCACAAGATAAAACGCGAGGACGATATAGGGCCATGTCCCCAAACTTATGGGCGGTGCCGCGGTGGCCAGAAATTCTGAGCCAGCTGATTCTAGTCGGAGTCCTTCCANAACGTCAGGGCGGCAGCGAGTATGCAGGTTACCATTACNAGNAACCAGAGAACGACCCACAGGTAGAGGGCGGGTATTCCAAACCAGATATTTGGAGACTCACTTGTGCCATCNATCAACGCTGCTCCNGGCCCCGGTCCGAGAACCAGTGCGGTCAGGAAAATAATGGTTAAAAGCCAGCCCCTTCTCAAGATCCCCCCATAACAATGGAGAACTCCTCAGGGTGTCGATGCAAAACTTGAGCCNGCNTAATGNGACTCTCACAGGCGGGGCTTGTCTGGCTCTGNAATCTTGGTTTCAGTAGTCGGAGCCATGTCCTCTTCCTTCAGGATCCGCTCTGTTTCGTTTCGAACGCGTTGGATGCAAACCCGGTTCCCCTTTCAGTATGGAATAGCCGCGATGACCGAGCTGCCACATGTGTTTGGAGTGATGGAGGGAGATTATGAGGGGGCTGAATGGCGAGGTCTTGCCTCTGAGGGGCTACCTCCCAAATGGTTCACGAAGGATCCAGAGACCCGGTTTGAGGAAGATCTTCCTGCCATGGTGGAGAGTATCCGACACGCTGCTGATATTGTGGTTAACTCGAAACACGATTCAGTATTTTCTGCATGGTTCTCGCTGTATCAACAGCAGGACTGCTGGGCCCGGACGGAGGAATACCCTCCGTTGCTGGCTCATTTGGGAACCGCCTTTGTTGAGCGAGCACTCATTGATGGATTTTGCCGTGGGGCCGGCCTGAGTTTTGTGGATGCAGTGCGTTCTAATGCCCTGGGAATCGAACTGGGGAGGATTCATCCTGAGTTGGCTGGGACAGATCCCAGTGACTGGCTGCCTTCCGCGGGGCAGTCCATCATCGCTCGCCACACGATCGGGCTTGGCGATCCTCTGCGGCGGAGTGATATCCCAGAGGATGAACGCATTAGCGACGGCTTGCCTCACGCTCTGAGTGATGCAGCGGTGCAATATGGACTTCACCATTTCAAGATAAAGATCTGTGGCAATCTCGAAGTCGACATCCCGCGCCTGCGCGCGGTNGCGGCAGTTATATCGGAAGCATCCCCGGGCTTCCGATACACCCTCGACGGCAACGAGCAGTATCGAGACATCACAACCTTCCGGCATCATTGGGAAACTTATCGGGCGGATCCGGATCTGGCGGTTTTGTTCGAGGACCACAGGTTGCTCTTTGTCGAGCAACCCCTGCATCGTGCGATAGCTCTAGAAGAGAGGGTTCGGGATGAGCTGGCGGACTGGGCCGGGGCGCCGCCCATGATTATTGACGAGTCGGACGGCGAACTGGACTGCTTGAGGAGGGCGATTGCGCTGGGCTATCGTGGAACCAGTCATAAGAATTGCAAGGGTGTGATCAAGGGGATCGCAAATCGCTGCCTGATTGAGTATTACCGTCGGCATCATCCAGATGAGGGTCCTTGGCTGATGAGCGGTGAAGATCTGGCCAATGTCGGGCCGGTGGCGCTGCTCAATGATCTNGCAGTCATGTCCGTTCTCGGGGTCGAAGACGTAGAGCGTAACGGGCACCATTATTTCGCGGGATTGAGNATGTATCCGCGCGAATTACAGGAGGCAGTCTGCGGGAAGCATCCGGACCTTTATGAAATGCGGCCGGAGGGCTACGCGTCCCTGCACATNGAGGAGGGGCAGGTTGCGACCGGGTCGCTGGGACAGACGCCTTTTGGACATGGACTGGAAATCACGCCGAGGGTTTTAGAACTCCTGGGAGACGAGGGATTACCTTGACTGGCTTCAGGGTTGGCGCCGCCTTATTTCGGGAGGTCAGGAAATCTCCATGACGAGCTTTCCGAATTGCCCGGATGCTTCCATTGAGGAAATGAGAGAGACTCCTTCAGCGAGCGCTGAGATCGAGTGGACCACCGGTCTTAGTTCGTGCTTTTCCACAAAGTTAATCATGTCCGCGAAGTCAGATGGTGACCCCATNGTGGATCCAATTAGTTGAAGCTGATTCCAGAAATGATAGCGAACNGGGAAGGCTACTGATGGTCCCGCGGTGCCACCGTAGCTCACCACGCGTCCCCCCGGCCGGACCAGAGGAAGGAGGTCGCCGAACTGGTCTCCAGCGGCCCCATCGAGAATCATGTCCACCGCCCCATGGTCGGACCGAAAGGTNTCGGGCCAATGGTCGTCCGTATAGTTTGCCCCGGAANAAGCCCCGAGCGTGAGCGCCTTGGATATTTTGTGTTNGCAGGACGAACTGACGAAGACTCGTGCGCCAGCAGCTTGTGCCATTTTCAGGGCGATGGTAGCTACCCCACCCCCGATGCCGGTGATCAGGATGGATTCCCCGGACTTGAGTTTACCTTGTGAGAAAAGTGCTCGGTAGGCTGTCAGCCCCGCGAGCGGTAAGGCTGCAGCTTCAGAAGTGGTCAGGTGAGCAGGTTTCTCTGTGATCTGCTGCAACGGAACCGAGATGNATTCGGCGAAGGTGCCATCATCCGGCATGCCCAGAATGCGGAAGTCCTTTCCTTGAACGAGTTGGCTTTCGCCCCAATGGAGGCTGGGGTTGATCAGGACCTCTTTGCCCACGAGGGCGGAGTCTACCCCTTCNCCTCCTTTTTCCACGATCCCGACCCCATCGGAGCCTAGGACGCAGGGAGCCTCAATGTTCGGATAGCCGCCTCTTGTTATCCAGAAATCTCTTCTGTTCAGGGCAGCAGCNTTGAGACGGATGAGAACTTCACCGTTNGNCGGAACAGGATCANNGNTTTCCTTTAACTTCGATGGTNCCGTCGACAGAGGCAAGAACGAGAGCTTTCATGGACGGGAGACTCCTACCTATTCCAGATGGTTACAAGAGTGCATCCATGAGAAGGTTGATCCATTCGTCACGGTAGTGAGCTCACGGAAATTCGAAGGAAGAGTCTTTGATAAGGAGCCATGTTGATGCTGGCCTTGCGGATTCCGCTGGAGTTCCCGGAGGGCACAGCGACATCATCAAGCGGGGTCCACGTGACCAGATCCGTGGAAAATTCCACTACGCTACGAATATCACCCAGAAGAGGGTTTCGTGGGAAAGTAAGGGTTAGCTCCCCGCCCTCCACTACCGGGGAGGGCGCCAGGTTGGCGTCAGCAAGGAGAGGGTTCAGACCAAGAGCATACTCCACGATATTNAGGAATCCATCGAGGTCGAAGTCCTCCAGCGCACTNGATCCGGGAGGGGATCCCGGTCCGAAAGTCAGTTCGCGAAATTCNTCATATGAAATTTCGGACGCTTCGGTGCCGGGGGAGGGCTCTTCTCCGGTCCAGCTGGAGACGAAGTTGCCAAAGAGAGAATAATTGACCCGGTGAAGTGAATCCCCATTCCCGTCCGGGCTGGCTGGCCACGGAGCGGTGGCGAGATAGCGCACCTCGTCTTCGGTAACCTGCGGGAAAAGATCCAGATCAGTTGGAGGCGGGGTGTCAGGTCGTTGCAGGCGTATTGTCCCTTGATCGTTGCGTAGAGGCCCGTCGGNCCATGGACCGAGAAGTGGAACTTCCGTTCCTATTCCATAGTGAGAACGGAAGTTCGTTAAGCTTATCAGGTCGCTTTCCGGGTCAAAGCCAACCACAAGGATCGTTTCTCCCGTGTTGAGCGANTGGCTTGGGGAGAAATCGAAATCGACACCGCCCCGTATTCTCCAATTGGCAAGACTNTCAATGGCNGGCCCGGGATTGAAGAGTTCGACATATTCAAAGNNGTTTTCCGGGGTNNCCACCGGATGATACATCACCTCNGAAATGACNACCGGNCCGACNTGAGCNGGNGCNTTANGTGAACCGAAGGTGGNNGCGGTCATACTGANNAGAGTNTNGCTNCCTNCGCCATTGGGCCAGCGACCNAATGCCTCNTTGGCGCGNGCGGCGGCGAATTCNACCACGTCTACAAATTTGAGAAGATTGCCACGAGCATCCCCCTCGAGCAGCCACACCTTGTCGCCTACTGCAGATAGTGCGAAGGGCTCACCTCTCGTGTAGGCCCCCTTGGTGACGTCGTTGTCGACATAAGCGGCAGGGATGGTAAAGCGGCCAGGGCCGGTGACTGTAACCTCGAAGGTGCCGTTATAGGCTCCCGCTCCAGCGTAGCCCGAGATGGTGATGACGTCGCCTGTTGCCAAGCCATGAGCGGGTCTGAAAACAGTAGTAGGAGCTGTTGCAGCAGAGCCCGCATAGGAGGAAATACTGACATTCTGGACCGAATTGAAATCGTTTTCGTCCCAAGTCCTGTAGCCCCCAGCTGGAATACTCCCATTGGGAATACGAAACTTCCGGTAGTTGGCACTGGCATCGGAGAGATACCAGTTCATTACTTCGATCGAGCTGGTCGTAGTGTTGTGGAGTTCGACTCGGTCGATTGCGGGAAAGTCTGTATTGGTAAGGACTTCGTTGATCACCACGCGCCCGTCGGGGCCTGCTCCAGAGGCCCCCGGAGAGCCATTATATTCGCTGCTGGAGCGCCAGTTCTCGGAGTTATCGTAGTCTGCCTCAGGGTCGATAACTTCAAGCGAGGACCCGATTCCGTCGGCCCGTCCGGGCCAGGTTCCGCTGTCATCGTAGACAAAATCTTGAATGCTGCTGCCGGTCGATGTCACCAGAGAGAGGCGTTCTCCACCGTTATTGAGAGCCCCGGCAAACTGCCCTGCCACGGGAAGTCCGGTTCCATAGCGTGTTTCAAATCCCTCAAGGTCGGAAACAACGACCACGTGTTCAGCCGGCTGGAGGTTGATGACGGGAAAGGTGAAGGTGACCCCGTCCGTGAACTGCACCCCGGCGAGGTTAACTGCACTGTTGCTGACATTGCGGATCTCGACGAATTCAAAATCTCCACCGCTGAAAACGCGAGGGGTTGGGAGATTGTCACCAGTGCTCGCTTCCAAAGCACTGGGAGGGACCGCGTTGTAGTTGATTTCCGTGATACGCAGATCGGATGCAGTGGCGCGGCGCTCAAGGTAAAAGAAGGCTTCAGTGAGTGGCGACCATGAATCTCCACCGCCCACCCGCGCCCTCATGCGAACCAATCCACTGGAGGGAATCGTGATTTGTCCAGAGAGGAGAATAGCCCCTGGAGAAAGGTTTCCACCTTCGAGCCGAGGGTCTGTGCCATCCGTGGTGTAGTAGATTGCGCCCGTCGATGCAGTGGCAGAGAGTGTTCCTCCAGTGGGAATGTCGCCTCCGTGCTGGGTCCCGCCGTTCACCGTGAAAAGAGGGGGCTGAATGGTCCCAAGGTAGGTGTCCGACGTTCCCGAGAAACGCCGTGATCGCCACGTGCTGATGATCCGATCGGTGCGGTTGGTTCCCGAGGTGGGAAACCACGAACCGAGGACTCCGTTTCCCGGGCTCGTCCCGGGTCCGGGTGTGCCGTAAACCGCTCGAGTCCAGTTTTCATCGCGCGTGTAGTTGCCATTGAATCCTCCTCCACTTCGATCGTCACCCCAGCGAGCAGATTCGCAGATGATGGCGGTATCAATCTGGTCAGCATACTTTTGAAAGCGGTTACGGTTCGCGAGATTAGTGAGCGCACCTCCGTGGAAGAGGTGTTTGTAGGCGCGATCGGCAAAGCGGACCCTGAATTCCCGAAATCTCTCGAGATCATCAAAGATGAGTGCGCCGTCCAGAGCTCCGCTGTTGCTGGGAGCACTGGTATTGGTTTCATCCTCCAGAATGCGTTCGGTATCCCAGCAGTAGAAGCGCCATGGGGCATTGGCAGCGCCTCCGCCTGCGGCCCGCCAGTTGTCATTGTTTTTCAGGTCGGCGTTTCGGCCAAAATATTCGGTGATGACAAAGTCGATGTAATTGTCCACATCGATAACCCTCTGGATTCGAGCCCAAGTAGTCCGAGTACTGGTGACGATCGACTTCATGGAATTGAAGGAGCTCGACTCCTCCGAGGTCAGTCGGCCTGGATTCAGACCGAGAACTTCGTCGTCCTCGAAGCCGTTATAGGCTGCGTAGTGGTCGTTCTCAAGGCGCTCGTGAAGATTGTAAACGCCCCAGTAAAGTCCGTTCAGATACAAGTGGACAAAGTGCCCATGCCCCCCGTCAGCATTCCCCATTGCGATCATGCAATCTCGCGCCCACTGGTCGCGGATCATGGTCGCCCGGGCGCGCTGTCCGCTGTTACTGTGGTGCCATGAGTTGTTGTACATGGCTCGAAGGTGAATGCTATCAAAGGAAGTAACGTCCGTACCCTCAAAGACCGGATAGTTCAGCTTTCCAGGTCCATAGAGTTCACGGAAGCGGAGACTGAGAGAGTGCTTGATGGATGATCCGGGGTTACGGCTGGCACCACCCTGAAGCTTGAATCCACAGTCAATCTGGAAACCTCCTTCTATATTCACACCATCAAGTGTGGGATCAGGATGAAAGTATTCGGCAGAGACCGAAGCCTCGATACTTCGATTCTGGGTATCGACGTAGATGCCGTTTGGACCAAAGAAAGCATCTTTTTCTCCCGTAACGGAGAGGGTCGGAATGTCCCGTAGCCCTCTTTGGAACCGGGTAGAATACTGGCGTGAACGGGTGATCTGGGTATCCATGTCGTAGTCAGCCCTTGGTTCGCCCCCCCAGCTGGTCGGATAACCGGAAGGTCGGGTTTGGCTGGTGACTTCATCGGGGAAGATATAGGTCCGGGTATTTACCCTGGAGGATTGGAATTCCGCCTTGTGAGCCATGGCCCGTACTACCTGTGTCCCGGCAATACTAACTGGCCCGCTGTAGATCAGGCCCCGGGTGGGTGATGGAGGTGATCCATCGAGCGTATAGCGGATTTGCGCTCCCTCGGTAATGGTGGACAACTGCAATTGGAACTGGTCGGTGAAGAATCCGCGGTCGACGCTGAAGACGGGATCTTCCACGAATCCGGCAAAGGATTCGCCGTTCTGTGCGCCGGGAGTGGGATTTGAGAAGAAGCCAGGTGCTCCGGTCGCAGGATTGGAGATCTGAACTGAGTTCAGTTCCGGGGAAATCAGCATATCGGAACTGTTCAGGCCATCGTTCAGGCCGTGTATCGCAAGAATGTTCGTTCCGTTTCGTAGAAGTGGTATGCGGTTGTCCAGGTTGAAGGACTGGTAGACCAAGGCTTCGTTGTCGGGGTGGTTGGAAGTTGCCTCTGAGTCATACGAGAGATCTACCTCCGCTGGAGAATTCGCGGATTCAATGAGCTCTCCATTAAGATATGCGGCAAAGCCATCGTCATATTTCATCCGGAGGGATAACTCCGATACTGATGATGCCTCCGTGAGTTGAAAGGGTATCCGGAGGTAGAGACTTGTGGTGACTCCGTTGAGATTCTCGCCAAGATTACCTCCTGCCCCGAACTCCGGAACATAGGTGCTGTCCTCGTCATACCCAACGCCGATGGCGACATCGAGCCAGCCAGAGTCATCGAAAGCGGGTTCAGTCCAGGAACTTCCGAGTGCTGAATCCTCAGCGGTTGGAACCCGGACAGTGGCCTGAGAGTCCCGCGACAAAAGAGAACGAGATGTGGAGGTGCCAGACTGCATCAGGCCATAGGAAACGTTCTCTCTCTGCCGCGGAAGAGCGTCAATCCGACCAAAATCCGAGACCACTGAGATGCCGTCGGGGGCGATGAGGCCGAGATACTCTCCCCGGCTATCGATCTTAAAGTTGGTGTGAAGTTGCCCACCGGGGTCTCTCCGGTCCTTTCCCGAGGCGAACACTACAAGGAACTGCCGGGGTTCCAACTGGAGCGATGGAAAAGGCCATTTGGTTAAGGAGGAAGGATCGTCCGTGAGATAGTAGCCTCCGAGGTTGACTGCCTCCGAGCCGGAATTGAAGAGTTCGATCCAGTCCGAAGCTTCTCCATCACCATCAAGAAGCCCGTCGCGGTTAGCAGCGAGAAACTCGCTGATATAGAGGCGGGCTGAGGCTTGCGATATCATCAGGAGCCCGAAGGTGAGCAGCCAGATAACCGGGATGGATCGGCGAAAAGGGGGCATGGAGGTTCGATTCTGGGGTGATTGGGGAGTATATGATCCAGAGCGCCAAGGGCACCCCAAATCTCCATGGAATCAAAGAAGTTTGTCGTCCGGTGCCTCGAAGTAGTCGGTCTGAGGTAATCGGTCGGCCCCGGAGAGAAGAATGCAGTCCTGAGCGGTAAAAGCCCCTGTTGGGAGCATATAATCGGGAGTTGTAGAGACGGCTGCAATTTATTAATATTAAGGGCGTGCGACGGTTTGGGGCCACATAGGCCTTCTTGTGACAGCGCAGTTTTCACCCCTTCCTTTCAGTCAACAGTGAGCTTAAGCAGGACTGAGTATAAATTCTGGATTTCCGCTGAGCAGTATCGCCAGTGGAAGGATGAGATTTCCCAGCGCTTAGCTGTGGATCAGAATCCCGGGAATTCCGGAGACTACCCGATTCTCTCTCAGTATTATGATACCGCCGAGCGTGACTGCTACTGGGAGAAGCAAAGGGGATTCAAGAGTCGGCGTAAGATCCGGTTGCGGATCTATGGTTCAGAGACCGCCAAGATTCCTCCTGCGGGGTTCCTGGAAGTGAAACATAAATTGCAGGG
>PBAI01000036.1 GCA_002715825.1 Roseibacillus sp. | reverse complement strand
GCCTTCTTTGCAGCCTTCTTCGCGGGAGCTTTCTTTGCAGCCTTCTTCGCGGGAGCTTTCTTTGCAGCCTTCTTTTTCGCGGCCATGAGGTAAACTATTTACAGGAATTGTGCTGTGATAACCCGCTAGACACACGAACTTCTCAGCGCGGGCGGGATTGCCTACTGGCTTTCCACATACGCTGCAAGAGGAAAGTGCTTCACTTCTCCGTTGATATTCACATTTTCCAGACCGTCCTGCGCTTGAATTTGACCTCCGGCCTCCTAGGGTTTCATCGCGCTATGGATCTCCCTGCGGTCATTGAATCAGTCCTCATCGCCTCCGAAGACCCCCTGAGCTCCTCGGAAATTGCCCGTTTGATTCGAAATCGACTCGCTGAACTCGAGGACGGGATCGCTGACGATGAACAGCCTAGCGCGGCAGAAGCCGCTCTAGCCGGGACCATAAAAGACCGCTCTGACGTCGATGAAGAGGCGGTGATTGAAGCTATCCATGCTCTTAATCGTAAATATGATCGGGGCAAGCGCTCCTTCTCAGTGACGGAAAGATCGAAAGGGTGGAAAATTTTTACTCGGCCTGAATACGGAGGATTCGTACGCCAGCTCTTTCCCGGATTAAAACCCCGACGCCTCAGCCCTCCCGCGATGGAAACCTTGGCCATTATCGCGTATCGCCAGCCAGTCACCAAGGCTTCTATTGAGCATGTGAGGGGCGTTTCATCTGACAGCATTCTCCAGAAATTACTCGATCGGGAGCTCGTTAAAATTGCAGGGAGAGCGGACTTACCTGGCCGACCTCTTCTCTACGGCACTACGGATTTCTTCTTTGAGCACTTCGGCATAAAATCTATCGATGAACTCCCCAATTCTGAGGAACTCCGTGCAGTTGAGATACCGGAGCCTCCGAGCGCGGAGGAATCTTCGGAAGGAGTGGAAGATGGTGCACCTTCGGAAGGGGAAAAACAACTTACGCTCGCTGAACCACATGAGGAAAATGTCTCTTCGGAAAAAGGAGAACTCGGCAGCTAGCTATTTTAAGGTTAGAATTTCACACCTATCCGCTCCAGCTACCAAAAAGTGTCTCTCGACGAAATCCGAAAGAAAATCGATTCAATCGATCAACAGCTGCTAGAAATTCTGTCGCAGCGGGCTGATCTCGTGCATGAGGTCGGCCTGATCAAGAAGCGCGAAGGCCTCCAGATATATGCGCCCGACCGGGAAGATGCTCTTCTCAGAAAGCTGGTGCAGATGAACCAGGGTATTCTTCCGGAAAAGTCCATCCGGGCGATTTATCGAGAAATCATGTCGGCCGCGCTCGCCCTCGAGGAGGACCTCAAAATTGCCTACCTTGGACCGGAAGGCACATGGACTCATCAAGCCGCAATCAAGAAGTTCGGACATTCCGTCAACTACAACTCACACTCTAGCTTTGCAGAGGTCTTTGATGATGTTGCCCGGCGTCGGGCGGATTACGGAGTTGTTCCAATCGAAAACTCTACCGAGGGCGCGGTTTCCCATACCCTTGACCTTTTTGTCGACTCCACACTGAGGATCTGTGCCCAGATTCTTCTCCGAATCGAAAACAATCTTCTCGCCGCAATTCCACGCGACAGCATCACGACGCTCTACTCACATCCTCAGGTTTTTGGCCAATGCAAGAACTGGATCCTTCGAAACTTGCCGGATGCTGAACTGGTAGAAGTTTCGTCAACAACAAGGGCCGCTCACCTCGCGAAGGAAAAGGCCTCTGAAGGAGCCGCGGCATTGGGTGGCAAGCTGGCTGCCGAGCTCGCAGGTCTCGAGGTTCTCGAAGAGTCAATTCAGGATCGCGCCACCAACACAACCCGCTTCCTCGTCATTGGGGAAAAAACATGTCCCCCGACCGGCCATGATCGCACCTCTATACTGTTTTCAGTTAACGACCGCCCAGGGTCACTAGTCGCTGCCCTGAAGGCTTTCGATTCCTTTGAGATCAATATGTCAAAGATCGAATCAAGACCTTCAAAACAGAAGGACTGGGAGTATATTTTCTATGTGGATCTCGCGGGGCATTGCGAGACCGAGCAAGTGTCTTCAGCTCTCGCAGAACTTGAAAAACATTGCTCTCTGGTCAAGCTCCTCGGCAGCTATCCCGACAGCGCCGAATAGCAGAACCATCGGACCATCATTCAAGCAGATCTCCAATCAATGCGGCCATCTCCTCCGCCATGTCTGCAGTGTTGACCTCCATACCTGCGGCCAGCAACGCGTGATTGGTCAGTTGATCCGCTACTTTTGATGCCAGTTCTCCCCGTTCCTCACGAATGGATGCAAGCTGCCGAATAAGTGGATGGCGGGGATTTACTTCAAGCTTGGCCTTCGCCTCTGGTGCCTCCTGCCCCATTGCTTCCATCATTGCCCGCATCTGTGCATTCGGAGCGTCCTCGGGAAGGAGCGCAACCATGGGATGATTGACTAGCCTTTTCCCAGCCTCAACCTGTGCGACACGGCCCTCGAGTGATGAATTCAACCATGAGATCAACCCCTCCGTCTCCTTCTCGTCCAACGAGTCCTCCTCACCCTCCTGAGGAAGGTCCTCCAATTCAATTCCAGACCGATTTGCAGCTATCAGCTTCTTACCCTTATACTCTCTGAGACCTTCAAGGACGTAGTCATCAACCGCCTCGGTAAAGAATGCAACCTCAAGACCCCGGTCCCGAAATCCTTCGAAATAAGGCCCCCTCTCAAGTGCCTCACGGCTGGAACCAACCAGAAAATAGATTTCCTCCTGTCCCTCATTCATTCGATCGAGGTAACCGTCGAAAGAGCTAAGCTCTCCCGGATCCGTCATGGAAGATTCAAATCGCAGAAGTCCTGCGAGTAGCTCCTGATGCGCCGGAGATGCGACAATGCCTTCCTTGAGAAAGCGATTAAACCTCTCATAAAATTTCTTATAGTCCTCCGGAGAATCTTCCGCCTGCTTTGCTAGAAATTTGATGAAGCGCTTAGTAATTACCTCGCTGAGTTTCCGGACCAAGGCAGTATCCTGCATGGATTCCCGTGAAATATTCAGTGGTAAATCTTCGCTATCCACAACACCTTTCACGAATCGCAGCCACTCGGGCAGAAGGCCTTCCGGTTGCGCATCGATCAAAACCTTGCGGCAGTAGAGAGCAACCCCGGGAGGCTGCGCTCCCAGACCCATACGCTCCGCGTTCTCTTCAGGAACAAATAGAAGTGCATTGATCGCCAGTGGGGCGTCCGCAGAAAAGTGCATGGTGTAGCGAGGGTCATCCATCGCATGTGCCGTAAACTGGTAGAACTCCTTGTATTGTTCATCGGTCACCTCTTTTTTTGGACGTAACCACAGGGCTTCGACCGTGTTGACCCGCTCACCATTCAGATTCACAGGGAAGCCAACAAAGTTCGAGTAGCGCTCGACGATTCCCCTGACTCTGTGGGTCTTCGCAAACTCTTCGTGCTCCTCCTTGAGATGCACCACGATCCGAGATCCCCTCCTCTGCCCTTCTACCTCATCGATGGTATAGCCACTGGCTCCATCACTCTCCCAGCGCAGGTGCTCCTCATCCTCCTTCCACGAATGGGTAAAAACCTCCACCTTATCCGCGACCATGTAGGCGCTGTAAAACCCGACACCAAACTGACCGATCACGTCCGGCTTGGCTCCGTCTTTGGCTCTTTCCAAAAACGCCTTGGTCCCAGAATGCGCGATTGTTCCCAAATTCTCAGAAAGCTCCTCGCGAGTCATGCCGATCCCGTAGTCTGAAATGGTAATTGTCTTCGCGGTCTCGTCAGTTGTGATATTTACTTCCAGCGGAAGATCACCCTCAAATATCTTATTCTCAGTTAGTTGAGTCATCCTCAACTTCTCCAAGGCGTCAGACGCGTTGGAAATTAACTCCCTGATGAAAATCTCCCTGTCGGTGTAGAGGGAATGGATAACGATATCCAGAAGCTGGCGAACTTCTGCGTGAAATTCTTTGGTTTCACTGTTCTTCTTACTCATGGTAGAACTCTGGTTGGCGGGAACTAACCCGGGATGGCGCAGCTGTCAACCGGGCTGAATCCCCGCCGCTCCTGAAATCCTTCCCGTCCACAAATCATGCCCCGAGTCTGCATCAACGTCCAAGGCAAGAATGCTCAGCCGTATCGATTCGCCCTCGATAGGAAAGTAGTCCGTATGGGACGCTCGACAGATAATGATATCGTCATCGATTGCCCCTCCGTTTCTTCCCACCACTGTGAGATGAAACGCATTGAGGGAGGCTATATTCTTGAGGACAAGGATTCGACAAACGGGATCAAGCTGGATGATGAGAGGATGGAAATTATCGATCTCGAGAATGACCTGAATATTCTCGTAGGAGATGCCTCTCTGGATTTTGAACTGACCGATAAAGAAAAGGACGCACTGGGTGACGAGGATCATATCCCCAAGCAGCGGGCACCCCTCCCGAAAAAGAAGGAGAATAACGAACTTCGCAAACGTCCTGCTCCAACTGCCACACCCTCCGTCCGCCCGGGTGTCCCGGCACCTCTCGCAAGCACTCAGACATCCAGCGGTTCAACCTTTGCTGTGACGATCGGACTCCTCTTTCTCGTCCTGATGGCCTTTTACTTTGGGATGGCGAGTAAGCACGCAAGTACTTACAAGCGCAAAGAATACTCTTCCAAGGGCTTATGGGGTGATATGTGGAGTAATGGAACGTCTCCTAAAAAGAAACCTGCGATTTCAGAGTAAGGACCTACCTCAGAGCCATTCACCCAATCTCTCCGGGCCTGCGCCAGGACTTACCACATTAATTAGGGGCCTCTTTCAGCTGTCCGTTTCCCCGGACCCGGTATTGGTAGGACGTCAGTTCACGAAGGGCCATCGGACCTCTGGCGTGGATCTTGTCGGTGGAGATCCCAATCTCTGCGCCGAATCCAAACTCCTCTCCGTCACTGAAGCGGGTAGAAAGATTGTGAAACGTGCATGCTGAGTCGACCTCTCTGAGAAACTTCTCTGCACTCTTGTGGTCTTCTGTGACGATACAGTCGGTATGATGAGATCCGTAGCGATTGATATGCTTGATCGCCTCATCCCTCGAGGCGACTACCTTGATGGAGAGGATCAGATCCAGATACTCCGTTCGCCAATCCTCTTCAGTAGCTGCCCTCGCGACCTCCCCCAGAATCTTCTCTACTTGCTCGCATCCCCTTAATTCCACCTTCCGACGGACAAGGGAGCTGGCAATCTGAGGAAGAAGTCTCCCTGCTACCTCCTCATGCACAAGGAGGGTTTCCAGAGCATTACAAACGCCAGGCTTTTGTGTCTTTGCGTCTACCGCGATCAGGCGAGCCATCTCCAAGTCTGCCGCTTCATCGACAAAAACATGACAGATGCCATCGTAATGCTTGATAACCGGCATCCGCGCAAGAGATACCACCGTTTCGATCAAACCCTTGCCTCCCCGCGGAATTATCAGATCCAGGTAGCGATCCATGGAAGCCATTTCTTTTACGCTTTCCCTGTCGGTGAACGGTACTAGTTGAATCGAAAATGGAGGGAGCCCCTCAGCTTCGCCTCCGGCTTGCAACGCATCACAGATTGCCCGATTAGAGTGAATTGCCTCGGATCCACCTCGCAAAATAGTGGCGTTACCAGACTTAAGGCAGAGGACCGCGGCGTCACTTGTCACGTTAGGGCGACTTTCAAAAATGATTCCTATGACGCCCACGGGAACCCTGATTTGCTGGATTTTTATCCCGTTTGGCCGCTCTCTTTCATCAAGAATATCACCTACTGGATCACAGAGCCGGGCTACCTGCTCAACTCCATCAGCCATAGCCTCCAGACGAGATTCATCCAGCCGCAATCTGTCCAGCATCGCGTTGCTAAGTCCGTTGCCTCGACCTGCCTCTAAATCCTTTGCGTTTGCGGACAAAATCGCCGTTCCCCGAGATCGTAATTCGGACGCCATAGCCCTTAAAATGCCATTTTTCTCCGCACTCCCCAGATTAGCCAGAGAATGTCCAGCGGCCCTCGCTTTTTGCCCCATTGCAAAAATCTCGTCGTGAATAGCTTCCCGACTCAGACGTTCAGTTCCACTCATGAAGTATTCTTTAGATTCAAAATTCTTACTCGCCAACCGGGAACCTTGTTCCAAAGCCTCGACCCTCTAAAATCTTGAAGAGCCGATCAGGGCGGCGCCCATTCGCGATGATCGTCTCCACTCCCTGCTCAACCGCAAATTTAACAGCCCTGAGCTTGGACTCCATTCCTCCAATCGCAAACCTCCCCTTTTTCTCCTTGGCGTAGGACATAACCTCGCTGACAGAAGGAACCTCTTTTACGATTTTTTCTGAATCTGGAGGGTATAACCCATCCACTGTTGTCAGCAGTATGAGCATCCGCGCTGAAACGAGGTCAGCGACTCGCGCGGATAACATATCATTATCCCCGACACTTAATTCCTCCACTGCGACTGAATCATTCTGGTTGATCACTGGAACGATGCCCTGCTCATCAACAAGGCGCTGAAGAAGATCACCGATCCGCCGACGGCGGTCTTCATTTTCAAGATCAGCAGCAGTGAGAAGGAGCTGTGCCACACTCAGATCGAAGCTCCGAAAAAGATTTTCATAGGCGTGCATGAGCCGGGTCTGCCCGACAGCGGCTGCTGCCTGCCGTGCAAGCACATCATCTGGATACTCCTTAAGTCCTAATGCCGAGGTGCCAGCTCCTACTGCACCGGATGAAACCAGAATCACCCGCTTGCCTTGGTCTGGCAGGTCTGAGACTGCATTGACAAGACGTGCAAGCGAAGCGCTATCCAACGTCCCATCCTGACGCGTGAGAACACCCGTGCCCACTTTCACAACGATCACATCCCTTTCGCTCATCTCTTCTTCCACCTGCTACATTCTTTCAGGGACTTCGATGCCCAGCAACTGAAGCCCCTGCCGGAGAACTCGGGAAGTCAATTCGCAGAGGGCGAGACGTGTATCCCTGATAGCCCCCTCTGACTTAAGAACCGGGCACGACTGGAAGAACGAGTGGTAGGCCCTGGCGAGATCGAGAAGATATCCTGCAAGAAGATTGGGTCGGAATCCTTCGAGCACAACGGGAACCACCTCACCAAAGCGCACCAGCATTCTAACGAGATGCACCTCTTTCTCATCGGATAGCTCGAAGTCCGTTCCAGCAGGAACATAATCTCCTCCCAATTTCGCGAAAATAGAACGACACCGAACATAGCTGTATTGTAGATACGGAGCCGTGTCTCCCTCCATCGAGACCATTTTATCTAGGTCAAAAATGTAATCAGAAGTTCGATGATGAGAGAGCTCCATGAACTTGATCGCGCTGATTCCTATCAACTCAGCCAAGGCTTCACGTTCCTCCCGCTGCTCGACCCGCGACCGCCCCTCCGAGCTTTCCCTCGCCGCTTCAACTGCATCGTCAAGCAAGTCGCTTAAAAGAGGAAGATCCCCTGAGCGGGTCTTAAGCGGCTTCCCATCCTTACCCAGAATCGTTCCAAACGAAACATGCTCGAGACCCATCTGGCATCCACGTCGCTCTGCAACAGCGAAAAGCTGCCTGAAGTGATCGCCCTGTCGGTGATCCACGACATACCAGGCCGCATCTGCCTCAAGCTCTTCCATTCGGTAGTCAACTGTCGCAATGTCAGTGGTGGCATAATTAAAGCCTCCATCGCTCTTCCTGACAATCATTGGCTTATCCTCCCAGTCTCCATCCTTCTGAATCTTAAACGGATCAACTCCCGGATCCTCCGAACCTGCCGAGAACACACAAATCGCTCCGTCACTTTCATGTGCTAATCCACACTCCACGAGATCTTCAACCACAGCGGAGAGGCGATCATTGTAGGAGCTTTCTCCCAGCCAGTGATCAAAAGACACTCCCAGTCGATCGTAGATCACTTCAAGCCCTTCCCGCGAGAGCCGCACGCACTCCCGCCAGATTGAAAGATTCTCCTCGTCTCCTTGCTGGAGGGCAACCAGCTCCTTCCTGCAATTCTCCCTCACCATATCATCTTCACCACACTGTTCACTCGCAGACCGATAGAGCCTGAGGAGCTCGTTAAGAGGGTCTTGCTGAAGAGACGTCCGGTCAAGAGACCGCTTCCACGCCCAGATCACCATCCCGAACTGCGTCCCCCAGTCTCCGATGTGATTGTCACTGATGATCTCGTGACCCAAAAAACGCCCAATCCGGGCCAGACTATCGCCGATAAACGTCGAACGAAGGTGTCCAACATGCATGGGCTTGGCCACGTTTGGCGCGCTGAAATCAATCACGATCCGTCGCGGACTCTCCACTGGCTCCACACCGAGACGGTCATCACCCATCAGCGAAGCGAGACGTTCCGCATATGCAAGAGCAGTTACCCTGAAATTAAGAAAGCCAGGGCCTGCAATTTCCACTTCTGCAAGATCCTCAACCTTGATGGAGGTCTTTATCGCCTCGGCGAGATCCCGAGGGTTGCGTTTTGCACTCTTGGAGAGAACCATGGCAACATTGGACTGGTAGTCGCCGAAACGCAGGTCCGCCGCATGACTCAGACTCGCCCCCTCTGCGTCTGATTGACTGATACCGCAATCTATACAGGCAGCACTCAGCCGCTCTTGAAGAACCCTTAAAAGTGTCATCTGGATTTCGCTATGTTTACTGCCAACTGGAACCGAGCTTTCGTGTGACGCATCAAGGATAACATTTTAGGCATCTGGACGGCGATCAGAATTCAATCGAGTTCCAATTGGCACTGCTCCAGTGCCGTGAGTAAAGCGCCGGGCGTGGATCCTTCTGTCAACTTCTCCCGGACAGCATGCTGGGAGAATAGTCGCGCAATGACGGCAAGTGTCTGCAGATGTGAATTGGGCTTATTTTCGGGCACGACCAGAAGAATGACAAAGTGAACTACCGCGCTGTCACAAGCATTGAAATCAACTCCACTCCGCGACCGACCGAACACCGCAACTGGATCATTCAAGCTATCAGAATAGCAATGAGGAATTGCCACTCCGTATCCAATTCCTGTGCTGATGCGCTCCTCCCGCGCGATAAGAGCTTCAACCACCGCATCCTGCGATGGCTCGGAAAGCCCTCCGGTAGCGACAAGATGCTCAATCATCTCCTCAAGAACCTCATCACGTGTGCCAGCGCCCAAATCCGGGAGGACGCGGCGTTCCGAAAGAAGCGAAACAATATTCATGATGGCGAAATGGTATGACCGCTCTCTGAGTGCCGCGTAACGCTAATAAGGAAGGCGCGCAAGGGTTTTCCAAGCAGAAACAGGATCCAACTTGACCTGCATGATGCCCGGCAGGACATTCTACCGCATGCGCTTGAGCCGCTTCATCTCCATCCTCGCCGCCGGACTCATTCTGAGCTCCTGCGGGACTCTGCGGCCGAACTATGGCCCCGCCAACATGGGAGGACCAGAGCAGGAAGAGCGCACGCAAAGCATCCATTCGGAGACAACGGGCGATTTCTTTATCGGACGTCGATATCATGTGAACCGGACATGGTGGTGGGGCTACCTGCGTAAACCGGGGGAACCCTGGTCAAAAGCTAAGCTCACCGTTTTCAACCAAAGCCTCATGAGAGCCCCGGATAATCTTCCTCAGGACGGACCCAGCGGCGCCCGCTACGCCTACGACCACAATTACGAGTATCGCATCTGGGGAAGATATACCGGGGAGACAGTCTATGAGCCTAACAGCAACCAGTTTTTGCCGGANTTTCGCCTGAGGAACTATGAACTCCTGAAAACGAATCCCGGATGGCTATTTCACCCAGAAGATCACTACGACCCTCACAGGCTTACTCTTCATCCGTAGACAGGCCACTGGCCTGACGGCAACATGTCTCAAGTGATCAGCGCTGGTGCAAACTAGTATTTTTTCCAGACCGCCGGAACAAAAAGCACGAGGATTGCATACAGCTCNAATCGTCCCATGATCATGAGGAGCGAGAGAAACAGCTGCGTCGATGACTGAAATTGCCCGTAGTTATCCGTGGGACCGACATCACCATAGCCCGGGCCGATATTTCCAAAGGTGGCCAGCACCGCAGATACCGTCGTGCCGAAGTCGATCCCGTTGGGGGTTTCAATGATCGCAACCAATACCATTGATCCAAGAGACATCAGAGCAAAGATCGCTATAAACAAAATGGTCTGAGCCCGAGCCACGTCATCGATCTGATTCCCATTCACTTTCATTCCCATTATTTGATTGGGACGAAACGCCTTCACTACTTCCTGCCATGCAGCCCGAATAAGAAGAATCAAACGGCTAACCTTCAAGCCCCCTGAGGTGGATCCTGCACATCCACCAACCAGCATCAGGGCAAGGATGATGAAATAGGTTGCCACCGGCCACTGCTCGTAATTCGCAGTCACGTATCCCGTCGTTGAGGCGATAGAAATAATTGTAAAAACAGACCCTCGCAGGGCCTCCAGAGCACCCATTCCGCCGCCCATCGTTCCCACTGCCCAAGCCGCAAGAATTCCCGTAACCACAAGCAGGAAATACCACCGGACTTCTTCAAGCCGCCGCAACTCGCGCCAACGCCCCGACTTAACCACGACATAGATCAGAAAGCTCGTGCTACCCAGAAGCATAAAAGTTGCGATCCACATCTCAATCAGCAACCCGTTCGCGGAATCGGAAAAATAGGCAATACTCTCGTTGTGCGGACTGAATCCACCCGTCGCTACAGTCGTAAACGAGTGCGCGACAGCATCAAACCAGCCAAGCCCAAGCCCTTTCAATCCAAGAAGACACACGGCCGTCAGGGCAACATAGACGATCAGAAAATTAAGAGCCGTGTCATGAATCTTCGCCGTACTGACCTGCTCGGACTGAAAGGAAGATTCGTTCCTGAACAGAAACTTGGCACCCCCGCTTCCGGAGAGGAGCGCAACGAAAAGCACAAGGATCCCCAATCCTCCCAGCCACTGCATGACGGAGCGCCAGAGCAGAATCGCGCGTGGCCATTCGCTTAAATCGGATATTACGGTTGCTCCCGTCGTCGTAAACCCCGAGACCGACTCGAAGAGAGCTGCTGCGGGAGAGAGCTTGGGTTCTCCAATAACAAAAGGGATAGCTCCAAGAATTGCACTTAAAACCCAGCCGAGGCCAACAATCAGGATTCCCTCACGACGCGGGATTCTGTTCGCCAGCTTACCTCCAGTGAAAATAAGAATCAGTCCCAGCAGAAGACTAACACCTGCCGCGACCAGCAAAGGGATCAACCCCCGGCTACCGCCTTCGTAAGGATCAAGATAGGCAAAGAGCCCACAGATCAACATGGCCATGCTCTCCAAAGTGAAGAGCACTCCAAGAACTCTTGCCATCACCCGGAAATTCATACGTGCTCCACAGGAAATTCTCTCAAGACTTGATGATTCGGGGAAAATCCCTCCATCGATATACCTTCACGAAACGCTGGTAGCGTAAAGGCCTGATCTCCGCCATTCGGCAAGAGATTGGAAGCTACTTCTGGGAAATCAGCAGTCTTTATTTCGTCCAACATCCAAGTGTTCTGTCTCACTTTCGGAAGATCCGCTTAGTGCAATAACTTGAGCAACTTCTTAAGAGCCTTCAGCGAAACCGTCGCGTAAATATGATCTCCCGCCTCTAAAATGTCGTCGGGTCCGGGAAAGATAGCTTTCCCTTCTCGAATAAGCCCCACCAACACAGACCCGGTCGGCCAGGGAATATCACGAACAGTCGCTCCCACCACCTTTGCCTTTCTCGCAACATCGGTCCCTATCAACTTTCCGGCCATCAACTTTCGGACGACATAATATTTTTCCTCCGTGAGGTGCCGCTCAATGTAGCGTCTCGTAGCCTCCCGGGGACTTATCGCCGCCACTACTCCAAACTGCCGCCCCCCCGAGCTGATTGCCCGGGCGTAGTCAGCACGATGAATAATCGTCAGACACTTCTTGGCGCCAAGGTTGTTCGCCTGCAGACAGGTCATCACATTGTCTTCGTCACTCGAGCTTGCGGCCACAAAGAAATCTGCCTGCCCTACCTGCTCTTCCTCGAGCGCTGCAAGCTCAGTGGCATCCGCATTAATCACTGTGGTCTTTCCAAGGCGCTCAGTAAGCCGAGTACAAATCTTGTCATCCTTTTCAAAAATTCGGACGCGACAGTGCTCCCAGCTCTGCAACATCTGGGCCAGCGCAAATCCATACTCCCCGCCACCAAAGATCACGACCCGCATTGTCTCGGCTTTTTTACCGCCCTTCTGGAGGACTTCCGCTAGATCTCGAAGCCGGGCAGTCTCCCCCGCGATGGTAACTTCATCTCCTTCCTCAATGATTGCCTCACGGTCTGGCACGAAACCCTCGTCGTTTCGCGTAATGGCCGCCACTCGGGTTCTTGCTGGGAACTTGAGATCATTGAGGCTTTTGCCAACAGCGTCACTTTTTGCTCCTACCCTGACCTGCTGAACCTCAATCTTGCCACCGGCAAGCTCCTCCACCCACAACGAGTCCGGATTCCGTATGAACTTTGCGAGATCAATCGCAGTAAGCCTCTCGGAACTAAACAAGTCGTCGATCCCAAAATGACCCGCAAGGTCAAACATCGGAAGGTCTCGTTGCAACTCCGGATGAATTCGACACATCACTAGATTCACGCCATGAGCCTTGGCGATGGAGGCACTGACAAGATTCACCGTATTCTCGCTGGTGAGAGCGAGGAAAAGGTCACACTTCGCAATGTTGGCACGTCCGAGGGCTTCAACGGTGCCGCCATCAGCGCAAATCACCTTCGCGTCAATGACGCGCTCCATCTCCGCTACTAACTGCGGATCCGAATCAATCACGGTAACGCTGTAGGACTCACGGAGCTTTTCCCCCTGGGTCCCGAGAAGAGCAAGACCCTGTGAAAGCTCGATGGCCAAGTGCCGGCCAATTTCTCCGGCTCCGACGATGATTATGTTCATATGAACAATTTTCTGGCTGGGCTGCATTTTCCCCCCACCCTCGTGGCATGCGAGCAAAATCGATCCAAAAGGAATGGAT
The DNA here is from genome assembly GCA_002715825.1 of Roseibacillus sp. Classification (GTDB taxonomy): domain Bacteria; phylum Verrucomicrobiota; class Verrucomicrobiia; order Verrucomicrobiales; family Akkermansiaceae; genus Roseibacillus_B. Next base: position 14,423 of record PBAI01000036.1, on the reverse strand, counting down.
TTACTAATTATCAGCGTTTTACAATGAAATGTTGTCGGGCGCGGAGTGCTAGCCCAAGCCTCTTTGAAGAAAAACTGGATCCATACCNGCTAAGCACCAATGAGAAGCCACCCATGGGAAGCAGTCTTGCCGTCTGAGCCGACGTGACCTATTGGTTATTTGTGCGCTTCCTGTTGAACGAAAATCGCACCTATTTCAGTATTCCTAAAGAATCCAACGCCGCGCTTAACCTGTGAGATATTCCCTGCCNTTCCGTCTTCTTGTTNCCTCNTTCATACTGACTTTCTCGTTGTCGCTTGCCGGCTACGCGCAGAACGAAAAAGAAAGCGACCCTNCGGCCGCAGAAGCGCAATCCAAGACGGACCCGACGCTTGAGCANTATTTCGTCGCGAACGGAGCCTACAATCGCAAGCTGTATCCGGTTGCCATTCAGCAATATCAGGCATTTTTAAAAGCGCATCCGGAACATCCTAAGGGAGATCTTGCCAGACGCGGCCTCGCCTTGAGTCACTATGCCTCGAAACAATACGAGGAAGCCAGCGCTCCCCTTGCAACCTTGCTCGCCAAGGAGAACCTCGACCCCGCAATCAGCAGGGAACGNCTGGTNATGATGCAGGGACANTGCCTGCTTATCACCAACCAGAAGGAACAATCCAAGGCCCTTTACATTTCCGAAATCAANAATCTCAANACGCCCGCNTACCTCAACGCTGCTCTTGCCTCGATATCAGATGTGAGCTTTNGCGCNGGAGCTTGGGATCAAGTCGTCGAGTGGACCACCAAGCTCCTTGCCGCAAATCCCGAGAAAGCACGTGCAGCTCGTGGCCATTACCAGCAGGGATACGCTCACTATCAACTCAAAGCACCCGCGCAGGCAATCGAATCACTCTCGAAGATTCAATCCTTGGAGGCTGACCCCNTCTGGACGACCNGGGGACTCTATCTATCGGGAGATTGCTACAACCAGCTCAAGAAATCCGAGGAAGCCATGCAGGCGTTTGAGAAAGCTCTCCCTGGCCTGAAGGGCAAAGATGCCATNGAATGCCGCTACCGTCTGGGCCTTACGAGGTTCGTCCTCAAACAATTTGAAAAATCAGCAGAGGATCTTTCGGCCTATCTCGCTGCCGAGTCGACAGGTCAGCACGCCGAAGAAGCACAACTTTACCTCGCACGCACTCATCTGGAGCAGGGAGATCTCGAGACTGCAGGCGAACAGCTCGCTTCCTTGGTTGCTGGCGAAGGGAAGGTCGCTGCCCGTAGTTCTCTCTGGTATGCCNGGGTCTACACCAGAGCCCAGCCCGCTGATTACGACCGTGCATCAGATATTCTTGGTGCTGCAATCGAGGCGCACTCCGAGTCTCCCATCATCAACGACTTAAGATTCGATTACGCTAACTCACTCATGGCTCGGACTGAGCCTGATTGGGAAGAAGCTCTGGCTTCTCTTACCCTTCTGAACGCCGAGGAGGACTTCGGTCAGCAAGGCGAGGTTCTGAGCCAGATTTCCGTCTGTCAGCAAAAGCTCNGCAAAAACGAGGANAGCCTCGCTTCAAACAACAAGTTCCTNNCCGAGCATCCCGAGCACCGGCTGGTTGCGGAAGCGCGTTTCATGAAATCGGAGAATCTTTTTCTCCTTGGGAGGCGCGATGAAGCATTCAAAAGCTATGCCGCNTTNCTTCAGGCTCATGCCGAACACCCTAATCAACTCGCGGCCAGCTTCAGNCAGGCTCAAATCCACCATGCCGAAGGGCGCTGGGCTGAGTGTATCAAAACTTCAGCCGCCATTGTGGCTGCCGACCCAAAAGGTTCCCTGTATGACCAACTACCGTTCATGATTGGAGATTCCCTTTTCCGGCAGGAGAAATGGGAGCAGGCCGTGGAACCGCTCTCCAAATTTCTCTCTGAGAAAGTGACTACGTCCGACGAAAATACTGCTGTAAAGGCAGACCCAAACGTCGATACCGCNCTAATACAGCTNGCCGTTTGCCATGACCGTGGCGGGAGGAAGGAAGCCGCCCTCGCTCAGCTGGATATTGTCATCAACAACTACCCGACTACGACCAGCCAGTTACCACTGGCCCTTGCAGAACAGGGCCGGCTCGCTTACGAAATCGAGGATTTAANCCTTGCGCGCAAGGCCCTCGAAAAATTTCGGGAACTCGATACATCCGAGAACAAACCCTTCAGCGACTCCGCTGGGAAACAGCGTCCACGGGTAAATTACTATCTGGGCTGGGTCGAGGCCCTCGATGGTAAGCATACTGCTGCTGCCGCAAGCTTTAAGGCGGTGGTCGATGTCCAAGCCGATCACCCTCTTGCACCCGATGCAGCCCTGCAACATGGCATAGCCCTGTTCAACGCCGGCGGCCTCAAGGAGGCCTCTACTCAGTTTCAGGCAGTCCTCTCTGGCTACGCCAAACATCCAAAGCTCGCTCGGGTGGTCTACCACCTTGGACTCTCACTCGCTCGACAAAAGCTTTACACCGAGGCCTCAAAGCAATTTCAGCGTATCACGGAAGAATTNGCTGAATCTGATTTTGTTGATCATGCCCTTTACGAGTGGGCCTGGTGCGAGCGGGGCAACGAGCGACAGGAGGAAGCCGTCAAATTATACGAGGTTCTCCTCAAGGAGCACTCCGACAGCAGTTTAGCCCCGAAGGTTCAGGGCGAAGTTGCCGAACTCAATCTGGATAAGGGCGCCCAAGACAAGATTATAGCCGATCTTTCTGCCACTCTCGAAACAGTAAAAGAGGAATCTCTTCGTGAAGAACTGCGGTATCAACTCGCCAGCGCTCACTTCAAAAAGGGGGACTATGCCTCTGCGGCNACTCAATTCGTCACCCTCCTTGAGGATTATCCTGAGTCGCGTTTTTTGGCCTCNATGCACTTTCAAGCCGGTGAATCACAGCTGCAGTTGAAACAGGTCGAAAAAGCGCAGGGACATTTCACNGAAGCAGTTGGAATCGAGGGTAGCCCGCAATCCCTCGTTGAATCCATCACCATGCGACTTGCTGAGACGCAGGCTCTNAGCGGCCAACACAGCGATGCTGCAACATCCTACCAAACCTTCCTTGAGAAATTTCCTGATAGCCGTTGGACTCGTAATGCTCAATTCGGCTTTGCTTTCGCTACAGAGAACGGTGGTGATCCTGAAACAGCTCTCGCAGAGTATTCCAAGATCNTGGACGAGCCTAAAACGGATCTTTGGACGGTGCGGAGCAGATTTCAAACAGGCTCCTGTCAGGCTGCGCTCGAAAAAAATAATCAGGCCGTGATCGAATTTGTCAAAGTAGAGATTAGCTACCCGCAATATCCCCAGTGGCAAGCTCAGGCGGTCCTGCAAATCGGGAAGATTCTCCTCGGNCAGGACNAACCAGAACAGGCTAAGGAACGCTTTCTGGAGGTTCTGTCGCGCTTTGCTGAAGAGGAAGCNGCCAACNCCGCCAAGGAACTTCTTGAGTCCATGAAAGCGCCTGAGGGCAACTGAGTGGTCAACTCCCCGCCGCGACGAACCCAATGCCGAGCGACTTGCCGCCCGAACCAAGCATCAAGCATAAGCTTGCGAAGGGCTTTGCGCGCGCGCACCAAATNATCANACAAAGGNCTGGAGAATTTGTCGCCCGACTTCGAAAAAAGAATTCCATTCAGTCTTCCGACGACGNCTCCTCGACAAATTTGNAGGTCGCNCANGCTGAAAACCCTCTCACCTCTCCCACGGATACCCAAGCCCATATTCCCCCCACGCACCCCACCGGCAATCCCCCTGTCAGTGGCATCCTCCAAGCTGAAATAATCCCGGATAACGACCCGCCGGTGGCACAGTCTCCCTCTGCAGAGACTCCTGTTGCGGAACATCCCGTTGCAGGGCCTCCCGTTGCAGAGCCTCCCGTTGCAGAGCCTCCCGTTGCAGAGCCTCCCGTTGCAGAGCCTCCCGTTGCGGAACATCCCGTTGCCGAGCCTCCCGTTGCCGAGCCTCCCGTTGCCGAGCCTCCCGTTGCCGAGCCTCCTGTTGCAGAGCCTACAGCTGTGGGGGCATACGTAACAAACTTACCTCCTCAGCCCGCACTCGCAGCGTCCCCTACGCAAGCATCGCCCACTCCATCCCCTGACCAGCTACCCGCAGCGAAAAGAAGAATCTTCAAACTGAGTCTCTTGCGAGACCTCATGCGATCAATACTGGGCAAGGGAGAAAAAAGAACGGTAACCCGTTGGGCCGCCCCCGCGGCATTACTCTTCATTGGCGTCGTCATCGGATTCTCACTCCTCGGCGATCTACGCCGAACCGTATGGACCTACTATACGGATGACGAAGGAACCGAGGCAGAGGTAAACGACCAGAAAACCCGCTTCGTCCTGTGGCAGGATCCAGAGCTTCATGTCTTCTCCGAAACTCAGCCGGAGAAAAAAGAAGGTGAAGAAGACAAGCCCCCTCCCTCGTCGAATCAACCCTCGGAACGGCTGGAGGCTACATTTTCACCAGACGGAGCCAGCATGGTGCTCGTTCGCTCTGATGAGGGCTCCGGATCTGACATGTATCTTTCGACATGGAGCGGGAGAACCTGGAGTCAGCCTCTTCCCCTTGAGGCCCTCAATACGAGCTCCAATGAGAGAGGGCCTGCTTACTCCCGAGATGGGCGTCACTTGTTCTTCAGCTCAGATCGTGAGGGCGGTCGCGGCGGCTATGACCTTTACGTTGCCACTATCACCGACGGTGAGTGGACGATTCAAAACCTCGGCCCCGAGATTAACACCGCCGCAGACGAAAGCGGACCCTCGGCATCCTCTGATGACAGCAGGCTCTTCTTTTCATCAAACCGGGAAGGGACTCGAGAAGACGACATCTTCGTCGCTAAACGTCTAGATGATGATCCTGAGCTGAAAAACCTTCCGATGTTTATCAAAGCCGAGGCCGTTGATTACCTCAATTCGAAAGACCACGACGTCCAAGCAGCCATCACGCGGAGAGGAGAGCATGTTTTTCTCGCCTCGGACCGTAATAAAAGTGATGGGCAAGGCTACGAGGTTTTCCTGAGCCGCGTCGTAGAAGGAAAATCGCTTAAGCCCGAAAAGGTCGATCTCTACATAAACGAGGGGAACGTTACTGACCCAACCATTCGAATGGATGGATTCGATCTTCTATTCAGTGCGGACCATGAGGGCCGTCCCGATACAGGCAGTGATTCCTACAGGCTCTACAGCTCAACCACACGGGAAGTAATTGCTTACACCGACCTTTCGCGATGGGAGCAGTTCAAAGAGCTTCTTGGCAATATCCGTTGGTGGATCTTCCTTGCCCTGATCGCGCTCATCGCCCTCATCTATCTCCTTGAAAGCTGGCGTGATATTACCAGCCTTTTTCATAAGTGCCTTGCGGGGTCAGCAGCAGCCCACCTCTTTCTTCTGATTCTTTTTGCTCTCCTCGTCATCGCGAAAGAGATCGAGCAGCAAAGCGATCCTCCTTCGGAAGTTCTAATCAGCATCGACGCAATGAGTGAAGAGGAGCTCGCCCTCGAGAGTGTCCCTGAGGAAACGGAAATTGCCCAGCCTGACCTCGCCCAGGAAGCTGAGAAAGCTGCCGCCGACTTTGATATACCGGAGCTTCAACCTCAGGAGAACGCGCAGGCAGTTCCAATCGATGCAGAATTCCAGCAGGAAGCCATGGATGTATCCGTGAAAGCTGCAGCAGCCGATGCCAAGGACGAGATCGCGGAGGCGGCTGAGCCCTCGGAGCTTCTCAGCGAATTATCTGAGAGCGAACTTCCGGAGCCCGACCAGCCCCTACTTGAAGAACTTGCTCTCGCCGAAGCCCCAGATGCGGAAAACCCGGTCGACTCTGAGTTTACACCTGCGGAAACCTCTCCAGCGAGTGCACAGAGTGAGACAGAAACCGTTGCCGATACCGCGGTTGCCGACACGGCTGAGGCAGCCGAAATCCAACCCTCTGAAACTGTCACCGATAGTCCTTCTCCTACACCTCTGGCTGAGGTTGCCCTGGCTCAGGCGGAATCTGATCAACCTGAAACACCTGAGTCTCTGGATTCCTCGTTACTCTCCGAACTCCCCGAACTATCACCTCTCCAGACCGAGACAGTCGAACTCGAAGAGAGCGTCCCAACCGAAAATGCAGAGCCAGTCAACCCTGCAGAAGAGCTCTTCAATCCCTCAGAGGCTCTCACCGCCAATGAGAGCAATGACTCTCCATCTGAGCTACCCTTGGACGTCCCAGCCCAAAGCGCGGCCGAAGTGGCCGAAGTGAGTGACAGCTCCCTTGAGGATCCTTCTCCCACAGCCGGCCCCGCCTCACCAGTTGGCGAAGCCAGCAATCAGGAAGAAGAGACTGAGTCTCTGGCTGATTCCAGCATGAGTCAGGACCTTCCCGAATCTTCTCCGATAGATACCGGGCCCATTGAACTCGAAGAAGGAACCCCGCTCGACGACACCGCTCCTGCTGACAGCGCGGAAGATGCATTTACGCCTGAGCCAGCAATTGCAGCAAACCCCAGCTCACAAGCTGAGGGCGAACCCGTCTCGGATGCCGCAGTTGCAGACCAAACCGAGATAACCGAGGTGACTATTGGAGAACCTTCTTTGGATGCGGCACTGGAGACCGCATCCGCGATCGAAACAACGGAAGCAGAGCAATCCCCTGCTGATGCCCCCGAGGCCTCAAACCTTGACAGTATTCTTCCAGTCACCGACCTCCTTGACCCTGGAACTCCACAGCTCGATGAAGGGAATCCGGATCCTGTAGCTGAACCTGTGAACCCAAGCGGGGAAACATTCGCTCCCGACAGAATAGCGACTTCAAGCCCTGTCAATCCTGCAAACATTGCTCCCTTGCTGGATTCTGCGGTCCCCGAAGAGACTCAGGCCGCCGAGATCTCCGAAGGAAGCATTACTGAAACAGAGACTGTTTCAGAACCTTCCTCGGCAGTCGGGGAGGCCCAGTCGACGGAAGCTCCCCAGTCCCAGCTGGAATCCGATCTCGCGAGCGCTCTTCCCGAAACCAATCTTATTGACCCAGGCGCGCCCAATCTGGATGAAGGCGAAACCGATCCAACAGGAAACCCAGGCAACGAAAGCTTCAAACCTGCAACTTCCCCTGTCCTCGCATCCCGTAAGGCGGGTGAAACGTCAAATGATACCGCGGAAGCCTCCGCAGCCGAAAGTTCAGAGATCCTTCAGGGCGAATTGACCTCCAGCCAGCCGGAGCAGGGGTCTGCTGATGCCACAGGAGAAGCCAGATCTGAGGAGGCGCCCCAGTCTCAGCTTGCATCTGGCATCGCAAGCAACCTCCCAGCGACCGACCTCCTTGATCCCGGGGCCCCCGCTTTGGATGAAGGCGAAGCACAGGCTGAAGGCAACCCCGGTGACGAAAGCTTTAAACCAGGGGGCTCCACTGCTCTCGCATCCCGTCAGGCAGGTGAAACGTCAAATGATTCAGCTGAGGCCTCCGCGGCAGACACCTCCGAGATTAGCAGGGGCGAGTTGACCTCCCGCGAGGCAGAGAGAGGCTCTGCCTCTGCTGCAGGAGAAGCCCGGACCGAGGATGCTCTCCCTGCTCAATCGTCCGCCCTTACCGGAAATCTTCCTGAGACTTCTCCTCTGGACCCTGGCGCTCTGGCTCTTGAAGAAGGCCCGAGTGCAGCCGCTGATGGAGAAAGTGGTGACTTTGAACCTGAAAGTGGATCCATGGCGGCCAAGCAAGGAGCAGAATCGGGGGACGACGTGGCCGAATCCTCACAGGCGGACACCTCAGAAGTGGGACAGGGAGAACTTACGTCATCGGAACCCAGCGACGACTCCGCGGGAGACGTAGGTGAGGCCGATTCCGTGGAAGGACTCCCCACCGATGCCACAAACCTGGAGGGAACTCTTCCGGAAGCCGCTCTCGTCGATACTGGAGCTCCCACCCTCGAGGAGGGCCCTCAGTCGGCCGCCCCGGGAAAGGCTGATGAATCGTTCTCACCCAGCAGTGGAGGAGTGGCTTCCTCCAAAGCTCCTGATCCCGGCAGCGATGGAGGAGCTGCCTCCGCTAGCGAAGTGGAGGCCGAGTCCATCACATCAAATGGCCAGATAGACAATGAAGCTGATCTAACTAATCCTCAGGAAGGCCTCGAAGCGGGAAGCTCCCAGACAGTTACCGATCCCGGGGCCCTCGGACCGGTGAGCCTTGAACCAACGCTCGCAGGATCTCTTCTCCCGGGCGAACTGGAGGCTCCGGCAGACCTTGGCACCAGCGATTTCATCAAGAAGCAACGTGGCCGTCCCTCCATGGACGTCATCCAGCAACTGGGCGGCTCCGACGGAACAGAGAAGGCCATCCGCGCCTCCCTTCGCTGGCTGGCGCAGAACCAGGAGGAAGACGGGCGCTGGGATTCACGTAAGCATGGAGCCAAGGGTAGATTTGATACCGGAAATGCCGGACTGGCTCTTCTGTGCTTCTACGGTTGGGGTGCCCGCCATGACCGGGACGGAGAATACCGCGACAATGTAGAGAAGGCCCTCGATTATCTCCTGAGGATCCAGAAGGAAGACGGAGATTTGAGCGGGAGAGGCAAGATGTATTGCCACTCCATCGCGTCTATCGCTCTCTGCGAGGCCTATGGCATAAGCAAAGACAAACGCCTGCGGGAACCTGCGGAACGCTCAATCGCCTACACGTTGGCAGCCCAGAGCAAGAGCAAGGGAGGATGGCGCTACAACCCCGGTGAGGATTCAGACACCTCGATCACAGGCTGGCAGTATATGGCTCTGCACAGTGCCCGCCTTGCAGGATTGAAGGTTCCCGAAGAGAACTTTGAAAGGGCTCGCAAGTGGCTCGACACTGCTGGAGGAGGAAAACACGGTGGGCTCTATGGCTATCAGGGACCGGGGACCAAGTGGCCAGCGATGATCGCCACAGGAATGTTCTGTCGCCAACTGGACCTCGTTGCACCCACATCACCGATGCAGATGGAGAGTGCGCAACAGCTCAGGATGACGCCCATGAAAAAACGGCGGCCTGACTATTACTACATCTATTATGCCACCCTCGCCCTCTACCAGCACCAGGGCCCGATCTGGCGCGAATGGAACGTAAGCCTCAAGGAAGTCCTCCCCACTTTGCAGGAAAAGACCGGTCCTCTGGAAGGCAGTTGGAACCCAAGCCGGGGACTCGCAGAAACCGGTGGACGGGTCACCTCCACCGCTCTCGCCACCCTCAGCCTCGAAGTCTACTACCGCATCCTTCCTATTTATGGCTTTCGCGGAGACGAGGAGGCAGCTCCTGAGATCAAGGTTCGGGACAACGACAAAGAGTAACGCAAGTCCAAATTGGTCCGCTAGACGCCCCATTGACTTCCGCTGTTCAGCCCCTACCCTCGCGGTGGAGAGTGTCGCTTGGCTGGTGCTGGCCGCGGTCTTCAAAACCGTTGAAACCTCGTAAGGGGTTTGGTGGGTTCAATTCCCTCCCTCTCCGCCATAAAGGAACTCTGATATAATATATAATATGCCTAACTGTTGGAAGATAGTCGCGTTTGAAGAACGACCATGGGGATCGTTTGAAATNTTAATTGATAAACCTAGTTATAAAGTAAAGAGAATTNTTGTTAAGCNTGGTCATAGACTAAGTTTACAATATCATAATAAGAGGGACGAGAACTGGGTAATAGTTCAAGGTAAAGCNAATGTTCAATTAGATCGTGATGGTGAAAATTGTAAAGTATATGAAAGAGGNGAAAGTTTATNTATTNNNAGATTTACTCCACATAGAGTAACATGCTATAGTGATGAAGACTTAATCTTTATTGAAACTCAAACAGGAGAATATTTTGGTGAAGATGACATTGTGAGATTGGAAGACGATTACGATAGAGAATAAATATATACGTGACTCAACAATTTGATGAAGGTATGAAAGAGATTCTTCTTGGACTTATTGCAGTAGGTACTGCTCCTTATTCGGCTCAAAAGATCGAAAATATTCTTAATAACGATCCAGCTCCAATTGAGCAAAAAATAACCGCGTTAAAAGTAGCTGATGAACATATTGAAGCTCCGAGTTTTAAAAGAGCAGTAGATAGGGTGTTTAAACAGTATGAAGCTGAACTTAAACAGATAGAAGATACACCGCCTGAACCTGTTAAGGTTAAACCTAACCGTAAAATTCAAGAGGCACCTCCAGAAAGATCGGAAAGTAAGATAAAAAATTTAGCTAGTAATTTAATCAAGCCGTCTGAAATTTATGGTACAGATATAGGAGACCCTAGAAATAGAAAATTTTTAAGACCTTATACAGATGATGTGGGTATTTATACTATAGGTATTGGTCATAAAATTGGTGATGGTACAAGAGCAGCTAAAAATAAGTGGGTAAAAAAGTATGGTAGTTCTATATCTCCACAATTTGCAGAAAAGCTATTTGATAAGCAACTCTCTTTTCATTTAGATAGAGTTAAAGATATATTTGAAATTGATAATTTAAGTAACGAGCAAGCAGCAGTATTGGTTGATATTAGTTATCGAGGTGATTTGCTCCCTAAAATGCAATGGGTAGATTTACTTAAAAAAGGTAAAAACAAAGCTGCAGCTAATGAATATCTTGATCATAAAGAATATAAAAGAAGAAAAGCAAAAGGGAGAGATGGTGTAGTAAAGAGAATGGAGCGTAATGCTGGTATACTTGCTAGTAAATAATAAATAAGTTTATGGCTATTACAAAAACTTTTAATGTTGCAGTACCGTATTTAAGTGGTGGTAAAGTGGTTGAATGGGAATTAGGTATGACCTATACTAATTCTGTTTCCGGACAAGCTGATTTCTATGAATCTGTTTTCAGTTCTAATATTGTATCTACTGCAGTTGATTCTGAATTTGGTGCATTTGTACCTAAAAAGGAAGGCTCTTGGACAAGAGCCCAGCTTATTACTCTTTTAAGCACTATATCAGGTGGTTGGGATAATGTGTTTAATTCTCAAGTTGAATCAGTTATAACTAATCCTCCAAGCTTTCCTGTTGCAGATGACAGCTATGTTATTCCGAATAAGTAATAAATTAGTTGACTATAAATTTTTTGTTATTATAATAAATATGTATATGAAAAAAGTAACTACATTACTTGCTGCAATGGCTTTCGCTTTTGTGGCATTTGCTGGACCTGCTACAGCGGCAACTGTCGCAGGTGTTGAACTAACTGACTGGAACGTTGGAGCCACTAAAAAGGATGGCGATCTTACGTTCTCGCTTGGAGCAACTGCTCCAATCGCTCTTGCTGGAGTGGAAGTCGATCTAAAGCCTGTCCTTGGTTGGAACGGTGATGATGTTGTTCTTGACCTTAATGTCGGTTACGATATTGGTGAGGTTTATGGAGCTACTGTTTCTGCTGTAGGCGGTGTTGGACTTAACTGGATTGATACAGATGATGTCGGATTTGACGTTCGTATCGGTGCTGGTGTTTCTTATCCTTTCGCTGAAGGAAAAGCAGTTTTTGCTACATATACCTTCGGTTATGATTTTGAAGCGTCCGATAATGATACCGAGCTTCGTGTTGGTGTATCGTTTAAGTTTTAAATAACTTCAATAAAGAACTAGAAGCGGTCCGTTCGCGGGCCGCTTTTTTTATTGAACTAGAAGCCTTCTCCGCGAAAGCCGCTTTTTTTATTATGATAGTTTAAGTGATAAAAAAGACCATCACTTTCTCTTTTAATATAATTATTAGGATCTTCTTTATCTGTATATAGTTTATCATCAATCATCATACGCTGAAAAATATAATAGACTTTTCCTGCTGCAGGTACTAAAATTGAAATTAAAACAGCAATACATAAAATTACAGTTATATTTTCAATTAGCGTTGTACCTTTCCTCATATTATCCTAATATATCTTTTATAACATCCCCCTTATTAGCAACTTTAAATGGACGACCACTAGGTGATAATCTATCTTCTTCAGTTTGTATACCTAGTAAATGAGCTATAGTAGCATTTATATCAGATATAGTATAAGGATCTTTGGTTACTTTAGAAGCAGTTTTATTAGTTTCTCCAGCTATATAACCACCCTTCACCCCAGCACCTATAAGAACAGTAGAGTAACATTGAGGATGGTGATCTCTACCTTCATTAACGTTAATATTTGGAGTTCTTCCAAATTCAGTTACTAAAGCAATAAGAGTTGAATCTAATAAACCTTCACTATCTAAATCTAAAACTAATGCGCTTAGTGCATCATCTACTTCTTTAAGCTTATTATCTAACTTAGTAAAGTTATCAACATGCGTATCCCATCCTCCATTATTAATCTCTATAAATTTTATATCACCTTTAATAAGTCTCTTAGCTAGTAAGCAACCTTGACCTAATCTAGTATCCCCATATTTCGCACGAATGTCTGAACTTTCTTTAGTTAAATCAAATAGCTCTAAATCTTTAGACTTTAAAAATCTAACAGTATTATCATAGAACTGATTATACTCTGAAGCAAGCGGAGCCTTTAAGCTGCTATTAAGCTCTCGTAGTATACGCATACGCTCTTCAAGTTTACTATCTACTTTACTATTTTTTAAACCCCCCTGAGGATCCACTATAGGTAGAGGAGACTTTACTTTTGGCAAAAAGCCCGAGTTAGGGTGAGCTGATGAACCTGATATCAAAACATAATCAGGTATATCTCTTTCTCTATCTTGAATATGTGCTACCCACGACCCTAAGCTTGGATGTACTATAGAACCTATTTGTCTATAAGAAGTTCTATTTAAATATTGAGCTTGCTCGTGAGCCCCTGTCTTAGAGGTAGTAGAGCGTATAATTGACATCTTATCTACTATATTAGCTAATTTTGGTAATCGATTACCTAATTCAATACCACTAACATTGGTACTAATTTTTGTAGTATTACCCATTACATCTTTATCATCTTTAGGGTCGAAAGTATCGATATGGCTCATGCCCCCATCTAAACAAATATAAATTACATTTTTAGCTTTTGAAGCTATAGGAACTTCTTTTGCATCTATTGCTTTTAAGCCGTATGTAGATGCTGCGAGGGTGTGTATAAATGTTCTTCTTTTCATTAGTTTATAAGTTTAAATTCATGCGAGTTAATTAATATCCATACTATATCTGCAAAAGTGGCATCTTTAAATAATTCTCTTTCTCTATCATTAGGAGCTCTACCAATATAAGATACAAAAATAATATTCATTCCTATATCTCGCTCTACGTCTTTAGCTTGATTAGCAATATAACTATTAGTATCCTGTAAAGCTTTTGTTATTTCGCCATTCATTAAGTTTAAAATTTGCGTAATATTAGGCTGTTCATTTCCTGTCTCAATAAGCTCTCTATCTGATCTTCCAAACTCTCTCATAAAGTTAGAATGTTTACCTTCAAATATTTGAGAGGATCTAACTACTAATTGACCTTTTATTTTTGGAGCGCCATTATAATAACTTCCTTTTATTTTACCATATTCATCCCATTTTTTAAGAGCTTCTTCAGCAGTAATTGATTCTAAGTTAGAGAATAAATTAATATAATCTTGTTTTTTATCTTTTGGTTGCCATTTATCTGGATCACCTTGATATAGAGTAACTATTGAATCCCATAATTGAGCACTAGTCATTCTTCTCAATACCGGGCCTTGAAATTTATTTTCGGTATCTATTTTAGCTTGATAAAATTTAGTATTATAAAGTATTGAATTAAATTTCTTTATATCGTAATTTACTTCTTTTATAGTACGAATTAAATATTCTGTCAATCTTGTATTACGACTTTCTTTTAATTCATCAAATAAAGCAACCTCATTTAAATTATCTATAAGAGGAAATCCAAATGCTCTATTCCATAAACGATTTACTATATTAGCAGCGAATGTAGGATGATTCTCACTAGTTAACCATACAGCAAAGCTTTCTCTAAGACCTTCTCTTTTACGTTTTTCTTTTACTCTATCTCCTAGAGCTGTTTCTGCTTTAACTACTTCTCCTGGATCTGCATCTCTATACTTATAATCATGTGGAAGTTTGAGTTCTTTATTTTTATCTTCAACTATAGTAGGTTGATAACCATGTCTATAAAATGGACCAACTCTATTTATAGCTCCTTTTTGTTTACCTGATTTATCTAATACTTCAGCTTCTTTTCTTAACCTTTGAAATTGTTTTTTACTTTCTTTATCCCCTCTTGTATTAAGTTGTGTAAAAAATGCTGTCATATTATAATAATCCATTTGCGTCCAATCATCAAACGGATGATCATGACACTGAGCACAATTTATATTCATACCAGCAAAAGCTTGAAAAGTATTACTTACATTATCTAGCAGCATGCCATCATCTCTAAGAAAGTAACCTACTTCAGGATTACTCCATATATTACCTTTAGCTGTTAGTAATTTAGTAATAAATTTATCGTAAGGGGTATTATTAGTTATTTCCTC
>PBAI01000035.1 GCA_002715825.1 Roseibacillus sp. | reverse complement strand
TGCGCTTGTCGGGGTTGATGGCGATGGAACTTGAACCACCAGCGCTCCATTCTGCTGAACGGCCGAAAGTAAATTCCGATTTTCACGGAACATGAATCCGACCGCAACAACTGACATTACGAGGAGGCTACAAACAGCTACCATCGCCATCCCACTTCGACGGGTGCTCTTTGAAATATAACTGGTGAATTCCCTCTCTGCGTCCCGCAACTGGGCAAACGATTCATTCATAAACTGGCCCGTATCTGCCATGCGATCTCCAAGCAACTCCATGTTACGCGCAGTGCTTTGATTTGATTGATCCATTCCCGCCAAGGTCCGATCTAACTTGCCAAAGGTTTCCTCTACGTGGGACATGGTCGACCCCATCCTGTTGAGAGACTTCAGGAGCAACCCATCCCGATTCGCCCGCTGCTCGAGAGTCTTATGAAGACCCTCAAGAGTACGACCTGTTTCGGCCTGCCGGTCGCTCATTGACTTCAGGCTCTCCACAGCGGTGGGAAGTGGACTAAGCGATTTCAGGATTCCATCGCGATCTACATGCCCACCTTCAAGATGGTCTCGAATCGAACGCATGAGCTCCACCATTTCCGTAGCACCCTGCCGGAGTGTCTCTGCCTGCTCGTTGCGCCTTGCTGACCGTTTCCAGAATTTCCAGCGGGGCACAACCTCTGCCCGGTCACTTTTTCCTCTACCTAAACGCTCTACCTTGGCAAAGACACTCAGACCGTCCTTTCCGGTCTTACGTTGCTTCGCATCCTTTTCCACATCGACTTGTCCAGATGGTGGAAGCTCTGCCATCACCGCTTGCGGCCGGCCTGGGACATGAGACTTGTCTCCTTTTTTTCGCGGTAGTGGAGCCAGCGGCTCATTGAAGGGTTCGGACTGGGTCTCAGATTCGGTCAGGCTCATTACTTACGCCCCTCCAAACTATTAACAGATCCTAACCAAATCAAGAGGAGATCGCCGAACCCTTGAATCAAATTTTTATCCGAAGCTTCCTAGCCCCAGCGCAAGGGATCCAAGCCGTAAAATCGCTTCAACTGCCCATACAATTCGGGGTGCTTGTCCTCCAGCTGCCTGGGTTTTTCAAAAAAGGTCTCGGTTCCAACGGCGAAGAACTCCGCAGGATTTGTTGCTCCGTAGTCATCCAAAACCGTTTTACGCCCTTTCGCGACCCTTTCCAGAAGCGCCTTGAACGAGGCGCGCATCACCGATGCCCACTCCGGGTAATCCNTGCGGTCCTTGAGAACTGGCAANCCGTCNGCAACCCCATTGAACTGGTCGAGCTGATGAGCAAACTCNTGAANAACGACATTGAGCCCATCCTCTTCATTTCGTGAACCCTGCTTCACACTCTCCCAGGAGAGCACCACACTTCCACTCATCCAACTTTCTCCGAGTCGGATACTTTTGATTCCTAACTCGTCTTCTACCTCGTAAGCGGTCGGATAGACCAGCACTGAACGCAACAAGCCGAAATGATCATAGCCGCTTGCCAGAAGAAGCAGGCAGGCTTGCGAAGCGATGATCAACTGCATCTCCCTCGTAACCTCNTCCAAGTTGCCGCAGGGCTCGAACCCGACATCATGAAGAAAAATCTGGATTCGNGCATCCATTACCTTCGTGAATTCAGCAGGGAGANCTGCGTAGAGCGGGACCTCCTTCTGAAGAAGCAAGCGATCCGCCTCCGAGAGAGGAGTCATGCCAACCTCTCTGCGTTGTTGTTGTTTGGACCTACGATAGAACACCGCTGCGAGGATGCCGGCTGTGACTATTAAGAGGATGACGCCAAGCTCCTTCATCACCTTTTCCCTTCATTCCAAGCAACCATCGACTCATAGGCTACTCCGTCACCTCCGAAGAGATCAAGAGAACTTCCCACTGTCACATCAACCTTTCCACCACTGGCCTCCTCAACCTGTTGAAGATCGTCTAATCCACTTACCCCTCCAGCATAAGTGACTGGTATCCCATTCCATGTCCCCAGGAAAGAAACTAGTTCCACGTCTACTCCTTCACACTTCCCCTCCACGTCGGCGGCATGGATAAGAAATTCTGCACAATACGGTGCTATCTGATCCAGAACATCACGAGTAACGAGAAGATCGGTGGGCGTTTGCCACCGATTCATCGCCACCCTCCAACCTTCAATTACCCGCCGGGCGCTCAAATCGACCACAACCTTGTCACTCCCGACTTCCGTCGCCAGNTCGGTAAGCCTCTGCGGTTGAAACACACCGTTTTCGTCAAAAAGCCATGATGTAACTATCACGTGACTCGCGCCCGCTTCGAGCCATCCCGCAGCATTTTGGATCCCAATTCCACCCCCCACCTGCAAACCATCAGGCCACGCTGCTAGCGCCTCACGGGCCGCGACTTCATTGCCTGAACCAAGCATGATCACATGTCCCCCAGTAAGCCGATCATTTCGAAAGCGGCCTGCAAACCACGCCGGCGGGTCACTGGCCACAAAGTTTTCTATTGGTCCTGAGCCATTATCCCGTANGGACCCGCCTACAATCTGTTTCACCTTGCCCTCGTGGAGGTCAATACATGGCCGGAATTTGGTCATAGCCAGAGCGTTAAAATGCCTCTTTATTACCAGAAAGCCAACCACCAATGCCCGTCCTCCTTCCTTCGTTGTCTTTCCTGTTACTCACCGCGACCGCTCTACAGGGACAAGAACTGCAACAACCAACCTCTCCCCCGCCACTAGCTGCCGATACCAAAGCGGCACCTGCGGGAATGGTTTTTATTCCGGGCGGCACTTACCGACGGGGATCAGACCATAAATTCAATGAAACCCGGGCGGAATATCCCGAGGAAAAACCGGTCCANGAGGTCACCGTCGATGGGTTCTGGATCGACGCTACTGAAGTGACCAATCGTCAATACCTGAAGTTTGCCACTGCTACGGGGTATAAAACCCAGGCCGAGCGAGGCTGGGATTCCAAGGATTTNCCCAACGCACCGCCCGAACAGCTCAAAGGAGGATCNCTCATTTTNAAGCCNACCCCCCGCAAGGTTGAACTCTTCCAACCGGGCGCGGAATGGCAATGGTGGCAATTCGTACGGGGAGCAAATTGGCGGCATCCTGAGGGACCTTCCTCAAGTATTGCNAACCGCATGGATCACCCCGTTGTATGCGTGACTCATGAAGACGCGGTCGCCTTCTGTGAGTGGGCAGGAAAGCGGTTGCCCACCGAGGCNGAATGGGAACGGGCAGCCCGTGGCGGACTCGACGAAAAGCTCTT
The DNA here is from genome assembly GCA_002715825.1 of Roseibacillus sp. Taxonomy (GTDB): domain Bacteria; phylum Verrucomicrobiota; class Verrucomicrobiia; order Verrucomicrobiales; family Akkermansiaceae; genus Roseibacillus_B. Next base: position 16,390 of record PBAI01000035.1, on the reverse strand, counting down.
CAGCTGGGGTGATGACCCAAAGCCCGGGAATAAATGGCAGGCTAACGTCTATCAGGGAGAATTTCCGAACAGGAATACGGCCGAAGATGGATTCCCGGGAACTGCTCCAGTCAAGTCCTTCCCACCCAACGCCTACGGCCTTTACGATATGGCAGGTAACGTCTGGGAGCATTGCTCGGATCTCTATCGGCCTGATTNCTATAAAACCTTCGNCAAGCTCCCTGAGCCAAAGGCTAATCCAAAAGGACCTGATCAACCCGTAAGCCAGCCNATGGTGCAGCAATATCTGCAGACAAAGAACTACCCGGCCGAAGCGCCATTCCATCGTCTGGCCTGGCTCTGGGTCACCAAGGGAGGATCACATCTTTGCCACCACACCTACTGCCTCCGCTATCGACCAGCTGCCCGGCATTATTCGGAGTCCCTCTCTCCCACNAGCCANACCGGCTTTCGATGTGTCAAATCTGAGTAAACAGGCGCCAAACCTGAAAAGCCTCAATCCAAGCTCTTCTCAATTAGCGTGTCCTGGCTGAAATCTCACACTTTCCACCACCGGGAGTTCAGTGATCTNGAGGCCCTCTNCCGGGCAAAACAGAGAGCTGGACTCAAGGTNTCCCTCTGCATTCCGACGCTCAACGAGGAAAAGACCATCGGGAAAGAGATCGCGGTTCTCAAAACCGCCCTGATGGATCNCATTCCTCTTATCGATGAATTTACNGTCATCGATTCTGGCTCAACAGATCGAACCGCCGAAATCTGTGCNTCTTCCGGGGTCGANTTTCTCTACTCGGGCGACATTCTTCCAAGGTTTGGATTCAAACGAGGCAAAGGTGAGAACCTTTGGAAAGGCNTCTATCAGCTCACAGGTGACATCATCTGCTTCGTGGACGCAGACATCAGCAATATTCATCCCCGCTTTGTTTATGCCCTCATCGCTCCACTCCTTCTCAACCGCAATACTCACTATGTGAAGTCGTTCTACGAACGGCCACTGGTTCACTCCAGCGGGGACATCCGAGCCTCGGGCGGAGGAAGAGTTACCGAGATCCTGGTCCGCCCCATGTTCTCATTGTTCTACCCGGAACTAACCCAGCTCTTTCANCCCCTTAGTGGGGAATACGCGGTTCGTCGTGAGGTCCTCGAGAGAATTCCTTTTCCGGTTGGCTATGGCGTAGAAACTTCTCACCTTCTCGANGTCTATGAACATTGGGGGATGGATGCTTTCGCCCAGGTAGATCTCGACAAAAGAATCCATCGCAATCAGTCCACTTCCGCTCTTGGACGCATGTCCTTCGGAATCCTTCAATCGCTGCTCAGCCGCTTGCGCGCGCAGGGNAAAATGACGACTACCATGGAACTCTCCAGCATCTATCGAGCACTGGAAATCNCAGGCACTCATTATCAGGANATCAAGACGGANATTATAGAGGAGGAACGTCCACCCCTCGTCGAGATAGAAGAATACCTTCTGAGATTCCCCCGCCTGTCATCGGATATCAAGAGCATCACACGTGCCAGAGCAGATGATCCCATGAGCCCTCCAAGGAGCCGCTGAGNAGGCTTCCAGACTTCATGTCCATTGCCCTCGTCCACTACCACTTGCGCCCGGGAGGAGTTACCCGGATTGTGGAGCGCCAGTCGAAAGCGCTGAATACCGCAAGAATCCCGCATGTGATTCTTACCGGATCTCATCCGCAGCAGGAGTCAGGCCTCCCTGTCCGGGTCATCCCAGGTCTTGATTACTCGGCGCTCTGTTCTCATCAACACGCCCGCGCTTCTACCCTCATGGGGGAAATGCGCGCTTCAGCAAAGGAAGCTCTCGGAGGTGATCCCGAGTGCTGGCATCTCCACAATCCAACTCTCGGTAAGAACCGACTATTTCCAAAGTTGGTGAGGATCCTCGCAGAAAGCGAAGTCCCTCTGGTAATGCATATCCACGACCTCGCCGAAGATGGTCGTCCGGAGAACTATCACAACCTTCGTGGAGAACAGGAGATCTATCCTCTCGCTCCTCAGATTCACTACTTGACGATCAATTCTCGGGACCTCGCCTTGCTGAAAAACGCGGGAATCCCATCACAGCAGATATCGCAGCTTCGNAATGCCATCGGGCCGACAGATGAGACCTCCAGAACCCCGTTCAGTGAGGCAACCTCTCCTCTGCTCCTTTATCCCGTCAGAGGGATCCGCCGGAAAAATTTAGGAGAGTTCTGCCTCCTCGCCGCCTTGGCACCAGAAAAAAGCCGATTTGTCCTCGCTCTGCCACCNGGCAAATCCANTTCCTGCGCNGGATACCGAAACTGGGTAACAATTGCGGAAAAGCAACAGCTACCANTTCAGCTTGGAGCGGTAGGAGTCAATCCTCCATCTGCTTCAGGGGATTCAAGCTTTCAAGCGTGGACCCGNGCCTCCACCCACTTTATCTCAACTTCTATCGCGGAGGGGTTCGGCCTTACNTTCCTCGAAGCTGTCGCCNTTGGNCGCCCTTTGNTCGGAAGAGATTTGCCCGAGATCACCACAGACTTCCGCGATCAGGGAATCCATTTACCCTCTCTCTACTCTGGACTGCTCATACCCCGCTCATGGGTCGATGAGCGTCGCCTTCAAAGCCTTCTCGAGACGCACCTNCAGCANCTCTACCAATCCTACGGTGAACGCCTGACCGGTTCCCTCGTAAACGAGACTGCTAATTCTCTCTTCGGTGGGGANCTTCTCGATTTTGGCAACCTCCCNGAGACCNTCCANCTGGANATTATTCCACGCGCATTGACATCTCCAGATAANTTCCTCTGCCGCGANTCGGGCANCCTGATACCTGCNAGCCAATGGTTGAAAACNGCNCTCCGGCGGNAGTCAGGAAATCGTCCTGAAGATCTTGATCCATGGTCGTTGACCGCATTCGCTCATGCCCACAAGAACCTCTACAATTCCCTGACCCACTGTCGCNCCGCCAGCCCTNGCTGGCTGGAACCGGNAAAGGTCNTGCGCCAGTATCTTCAACCCGANAGGTTNCATTTCCTCCGCTCTTGAAAATGAGCCTTTCGCATCTNGAGACAATTCGCAACCTTCTCGATGAAGGAGCAACTGAACCTGCGAACTGCGAACCATTACTNCCAAGGATTTCTGGAATCAGAACGGTGGTGTTTGACGTCTATGGAACNCTCNTCTCCTCNGGCTGCTGCAAAAAACACCCCCNCGCCGAATCNATCGTNGANAGGCTTTTACCTNCTATTCTGGAAGGACANGAGCTAGCACTGCCAGAGACTTCACATTCTNTCGCTGACAGCATTGAGGTATTGATAGCAAGGGAACATCGAACCGCGAAAGNTCGNGGAATTCCATATCCTGAAATAGACATCCGTTCAATCTGGAGCGAGCTGCTTCAGCATCCTGTCGGTCACGCTATCGAGGATATCGCTGTGCGATATGAGTGCATGACTAATCCCGTGTGGCCGATGGCAGGAGCAAGAGAACTAATCGCAGTCCTGAAAAAGAAGCAGCTCTCTCTTGGAATTGTGTCGAACGCCCAGTTCTATACTCCACTGCTTTTTCCAGCCCTCATGGAAGCAACTTTGCCGGATCTGGGTTTTACTGAATCTCTCTGCGTGTTTTCCTATCAGCATGGACACGCAAAGCCTGGGAATGACCTTTACCGGATTCTCACAGAGAAACTAGCCCAACAGAGTATTTCTCCGGCTCATGTTCTTTATATCGGAAACGATGCCCTTAAGGATATTCATCCCGCCGCCAAAGCAGGATTCCGAACGGTCCTTTTTGCTGGCGATGCGGACTCCCTTAAACGGCATCCCGAAAAAACCGGCCTCCTGCCNCCCGATGCTGTCATTACCCATCTTCAGCAAATCCTCTACCTTCTGAGCTAGGCGCTACGATTCAGNGAAAGACAAAACTGCCCTNTCATGAAATCGGACACANCGAACTGGCTCCAGATNTCNATCAGGCTCGTGCACACCATNGNGGCATTAGCGCTGGGAGTTTTCCTAATCCGTGTTGGCGTCCTCCACTTTACCAGCCCAAACTGGTTTGCCCCAATTGTCCCAAACATACTCGGACCACCACTTGTCTGGGTATTCGTCAGTGGCGCAGCCGAGATCCTGCTGGGTATTGGGCTCATCGCTCCTTCGACCCGAAATGGAAGTGCACTGGCCACGGCTGCGTTCCTCGTCCTGGTCTATCCCGCCAATCTCAACATGTGGATCAACGACCTCTCTCTGGGCGACGGAACNTCACTTTCCCCTCTAGGACATTTCATCAGGCTGCTTGCGCAATTGACCGCTATCGCACTGTGTCTCTGGCTCTCTCNCAAACAGCGAAAACAGGGATAATTCCACACCGAGACTGAAGACNGCCTGCTGACNANTCGNGAATCGTGCGGGAGAGACAATGGGGCGTTAATCTTTTGCAAGCTAGCGGCAGCTTCANATCGCTTTCTAGGTTACAACNNAANCGTGACGTAACGATCCCGCAAGTAACTGTCTATTCGGTCCACTATGCATGTTGATGGGTTTTCATGCGGACTGATAAAAGGTTTCTCAAACTCCTAGTGAGCATTGTAGGTTAACCGTTTCATAACAAGGCAGTGCGGGGTCGTTCGTCACCCTTTTTTGTACCCAACCCGTCCTGTCTGAACCGGAGGCTAATTACGGCATTCAGGCGTAACTGTTCCGCGCCTATCAACCTCAGGACTACCAGTTTGTCCACCCTCCTGACAAACGTGACGACCCTCTGACCAGGGTTTCGTGCCTCAGGCTTCGGCCTGCAAAGCCTTTTCGTGCTCTACGATCTTAGCGATCCATGGATCCGACAATTCCTCAAAATCGATATCACAATCAACTCGGTCAACGATTCCTACGCCGCCGAGGCGCACTAACTCCGACTCAAGATCCTTTCCAAATCCATTGAAAATGTCATAGCCCGAATCTCCGAGGCCACAAATCGCAAACTTTTTCCCGGCGTAGTGTCCATCAGGATACTCCTTCAACTTTTCAAAATACCCTACCGAATCATCAGGTGGCTCACCCTCTCCCCAGGTACTAACTACGTAATAGAGATGCGACAGCTCCGAAATATTGTCCGGATCAGAGTCGAACATATCAACACACCCAACCTCAATTCCAGAAGCCTCCAACTCCTCCTGTAACTTTTCCGCGACCTCTTGCGAGTTCCCGGTCTGAGTAGCGAAAAAGATTTGAGATTTTTGCATGCGGATTTCTACAGGATTTCTTCGGTTTTGGCTAATGGTGGATTGTCATTATTACTATCTCTTCTCCACAGAACCTCCAGAAGCTGCACCCTATACCGGCTCGAGATCCTTCGCTTCCAAGTTCTCTGGCCAAGCCCACCCCGTTCACCGTTCTTTCAATACAGCGTCAGCCTCGATTCCGGCCCGAGGTAATCCTTTCCACAATTGTTCCCCCCGCTGGATCAGTCAGGATTCGAACACGATCCTGAACACGAAGACCTCTCAGGCCCCGGGTTCTTTGCAGGATAGTTACAACCTCTCCTCCGTCCTTGCTGATTCGAATCTCATAGGCGGTCTTACCTGAGAGCTTATCCCCTAATCCACCCAGAAGGCCGCCCACCAGTGCGCCTTCGAATGCTGCCCCATCATCTGATCCAATGAGAGCTCCCGCGATCACCCCACCCACTACTCCGCTACCATCATCAGGTGAATCATTATAGGCTACCTCTTTAATGGCCACTACGACCCCAAACTCTTCCTTATAGGATTTCTGTAATTGCGCGCTGGTCACCGGAGTAGTGACGCTTTGGCATCCCAAGGCGAGCAATCCTGTAAGGACCGCGAAGATAATTAGGTAATTTCCTCCCTGCATCGTGCCGCAGTGATACCACCCCTCCCGCACGAAGTGCAAGCGGGCAAGAAAAAATGCTGACCAGCACCATTCTCATTTTTANAGTTATAAGGCACGGCATCANAAATAGTTATCAGGCCGAAATAAGNAGTCCGTCACATTCCGATTGAAGATTGTCTTCATCTCGCAAATCGGCGGCGTATCGTTTTTGGATTGCCTTGATGCATTCCAACAGAGGAAATGAGAGACTATGAAGACTTGGCGGATATTTCTTTNGCGATGCGCCCTCTTATTGATCCCTGCGGCATCGGCTCATGCCTCGGTCTCAGACTGGCAGGCAGCTGCAAGGTCTCATCCCAGCCTGCTCCACCAGTATAGTTTTGACGGGATGACGGACGAGGAGCGAACGAGCGATCTAAAGGGAACCGCTGATCTTGCATTACGAATATTCGGCAGCGGAACTTCTGATCAGCTGCAGCTGGGGGTGACCGGCTTCGACCCATCTTCCGACGCAGCTCAGACCCACCGGGGCCCGGGCACCGACAACGCAGAGGGAGCCTACCTGCGCGCGGACTCCATTACCCTTGGAGATGCCACCTCCTTTGAAATCCTCTTTTCGCCCCTCGCCCCGGAAATCACCGGAGGTCAGTGGAATCTGGGATATATCATTTCCACACGCTCTGGAAATGACCGGGGCTATTTTCTTACTCAGGGGGGCCCCCTTCCCAGCACCGGAAGAAAAATCAAGAGCACAATCGGAAACTCCCATAGCGATTCAAATACCACTACACTGCTGGAGAATTTCACCCCGGGACACTGGTATTACGTCGCAGGATCTTACACGAGGGGGCCGAATAACGTAACTTGGACGAACTATGTCGCGGACCTTACCCTGGGACAGCGGAATCTGACGATCGTTGGCCCGTTCACCAATTCTGGAGGAAGCTACCCACTGATTTCGGCTCCCCTCGGAATTGGTGGCCGCTGGGATGCCCAGGAATCCTTTTCTGGACTCTTTGATGAAGTAAACTTTTACAATCAGGACCTTCCCTCTGCTGTCTTCCAGAGACACCTATCACTCCTTCTTGGTGATCGACTCAAGCTCGAGATCAGGAAGGAAGACCAGAGCCTCGCATTCTCGTGGAACAGTAAAGTGGGCAAGCGCTACAACATTCGCAGCTCCCCCGATCTTTCCGGTAGCTCTGCCAACTGGCCAATCTTTGCCGACCTTGGCAATCTTGCAGCTACCCCTGACAAAAACACCGTAATCATCAGTCAACCTCTGGATCCTCAGCGCTACTTCGTTATTGAGGAATTTCAGCCTCCTCCCCAAATTTACTACTTCTCCGACTTTGAAGATGATGTCGCAGACTGGATTCCCTTGATCAACGATCAGAATGGCACCACCACGTGGGAGCTGGGAACCCCTTCCGCAAGCACCGGGCCCCTTAGCGGGGCCAATGGCTCAACCCATGCATGGTCTACCAACCTTGGAGATTATGGTCCAAACTCCAATATTTCTCTGAGATCTCCCAGCATTGATCTCAGCTCCGCCTCTTCTGCTGAGTTATCTTTTAGCGCATTTCGAGATGCCGACGGCTTTGGTGATACAGCGGCTGTCCGCTTTTTGAGGTCCGCCGACCTGTCTCCCCTCGGGGACGAAATCCCCATCGATATGAACATTTTTGATGACGACTGGCGCACTATCCGAATTCCTCTCCCCGAGGACTCTTTTGGAACCAGCATCGTCATCGAGTGGAATTTCATCAGTGATGACAGCCCGGATGCCTTCAGCGGGCTGTCTCTCGATAATGTAACCGTGAGCGATTGATTTTGCTCAATCCCGGGGCTCTGCATCCCGGATTCCATCGAATCTTACCCATTCGACTACGGTCTCGAGCCCCGCCTCGATTTCATTTAATTCGGGCCCGGTTATATTGCGAGACCTTGTAAGTCACTGCCTCGAGCGTCAGGCGGGTTAGATCTGCAAACCCGGGACGCTTGAACTCTTCTTCAATTATGAGAAAGGACGGCGCTTTCGCACTCTTTCGCCCGTATTGAACAGTTGACTTTCCTGGAACACCAAAACCACCTCGTTCTACCACCTCTTTTCCCCATACCTCTAAACCGTGAGCAATCAGCGCCTTGCGCATCAGCTCCTTTTTTCGATCTTTCCCCGCGGGAATCTCCACGATCACTGCAACGCACGGCATATCTCTCTCCATGCGAGCCTTCCGGAAGGTATAGCGGACATTATAGTTGGCCAAGAGACCATCACTGGTCCTGAAGCAGGAAAACGTAATGCTCTCGCCATCGATTTCAGGAACTAGCGGGATGACCCCGGTAAAATCGTCACAAAATGTATCAAGGGTTCTAAGCAAGCCCTGCCCGTGCACTGCTCCAGAGAGAATTACAAGTGCTGCCGTAACCATCCGCGCTGAGTTAACTGCGAACATACCACTTCGATGTCTAATCAAGAATCGTCGCACACCTCGAATAAGCGGGCAGAAGCGACAGGATCTACGGCCCTGTATTCAGGCTTTGCTGCCTTCTTCCTGTTCGCGTGCTTTGGGAGAATTACCACGCTTGATCCTAGCGAGCAGATGCTCCCGCTTTCGGATCGCGAGACAGAGCCTGGTCAGCAGGAAGCTCTGCAGCGGTAACCGGTGGAAAGGTAACCTTCCCGGTCGCGGCCCACTCAGTCCCCCGAAGCAGGGTCTCTTGAAACGCCACTCCCAGCATCGACTTACTGTCGTGACCCATCACCGTATGGAAGATACGCCCCTTCCCGTAGGTGATTGTCATCAGCACCGGTTCATGGCGCTCAGAGCCGCCTTTGGCTAAGGCAGTCGCCAGGATTTTCATGTTCTCACCCGGACCGCGCAGGCGATCATAAAGCTCTTCCTTGGCCTGAAGAAACTCCTTGGGTAGACCTTTTGTGATCGGGTGCTCCGTATCGCGAACTACAACCTTATACTCCCATGCGCGACCGTGTGAGCCTCCCCGCCCCTTGGAGTTGTCCCGGACCACTTTACCGTCCTTCCAATACACGTAAGGACCATCCTTTTCATTACGACCGCCCCAGCCGCCAAGGCCGATCATCAGATTATACTCTTTCCATTCCCGGAACGAGTTATCCGCAGCGTGAACTACCACCAGATTACCTCCCTCCTCGATATACTTCACGAAGGCTTTCTGGGTTTTCTCCTGCCACGGTTTCCCGTTGTAATTTGAGAGAACTACATCGTAGGCCGAAAAATCAACGATCCAGTCAATCACATCTGCCTCGGTGACCGTTTCGGTATGAACAGTGAACTTACCACTTGCCTCGAGGGTCGAGGTCATGACCGGCGAACACCGCCTCCAATCGTGATTGTTCTGGCCGTCGATTAACAGAACCTTGATCTTGTGTCCGCCTGCGTGATGATCGGCAGAGGCAACGCTGGAAGTGATGAAGAGTAGCAGCCCTGCGGCAGCGCACAGAAGCTTTGGAATTTTAAGCATGATACAGCTAAATCACCCCGCAGTTTTGATGCAATCAGAATTAAGTGGCATCTAGCCAGGGAAGAAAATTTTACGGTATCCAGATCCCGTCTGAATGAGCTCCGCATCCTTCTTGCTCCATAAAAAGCACCCGAAAAACACCTCTCATCAAAACAGTATCCTTCTGGGAGATTCTATTATGGCGCACTCCTGAAGGAAAATGGAGGGAGCTTTGTTTTTTTCACGCGCGGAAGGACCAAGCCTCGCCTTTCGGGAAGCCCCTTCCTTGTTCATCATCAAAAAAATCTGGTCCCACAAAATTCATGCCACTCGATTGAGGGTAGCTTCCCCGCTCGTCTGAGAGTGGCTGACAGCGTGGTCCCGTAAAACTCAGCAACGTTACTTAATTCGCCTGCGCCAAACCGAGGTGCGCAGTTTTTGATCACAACCAACAAATTCATATCCGGCGTCACCAACTCTCTTCAGACCGTCCGCATCGACGAAAGGAAGAATAGTCCACTCCCATTTTTGAGACTTATCCCACGAAGGGGATTTGACCCCTTCGTCCTGTGGTCCCGTTGCTCCGAGCGAAAGGAGAACGGTGGTAGTAACGAACACTCCAATAAGAGCTGATTTAAGATCGATTTGTTTCATGGGGTCCATTCTTAGCAAAGCGGCCCTGCACCCAAAAGCGCAACATCACGAATGCACTCACAAGCCTCGTCCCCACATCGCACGCTCTGAGCGTTTTGCGTCTTCGCTAATCTTTAAACCACGGGAGATCGAAGTGGTTTTCACGCTCGATGCAGGCCATCATCCATTCCCCAAGGACATCCCAGGAATCGAGGCCGTTGTGAAATGCCACTCCTTGGAAACCACGACCACCCCGGGCCGCCGAATCTGGGTCGATCTTGCCGTGGGCCAGCAGATGATCGTAGACGAGTTGCCATTGATACCAGCCGACATTTCCCCGTTCTCCGCCTGAGACGTGATGCATGAACTCGTAATAGGAAGCCCCCCACTTGGTTGGCCAATCGCCCGCTACAGCATTTGGTCCCTTCCGCGGGACGGGTCCGACAGGGCTCCGATACTTGTCTCCGTACCAGCGCCCCTTCTGCCCGACGAGAGCACCGGGATCTGGTAGAGCAAGGATCCCTTTCCGGTCTGGATTGCGGGCGAGCTTCACGTTGCGCTCCTGCAGACAACGGCGCGCCGCGTCGAGTCGGGCTTGCAGATACTGATCGGGGGTATAGCTGGTCGGATTACTGTAGTATTTCTGGAGCGCATCACGGCCCCCGCGCTTGTGTTCAAGAAGTGCCCGGCGGATCTCGCTCAGATCGTTGCCAATCGAACAATGGCACATGTGGCGACCATAGTAGGCTTCATCCCTACTGTAGATTTGCAGCCATCCCTGTGTTGCGCTGAGGGACCGCCGCTCCTTGGTTGCCTTCCCCGCCTTTGTGATGGTGACTTCGTGACTCTGAACCGGAAGAAAGCGACCGTATTTCTTGCGACGCTCCTCGTCTATGGGATACCAGACAAAGACGTTGTAGCCGGTCACACCACCCCAGTTAGAGCCGTCTGGAAGCCAGGCACTTCCCCATCCTGGACGATAGCAGTAATTGTGCCCGGCTTTGGCCTGATGCTGGTTTAATTGCGCAAGGAGTTTCCAATTTTCCGGCTCCAGATCCCGTAGACGCATCTCCTCGTGCCAGTCGTAGGCCTTGCGCAAGAGTTCAATCTGCTCCTCCTCGCCGGTGATGAGGTAAAGCCAGACTAAGAGAGGACCCACCGCACGGGTGAGGGCGTAGTTACTGGGAAGCTCGATTTCGTAACGGCGGGCTCGCACCGGGGAGGCATCATCGTTGTACTGATCCCCCCAACCGACCACCGGGTCCTTTTCTCCGAGGTTTGCTTTTTGAATCCAGGGCCAAAGTTTATGAAGGTTTTCGATATACTTGCGATCACGGGTCAGGTGATACATGGCCACCATCATTCGAAACTGCGCGTTGGTCGGTCCGTCGTTGAAGGAGATTCCGTGGTAGACTCCACTATTGCCTGACGCTGAGCCATTGAAGGACCACTGGTCGCCCCATCCGCCACCGGGGCGTTGGAGTTCAAGCATCACATCGGCACAGCGGCGCGCGGACTCCAAGTATTTCTTATCCCCAGTTACCTTGTGGGCGTAAAGCATGATCCAGAACGGAGTGTCATTGAATCCGTCCTGAATGCGGACAAAGTTCGAGCTCTTGCCGGGCCACGGCCAGTGTCCCCGCGGCCACTGCGCCTTGAGGATCAGATCGGCTCGGACCAGACCCGCTTGCAGGTAGTCCTTCCGGCGGAAGATCTCGTACGCCCTGAAGAAGACCGCCGCGCCCGTCTTGATCTTATGCATGTCGCGATCCGCATAGGCCGCGGGAAGGTCCGCAGCCTGCTGCACAAGCCACCGGTGAATCTCGGTTCGGCACTGCTCAACTAGCCCATCGTTGATCATTCCCAGCATCTCTGATAACTCTTTTCGCGCCGCGAATCTCTCCCTGTCGGTGAGTTCACCGTAATGCACGGTCTCCCCACCAAAGAGGCGGCTACGCTCTTCTGCTGACAACCCCGTCTCGGTGAGCGCCTCGTAGGAAAGATCCCGATACTGTCCGGTCTTAGAGTCAATTTGCAGTGGGGCGCCCTGCGCGATCGCGAGCGACACAGAAACGAGAGACAGGATACGAAGAAGGTTCACGATCATAAGGTGATCCGGGCACGTCGGAGGCCTAACCTGACGACCTCCCTCTAGGTGGTCAATGCCCCTTGTTAATAACCCACGAAGCGTCCCGGAAGCCAGCCACTACCAGCACCGGCTGGCACCTCGACTTGCGCCCTGTCTAGCGAACTTCTAGGCTGCACACTTACGGACGCTTGAGCGCATACTTTTGGAGCAACTCAAGCGAGACGAACTCAAGAGCTTTTTCCTGAGTGGCTTCTAGGTCGACCAGGGGCGCCACCCCTGCCCGCTCGGCCTCAGCCCATCGTGCGGCGCAGAGACACCATCGGTCACCGGGCCTGAGTCCAGGAAAGCCATACATGGGAGCGGGCGTGCTCAGGTCATTACCTCGAGCACAGGTGTAGGCAAGAAAGTCCTCCGTCATCTGTGCACAGACCACGTGCACACCTCGATCATCAGGACCAGTGTGACAGAAACCATCGCGCTCAAAGCCAGTTAAGGGAGATGTGCAACATTGGTGCAAGGGCTCCCCAAATACATTTTCAGCACCTCTCGGGCTACACTTTCGATTCGTGTTCTTGTTCATGCCTGCAGCATATGCATCTCTTTACTCTGTGCGCGAGGCTATCGAGTGCCAGCCCTCAAGTAGCTTCGTATAAAAGGTTCTTGCGGCAGGCGCTCGTTGGAGGCAGGGATTTCATGGGAAATTCGTAGTCATTTTCCGTAGGCGGCTGCGTCTAGAAGACCCGGTGGCCACTCGAGCACCAAGGACAGGTTTTCCTTGGGATCAAACGGACGTGTAGTCGCAATAGTTGCCCCCGTCGCGGTCAGTTCCGCTCGGTAATCTTCGCCCTTCTCATTCAGCTTCCCGGTGTAGCCCCGGATCTTGGTTCCCTTGATCCCTGCCGGCAAGGTCACCGTGGCACTCACCTCATCGATCGGAAATGACCATCCCGTGCCATTAACATTCCAATACACGGCGTCCCTGCCTTCGTCATGGGAGAGCTGCCGCCCTGTCCGATAAGTGATTTCATACGTATAAATGCCCGGCTTCAGGAAGACCTCCCGCCGGCCGATACGAACAGTTACCCCATCTCCATGGTTTTCGACCCCGTAGTGCTCTCGCTCCCCGTTTCGCTTTACCGAGACGACTCCGATGGGTTTTTTCAGAGCTTGGTCGAGGTCTTTTGTAGGCGGCTTGGACTCAGCGTCGAAGAGGAGTGGAAGATNACGCAAAATTCCCCGCTTTATAGCCCTTCCCGCTGCCCGGACCTTGATGGTCTCGGTCACCAGCAGATCACCACTTTTTTCCACTACGATCAGGCTGTGCCAGGCAAGGATACGCTCTTCAGATTGTGCTCCACAGCCGGCGACGAAGAGTGCTGCACATACTACGAGAACTTTATTCACCCCTAAATCCTAACTCTGCGGAATCACAAACGGCAAGCACGGACGCTTGTGGCTGCTGGGGATGGCATGGTAGGGGTGACGCACTATGAACAGGTTCGAATTTATCATGGTTCTGGTTTCGATAATCATCGGACTTGGCGTCGCTGAATTACTGCAGGGTGTAGCGAAGATCATCAGGGTCGCATGTAAGGGGAGAACTCTCAGCCTGCTTTGGATCATCAATATGCTGAACATGCTCATTCAGTATTTCTGGGCTTCGTGGGTGCAAGCCGACAAGCTGGAGTGGTCCTACTTTGAGCTCCTAGTGCTACTGATGGGGCCGATCATCATGTATATTATCTGCTCCCTACTGCGTGTGCCAGAGCCGCATTCCGAAGAGCTGGACGGACAATTTATCAATCAGAGGAAACCATTTTTCATTCTATTTATCAGCCTGATGGTGACCTTCAGTCTGTCAGATCTCTTGTTCGGCGGCTTCGTGATGAAAGACGGCGAGTATGGTCTAGGCCAGCATCTCGTCCGAGTTATCGCCACCGGGCTCTTTATTTTCCTTATGGTGACAAAGAGGCGCTCATTTCATGTCACCGGATCCCTCCTCTTTCTCCTGATTCAGGCCTTCTTCATAATGAACTGGACGTGGCTTTTGTCGTAGATCGAGGTATGACACAAAAATCGTATTGGGAGGCAGCGACAGCCAGGAAAAACCTCATGTTGAACAATTCTCCAACAGTTTTCAGAAACCATCGTGCATCCCGAAAAATTTGTGCGATTGTTGGGAGGTCTACCCCTGAAAAGGGGTTTTTATCTCCAGTTACCTCGCTTTATGAAAAGTCTACTCGTGTTTTTCCTTATGACCTCCCTCCCGCTTTTGGGTGCCGAAACAAAAGAGGTCGCGATCAAATCGCTGCAGAAGCGGGGCGAGGCTGGCAAACAACGTCATTACCTTCCTGACCAGAACACTCCTTTTACTGGTAAAGCGGTTGCTTACTGGCACGGCGGGCAAAAGATGACGGAAATAAGCTACAAGGATGGTAAACGGGACGGAACCAAGTTCCATTGGTATGAGACTGGCGGGAAGCTGTCTGAGATAAACTACAAGGACGGCAAACATCATGGGCCTTTGATTGCCTGGAACGAGTTTGGACAGTTAAGGAGAAAAGGAACTCACGTGGACGGTCAAATGGACGGTATTTGGAGGAACTGGTACAAAGGCGGGCAGAAGGAGAATGAAGCAACCTACATTGACGGCCTCATGGGAACCGCCATTGTGTGGACACCCGCAGGCGAAAGGTGCCCCGAAACCAAAGTTGAGGATGGCAATGGAATAATGGTCAGATATACCGAAGGCGGATGGCCATGGCTTCGCATCACTTATAGGCATGGCAAAATGACTGGGTGGAGACACTTCCCCCCCCCTCCCGAGGAGAAATCAGGACCGGGTGAGGTTACTTCCGTGTCTCCTCCACCGTTTCAACCTTTTCGCCTCTACTGCAGCAGTATTTCCCTGAGACCTCTACGCCGTCTTTGAACGCTCTGCCGCCTTCCGGCCATTCTCGTGCCAACCTATCCTGCTAGCCTTTGCGAGCCCACGACGGGCGAACAATTGCAAAAAGGTGCAACCTTTGTAAGGCGACCCCCCAGGCGCAGTCGGCAAGCGGGGACCGAGCTTTAATATGGCATTTTCACCCGGCTAGTTTATCCTTCCTAAAATTCGCGGCCGGCATCAGGGATGCCTAGTCGCGGCCAACGAAGCTTGCACCACCTCGCACTTGAAACGAATAGCACTGCTGACCAGCGGAGGAGATTGCCCGGGCCTGAATCCCTGCATTCGTGCCGTTGTAAGAACGGCCCTTGCCGGCGGCATCGAGACCATTGGGGTCCACCGCGGGTGGCGAGGCCTGATCGATAACGAGATGGAGCGCATGAACGCCCGTAGCGTCGCGGGAATCGTCAAACTTGGCGGAACTGTTCTCCGCTCCAGTCGCTGTCCGGAATTCAGGGAACCCGAGGCGCGGAAGAAAGCCGCCTCCNACCTCCTCGAACGCGGCATTGACGGCCTGGTCGTGATCGGAGGCGATGGCTCGCTGAACGGGGCCTCGGAGCTCGCACGCCAGACCAACCTGCCGCTGATCGGGATNCCGAAAACCATCGATAACGATGTAGGCGGAACTGATTATGCTCTCGGGTTCGACACGGCCGTCAATACCGCGGTAGAGGCCATCGACAAGATCCGCGACACAGCAACCTCCCACGAGCGNCTCTTCCTGGTCGAGGTCATGGGCCGCAACCGGGGATTCCTCTCCCTCCAGGTGGCGCTCGCCTGCGGCGCCGAGGGAGTCCTGATGCCAGAGGTGCCGACGGATATCACAGCGCTTTGCGCCCAGCTCGAACGCTGCCGCGAGGCCGGCAAAGTCTCTAGCATCGTGGTGGTCGCCGAGGGAGACGACGCGGGAAACGCCTATGAGATTGCCCNGAAGATCTCCGACCAGTCAGGCTACAATCCGCGCGTCTCGGTCCTGGGCTACATTCAGCGTGGCGGCGCTCCCAGCGCCGCTGACAGGGTCCAGGGGGGGCTCTTCGGAAAGGCTGCGGTTGATGCGCTGCTATCGGGAGAGTCCTCGAAGCTGGTGGCCAGTCGAAATGGACAGGTCACTCTNGTCGAGCTNGAGCTGGCCTGGAAAGAGACCCGCNAGCTGCCTGCTAACCTGCTGGAGCTTGCCAGGNTTCTCGCCAGCTGAGNCGGGGCCTTGGTTGGTGTGTGTTCTACACCNCCAACAACNCTNGTTTACTATANGGTTGTTGTTGGAGATCAGAACCAAGGAAACCCGGTTTTAGGATCAATACCCATAGCCAGCAAATCGTCATTGCTGGGATTCGGCTTGGGAGCGCTGTTTGAAGGATTGCTCATAAAAGATATGCTAACAGTAATACTGTTAGAGTCAATATGGGT